>NZ_DATMNA010000038.1:0-152473 GCF_035569475.1 Phenylobacterium sp.
CAAGCTTGGGCGCGACCTTGGCCTTGGCCGCCTTGCCGGCGCCCTTGGCCTTGGGCGTCTTGCCGCCCTTCTTGGGCGAGGTTCGCTCGCTCATTAGATCATCCTCCCGCGGCGGAAAGCGCGCGCGCCCTTTCGCCTGTCTCGATCATCGCTTAAGACCGGATCGGAAAATGACGACGCGGTCGAGCCCTTTTGTGAACGCACGCCGCAGCGCTTTGGCTGCGGGCGCGGCCGGCTGCGTCCTGCTGTCGGGCTGCGTGGCCAATCCGTTCAAGGACGCCATCGTCGACCCGCGCTCGCCGGTGGCCGCCGAGGTGGCCGCAAGCGTCCGTCCCAACGCGCCCTATCCGACCTTCGTAAACTTCCCCAAGGCCCCGGTGGGCGTGCGCCCGATCAAGCAATATGGCGTCGACGCCGGGCGCGTGGAGGCGGATGCGGCCAAGCTGGCCGCCGCCACCGCCGACTCCACCTGGGTGCTGAACGGCACCGAGGCCTTCGCCGCCCAGGCCCGCATCGACGCAGGCCCGATCCTCCCGCCGGCGCAGCCCGCCGACACCGAGGCCTTCGCCAAGGACCTGAAGGCGCGAGCTACACCGCCTCCGCCGGCCAAGAGATAGGACCCCGCGGAGGCTGAAAATTCATCGAACCATGGCTTGGCTGGCTCCCGCCCGGAGTCTATCCATGCCCGCCTTCACCTCCGAAGAGAGCCGCACTCGGGCCTTTGAGCGGCGCAAGACTTCGACATGACCCCCGACTTCCACCGCATACGCCGCCTCCCGCCCTACGTCCTCGAGGAGGTCAACCGCATCAAGGCGCGCCTGCGCGCCCAGGGTGTGGACATCATCGACTTCGGCATGGGCAATCCCGACATGCCGACGCCCAAGCACATCGTCGACAAGCTGGTCGAGACCGCGCGCGATCCCAAGGCCGGCCGCTATTCGGCGTCCAAGGGCATCGTCGGCCTCAGGCGGGCCATGGCCGGCTACTACGACCGCCGCTTCGGCGTGAAGCTGAACCCCGACACCGAGGTGATCGCCACTCTGGGGTCCAAGGAGGGCTTCGCCAACCTCGCCCAGGCGCTGACCGCGCCCGGCGACGTGATCGTCTGCCCCAACCCGGCCTATCCGATCCACGCCTACGGCTTCATCATGGCCGGCGGGGTGATCCGCCACGTGCCGGCGCTGAGCCCCGAGGACTACCTCTCGGGCGTCAGCCGGGCGGTGAAGCACTCGGTTCCGCCGCCGACGGTGCTGATCCTCAGCTACCCGTCCAATCCGACGGCCCAGTGCGTCGACCTGGATTTCTACAGGGACGCCATCGCGCTCGCGAAGAAGCACGAGATGCTGGTGATCAGCGACATCGCCTATTCGGAGATCTACTTCGACGACAACCCGCCGCCCTCGGTGCTGCAGGTCGAAGGCGCCAAGGACATCGCCGTCGAGGTCAATTCGCTCTCCAAAACCTACGCCATGGCCGGCTGGCGGGTCGGCATGGTGGTGGGCAACGAGCGGATCTGCGCGGCCCTGGCGCGGGTGAAGTCCTACCTCGACTACGGCGCCTACACCCCGATCCAGGTGGCCGCGGCCACGGCGCTCAACGGGCCGCAGGACTGCGTCGATGAGATCCGCGCCATCTACAAGTCCCGCCGCGACGTGCTGGTGGAGACCATGAAGCGCGCCGGCTGGGAGATCCCTTCGCCCAGCGCCTCGATGTTCGCCTGGGCCCCGGTGCCCGAGCAGTTCAAGGAAGCGGGCTCGCTGCTGTTCTCCAAGCTGCTGATCGAGGAGGCCGGCGTGGCCGTGGCGCCGGGCGTCGGCTTCGGCGAATATGGCGAGGGCTTCGTGCGCGTGGGCCTGGTGGAGAACGAGCACCGCATCCGCCAGGCCGCCCGCAATGTGAAGAAGTTCCTCAGCCAGTCCGACGACATCCTGGCCCGCGCCCACAATACCCTGGCGGCCCAATGACCCGCCTTCGCAAAGGCTTCGGCGCGGCGAGCCGGTCAGGGCGGGGCATCGCGACGAAGGTCCGGAGGAGCGTAGGCGGATGAGCGACAAACGCATCTGGCGCGTCGGCGTCGCGGGCCTGGGGACGGTCGGGACGGGGCTCCTGACCTTCCTGGCGGATCGGCCCGACTTCGCGCCGGCGGGCGGGCGGGCCGCCGTGACGGGCGTCTCGGCCCGGTCGCGCTCGCGGCCGCGGCCCTTCGACATCTCGGGCCTGCCCTGGTTCGACGATCCGGTGGCGCTGGCGACCTCCGGCGAGACCGACATCTTCGTCGAGCTGATCGGCGGCTCCGACGGCCCGGCCAAGGCCGCGGTGGAGGCCGCCCTGCGCGCCGGTAAGCCCGTGGTCACCGCCAACAAGGCCCTGATCGCCGAGCACGGCGCGGAACTGGCGGCGCTCGCCGAAGGGCAGGGCGTGCCGCTGCTGTTCGAGGCCGCCGTGATGGGCGGGGTGCCGGCGGTGAAGATGGTCCGCGAGGCGCTGGTCGGCGACGACATCAAGTCGGTGGCCGGCATCCTCAACGGCACCTGCAACTACATCCTGACCGAGATGGAGGCGACCGGCCGCTCCTTCGCCGAAGTGCTCGGAGAGGCGCAGCGTCTGGGCTACGCCGAGGCCGACCCGACCATGGACGTGGGCGGCTTCGACGCGGCCCACAAGATCTCCATCCTGGCGGCCCTGGCCTTCGGCTGCGCGCCCAACTACGCCGCGGCCGAGATCGAGGGCATCGAGAGCGTCGACCTGCTGGACATCCGGCTGGCCCGCGACCTCGGCTACCGGATCAAGCTGGTGGCCTCGGCCGACCGCTCGCCGGACGGGGTGCTGGTGCGGGTGCATCCGTCGCTGGCGCCGCTGGACCACCCGCTGGCCCAGGCCGGCGGAGCGCTGAACGCCCTCTTCATCGAGGGGACCCGCATCGGCCGCATCTTCGTCCAGGGCCCCGGCGCGGGCGCGGGCCCCACCGCCGCCGCGGTCGCCGCCGACATCGCCGACGTGATGGCTGGCGCCGTCCGCCCCGTCTTCCAGGCCCCGGCGGGCGCGCTTTCGCCCTTCACCCCGGTCGACCCGTCGAAGAGCATCGGCCGCGCCTACCTGCGCCTGTCGGTCAAGGACGAGCCGGGCGTGATCGCCGCGGTCTCCGAAACCCTGGCCGAGGCCGGCGTTTCCATCGAGAGCTTCCTGCAGAAGCCGGTCGCCGACGCCCCCGACATCCTGAAGGGCGGCGTGCCCATCGTGCTCACCACCCACGCGGTGGCCGAAAGCGTGCTCAAGGTCGCGATCGAGCGGATCGCCGGTCTCCCGGCTGTGCTGGACCGCCCGAGACTGCTACGCATCGCCCGCATCTGATGAAATCCGGAGACGTGAGAAGAACATGAGTTCCGAAGTCCTCGACCGCAGCCTGGTGCTGGAAGCGGTCCGCGTCACCGAGATCGCCGCCATCGCGGCCTGGAAGATGGTCGGCCGCGGCGACGAGAAGGCGGCCGACCAGGCCGCCGTCGACGCCATGCGCACGGCGCTCAACGACCTCGACCTCGACGGCGAGATCGTCATCGGCGAGGGCGAGCGCGACGAAGCGCCGATGCTCTACATCGGCGAAAAGGTCGGCAAGGGCGGCAAGCACAAGATCGACATCGCCCTCGACCCGCTGGAGGGCACGACGCTCACCGCCAAGGCCATGGCCAATGCGCTGGCGGTGATGGCCTGGGCGCCGAAGGGCACCATGCTCAACGCGCCCGACACCTATATGGACAAGATCGCCTGCGGCCCGGGCTATCCGGCCGGCGTGATCGACCTCGACAAGTCGCCCGCCGACAACGTCAAGGCGCTGGCCAAGGCCAAGGGCGTGCCGCCGGAAGAGCTGACCGTCTGCGTCCTCGACCGCCCGCGCCATGCGGAGATCATCGCCAGCCTGCGCTCGGTGGGCTGCCGCATCTACCTGATCACCGACGGCGACGTGGCCGGGGTGATGAACACCGCCGATCCCTCGACCGGCGTCGACCTCTACGTCGGCCAGGGCGGCGCGCCCGAGGGCGTGCTGGCCTGCGCGGCGCTGAAGTGCGTCGGCGGCCAGTTCCAGGGCCGGCTCGTCTTCCGCAACGCCGACGAGCGCGCCCGCGCCGCCCGCGTCGGCATCAAGGACCTCGACCGCAAGTACGACCTGCACGAGATGGTCCGCGCCGACGCCATCTTCGCCGCCACCGGCGTCACCGACGGGGCCTTGCTCGACGGCGTAAAGGTCGAGGGCGGCTTCGTCCACACCCACACCCTGGTGCTGAACTCCGCCACCCGCACCTCCCGCGAAGTGCGGATGAAGCGGCCGGTCTAGGGGCAGGCCGACTCCAAGCGGGTCCCTGCGCGGTCGGCCGCAATAGAGAACCCCGGCGCGCCGAAGGCGGCCGGGGCTCGGTCTTACCATCCGGATCGGAGGATCAGGCCGCCAGAGCCACTCGGCTGCGACGGTTGCGCAGGAGCGCGCCCAGGCCGCCGAAGCCCATCAGCATCATCGCCCAGGCCGCCGGTTCCGGCACGGCCTCGCCGACATTGATCTGATAATTGACGAGGCCGGCGCCGTTCGCGCCGCCGTCGATCCCAATGAAATGGAATTGGAGCGAGGAGGCCCCACCGAGATAGTAGGTTCCCGCGGTGGTCGGGGCGTCGAACGTCAGCGAGTACCTGCCGCTGAGGTTGTTGAAGATGCCGCCGCTGTAGAGGTCGGCCTGAACAGGCAGACCCGGCAGGCCAGCCAGATATAGCTGGATGACGCAGTCGGGGCAGTAGCCGTTGTTCGTGTCCGCCGCGCTCCAGTCGCCGGTGACGGTAATGGAGTCGCCGGGATTGACGTTCAGGACATCCGCGCCGTCGTCGGTGATCGTGAACGTGCCGTGGATCTGCCCATAGTCGACCGAACTGGCCGCGGTCTGGGCGTGGGCGGTCGCGCCCATCAGGCCGAGCGCCAACGCCGCGCCGGCCGCCAACATTTTGAAACTCATCTATCCACCCCATGGCTTGTGACGCCGTGCCATCCAGGCTTCGCCGGCGCACGGTCAAGCTTCAGGTGAGTTAACGTTTGCGTTCGAGTCACGTCGATTCCCCTGAAGAGGGAAT
The DNA here is from genome assembly GCF_035569475.1 of Phenylobacterium sp. Lineage (GTDB taxonomy): Bacteria > Pseudomonadota > Alphaproteobacteria > Caulobacterales > Caulobacteraceae > Phenylobacterium. Next base: position 5,110 of record NZ_DATMNA010000038.1, read on the forward strand.
TAGCGGTTGAGGGGCTCCGTCCGCTTCTGACGCAGCCGCGCGCCATCCAATCCTGGCGACTCGCCCACGGCGGGCCGATAGTGCGCGTCTGGACCTTGAGTGGAGCGGCAGTTGGCGGACGGCGGCGCCCCATTGGGCTATCTCGGCGTCGTGCGCTCGCTCAGCGGGCGGCTGTGGCGTGAGCGGCCGGCGGACGCCGAGCTGGTGCGCCGCCATCAGCTTGGCCATGGCTTGTCCGAGCCCCTGGCCCGGGCGCTGGCGGCCCGCGGCGTCGGCGCCGACCAGGCCGAGACCTACCTCAATCCGACCCTGAAGGCGCTGTTCCCCGATCCCTCGAGCTTCACCGACATGGACCGCGCCGCCGATGTGCTGGTCAGCGCTCTAGAGCAGAAACGGCCGCTGGTGGTGTTCGCCGACTATGACGTGGACGGCGCCTCGTCGGCGGCGCAGTTGGTGCGCTGGTTCCGAGCGCTCGGCCACGACCTGCCTATCTATGTGCCCGACCGCATCCTGGAGGGCTATGGCCCGTCGCCCGCCGCCTTCCGCCGCCTGAAGGCCGAGGGCGCGGAGCTGGTGATCACCGTCGACTGCGGGGCCGCCGCGCACGACGCCCTGGCCTGCGCCGCCGAGATCGGCCTGGAGGTGGTGGTGATCGACCACCACCTGATGCGCGGCGAGGAGATCCCGCACGTGGCGGCCCTGGTGAACCCCAACCGGCCGGACTGCGTGTCGGGGCAGGGGCATCTGGCGGCGGCCGGGGTGACCTTCGTGCTGCTGGCGGCGCTCAACCGCGAGGCCCGCCGCCGCGGCCTGTTCGGTGAGCGGGCCGAGCCGGACATTCGCCAATGGCTGGACCTCGCCGCCATGGGCGCGATCTGCGACGTGACCGAACTGCGCGGCCTCAACCGGGCCCTGGCGGCCCAGGGGCTGAAGGTGATGTCCGGCTGGCGCAATCCCGGCCTGAAGGCGCTGATGGACGTGGCCAAGGGGCAGGGGCCCGCGTCGGTCTTCCACGTGGGCTTCATCCTGGGTCCGCGGATCAACGCCGGCGGGCGGATCGGCCGCGCCGACCTGGGCGCGCGGCTGCTGTCCACCGACGATCCCAAGGAGGCTGCGGCCCTGGCCCTCGAACTCGACGGGCTCAACGCCTCGCGCAAGGAGGTGGAACGAGAGGTCACCGAGGCGGCGATCGCCCACATCGAAACCGAGAGCAATGCGCCGGACGCGCCCATGCTGCTGGTGGCGCAGGACGATTGGCACCCCGGCGTCATCGGCATCGTCGCCGGCCGTCTGCGCGAGAAGTACCGCAAGCCCGTGGTCGTGGTGGGCGTCGACCGCGCGGCCAATGTCGGCAAGGGGTCCGGCCGCTCGCAGCCGGGCGTGAACCTCGGGCGCGCCGTGCAGGCGGCCTATGACGAGGGCCTGCTGCTGGCCGGCGGCGGCCACGCCATGGCCGCGGGCCTGTCGGTGCGGCCGGACACGATCCCCGAGCTGCGCGCCTTCCTCTGCGAGCGGCTGGCGGCGGAAACCGAGGCCGCGGCGGCCGAGGACGCCCTGGAGATCGACGCCCTGGTCACCACCCGCGGCGCCGACCGGGCGCTGTGGCAGGACTTCCAGCGCATGGCCCCGTTCGGCCCGGGCAATGTCGAACCGAGCTTCGCGCTCGCCGACGCGCGCGTGGAGCGGCCCATGGCGCTGCGCGGCGGCCATGTGCGCTGCACGCTGACCGACGGCTCGGGCGGGAAGCTGAAGGCGGTGGCCTGGCGCGTCGAGGGTTCCGAGGCGGGCCGGCGGCTGATGGCCGAGGGCGGCGCCGTGCACGTCGCGGGCCGTCTGAAGCCGGACGATTGGCAGGGCAGGGCCGGCGTCGAATTCGAGATCGAGGACGTGGCCGATCCGCGCAGGGCCTGATGGCAAAGCCACAGCCTTGCACCCCCTCGGGAAGGCGGATATAGAGCCGCCCTTCGCGTCACGCGGTCCCTTCGTCTATCGGTTAGGACGCCAGGTTTTCAACCTGGAGAGAGGGGTTCGACTCCCCTAGGGACTGCCACGCGGACTGCCCGAAATCGCGGCAAGTCGCGCCGATTCCCCCGGCGCGCGCATTTTCGCCGTTGACGCGCACGCCGTTACGAGAACAGTGTTATAGTTGGCTCAGTCCGATGTCGGGATCGGAGAGTAACGGGCCGAGGGGCAGATGGCTGGTTACGAAGTCGAGCATGTGGAAGCGCCGCCGATTGAGGCGCTGCGTATCAGCGGTCGCGTCAAGTGGTTCGACGCCGGCAAGGGCTATGGCTTCATCGTCCCGGACGACCCCAGCCAGACCGACCTGAAGGATGTCCTCCTGCATGTGACCAGCCTGCGCAGTTGCGGGCGCGAGAACGCGCCGGAAGGCGCCGTCATCACCTGCGACGTGGTGCGCCGCCCGAAGGGTTGGCAGGTGGCGGAGGTCGTTGAGATCGACGAGAGCGCTGCGCCGCCAGCGGCCGAACGGCGATCGCGTGAGGGCGGTTTCCGCGGCGAGCGCGAAGCCTTCCTGCGCGGCGACTTCGCCACCCGTGCGCCGCGCCGCGCGCCGGCGGCCTCCGGGCCGCTGGAGCGGGCCAAGGTGAAGTGGTTCAACCGCACCAAGGGCTATGGCTTCGTCGTGCGCGACGCCGAGCCGGGCGACATCTTCGTGCACATCGAGACCTTGCGCCGCTCGGGCATGGAAGACCTGCAGCCCGGCGACGACGTCATGGTGCGCTTCGCCGAGGGCCCCAAGGGCCTGGTGGTGGCCGAGATCGAGAGTTCGCAGCTCGACTGAGGCCGCCCGCAAAGGCGGCCTTGCCTGCCGCCGACCGCTCCCCGTAAGGATGGGCCTGTTCCCGCGCCTCGGAGTCGTGCGTGCCACACCTGTTCCGCCGCCTGCTCCGGATGCTCCTGGCCCTCGGCGCGGCGGCCTGCCTGGCCCCGCCCGCGGCCGCGGCGGTCCCGGTCGACGGCTTCAAGGTCGTCCACGTCTATCCGCACGATACGGGCGCCTTCACCGAGGGGCTCTTCTACCTGCGCGGCGACCTCTACGAGAGTACGGGCATCCCCGGTCAGTCGAGCATCCGCCGGGTGCGCCTGAGCGACGGCCGCGTGCTGCAGTCCCAGGCGATCCCGCCGCAGATGTTCGGCGAGGGCATCGTCAACTGGGGCTCGGAGATCGTCAGCCTGACCTGGCAGGACCAGACCGGCTTCCGCTGGGATCTCAAGACCTTCACCAAGACGTCGACCTTCCACTACCCCGGCGAGGGCTGGGCGCTGACTCAGGACGGCGTCCACCTGATCATGAGCGACGGGACGGCCTCGCTGCGCATCCTGGACCCCGCCACCTTCCGGGAACTGCGCCGGGTGCCGGTGACCGCCGACGGCCGCCCGGTCGCCAACCTCAACGAGCTGGAATGGGTCAGGGGCGAGGTGCTGGCCAACATCTGGCAGACCAACCGCATCGCGCGCATCGATCCGGCGAGCGGCCGGGTGAAAGCCTGGATCGATCTGACCGGCCTGCCCGAGACGGCCGGCGCGGGCAATCCGGACGCCGTGCTGAACGGCATCGCCTACGACCGGGAGCACGACCGGCTGTTCGTCACCGGCAAGTACTGGCCGCACCTCTACGAGATCCGCCTGGTTCCGCCCAAGGGCCCGGCCCATTGAGCGGGCCGGCTGACGACGAGGGCTCGCCGCCGCCCGCCGGCTACGTCCCCGCCGAGGGCCGCGGCGGCTTCTCGACGCTGAACGGGCCCTACTTCCATCGCCCTGGCGAGGGCGAGCTCGCCGAACAGGCCTTCTTTGCCCGAAGGCGCCATGCCAACGGCCTGGGGCTGGTGCATGGCGGCATGCTGTCGGCCTTCATGGACGGGGTGCTGGCCGGCGCGGTGTTCCGCGGCACGGGCAAGACCGGGGTGACAATCCACCTCTCCATCGACTTCCTGCATATGGCCCGCGTCGGCGAATGGGTAATGGGCGAGGCGAGGCTGACGCGGGCGACCCGCGACGTCGCCTTCGCCGAGGGCCGCGCCTATGTCGGCGGCCACGACGTGGTCCGCTGCTCGGGCATCTTCAAGCTGATGAGCCGTGAGCGATAGGGCGGCGCCTGGCGGGCGCGGGGGGCTAAGTCGGCGGCGTCCGTTGCCGAAAGGGCAAAACGCTTATATCGCAGGGCCGCCGGCGCCCTCGGGGCGTAGCGCAGCCTGGTAGCGCATCTGCTTTGGGAGCAGAGGGTCGCAGGTTCAAATCCTGCCGCCCCGACCAAGCCGGCTATATTTGGGGCCTTCTCCTCCGCTCAGGTTGATCCAACCTGAGCGGGAAGGGCTCTAGAGGATCGAAGGATTTCCATGCTCGCGCGCATCTTCCGCCCATCCAAGACCGCCATGCAGTCGGGCAAGGCCAAGTCCAGCGAATGGGTGCTCGAGTTCGAGCCGACGGACGCCAGACGGCAGGACCCGTTGATGGGCTGGACCCAGACCGCGGACACCGAGGGCCAGGTGCGGCTGGCCTTCGAGACCAAGGAGGAGGCCGTGCGCTATGCCGACCAGCACGGCATCGCCTTCCAGCTGATCGATCCCAAGCCCGCAAAACGGATCATCAAGGCCTATGCCGACAATTTCGCCTTCGGCCGCAAGGTTCCGTGGACGCATTGACGCCGGCTTCGGCGCCCTTAGCTCAACCGGATAGAGCACTCGCCTTCTAAGCGAGCGGTTGCAGGTTCGAGTCCTGCAGGGCGCGCCAGCGGTTATTTGCGGGCAGGCTTATCTTCGGCGCAGGCCTGCGCGACCGCCGAATTGACGCCGAAGGCGGCAGGCGTCGGAGGGGTGGCCCCGCCGAGACTCTCGATCAGCTGATCATTGACCCACTCGCTCCGGAGGGCCTGGGTCTTCCACTGGAAACAGAAGGCCTTCAGCTGTTCGGGGTAGTTCTGCTTCAGGTTCGCCACCACCAGGGCGATGCATTCCTTGTCACGGGACGAACAGCTTTTCTTCGGCAGGGCTTGCACCACGATGCCGCTGACTGTGCTCCCAGGCTCCGCCGGCTTGGCGGGTGGCGCGGCCGGCTGGGCCTGCGCGGCTCCGCCGAAGGCCAAGGCGGCTGCGGCGAGGGCCAGGGCGTTCCGGATGCTCATGGCGCATGACCCTATACGATCGATCAGACGTAAGGATTTCGCTCTTTGTCGAGCGTGACAACCCAGTCGGCCCGGCCGGGCATTTCGGCCAGGATCCAGCGGGTCAGGCGCTCGTAGAAGGCGACGAAGCGGGCGATTTCGTCAGGAGTCATGCCGCCGGCGCCCTTCGCCCGGAGCTTGGCTTCCTGCTCCTCGCGCCAGCCGGCGACCACGTCGAAACCGGGCGCCTGCAGCAGGACCAGGTCATGCAGCCGGCCGAACAGGGTCTGGTAGGGGCCGTCGAGCTGGTCGTTGATGTAGGTGCGCCAGACGGCCTTGGGGTCCTCGTCCCGTTCCAGGGCGTTGACCGGCGTCGCCAGGGCCGCGCGGCCCTGGCTGACCGCGCCGACGCACCAGCCCTCCAGGATGATCACATCCACCGGCGAGGCGACCGTGGACCAGGCGGCGCGCGGCGCGCGGTTGTCCGTGGCCTTGTCGAAGCGGGGCAGGACGGCCTTGCCCTTGCTGCGCAACTGGTCGACGGCCGCGCCGGCCATGGACACGTCGTGGGTGCCCGGCGGCCCGCGGACAGCCAGCAGAGGGTGGACCTCGCGCGCCAGGCGCCGGCGCGCCTCGTGGGTCAGGTAGAAGTCGTCCAGCGACAGGGCGACGGCGCGCTGGCCGCGCTCCTCCAGGAGGCTCACGGCATATCTGGCGATGGTGCTCTTGCCCGAGCCCTGGGCGCCGCAGAGGCCGATCACCGCGCAACGCTTGCGGTCGATCCGGCGGCGGTGGGCCCGGGCGGCCAGGGGCTCGCAGACCAACTCCGCGGTCCGGCGAAAGGCCTCCGGCAGCCCCTCCTGCGCCATGAAGCGGTCCAGGCCGGCGTCGCTCACTCCTACCCCCAAAGGAGCGTCTAGCCCCCGCTGTAGCCGCCGATCACCGGCAGGACTTCGCCGGTGATGTAGCTGGAGGTCTGGGGCGAGGCCAGGAAGACGTAGGCCGGCGCGATCTCCTCCGGCTGGGCGGGCCGCTTCATCGGCGTGTCGCCGCCGAACTTCGAGGTCCGCTCCGCGTCCTTGTCGGCCGGGTTGAGCGGCGTCCAGACAGGCCCCGGCGCGACCGCGTTCACCCGGACGCCCTTCCGGATCAGGTGGGTCGAGAGCGCGCGGGTGAAGGCGTGGATGCCGCCCTTGGTCATCGAGTAGTCGAGCAGGTCCTTGTTTCCCACCAGCCCGGTGATCGAGCCGGTCATGACGATCGCTGAGCCCGGGGCCATGTGGGGCACGGCGGCCTTGGCCATGAAGAAGTAGCCGTAGAGGTTGGTCTTCAAGGTGCGGTCGAAGTGTTCTTCGGTGAGGTCCTCGAAATCGTCGACATGCTCCTGGAAAGCCGCGTTGTTCACCAGGATATCGAGCTTGCCGAACTCCTTGACCGTGCGCTGCACGGCGGCCTCGGCGAACTTCGACTGGGCCACGTCGCCCGAGATCAGGATGGCCCGGCGGCCTTCCTTCTCGACCGCGGCCTTGGTGGCCTTAGCGTCGTCGTCCTCGTCCAGATAGGCGATGGCCACGTCGGCGCCCTCGCGGGCGAAGAGCACGGCGACCGCGCGGCCGATGCCGGAGTCGGCGCCTGTGATCAAGGCGACCTTGCCCTCCAGCTTGCCGGAGCCCTTGTAGTAGGGCGCTTCCCACATGGGCTTGAGCTGGAGATCGGCCTCCAGGCCCGGCTTCTCCAGGTGCTGCTTGGGGAAGGGCGGGGCGGGATATTCCCGCGCGCCCGCCTGCATCGGTTTCTGGTCCTCGCCCTTGAAGGAGCGCGGCTCCTTCGCGTCGATCTCATGCTGGATCTTGCGTTCCTGCTGGGCGGCCCGTTCGGCCTCGCCACGGAATGCGTCGCCGGCGTCGGTGTGGGTCATGACCAAATCCTTCAATGGGGGATCTGGGCGACCAATCGTCTGGCGGGCGTCCGGTTCCCGCGGCTCAGCTCGCCGCGGCGGCGTAGGCCGCGAAGCCCCGCTCCAGGTCGGCGATCAGGTCGCCCGTATCCTCCAGACCGATGTGCAGGCGGATCAGCGGCCCGCCGTAGTCGGGCTGGAAGCTGCGCACCTTCAGTTGCGGGTCGCAGAAGATCGCCAGGCTCTCGAAGCCCCCCCAGGAGAAGCCCAGGCCGAAGAGGCTCAGCGCATCGAGGAAGGCGTTGACCGCGGCGGCCGGCGCCGGTTTCAGGGAGAAGGCGAAGAGGCCGGATGCGCCGGTGAACTGCCGCGCCCACAGGTCGTGGTCGGGCGCGCCGGGAAGCCCCGGATGGAAGACCTGCGCGACCTCAGGCCGCGTGCGGAGCCAGGCCGCCACGTCCAGGCCGCTCTGCCCTTGCCGCGCCAGGCGGATGGGCAGGGTGCGCAGGCCCCGGAGCATCTGGTAGGCGTCCTCGCCGGTCACCGCCCAGCCCAGGTTGACGATCCCCTCGTCCAGGGCGTGAACCAGCCTGGGGTCGTTCACCGCCGCCGAGCCCATGAAGACGTCGGAGTGGCCGCCGACGTATTTGGTGAGCGCCTGCACCGAGATGTCCACGCCCAGGTCCAGCGGCCGCATCAGGTAGCCGGCGCCCCAGGTGTTGTCGGCGACCGTCAGGATATCGCGGGCGCGGGCGAGTTCGGCGACGCGGCCCAGGTCCTGCATCTCGAAACTGAGCGAGCCCGGCGATTCCATCAGGATCAGCCGGGTGGCCGCCGAGGCGCCGCCGACCAGTTCCTCCGGCGGCTGGCGCGGATCGAAGTAGCGCACGGCGACACCGAACCGCTTCAGCACATGGTCGCAGAACCGGCGCGTGGGCTTGTAGATCACGTCGGTGACCAGCACCTCGTCGCCGGTCTTCAGCACCGCCAGCAGGGCGCCGGTGAGGGCGGATAGGCCGGACGGATAGAGGGTGACGGCCTTGGCGTTCTCCAGCTCGGCCAGGGCGTCCTGCAAGGCGAACTGCGCAGCCAGGCCCTGGCGGCCGTAGGTGAGCTGGCTCGCATCGTCATAGAGGCTGGCGGCGTCGGGCAGCAGGACGGTCGAGCCCTTCTGTACCGGCGGGCCCACGGTCTTGGCCACGGGGCCCGCGCCATGGCCGGCGCGGATCAGGCGGGTTGCGGCCTGGAGGTGAGAGGCCGGCCGGCCGGTCTTGGGGGGCATACGGGTTGCGGGGCCTAGGCTAGCGGGCGACAGTGCGGGAGGCACTTAGGGCCGCAAGGGCGGCTCGATCAAGGAGCACGGATGATCCGGCGGCTGGCCGCGGCGGGGCTTGCGATCCTGACCTTGAGCGCCTGCGACGGCGGCTCGAAGCCGGCCCCCGCGCCGACGCCGGTCCTGAAAGGCGCCGATGTCGCGGGCGTGCGCTACAAGGCCACGCCCAGCAAGGTGCTGAATGCGGTCAGGAAGCGCGGCTACGTGGCCTGCGGGGTCAATCCCGGCCTGCCGGGCTTCGCCTTCCCGGACCTGCGCGGGAACTGGCGCGGCTTCGACGTCGACATCTGCCGCGCGGTGGCCGCCGCAGTGCTGGGCGACGCCGACAAGGTGCGGTTCACGGCGATCAGCGCCCAGGACCGTTTCAGCGCCCTGCAGAAGGGCCAGGTCGACCTGCTGTCCCGCAACACCTCGTGGTCGTTCTCCCGCGACGCGGGCCTGGGGCTCGACTTCGCGGCCACCACCTATTTCGACGGCCAGGGGTTCCTGGCCCCGAAGTCGCTGGGCCTGACCAGCGCCCAGGAGCTGTCGGGCGCGCGGATCTGCGTCCAGGCGGGCACCGCCAGCCAGGACAACCTCAACGACTTCTTCCGGGCGCGCGGCCTGAACTACAAGCCCGTGGTGGTGGCCTCCGAGGCCGAGGCCAGGCGGCTCTACGAGAACGACGGCTGCGACGTCTTCACCGCCGACATCTCCGCCCTGGCGGGGTCGCGCTCGGTGCTGAGCAACCCCAACGCCCACGTGATCCTGCCCGACGTGATCTCCAAGGAGCCCCTGGGGCCCGTGGTGCGGCAGAACGATCCGGTCTGGACCGACATCGTGCGCTGGACGGTCTACGCCACCATCCTGGGCGAGGAATTGGGTCTGACCTCCAAGACCGTCGAACAGGCGCGTGAGACGGCGTCCGATCCGCAGACCCGGCGGCTGTTGGGCGTGGACGGGGATTACGGCGCCTTGCTGGGCCTGAAGCGGGACTGGGCGTTCCAGGTGATCCGCCAGGTGGGCGCCTATCACGAGATATTCCGCCGCGACATCGGCTCGGATTCCTCGCTGAAACTGGACCGGGGCCTGAATGCGCTCTGGAACGCGCCCAAGCCAGGACTGCTGTACGCGCCCCCGTTCCGCTAGAGCGGCAGGCGGGCGAGGCGGATCCCGATCGGTCAGGCTCCGGTCACGACCGGCGTATCGGCCCGGCCGCCCCATTCGGTCCACGAGCCGTCGTAGACCGCCACGTCCTCGCGGCCCAGGCGGGCCAGGGCCAGGGCCAGCAGGGCGGCGCTGACGCCGGAGCCGCAGGTGGTGACGATCGGGCCGTCCAGGTCCACGCCCGCAGCCAGGAAGGCGGCGCGAAGGGCGTCACCGGTCTTCATCGTGCCGTCGGCCTCGATCAGGCCGCCCCAGGGCACGTTCAGGGCGCCGGGCATGTGGCCGCTGCGCAAGCCCGCGCGCGGCTCGGGGACCTCGCCCGTGAAGCGCCCGGCGGCCCGCGCATCGACGAGTTGGGCGCCGTGGCTCTGGACCAGGGCCCTCACGGCCTCCACATCGGCCACCAGGCTGGGGTCGAAGGCGGGTTCGAGGGTGGTGGCGGCCGGATGGGGCAGGGCGGTCTCGATCGGCCGGCCCTCCGCACGCCATTTGACCAGGCCGCCGTCGAGCACGAAGACCTCGGGGAAGCCCATGGTCCGCAGCGTCCACCAGACCCTGGGCGCGGAGAAGATGCCCTGGCCGTCATAGACGACGGTGATCAGGTCGCGGCGCAGGCCGAGCGTTCCGGCCGCCTCGGCGAAGGCGTCGGCGGGGGGCAGCATGTGCGGCAGGCCGCTCGACCGGTCGGCGATCTCGTCGATGTCGAAGAACGCCGCGCCGGGGATATGGCCCGCGGCATAGGCCTCGCGCCCGGTCTTGCCCTCGCCGGGCATGAACCATGTGGCGTCGACGACGGCGATGTCGGCGGAGCCCAGCCGTTCGGCCAGCCAGGCGGTGGAGACCAGGGGATCGCTCATTCCATCCACGCGGGCGTCGGCAGGCCGTGCTCCCTGAGGAAGGCCGGGTTGTAGAGCTTGGACTGGTAGCGCTGCCCATAGTCGCACAGCATGGTGACGATGGTGTGGCCAGGGCCGAGGTCCTTGGCCAGATGGATGGCGCCGGCGACATTGACGCCGGTCGAGCCGCCCATCACCAGGCCCTCGTGCTGCACCAGGTCGAAGAGGGCGAGCATCATCTCCTCGTCGGAGACCCGGTAGGCCTTGTCGATCGCGAGGCCTTCCAGGTTCGCGGTGACCCGCCCTTGCCCGATGCCCTCGCTGATGGAAACGCCCTCCGATTTCAGCTCGCCGGTCGTGTAGTAGTTGTAGAGCGCCGAGCCGTAGGGATCGACCATGCCGATGGCGACGCCGGGGTTCTTCTCGCGCAGCGCCTGGGCGACGCCGGCCAGCGTGCCGCCGGAGCCGATGGCGCAGATGAAGCCGTCGATCCTGCCGTCCGTCTGGGCCCAGATCTCCGGGCCGGTGGTCCGCACATGGGCCTCGCGGTTGGCGACATTGTCGAACTGCTGGGCCCAGACCGCGCCGGCCGGCTCCGTCTCGTTAAGCTCCAGCGCCAAGCGGCCGGAAACCTTCACGTAGTTCATCTCGTTGGCGTAGGGGACCGGGTCCACCTCGACCAGTTCGGCGCCGTAGAGCCGGATGGAGTCCTTCTTTTCCTGGCTCTGGTTGCGCGGGACGACGATGGTGCAGGCGTAGCCCAGCGCCTTCGCGACCAGGGCCAGGCCGATGCCGGTGTTGCCGGCCGTGCCTTCGACGATCCGGCCGCCGGGCCGCAAGGTTCCTTTGGCTTCGGCGTCGCGGACCATGAACAGGGCCGCGCGATCCTTGACCGACTGCCCGGGGTTGAGGAACTCGGCCTTGCCGAGGATTTCACATCCGGTGAGCTCGCTCGCGCGGTTCAGGCGGATCAACGGGGTGTTCCCGATGGTGTCGAGGACGCTGCGGGCGGGACTCATCGCCGCTACTTAAGCGCAGCTTGGCGCAAGCAGAAGGGGCGACCTACGCTTTGGCCAGTCCGAGCTGCACGACGCTGGTCCGCTCGGTGCGGAAACCGGCCTCGCAGTAGCTCAGGTAGAACTTCCATAGCTTGCGGAAGCGCTCGTCGAAGCCCAGCGGGCGGATGTCGTTCCAGGCCGCGTCGAAGCTGCGATGCCATTCGGCGAGGGTGTCGGCGTAGTCCCGGCCGAAGCGGTCGAGGGCGGTCCAGACCAGGCCCGCCTTGTCGGTCACCTTCCGCAGGCGCTCCTCCGACGGGAGCATGCCGCCCGGGAAGACGTACTTCTGGATGAAGTCGGCGCGGCTTCGGTACTGGTCGAAGTACTGGTCCTTGATGGTGATGATCTGCAGGCCGGCGCGGCCGCCGGGGGTCAGGCTCTCGCGGATCTTGCCGAAGTAGGTCGGCCAATAGCGCTCGCCCACCGCCTCGAACATCTCGATGGAGGCCACCCGGTCGAAGCGGCCGTCGACGTCGCGGTAGTCGACGAGCTTGATCTCGGCCTTTTCGTTGAGGCCGGCTTCGAACATCCGCTGCTTGGCGAAGGCGTACTGCTCCTCGGAGATGGTGATGGCGGTGACCTTGGCGCCGACCTCGCGGGCGGCGAATTCTGCGAAACCGCCCCAGCCGCAGCCGATCTCCAGCACGCTCTGGCCCGTCTGCAGGCCCATGGTCTGCGACAGCGCCCGGTACTTGGCGACCTGGGCCTCGCTCAGGGGCTGGCCGGGCTGCTGAAAGCGCGCCGACGAGTAGGTCATCGTCGGGTCGAGCCAGCGGGAATAGAAGGCGTTCCCCAGGTCGTAGTGGGCGTGGATATTCTTCTTCGCGCCCTGGCGGCTGTTGGTCTTCAGGGCGTGGCGGATGCGGTTGATCGCCCAAGTCAGGGGGCTGCCCATGGTGACGTGATGCACCCGGTCCCAGTTGGCCGCGAAGACGTAGAGCAGGTCGGGCAGGTTCGGCGTGTCGAACTCGCCGGCCATATAGGCCTCGGCGAACCCGATGTCGCCGGCGGCGAGCGCGCGACGGATGAAGCGGAAATCGCGGATCACGATCTTGGCGTCGGGACCCGGCTCGACGCCGGGAATGTAGAGCTCCTCGCCAGACGGCATGACGAAAGTGACCGACCCGATCACGAAATTGCGGGCGATCAGGCGCACCGCGGCCTTGAAGACGGCCGGCGCGCCCTGCAACTGCGGCAACCGGCGGAACGCCCGCCGGTCCCGGGCCAGGGCGGCCAGAGAGGAACTCTGCGCCAGGCTCATGTTCGCTTCCCCAGAACGCTCACGTACCAAAACATAACACCGCTCAACGCTGAAACCAGAGCCCCGGGGCGCCAGAACGATACGACGCCCCAAGCCGGCGGACGCGGGTAGATGCGGATTCGAGGCTTGTGAAGCCCGGCGGCGCGCGCCACTTAGCGCCCGACCCACCGGACCTCTAAGGGAAAGCCATGGCTGTCTTGACGCTGGATCGCTGGAACCTCGCCATCGGCGACGGTCAGCCGCTGGTGGTGCTCGCCGGGTTGAACGTGCTGGAGGACGAGGGCCTGGCCCTGGAAACCGCGCAGCACCTGAAAGGCGTCTGCGCCGACCTGGGCCTGCCCTATGTGTTCAAGGCGAGCTTCGACAAGGCCAACCGCTCCTCGATCCACAGCTATCGCGGGCCGGGTCTGGAGGCGGGCCTGCGCATCCTGGAGAAAGTGAAAAGCGAGTTCGCCGTGCCGATCGTCACCGACCTGCACGAGATCGACCAGGCGCAGGCCGTGGCCGCGGTCGCCGACATCGTCCAGATCCCGGCCTTCCTCTGCCGCCAGACCGACCTGGTGATCGCCACGGCCCGGGCGACCCTGGCGGCCGGCGGCCTGCTGCATGTGAAGAAGGGACAATTCCTGGCCCCCTGGGACTGCAAGAACATCCTCGACAAGATCCGCGAGGCCACCGGCGCCGACTTCACCATCCTGTGCGAGCGCGGGGTCTCCTTCGGCTACAACAACCTGATGGTCGACATGCTGGGAATCCACGAGATGAAGGAGCTCGGCGCGCCGGTGACCATCGACGCCACCCACGCGGTGCAACTCCCCGGGGCCGATCCGCGCAGCAACTCGGCTTCGACCGGCGGGCGGCGCTTCGGCGTGCCGGTGCTGGCCAAGGCGGCGGTGGCGGCCGGCGCCGACGGCGTCTTCCTGGAGTTCCACCCGGAGCCGGACAAGGCGCTGTGCGACGGGCCAAGCTGCCTGCCGCTGGCGGGCGCCAAGGACCTCCTGGCCACGCTCAAGGCGATCCACGGCGTGGTGCAGGCCGCTTGACCCCGCCCGCAACGCGCCGCACACCCTTGACCCTCATGGACCTCTCAGCGCTCCAGCACCTCCTGGGCCTGGCGCCCGGCCGGCGCGTCGCCTGCGTAGGCGACCTGATGGTCGACCGCTTCGTCTACGGCGACGTCAGCCGGGTCTCGCCGGAAGCCCCGGTGCCGGTGCTGGCCCGCACGCGTGAGCTGATGATGCTGGGCGCGTCCGGCAATGTGGCGCGCAATGTGGCCGCCCTGGGCGGGGAGGTTTCCCTGGTCGGGGTGGTCGGCGGCGACGCCCAGGGCAACGAAGCCCAGCGGATGGTGGGCGAAGAGGCCGGCGTCGAGGGCTACCTGGTCACCGATCCGGACCGGCCCACGACGCTGAAGACCCGCCTGGTCTCCGGCGGCCAGCAGCTCTTGCGGGTCGACTGGGAGGTCGTCCGCCCGATCGGCGGCGAGGTGGAGCAGCGGCTGGTGCGGACCATACGCGACGCCGCCAAGGACGCCGGCGCGATCCTGCTGTCCGACTACGGCAAGGGCGTGGTCACCGAGGCGGTGATCGCCGCCTGCCGCGAGGCCGCCGCCGAAAGCGGCGGCAAGCTGGTGGTGGACTCCAAGGCCCGCTCTTTCGCCCGCTACGGCGCGGTGGACATGATCAAGCCCAACGCCGCCGAGCTGGGCCACGCCACCGACATGCCGACCGAGACCGACGATCAGGTCGCCGCGGCCCTGGCGCGCGCGCTTGAGCTCTGGGAGGCCAAGGCGATCCTGGTGACGCGGGCCTCCAAGGGCATCTCGCTGGCGGTGCGCGGGCAGGCGGTGCGCCACTTCCCGACCGCGCCGCGCGAGGTGTTCGACGCCTCCGGCGCCGGCGACACGACGCTGGCTGCGCTCGGCCTGGCGCTGGCGGCCGAGGTCGCCATCGAGGAAGCCATCGCCTTCGCACAGCTCGCCTCCGGCGTGGCGGTGGGCAAGGTGGGCACCGCGACGGTGTCGCCGGAGGAGCTGGTGGAGGCGGCGCTGTCGGCCCACATGGCGCCCGCCGAGGCCAAGGTGGCGACCGCCCAGCGGATGGCCGACGAGGTGGCCCGCTGGAGGGCCAAGGGGCTGAAGGTGGGCTTCACCAACGGCTGCTTCGACATCCTGCACAAGGGCCACGTGGCCTATCTGGCCCAGGCGCGCGCCTGGTGCGACCGGCTGATCGTGGGCCTCAACGCCGACGACAGCGTTCGCCGGCTGAAAGGCGAGGGCCGCCCGGTGAACGACCTGGAGAGCCGCGCCCTGGTGTTGGCCGGCCTGGGGTCGGTCGACCTGGTGGTTCCGTTCGAGGAGGATACGCCGATCAAGCTCATCGAGGCCGCGCGGCCCGACGTGCTGGTCAAGGGCGCTGACTACGCCGAGAGCGAAGTGGTCGGGCACGAACTGGTCACGGGCTGGGGCGGCGAGGTGAAGCTGGCGGCGATCGTCGAGGGCTATTCCACCACCGCGGCCATCGCGCGGATGTCCAAGCAGGGGGCGGCATGACCCAGAGGCGCATCGCCTTCGTCACCGGCGGGGCCGGCTTCATCGGCTCCAACATCGCGGCCAAACTGGCGGAGGACCGCGACCTGGACGTGGTGGTCTGCGACCGCCTGCGCGAGGCCGACCTCGGCAAGTGGCGCAATATCGCCAAGCACCCGATCGGCGACTTCGTGGCGCCGGAGGACATGTTCGACTGGCTGGAGAAGCGCTGGCGCGACGTGGAGATGGTGGTCCACATGGCCGCGGTCTCAACGACCATGGAGCCGGACGCCGACAAGATCGTCCATTCCAACTTCACGCTCAGCCGCGACCTCTTCCGCTGGTGCGCCGACCGGCAGCGGCGGCTGATCTACGCCTCCTCGGCGGCGACTTACGGCGACGGGGGCCAGGGCTTCGACGACGACAACGGCTTCGAGGCCCTGGCGGCCTTGCGGCCCCTGAACACCTACGGCTGGTCCAAGGCGCTGTTCGACATCTTCGCCGTGCGTCAGGCGGCCCGCGACTACGCCCCGCCGCAGTGGGTGGGCCTGAAGTTCTTCAACGTCTACGGCCCCAACGAAGAGCACAAGCGCTCGATGAAGTCGGTGGCCTCGCAGATCTGGCCGCACGTGCGCGACGGGCATGGCGTGCAGCTTTTCAAGAGCTACCGCCCCGACGTGCCGGACGGCGGCCAGAAGCGCGACTTCGTCTATGTGCGCGACGCCGCCGACGTGACCGAGTGGCTGAGCCAGAACCCGCAGGTGAACGGCGTCTTCAACCTGGGCTCCGGGACCGCGCGGACCTTCGAGGACATGGCGCGCGCGGTGTTCGCCGCGGCCGGGAAGCCGGCGAAGATCGACTACACGCCCATGCCGCCGATGATCCGCGACAAGTACCAGTACTTCACCGAGGCCAAGATGGACCGGCTGAAGGTCGCCGGCTACGCCAAGCCGATGACGCCGCTGGAGGAGGGGATCGGCGACTACGTCCGGACCTACCTCAGCCAGCCCGACCCCTACCGCTAGCCATGGGTGGGGACCGGCCGCGCCCGAGGCGGTGGCTGGTGGGCAGCTTCGTGGGCGTGCTGCTCCTGCTGGCCGTGGCCGCCGCCCTGTATCGCGGCGATCTGATCCGCTACGCCCTGGATCCCAAGACGCCGTTCCAGACCTACAGGCCGCCCCCCGCCCCGGACTACGCCCAATCCAAGGCCTGGTACCTGCTGCCGACGCGGCCGGAGCCTGCCGCGCCGGGGAGCCCTGCGGCGGACGTGTTCTTCGTGGCCCCGACCACCTTCGAAGGCGGCAAGCAGTGGAACGAGCCGATCGGCGCGGCTCGGGCCGACCGGGTCTTCCGCCGGGTGATGGCGCCCAACTACGCCGGCCCGTTCGTGCGGGTCGGCCGCATCTTCGCGCCGCGCTATCGCCAGGCGGGGCTCTACAGCCTGCTCACCCTGGCGGACGACGCCAAGGACGCGCGCCGGTTCGCCTATGGCGACGTCGCGGCCGCCTTCCGCTACTGGCGTGACCACAACGGCGGGGACCGGCCGTTCATCGTCGTGGGCGTCGAGCAGGGCGGCACGCTCGCCGCGCGCCTGGTGGCCGAGGAGATCGCGCCCAACGCGGCGCTGCGGGCGCGACTGGCCGGCGCCTATCTGATCGAGACCGTGGTCCCGGCCACCCATCCGGCCCTGCCGCCCTGCGCCCAGCGCGATCAGGCCGGCTGCCTGGCCGCCTGGGTCAGCGTGCCGGCCAGCGAGATCGACCGCGGCAAGATCCTGCTGGCCCGCGCGCTCGTCTGGGACGCGAACGGCGAGCTCGTAAACCTCAACGGCCCCGCCCTGTGCTTCAATCCGATCCTGGGCGCCACCACCGACGAGCCGGCGCCGGCGCGAATGCACGAGGGCGCGGCGAACGCCACGGGGCTGGAGTGGGGTGCGCGCCCGGCCTTCATGGCGCGGCAGGTCTCGGCGCGGTGCGAAGGCGGGGTGCTGCGGGTCTCCTCGCCCAAGTCGACCTCCCTGCAAGCCTCGGGATCCTGGACGGAGCAGCGGATGGCCCCAGGGTTCAACCTGTTCTACGCCGACCTGGAGAACGACGCGAAGGCGCGCCTGGCGGCCTTGACCCGCCGCTGAGCCTGGCGTCCTCGTAGCCGCGACAGCCAAGGGAAACGCGCCATGGGTGAGACCAATCGTCAGATCGTGCTGGACCACCTGCCGCAGGGCGACAAGCTGGCGCGCGAGCACTTCCGGCTGACCGAGACACAGGCCCCGTCGCCCGGCGAGGGCGAGGTGCTGCTGCGCACCCGCTACATCTCGCTCGACGCCGCCAACCGCGCCTGGATGCAGGGGGCGACCTACCGCTCGGCCCTGGAGTCCGGCCAGGTGATGGCCGGCGGCGCCCTGGCGGAGGTGGTGGCCTCCAACGCTGGCCACCTGAAGCCCGGCGACCTGGTGTTCGCCGACACCGGCTGGCAGGACTATGCGGTCCTGCCGGGCAAGCGGCTGACCAGGCTGCCGGCCCTTGAGCCGATGACCCACCTGATGAGCGTCTACGGGATCGCCGGCCTGACCGCCTATTTCGGCCTGCTGGAGTGCGGCCAGCCCAAGCCCGGCGAGACCGTCGTGGTGTCGGCCGCCGCCGGCTCGGTCGGCTCGATCGTCGGCCAGATCGCCAAGATCAAGGGCTGCAAGGTGGTGGGCGTGGCCGGCGGCGCGGACAAGGGCCGTTGGCTGGTCGAGGAGCTCGGGTTCGACGCGGCCCTGGACTACAAGGCCGGCGGCCTGCGCCAGCAGATGAAGGAGGCCGTGCCTGAGGGCATCGACGTCTATTTCGACAACACCGGCGGCGAGATCTTCGAGACCTGCCTGTTCGCCATGAAGAACCATGGCCGCATCGCCTGCTGCGGCGCGGTCTCGCAGTACGATGGCGCCGCCCCGCCGCACGGCCCCCGCGGCATTCCCGGCCTGATCGTCACCAAACGGCTCACCCTGCGCGGTTTCGTGGTCATGGACTTCGACGACCGGCGCGAGGCGGCGCTGAAGGACCTGCAGGGCTGGGTCGCCGATGGGCGCCTGAAGGTGCAGGAGGACATCATCGACGGCCTGGAGAACACGCCCGCGGCGCTGATCGGCCTGCTGAACGGCGAGAACCGCGGCAAGCGGATGATCAGGGTGAGGTAGCTGAAATCGGCTATTCAATTCGCCTTAGATGAGAATATTTCTCAGTAGATTTGAGATCTTCATCCACGAGCTGAAACAGCTTGTTGGACAACCTAGGTTGTTTTCTAGTCATCGCATACCGACTGGCGGAGGCTGATTGATCATCATCCGCTTAGCCCTATGCGGAGGCAGTGATCATGGCGACGATCCTGAGATCGACACTGGCGGCGTCGGCCGCCCTGTTCCTCGTGGCCGCGTCCGGCGCCGCGCAGGCGCACACCTTGATCAATTTCGACGACCTCGCGGCAGGAACGATCGTCACCAATCAATATGCCGGGGTGACGTTCTCTTCCAATGCGGGAGAGGTTGTCGAAACGACCTCTCAGCCGCTTTATCAAATCTCACAGCCGAATTTCATTTGCACATTCTCGACGGGCAACGATATCGACTGCACTCAGAGCGTGAATCTGGCCTTCGCGGCGCCGGTGGACAACTTGAAGTTCGTCTATACCGGCGAGAATACACCCGGGTCGACCTTCAATATTGATGTCTATCAGAATTTCGGCGCGAATCCGACATCGGTGACCATCGTCGGCGTCAACCAACAGTTGCATGACGCAGCCGGCGTGGACCTGAGCGTCTTTCAGAACATCACGCGCATCTCCATCAATCAGGTGGCCGATCCGTTCGGGCTTGGGTACGACGATTTTTCTTTTGACCCGGGGCAAGCCGCCGGCGGCGGCGTTCCGGAGCCCGCCGCCTGGGCCCTGATGATCGTGGGCTTCGGCGCCGCGGGCGCTATGCTGCGCCGCCGCAGGCCGATCGCGGCCTGAAGGGGCAGTCCCGGCTCCGAAATTTAGCCCGCGTCTCGGAGCCCCAACCCCGCCTTCCAGTCGAACAGCTCCTGCAGCACCCGCAGCGCCTTGCCGCGCTCGCCCTTCAGCTCCGGATCGCGACCGACGATGAGGCGCGCATCGTCGCCGGCGGCGGCGATGAGGTCGCGGTGGGGGCCCAGCACGTCGGCGAAGACGTAGTCGGGGAAGCCGGACTGCTTGAGGCCGAGCGCATCGCCGCCGCCGCGCAGTTCCAGGTCGGTCTCGGCGATCTGGAAGCCGTCATCGGTGCGGCGCAGGATGTCGAGGCGCTTCTGGGCGGTCTCCGACAGGGGCGGGTCGTAGAGCAGGACGCAGGAACTCTCGCGGCGGCCGCGCCCGACCCGGCCGCGTAGCTGGTGGAGCTGGGCCAGGCCGAAGCGCTCGGCCTGTTCGATGACCATGATGGTGGCGTTGGGCACGTTGACGCCCACCTCGACCACCGTGGTGGCGACCAGCACCGACAGCTTGCCGTCGGCGAACTCGGCCATCACCGCATCCTTGGCGGCGGGCGTCAGTTTGCCGTGGATCAGGCCGACGCTGGGGCCGATGGTCTGTCTCAGTTCCTCGGCGCGGGTCTCCGCGGCCTTCAGGTCGATCAGCTCGGACTCCGAGACGAGGGGGCAGATCCAGAAGGCCTGGGCGCCGCCCTGCACCGCGTCGCGCAGGCGCGCCTCGACCTCTGCGATGCGGGTCATGGGCGCGGCGCGGGTGGCGACCGGCGTACGGCCGGGGGGCTTCTCGTCGATGCGGCTGACGTCGAGGTCGCCGTACATCGTCAGCTCGAGCGTGCGCGGGATGGGCGTCGCCGACATGGCCAGCAGGTGCACCGCCTTGCCCTTGGTCTGCAGGCGCTGGCGCTCGCTTACGCCGAAGCGGTGCTGCTCGTCGATCACCGCGAACTCCAGCCGCGCAAAGGCCACGTCGTCCTGGAAGAGGGCGTGGGTGCCGACGGCGACCTTGGCGGCGCCGGAGGCCAGGGCCCGCAGCTTCTCGGCCCGGCCCGGCCCCTTGTCGCGGCCGGTCAGCAGGATCACGCCGACTCCGTGAGCGGTGAGGGGGCCGGAGAGGGTCTCGTAGTGCTGGCGCGCCAGGATCTCGGTGGGCGCCATCAGCGCGCTCTGGCCGTTGGCCGCGGCGACGTCGGCCATGGCGCACATGGCCACCACGGTCTTGCCGGAGCCCACATCGCCCTGGATCAGGCGGCTCATCCGCTCGCCGGCGGCGAGGTCGGCGCGGATTTCGGAGAGCGCGCGGTCCTGCGCGCCGGTGAAGGCGAAGGGCAGGTCGGCGCGGATCCGGTCGGCCGCCGGGCTGGCGGGGATGCGGGCGGCGGGCTCCTTGCGGCGCTCGGCCTTGCGCTGGGCCATGGCCAGTTGCTGGGCCAGCAGTTCGTCGTAAGCGAGGCGGCGGAGGTGAGGGGCCGTGGGTGAAAGGTCGGCCTCGGTCTCTGGGCTGTGCAGGCGGGCGAGCGCCTCGCGCCACGCCGGGAAGCGTTCGCGAGCGAACCAGGCGGGGTCCTGCCATTCCGGCAGCTCGGGCGCCCGCTCCAGGGCCTCCAGGGCGAAGGTGCGCACGCGCCGCGCCGGCAGGCCCTCGGTCGCAGGGTAGATGGCCTCGAGCTGGGGAATTTCATCGCGCTTGTCGGGAGCGACCATGTAGTCGGGATGGACCATCTGGCGGCCGTATTTGTCGTCCTCGACCTTGCCGGAGATGATCCGCTTCGATCCCGGCGGATGACGCTTCTCCAACTGGTCGGCGAAGCGGCCGAAGAAGACCAGGGTCATGAAGCCGGTGGGGTCGCTGACCCGCACCCGCCACGGCTGAGCCTGGCTGCGCGGGCGCTGGTAGTCGTCGATGGTGACCTCGAAGGTCATCACCTGGCCGTCCGCGGCCGCCGACAGGTCGGCCGGCATGCGGCGCACCAGCGAATGGGGCCTGAGGAACGCCACGTCGCGCACGATCGGCCCGGCCAGCTTCTCCAGCAAGGGAGCCACGCGGGGGCCCACGCCTTTCAGCGTGCTGACAGGGGCGAAAAGCGGGAACAGAATCTCCGGCCGCATGATTGCAGCATAGCCGACTGGCCCAAATCCTTGACTGGTAATGGGCCACCGCGCGCTCTATATCCGCGACCTCTTCATGACGACTGACAGTGACGCCCGGCTGAAGAAGCTGAGGTTCCGGGCTTGGCGCCGGGGCTTCCGGGAAGCGGACCTCATTCTGGGGCCGTTCGCGGACAGGCACGTCTCGGCCATGAGCGCGGCCGAGCTCGATACGTTCGAGGTCCTGCTCGAAGTCCCGGACCAGGACCTCTACGCCTGGATCTGCGGTACGGCGGCGACGCCCGAAGCCTTCGATCACGAGATCATGAACAGGATCAAGGTGTTCCGGTTCGAAGTTCATAATGGCGGCGCTCGTGGCGGCTGACGGTTCGCGCCCGGTGAGCGCCGCGGAGATGCGGCGCGTCGCCGACGACCCCGGCCGCCTGGACCTGGTCGGGGCGCCCGAGGGCTTCGACGCCCTGGTGATGGCCGACATCGTTCGCGCCCGCAAAGGCCTGAGCGTGTTCGTGGCCCGCGACGGGACGCGGCTCTCGGCCTTCGCCGACGCCTTCCGCTTCTTCGCTCCCGAGATCGAGGTCCTGACCTTCCCGGCCTGGGATTGCCTGCCCTACGACCGGATCGGGCCGTCGGCGGGCGTGGCGGCCTTGCGGATGACCACGCTCTCGCGGCTGGGCCAGGGTCTCGACGATAAGACGCCGCGGCTGCTGGTGACCACGGTGCCGGCCCTGGCGCAACGCGTGCCGCCGTTGGCGGCCGTGGAACGCGCCGGCTATTCGGCGCGCACCGGCAACATGGTCGAGATCGCCGACCTGGAGGCCTATTTCGCCATCAACGGCTATCAGCGCGCCTCCACGGTTTCGGAAAAGGGCGAGTTCGCCATCCGCGGCGGGGTGATCGATGTCTTCCCGCCCTCGGCCGAGGAACCGGTGCGCCTCGACCTGTTCGGCGACACGCTGGAGTCGATCCGCGCCTTCGATCCGGAGACCCAGCGCTCGACCCGGCAACTGAAGGACGTCAGCCTGCTGCCGGTCAGCGAGGCCCTGCTGGACAAGGACGCCATCTCACGCTTCCGCAGCAGCTATCTGGAGACCTTCGGCGCGGCCGGCGACGACCCGCTCTACGCCACCGTATCCGAGGGCGGGCGCCGCGCCGGCATGGAGCACTGGCTGCCGCTGTTCTATCCGCAGTTGGCGACGCTGTTCGACTATCTGCCGGAGCGGTCGGCGATCGCCCTGGACCATCTGGCGCGGGAGGCCCGCGACGAGCGGCTGGCCGTGATCGCCGACGCCTACGAGGCGCGGTCGAACACCGAGCGGCGCATCCACTACCATCCGCTGGAGCCGCACAAGCTCTACCTCACCGCCGACGAGTGGCAGGGGCACCTGGCGAGGCGCGCCACCCGGCGGTTCTCGGCCTTCCAGGAAGCCGAGGGCGACACGGTCATCGACATGGGCGCGCGCGCCGGCCGCAGCTTCGCCCCGGAACGCCAGCGCGACAGCGTCAACCTGTTCCAGGCCACCGCCGACCATGCTCGCACCCTGGCCGCGGGCGGCAAGCGGGTGCTGTTCGCCTCCTGGTCGGACGGCTCGTCGGACCGCCTGGGGTCGATGCTGGCCGATCACGGCCTGACGGACGTTCCGCTCGCCGCCTATTGGGACGCCGCCAAGGCCGCCAGCCCGAAGACCCCGCAGCGGGTGGTGCTGCCGCTGGAAGCCGGGTTCGAGACCGATACGCTCGCGGTCATCTCCGAGACCGACATCCTGGGCGACCGGCTGTCGCGGCCGCGGCGCAAGCGGCGCGCGTCCAATTTCCTGGCCGAGGCCTCGTCCCTGACGCCGGGCGACATCGTCGTCCACATCGACCACGGCATCGGCCGCTATGCGGGCCTGAAGACCCTGGACGTGCAGGGCGCGCCGCACGACACGCTGGAACTGCACTATGGCGGCGACGCCAAGCTCTACCTGCCGGTGGAGAACATCGACCTCCTGACCCGCTACGGCGCGGAATCCGAGGGGGTGATCCTCGACCGGCTCGGCGGGGCGGCCTGGCAGGCGCGCAAGGCCCGCGCCAAGGAGCGGCTGCGCGAGATGGCCGAGGGCCTGATCCGCATCGCCGCCGAGCGCGCCACCAAGACCACCGACCCGATGGCCCCGCCGCACGGCGTGTTCGACGAGTTCTGCGCGCGCTTCCCCTACGAGGAGACCGACGACCAGTTGGCCGCCATCGGCGATGTGCTGGAGGACCTGTCGGCCGGCAAACCCATGGACCGGCTGATCTGCGGCGATGTGGGCTTCGGCAAGACCGAGGTGGCGCTGCGCGCGGCTTTCGTGGTGGCGATGAGCGGCCATCAGGTGGCGGTCGTTGCGCCCACGACCCTGCTGGCGCGCCAGCACTACAAGACCTTCACTGAGCGGTTCGAGGGCTGGCCGGTGAAGGTGCGCCGCCTGTCGCGCCTG
Source organism: Phenylobacterium sp. (assembly GCF_035569475.1). Taxonomy (GTDB): domain Bacteria; phylum Pseudomonadota; class Alphaproteobacteria; order Caulobacterales; family Caulobacteraceae; genus Phenylobacterium. Next base: position 28,838 of record NZ_DATMNA010000038.1, read on the forward strand.
GTCCCGGCGAGGGAAGCCGCGGAGACGCGCGAGAACCTCAAGAACGGCGAGGTCGAGATCATCGTCGGCACCCACGCGGTGCTCTCCAAGCAGGTCGGCTTCCGCAACCTCGGCCTGGTGATCGTGGACGAGGAGCAGCACTTCGGGGTCAAGCACAAGGAGAAGCTCAAGGAGCTTCGCGCCGACGTGCACATGCTGACGCTGACCGCCACGCCGATCCCGCGGACCCTTCAGATGTCGCTTTCGGGCATCCGCGAGATGTCGATCATCGCCACACCGCCGGTCGACCGCCTGGCGGTGCGCACCTACATCACGCCGTGGGATCCGGTGGTCATCCGCGAGTCCCTGCTGCGCGAAAAGTACCGCGGCGGCCAGGCCTACTATGTCGCCCCGCGCATTTCCGACCTGCCGGAACTCGAGCGGTTCCTGCGCGAGCAGGTGCCGGAGGTGAAGTTCGTGGTCGGCCACGGCCAGATGGCGCCGACCCAGCTCGAGGAGGTGATGAGCGCCTTCTACGACGGCCAGTACGACGTGCTCCTGTCGACCACCATCGTGGAGAGCGGCCTCGACATCCCGACCGCCAACACCCTGATCATCCACCGCGCCGACATGTTCGGCCTGGCCCAGCTCTACCAACTGCGCGGCCGCGTCGGCCGGGCGAAGTCCCGCGCCTACGCCTATATGACGACGCCGGCCGAGAAACAGATCACGCTGTCGGCCGAGAAGCGGCTGAAGGTGCTGCAGTCCCTGGACAGCCTGGGCGCCGGGTTCCAACTCGCCAGCCACGACCTCGACATCCGCGGCGGCGGGAACCTTCTGGGCGAGGAGCAGTCGGGCCATATCAAGGAGATCGGCGTCGAGCTCTACCAGCAGATGCTGGAGGACGCGGTGAACGAGCTGAAGACCCGCGCCGGCGCCGAGGCCACCGACGGCGACCGCGGCTGGTCGCCGCAGATCAACACCGGCGCGGCGGTATTGATCCCCGAGGAATATGTCCCCGACCTCAATGTCCGGCTGTCGCTCTACCGCCGCCTGTCGGACGCCGAGAAGGCGCAGGACCGCGAGGCGCTGGCCGCCGAGCTGATCGACCGCTTCGGCCCCTTGCCGCCGGAGGCCGGACAGCTCCTCAAGGTCGTGGCGATCAAGGGCCTTTGCCGCGAGGCCAACGTCGCCAAGATCGACGTCGGGCCCAAGGGCGCGGTCGTCAGCTTCCGCAACGACGACTTCAAGAACCCGATGGCGCTGATCCAGTTCGTGGCCAAGAACCAGGTCGCCTGGCGCGTCCGCCCCGACAACAAGGTGGTGGTGAAGGGCGAGTGGGAAACCCCCGAACAGCGGCTGAACGCCGCGGAGCGGGTGCTGAGCGAACTGGCCAGGCTCGCGGCCTGAGGCCGTCCCTTCGGGAAGGCGGCGGGTCCCGCACACCGAATTAAACCAATTGCAAAGCTTGCTGTCGGATAAGGCGAACCAGGGTAGGGGAACCTCGTTTGATCAAGCGACTGAAGTCACTGTCGCTGTCGCAGAAGATGCTGGGCGGGTTGCTCGCGATCTCCCTGGCCTTTACGGCGACCGGCTCCATCGCCGCCTATGTGATGTTCCGCGACCGCGCGGAGCAGATGCGCGTCGCTGACCTGTCGCTCTATGTGAAGCAGCGGACCAAGTCTGAGCAGGCGATGTTCGAGCAGGTGCGCGGCAAGCACCTGTCGGCCAGCGAGGCGCTGGCCGAGCGCTATGACAATCTGGACCCCAAGCAGGCGGCCCGCGACTTCGACCGCCTGTTCCCGCTGCACGCGGACGGCACGCGCCGCAGCGCGCCCGAACTGGCGTCGGGCCTGACGCTTGGCGGCGACCGGCTCTATGGCGTCACCGCCTTCCTGGGTCACGGGGCGGATGTTTCGCAGGACGACAAGCGCCTGATCATGGCGATCACCCGCGTGGTGCACGCCTCGGGCGAGGCCAATCGGGTGATCTTCGACAACTTCTATTTCGCCACGCCCGACAGCCGGCTGGTGATGTTTGCGCCGGATCACCCCGAGAAGATCCGGTTCTACAACCACGATGCGCCCGCGACCTTGAAGCTGGCGACCATGGACCTCGTGCAGATGAGCCTGCCGCAGAACAACCCGCGGCTGAGCACCGGCTGCACCAAGCTGACGCCGCTGCTCACCGACCCGACGCACAGGTCGATGGTCTCCGCCTGCACGACGCCGGTCTATCTTCACGGCCGCTATGTGGGGGCATGGGCCGACACCATGCCCATGGGTTCGTACTTCCTGAGCGCCATGCGCGAGGCGATCCCGGGCGCGACCAACCTGATCATCGACGAGCAGGGCTCGCTGATCGCCTATCCGGGTTTTGTGACCTCCAAATATGTCACCGCGCCTGCGATCCGGTCATACGAAAAGCGCCTGAGACTCCACGACGTGGCCCGCGCGATCCGGGCCCAGCACCGCGAGTTCGGGGTGATCTCGAGCCCCGACGGACGCGACCTGATCGCCTACGGCCACATCGACGCGCAGTGGTATTTCCTGATGACCCTGCCTACCGCGACGGTGAACCGCGCCGCCTCGGTGTCGGCGCTGCCCCTGCTGGCCATCGGCCTGATCGGCGCCCTGGCGCAGGCGGCGCTGATCCTGCTCTGGGTGCGCGGCCTCTTCGTGAAGCCGCTGGAACAACTGGTGCGCGAGGCCGCTGGAGCGGCGGGATCGGACGTCGCCGCCGAACGGCTGGAATCCCGCAGGGACGAGATCGGCGACCTCGCCCGGGCGCTCGCCGCCGAGCGGGCGACGGCCCAGGCCCTGACCACCGGCCTCGAAGACCGGGTGCGGGCGCGCACCGCCGAGCTCGACCGCGCGAACCAGGCCAAGTCCTCCTTCCTGGCCACCATGAGCCACGAGCTGCGCACGCCGCTCAACGGCGTCGTCGCCCTCTCGCACCTGCTGGCCGAACGGCAGACGGAGGCGGAGGACAAGGAGATGGCCGCGCTGATCGTCTCCTCCGGCCGCCTACTGGAGCAGGTGCTGACCGACATCCTGGATTTCTCGAAGATCGAGGCGGGCCAACTGTCGCTGAACGAGACGCCGTTCGACCTGGCCGTCTGCGTGCGCCGGGTGGCCGAGCTGCACCGGGCGGCGGCCGAGGCCCGGGGCCTGACCCTGACCTGGGCGATGGAGGAGGGCGTGTCCGCGGGCGTGATGGGCGACGAGCTTCGCCTGACCCAGGTGCTTTCGAACTTCCTGAGCAATGCGGTCAAGTTCACCGAAACCGGGCGGATCGCCCTGGAGGTGACCCGGGCCCAGGATGCTCTGCGCTTCGCGGTGCGCGACAGCGGCATCGGCTTCACCCCGGAGGTTGGCGCTCGGCTTTTCCAACGGTTCGAACAGGCCGACGCCTCGATCACGCGGCGGTTTGGCGGCACCGGGCTCGGCCTGGCGATCTGCGCCTCCCTGACCGGAATGATGGGCGGTCGGGTCTGGGCGGAATCCCAGCCCGGCATGGGTTCGGCCTTCTTCGCCGAGATTCCGCTGCCGGCCGCCGACCTCGGCGCGGTCGCCGAGGCGGACGCCGGCGCCGGGGCCGCCACGCCGCTGGCCGGCTGCCGGGTGCTGCTGGCCGAGGACCATGCGGTCAACCAGCGGGTCGTCTCGCTGATCCTGGAGCCGATGGGGGTCGAGCTGATCGTCGTGGGCGACGGGGCGGAGGCCATCGAGGCGGAGGCGGCGGGCCGCTACGATGCGATCCTGATGGACCTGCACATGCCCAAGGTGGACGGGCTGACCGCGATCCGCGCGATCCGCCGCGGCGAGGCGGAGCGGGGCGCGCAGCCCACGCCGATCGTGGCGCTCACCGCCGACGCCCTGGCCGAGCACATGGCCGCCACGCGCGCCGCGGGCGCCAACCACCACCTGTCCAAGCCGATCCGGCCGGACGTCCTGATCCAGCTCCTGGCGGAAATCTTCAGCTCGAGCGATCGTCGGCGCGAGGTCGCCTAAGCGAGTCCCGCCTTGACGCGGGCCTCGTTGAGCAGGCGCGAGGCCCGCAGCGCGATCTCCAGGCGCTGGGCGCAGACCAGGCCCACCGAGATCACCAGGGCGCCGTCCGCGACCGCGTTGGCGGAAAGGCCGAGCGCGCCGGCGTTCTGGGCGCCGTACATGCGCACGCCATAGCGGACCGCAAACAAAGCCAGGATCACCAGCATGCCCATGGGCGAGGCGCGGCTGGTCAGCTCGTGGCTCGCCGGGTCGACGGTGATGTTCGTGAAACGCGCCCGCCACCAGCCGAGGCCGGCGCCGATGGCCAGGGCCGCGATGTCGACGCCCAGCATCAGCGGGCTCGGCGCGCCCTGTTGGCTGAGCGCGAGCCCGACCAGCACCAGGATCATCACCGGCGCGATCCAGAGGGACTCGATACGCAGCCGCCGGGCCCGCGAATTGCGCAGGATCACCAGTCCGATCACCACCAGGGGGATGAGCAGCGCCACAGGTTGGGCGTTCGGCGGCGGTGGAGGCATCAGCCCGCCTTCCGGCCGTCGGCGTGGGCGGCGGCCTCTTCGAGCGCGCGTCCGGCGCTTTCCGCCGAGGTCACCGGGGCGACGCCCAGGTCGAACTCCACCACGAACGGCGGATTGCCGTCGCCGGCTTCGAAGGCCGTGCAGCCGATCACCGCGGCGATCCGCTCGCCCGCCAGCCGGCCGTTCGGGCCGGGGGTGTTCGGCAGGGCCAGCGCGAAGACCTCGGGGCCCAGGCGCGCGGCCGTGTCTTCCACCCGCACCAGGCGGCTGACCATGGAGCCGATCTGCGGGATCGCCCGGTCGAGCCAGCCCTCGGCGCGGGCGGCCTTCAGTTCCGGCTTCTCGGCCACTTTCAGCACGCAGACGCTGAGCGCGCGGTTGCGCACCTTGGCAGCCTGGGCGAGGCGCCCCAGGTGGGCGGCGAACAGGTCGCGGGTGAAGAGGCCGGTCGCCGCGTCCATCAGGCCCGACGTCCGCGCCTGCTCCAGGGCCTGGCGCACGCCCATCTGGCGGCGGTAACTGCGGGCCAGTTCCACCACCCGGCGCGCGGTCTCGCTCTCCGGCGTCTCGGGCGAGGCCACGTCCGACAGGCCGCGGTGGAAGGCCTCCGAGGTCGTGACGTAGGTCTCCTTGCGCATGTAGAGCAGGGCGGGCGTGTGATAGAGGCGGGTGTTGCGGCGCAGGCCCGCGGCGATCGACAGCGCCTCCTGCGGATTGTCCCCGGCCCACAGCACGACCGCGTCGAAGATCCGCTCGTGCAGGTAGTCGAAGGCCGTATAGGCGGTGAAGGCGCCCACCACATCGGCGCCGTTGCGCAAGAGCGCGTTGGAGAGCGCCAGGAACTGCGGGGCGGGCTCGCCGATCGCCAGCACGCGATAGGGGCTGACGTCGATCTCCGGCGGCTCGAACTTGCGGCCGAACTCGGCGAAGGTCTCGCTGCGCAGGTCGAACTCTTCCTCGGCGACGGCGGTGCGGACCAGAGTCTCCAGCCGCATGGCGGCCTGCGCAGGATGCAGCGGAGCGGCTAGGGTCACGTCGAAGCCGTAGGTCTCCAGGATCGGGTCCGGGTCGCCGATGGCGATGACCGGCAGCCTGCGGGGCGCGCAGGCGGCCTTCAGCCGCCGGGCCAGGCCGAGCGCCTCCTCGCCCACGCCGCGCAGGTCGATGATCGCGGCCTCGATCTGCAGGTCGGAAATGGCGGTGACGGCGGCGAACTTGCCGCGCGCGGTGATGGTGCGCCAGCCAAGGCGATCCAGCCCCTCGGCGAGGGGCCCCGCCAGGGTGTCATCCCGCGCGACGATCAGCACGCGCGCCTGGACGCTCGACGGCATCGATTTCCTTTCCTAGGACCGGAGTCGGCCCGAAGACATGACTCGCGCGGCACGATAGACGCTGAGCATAGGCAGCGACAGGGCAAGAAGGGTTAAGGAGGTTGAGGATGGATGCAATTTTGCAAGGCCAGGTTGCGGTCATCACCGGGGCGTCGGGCGGGCTCGGCGAACACTTCGCCAAGGTGCTCGCAGAGCAGGGCGCGGCGGTCGCGCTCGCGGCGCGGCGACTGGAGAAGGTCGAGGCGATCGCCGGCGAACTGGCCGGTCAAGGCCATCGGGCCATGGCCCTGCGGCTGGATGTCGCGGATGCCGCCTCCATCGCCCCGGCCTTCGACGAGATCGAGGCGGCGCTGGGGCCCATTTCCATCCTGATCAACAACGCGGGCGTGGGCGGCGCCGGCATGGCGCTGGACATGACCGTCGAGCATTTCGACGAGACCTTCGCGGTGAACGTCCGCGGACCCTATTTCGCCGCCCAGGCCGCGGCCAAGCTGATGCTGGCCTCAGGCGTGGCCGATCGCGGCGAGGGGCGGATCGTCAACATCGCCTCTGTCGCCGCCCAGACCAATCTCCCCGGGCTCTCGGCCTACTGCGCCTCCAAGGCCAGCGTGGTGATGATGACCCGGGTGATGGCGCGCGAATGGGCGCGGCGGGGAATTTCCGTCAATGCGCTGGGCCCCGGCTATATCCTCACCGACATCAACGCCGAATGGTTCGAGACCGAGGGCGGCGCGGCCCAGTTGAAGCGCTTCCCGCGCCGCCGGCTGATGCAGAACAGCGACCTGGACGCGGCGCTGCTGATGCTGGCGGGACCGGCCGCCTCAGCCATCACCGGCCAACTGTTCATCATCGACGACGGCCAGACCTTGCCGGGGGGCGGCTAGCGGGGCTTGGCTGACGGCGGGGCAGGGCGCTTTACTCGCGCGTCAAGACCAAGGGAGTGAGGCGATGCGCCAGGGACCGCTGACCGGATTGAAGGTGGTGGAGTTCGCCGGGATCGGGCCTGGCCCGTTCTGCGGCATGCTGCTCTCCGACCTGGGCGCCGACGTGGTGCGGATCGACCGCAAGGGCGGGCGCGGCGGCGCGCCTTCGGACATCACGGCGCGCGGCCGCCGTTCGGTGGCGCTGGACCTGAAGAGCCCGGCGGCCATCGAGGCCTGCCTGAAGCTCATGGAAAGGGCCGACGCGATCATCGAGGGCTTCCGGCCCGGCGTGATGGAGCGCCTTGGCCTGGGGCCGGACGTGGCCCTGAAGCGCAATCCGAAACTGGTGTTCGGCCGCATGACCGGCTGGGGGCAGAGCGGCCCTTACGCCAACGCCGCCGGACACGACATGAACTACATCGCCATCACCGGCGCCCTGCACGCCATCGGAACAGCCGAGAAGCCCGTCCCGCCGCTGAACCTCGTGGGCGACTTCGGGGGCGGGGCGCTCTACTTGGCGTTCGGCCTCCTGGCCGGCGTGATCCAGGCGCGCGAGACCGGCAAGGGCCAGGTCGTCGACTGCGCCATGAGCGACGGCGCGGCCTCGCTGATGGCCATGTTCTACGGCTTCAAGGCCTCGGGGATGTGGAAGGAGGAGCGGCGGAGCAACCTGCTCGACGGCGGCGCCCACTTCTACGACACCTACCGGTGCGCGGACGGAAAGTGGGTCTCCATCGGCTCGATAGAACCGCAGTTCTACGCCCTCCTGCTGGAGAAGACCGGCATCACCGATCCGCAGTTCGCCCGCCAGATGGACCGCGCCGTCTGGCCGGAGTTGCGCGAGAAGCTGGCCGCCGCCATCGCCGGCAAGACGCAGGCCGAGTGGAGCGAGATCATGGGCGGCACCGACGTCTGCTTCGCGCCCGTGCTCGATCTCGAAGAGGCGCCGAGGCACCCGCACAACGCCGCGCGCCAGACCTTCGTGGAAGTGGCCGGGGTGATGCAGCCCGCGCCCGCCCCGCGCTTCTCGGCGACGCCGGGAAAGATCCAGGGTCCGCCGCCCGCCATCGGCGCCCACGACCGCGAGGCCCTGCTCGACTGGGGGCTCAGCGCCGCCGAGATCGACGCCCTCGACGCGGCGGACACACTGGCGAAAGATACGGTTTCCTGACGCGCGCGTTCAGCTTGGGTTCAGCCGGGAAGTCGCATCGTGGCCCCAGGTTGTTCGCCGCGCTCTCCCGTCCCTCGAAGCGTCGGGCAGCCTGATGGAACGACACGCCCATCGGCGGCGCGTCACCTGCAAAGGTGGCGCGCCGTTTCCATTTGGGGCCGTCAGGCGGTCGCCTTGGGGGCTTTCCGGGCCTGCCTTTCGCGCCATTCCTGCTCCTCGGCGATGAGCTCGGGCGTGGCGACCTCGGCGAAATCCTCCGGCTCGTAGTAGGGGCGGATCTCGAGGTCGAAGGGCCGGTCGCCCTCCGTCGGCGCCTTCTTGGCCCAGTCGATGGCGTCCTGCAGCGACTTCACCTGCCAGATCCAGTAGCCGCCGATCAGTTCCTTGGTCTCGGCGAACGGGCCGTCGGTGACCATCGCCTTGCGATTCTGCAACCGGACCCGCGCGCCCTTGGCGCTGGGTTGCAGGCCGCCGCCGTCGAGCATGACGCCCGCCGCGATCAGCTCGTTGTTGAACGCGCCCATGGCCTCGATGTACTCGGGCGTCGGCAAGGCGCCGGCTTCCGAGTCCTGGTTGGCCTTCACGATCACCATCACCCGCATCGCTCTCGCTCCCGTTGCGTCCGCCCGGCGGTGCGCCCGGCGACTGCCCGTAACGACGAACCAATCGCGCCTGGGCCGACAGGTCGAGCGGAATTGTTGAGCGACGCCTTGCGAAGGCCGCCGTTCCTCAGCACCTTCGCCCGTCATGGCGGCCCTTCCGTTCATCTCCCGGCTGCGGGCCATTCAGTGGAATCCGTTCTTCTGGGCCCACGTGACCCTGTTGACGATCGGCCGAGCGCTTACGCGGCTCTGGGGCCGCGACGTGATGCTCTACACGGGCGGCGTCTCGTTCTTCAGCCTGCTGGCGATCTTCCCCGCCCTGGCGATTCTGGTGACCCTCTACAGCCTGCTCTCCAGCCCGCAGCAGGCGGCTCGCGAGGGCGAGGTCCTGGCCCTGATCATCCCGGAGGGCGCGCGCGACATCGTCCAGCAGGAACTGGTGCGTCTGGCCCACGCGCCGCATGTGGCCATGTCGGCCCAGGGCGTGTTCGCCCTGGTGGTCGGGCTCTACGCCTCGCATCGGGGGTTCAAGGCGATGCTGGCGGGCCTGTCCTTCATCCACGACGAGGATGAGCCGCGCGGCTTCGTGGGGTTCAACCTGCTGGCCTTGGCGGTGCTGATCGCCGCTTTCGCGGTCCTGAGCCTGATGTCGGCCATCTTCCTGGGGCTGCGGGTGATGGGCTCGGCCTTCGACCTGAGGCCCTTCCGGGGCGTGCCCTGGCTGTTCAGCGAATGGACCTGGGCCAGCGCCGGCCTGACGCTGGGCATGGCGCTGATCTACCGATGGGCCATGTCGCGGCGCCCGGTCAGGTGGCGCGCCTCGCTGATCGGCGGGTTCAGCGCCGCGGTGCTCTGCCTTTTCGCGTCCTGGGCCATCGCCTTCTATGTGCAAGCGATCTCGCAGCTCGGCGCGACCTATGGCTCGATCGCGACGGTCGTGGTCTTCCTGATCTGGCTGTCGTGGAACGTGAACGCGATCTTCTTCGGCGGCGCGTTGGCGACCGAGGTCGAGCTGTCGATCGACGCCCACACTGCGCCTAGGGCTTCGCCACCAGGAAGCTGAACCCGCCATCGGCCTCGTCACGGCCAAGGATCGCCGCGCCCACCTCGGCGGCGAAATGAGGCACGTCGATCCGCGCCATCGGATCGTCCGCCAGCAGGCGCACCCGGGCGCCCGGCGGCGCGGCCTCCAGAGCCCTCCTGAGGCGCAGGGTCGGGACCGGGCAGCGGTGGCCGCGGGCGTCGACGACGATCTCGTCCGAAGTGTCGGGGCTCGCCATGGCGCCGCATACAACGGCGCGCGTGGGGAGCCTAGTGGGGGCCGGCGGCGCCCGGCGCGGCGGCCGAGGCGGAATGCGCCGCGGCCGGCGCAGGCGAGGCCGCCGCGGCCGTCGGTCCGGGAGAGCCCTGCGCGCCGTTCGGACCCAGGGACCCGCCGACCGGGGCCACGGCCCGGCTGGAACCGGCGGCGCCCGGCGTCCCGGCGCCAGCCGAGGCCGCGCCCGGCGCTGCGGCGCGCCCGCCCGTCGTCGAGCTGGCCGCCACGCCGGCGGCCGAGGCGTTGATCGCCGCGGCGGCCCCGGCGCCGCCGGCCGGTCCCACGCCGCCGCTCGTGGGCAGGGTTCCGTTGAAGTTGGCGGGCGGGGAGACGGCCGCGCTCTGGGCGAGGTCGGCGGCGGGCCCATTGGAGCCGCCGCTCACGGCGCCGCCCGCGGCTGTGCTCCCACCGATGGCCGCCGTCGCGTTCGGATCGGCCGGCCCTTGGCCCGTGTTGGCGCCGGCCTGCGAGGTCATGCTCATGGTCGTCGTCGTGGTCGTGGCGCCGTCCTTCTTGCCGCAGCCGGCGAGCGAGAGGCCGACCGCGGCGAGGGCCGCGACGGAGGCGAGGATCGTGAGGCGGCCAGCGGTCATGGAAGGGCTCCCCTCAACCCGCGCGGCGGATCGGCGCACGAAGCCTCCCGCTCTTGACCAGGTTCCACCCCTCGCGGCTCAGCACGAAGGCGTACGGCGAGCCACGCCAGCCGTTAGCGATCGCAGCTCCGCCGGCCCTCTGCATCAGATGGCGGCCGCAGAGGCGAAGGCACAGGCCCATCACCATCGGGTCGCGGTCGAACAAGGGCTCGTGCAGCGCCGCCAGCAGGACGTCGCGTTCGGGGGCGGAGAGTTCGAGGGGCTCGCTCATGTTGGCGTAACGCCGATGCCGCCCCGGCGTTGCGCAAGCGTGATATGGCGTGCTTCGGCGCTTCACAATCGGCCGCGCCTGGGGAATGGTCGCGCCCGCATTTCAGCCCATGAGGACGCCCATGAAGACCCGCGCCGCCGTCGCATTCGAGGCCAAGCGGCCGCTGGAAATCGTCGAGCTCGACCTCGACGGGCCCCGAGCCGGCGAGGTGCTGGTGGAGATCAAGGCGACGGGGATCTGCCACACCGACGCCTACACCCTGGACGGCCTGGATTCGGAGGGCCTGTTCCCCTCGGTGCTGGGCCATGAGGGCGCGGGCGTGGTGGTCGAGGTGGGGCCGGGCGTCACGAGCGTGAAGCCGGGCGACCACGTGATCCCGCTCTACACGCCCGAGTGCCGGCAGTGCAAAAGCTGCCTCAGCCGCAAGACCAACCTCTGCACGGCGATCCGCGCGACCCAGGGCAAGGGGCTGATGCCCGACGGGACCAGCCGGTTCTCCTACAAGGGCCAGACGGTCTTCCACTACATGGGCTGCTCGACGTTCTCGAACTACACGGTCCTGCCGGAGATCGCAGTGGCGAAAATCCGCGACGACGCCCCCTTCGACAAGGCCTGCTACATCGGCTGCGGCGTCACCACCGGCGTCGGCGCGGTGGTCAACACGGCCGGCGTGGAGCCGGGCGCCAACGTCGTGGTCTTTGGCCTGGGCGGAATTGGGCTCAACGTCATCCAGGGCGCCAAGATGGTCGGCGCGGGTATGATCGTCGGGGTCGACATCAATCCGGCGCGGGAAGAGTGGGGCCGCCGGTTCGGCATGACCCACTTCGTCAACCCGAAAACCGTCGAGGGGGACCTCGTCGCCCACCTGGTCCAACTCACCGACGGCGGCGCCGACTATACCTTCGACTGCACGGGCAACACCGCCGTCATGCGCCAGGCGCTGGAGGCCTGTCACCGCGGCTGGGGCGAGAGCGTGGTCATCGGGGTCGCCGAGGCTGGCAAGGAGATCTCCACACGGCCGTTCCAGCTCGTCACCGGCCGGGTGTGGAAGGGCTCGGCCTTCGGCGGGGCGCGCGGCCGCACGGACGTGCCGAAGATCGTCGAGTGGTACATGGACGGCAAGATCGAGATCGACCCGATGATCACCCACACCATGCCCTTGGAGCGGATCAACGAGGCCTTCGACCTGATGCACTCGGGCGAGAGCATCCGCAGTGTGGTGGTCTATTGACCGCCGAGGTCGTCGCCGTCAGCGCCAAGGCGAAGCACGGCGTCAACAAGACGAACCGCCCGGTCATTCGGCTGCTCGCCGGCGAAGGGGTCGAGGGCGACGCGCACTGCGGCGCCACGGTGAAACACCGCAGCCGCTGGCGCCGCGATCCGACGCAGCCGAACATCCGCCAGGTCCACCTGCTGCACGCCGAGCTGTTCGAGGAGCTCGCCGCCAAGGGGTTTCCGGTCACGCCCGGCCTGATGGGCGAGAACGTCACCATCCGTGGGATCGATCTGCTGAAGCTGCCGAAGGGCGCGATCCTGCGGCTCGGAGACGAGGCCGCGGTGCAGGTCACCGGCCTGCGGAACCCCTGCTACCAGCTCGACCAACTGCAGCAGGGCCTGATGGCCGCCTGCCTGGAAAAGGCCGCGAACGGCGACCTGATCCGCAAGGCGGGCGTGATGAGCGTCGTGCTGGCGGGCGGACAGGTGAGGGCGGGAGACGTCGTCGCCGTCCAACTGCCCGCCGCGCCGCACGAAGCGTTGGAGCCGGTTTAGGCCGCCTTCTTCGCCTGGGTGTCCAGGGCCGCGAAGTCTTCCGCCGACAGTTCGATGGCGGCGGCCCGGACGTTGTCCTCCAGGTGTGCGACCTTGCTGGTGCCGGGGATCGGCAGCATGACCGGGCTGCGCTTCAGGACCCAGGCCAGGGCCACTTGGCTCGGGGTCGCGCCGGTTTTGCGGACGATCGCGTCGAGCGCCGTGCCGGGCCGCGCCAGGTCGCCGGCCGCCAGCGGGTACCACGGGATGAAGCCGATGCCCTTGGCCTCGCAGTGGTCGAGCACGTCTTCGCTGGACCGGTCGGCGAGGTTGTAGAGGTTCTGCACGGTGGCCACCGGGAACACCTTGGCGGCGGCCTCGATCTCTTCGACGCTCACCTGGCTCAGGCCGGCGTGGGCGATCAGGCCCTCCTTCAGCATGTCGGCGATCACGCCGAACTGCTCCTCGCGCGGCGTCTTCGGGTCGATGCGGTGCAACTGCCAAAGCCCGATCTGTTCGACCTTCAGGCGGCGCAGGCTCATCAGCACGCATTGCCGCAGGTATTCCGGCCGGCCGACCGGCGCCCAGATGTCCGGTCCGTGGCGGGTCAGGCCGCCCTTGGTGGCGATCAGCATGCCCTTGTAGGGCGCCAGCGCCTCGGCGATCAGGTCTTCGCTCACGAAGGGGCCGTAGCTGTCGGCGGTGTCGATGAAATTGACGCCGATGTCCGGCAGGCGCTTCAGGACCCTGATCGCCTCGGCCCTGTCCGCGGGCTCACCCCAGATGCCCGCCCCTGTGATGCGCATGGCGCCGAAGCCAAGGCGGTTGATGCTGACGTCGCCGCCGACCCGGAAAGATCCCGAGGCTGCGGCTGAAAGGTTGGTGGACATGGTAAGCTCACTAAGCTGGTGGGGGAGCCACCATCTGGGGAGCCGAATCGCCGGGCGGTATGGTTTCCGCCGATTTTTTTTACCTCAGGCGGCCGGAACCGGGCGGGCCTCAAGCCGACAAGTCCTGGCGCCGCCGCCAATCCCCCTATTCGGCGGCCAGCAGCGCCGGCGCGGCCTGGGGACCCCGCACGAGCCGGCCCGGAAGATCGCCGGTGGCCTCGCCGTTTTCGAAGGTGACGACGCCGGAGACGATCGTGGCGCGATAGCCCTCGGCGCGCTGCACCAGGCGGCGGCCCTCGGCCGGCAGGTCGAAGATCATCTCCGGGGCGAGGATCCTCAAGCGCTCGAAGTCGATGACATTGACGTCGGCCTTGAGGCCGGGCGCCAGGACGCCGCGGTCATGCATCCCGTAGAGCCGGGCGGTGTCGCGGGTCTGCATGGCCACCGCCTTCTCCAGCGGCAGGCGCTCGCCGCGCTCGCGGTCGCGGACCCAGTAGGTCAGCATGTAGGTCGGGAAGCTGGCGTCGCAGATCACCCCGCAGTGCGCGCCGCCGTCCGACAGCGACAGGATGGTCGCCGGGTGGTTCATCATCTCGGCGATGTGGTCGAAGTTGAACTTCGAATAGTTGAGCAGCGGCAGGTAGATGTACCCGCGCCCGTCGTTCTCCATCAGCATGTCGTAGACGACCGCCTGCGGATCGACGCCGGCGCGGGCGGCCTCGGCGGCGATGGAATCCTCGGCGCGCGGCTCGTAGTCGAGCACGCCGTCGCGCTCCAGCCGGAACATGTTGCCAAAGGCGTGGGTCAAGAGCGCGCCGATGCCGGGCGGCGGCGGGACGTCTTCGCTGAGGATCGCCTCGCGGACCGCGGGGTCCTTCAGGCGCGCCAGGCGCTCGGCGAAGGGCAGGGCGGCGATGGCGCGGTAGGCGCTCTTCTGGACGAAGGGGTGCACGGTCGATTGCCAGCCCAGCACCATGCCGGTCGGGCGGCAGGCGATCTGGGCGGTGATCATCGCGCCCTCGGCCCGGGCGTCCTCGGTGAGCTTGAGGAGGTCGCGCCACTTCTCCGGCTGCATCGGCGACTGCAGCATGCCGAAGGTGACCGGCAGGCCGGAGGCGGCGGCGAACTGTTTCATCCAGGCGAACTCGTCCTCCGGGATCATCATGTCCGAGGCGATCTCGAAGACCCCGTGCCCGGCGGCGCCGATCGCCCGGCCGATGCCGACCATCTCCTCGGCGCCGGCGAAGGTGCCGGGCACCGGCTCGCCGTCCTTGGCCCGGTGCAACTGGGTGCGGGAGGTGGAAAAGCCGAGTGCGCCAGCCTCGAGGGCCTCGCGGGTGATGCGCGCCATCTCGGCGATGTCGGCCGCGGTGGCCTCCTCGTTGCGCGCGCCGCGCTCGCCCATCACATAGGCGCGGATCGAGCCGTGCGGCGCCTGGGCGGCGACGTCGAGGACGAAGGCCTTGCGGTCGAGGCTGTCGAGGTACTCGGGGAAGGTCTCCCATTCCCACTTGATGCCCTCGGCCAGGGCCGAGCCGGGAATATCCTCGACCGACTCCATCAGGCCGATCAGCCAGTCGTGGCGGTCGGGGCGGGCAGGGGCGAAGCCGACGCCGCAATTGCCCATCACCACGGTCGTCACCCCATGCCAGCAGGATGGCGACAGATAGGGATCCCAGGTCACCTGGCCGTCGTAGTGTGTGTGGATGTCGACCCAGCCGGGGGTGACCAGCAGGCCCCTGGCGTCAATCTCGCGGCGTCCCGCGGCCGGGACCTCGCCCACCTTGCTGATCAGGCCGCCGTCGATCGCCACGTCGGCGAGGCGGCGCGGTCCGCCCGCGCCGTCGACCACCGTGCCGCCGCGGATCACCAGGTCGTGCATCGTCCCCTCCCAGGGCTTTTGCCTGATCCTAGGCGCCTGCCGTAGGGAAAGTCGAACCGCGAAATGCGAGAGGGATCGCATCTTCGCTTGTGAGGGGAAGCCGCTTCCTGAACGCCTTGACCTTAACTAATATCGCCTTGGGATTTTTGGGGCTGAGACGATGAAGACCTTGCTTCTGGCGTGCGCGGCGATGGCGGTGGCCACGGGAGCCAATGCGACGACCTTGGTCTTCGATTTCTCCCTGGCGCCTCACCAGAACGACGTCGGTCCCACCGAAACCTACACGGTGGGCGGCCTGTCGATCTACGCCTCGGGCTTCAATTGGTCCGGCGCGGCGACCGACCTCTACGGCAAGCACGGCGGCGGCGACGAGAACGGCCTGGGCCTCAACAACGACCCGACCGGCGATCACGAGATCCACTATCACAGCGGCTTCGTTCAACTCGACCTGAGCGACTTCGTCGGCCACGTCCTGGCCGGTTCGACCACCTTCGGCACCAACAGCGTCACCGGCGGGGAAGCCTGGACGGTCTACGGCGCCAACACCGCCGGCAGCCTGGTCGGCGCGGTCCAGCTCGCCACCGGCACGAACGAGGCGGTGAACCAGGTGCTGCCGGGGCTCGGCGCCTATCGCTTCTTCGACTTCGTCGAGACCGCCCCGCAGGGCGGCGAGAACTTCCTGATCACCAAGATCACCACGACGGCCACGACCGTCCAGCAAGGCGTGCCGGAGCCGGCCTCCTGGGCGCTGATGTCGATCGGCGTCGGCGGCCTGGGCGCCCTGTTGCGCCGCCGCCGCGCCCGCGGGGCTTTCGCCGCCGCATAGGCCGGGCCCCCGCTTCCACCGCCAACCTTGTCAGGGGCGCCCTTTTGGCGTTCAACCCGACGCGCGGTCCGCGCGGTGCGGGATCCTGGCGCGCGGCATGGAGAACGGCCCTTGGCGATCGGTCCTTCGAGCGCTGAGGAGGCGTCGGCCACCGAGGAAGCGGCCGGGATGTTGCAGGTGGCGCTGGGCGTGCACAGGCGCGGCGACGCGCGCAACGCCGCGATCATCTACGAAGAGGTCCTGAGGCGCGATCCGCGCAACCCCGACGCGCTTCACCTGCTGGGGCTCGCACTGCATCAGCAGGGCCAGTCGCAACGCGCCGTCGAGCTGATCGGCGAGGCGCTGCAGGCGCGCCCCGGCGACGCCGTGATGCTGGTCAATCGCGCCCTGGCGCTGAGCGCCGTGGGCCGGGCGCCGGCGGCGCTCGAGGACCTCGACCGCGCCCTTTCCATCAAGCCGGACATCGCCCAGGCCCACTATGGCCGCGCCACCGCGCTGCAGGGGCTCGGGCGGCTGGAAGAGGCCGTCGCCGCTTTCGACCGGACCATCGCGCTCTGGCCAAAGCACGCCAGCGCCTACATCGATCGCGGCAATGCGCTGAAGGATCTTGGGCGCCACGACGCGGCGGTGGCGAGCTACGAGGCGGCGCTCGCCCTGGAGCCGGGCAATCCGACGATCTGGTACAATCGCGGCGCCGCGCTGCGGGCCCTGGGCCGGGTCGGCGAGGCGATCGAGAGCTATGGCCACGCCCTCGCCGCGCGGCCCGATTTCGCCGTCGCCCACCACAACCGCGCGGTCTGCCGCCTGCTGGCCGGCGACTACCCGGGCGGGTTCGAGGAATATGAATGGCGGCGAAAGTGCCCGGACTTCGCGGAGAACCGCGCCTTCCCGGGGCCGGAGTGGACCGGGGCCGAGGCTCTTCAAGGCAAGACCCTGTTCATCTACCCGGAGCTCTACCTCGGCGACGTCATCCAGTTCAGCCGCTACGCCCGGATGGCGGAGGCTCGCGGCGCGCGGGT
The DNA here is from genome assembly GCF_035569475.1 of Phenylobacterium sp. Lineage (GTDB taxonomy): Bacteria > Pseudomonadota > Alphaproteobacteria > Caulobacterales > Caulobacteraceae > Phenylobacterium. Next base: position 45,923 of record NZ_DATMNA010000038.1, read on the forward strand.
GATCCTGGCCGCGCCGCCGGTCCTGCATCGCCTGCTGCGGACGCTCAGTCCCACGATCCGGCTGGCGGCGCCGGACGATGCGCCGCCGGCCTATGATCTGAGCTGTGCGATGATGAGCCTGCCGCTCGCGTTCGGCGCCAGGCGCGACAACGTGCCAGCGCAGGTCCCGTACCTGAGCGCCGAACCGGAGCGGATCGCGCGCTGGAAGGCCAGGATCGGCACGGCGGGCCTGCGGATCGGCGTCTGCTGGCAAGGCAGCACCTTGCCCTATGCCGCGGCGATGCAGCGCTCGTTTCCGCTCGCGGCGCTCGCGGGCGTGGCCGGCGCGCCGGGCGTACGCCTCATCAGCCTTCAGAAGCACGACGGGCTGGACCAGCTCGGCGGCCTGCCGCCAGGCATGGCGGTGGAGACCCTCGGCGAGGACTTCGACGCGGGTCCGGACGCCTTTCTCGACACGGCCGCGGCCATCGCCGCCTGCGACCTGGTGATCAGCGCCGACACCGCCGTGGCCCACCTGGCCGGGGCGCTCGGGGCGCCGACCTGGGTCCCGTTGCCCTTCGCCCCCGACTGGCGCTGGGGAACCGAGGGGGCGGACAGCCCCTGGTATCCGACCGTGCGGCTGTTCCGGCAGGCCGCGCCCGGCGACTGGGCAGGCGTGTTCGGAGACATCGAGGCGGCGCTGAAAGGAGGCTTTCATGCCTGACGCGCCCGTCTCCTGGGGCGAGCTGATCGACAAGATCTCGATCCTGGAGATCAAGAGCCGCCGGCTGGCCAAGGCTGAAGCCCTGGCCAACGTCCGGCGCGAGCTGGCCGCGCTGGAAGCGGCCGCGGCCCCGGCGTTAGGCGACCCGCGCATGGCCGGCTGGAGGCGGGCGCTGGGCGAGCTGAACGAGGCCCTGTGGGAGATCGAGGACGCGATCCGCGAGCAGGAGCGCAGCGGCGACTTCGGCCCGACCTTCATCGACCTGGCGCGCTCCGTCTACCACCGCAACGATGCGCGCGCAGCGATCAAGCGCGAGATCAACCTGGCGCTGGGCTCGGACCTCATCGAGGAAAAGAGCTACGCGGACTATGGCGACGCGCCGGGCCGCTGATTTCTCCGGCCGCCAAGCCACCTCGGCGCCTTTGCGGCGGTTTTCCCGGCGGCTTTTCCCGCCCAGCTCGCGGTGGGTGGAGCGGGCCCCATGCGCCTGCTAGAACCCGCCCTCCGGACGGGTGGCCGAGTGGTTTAAGGCAGCGGTCTTGAAAACCGCCGTGGGTGAAAGCCCACCGTGGGTTCGAATCCCACCCCGTCCGCCACCCTACGCGACCCTGAGGGCGGCTTAGCTTGGATTCTCCATCTGGCCGGGACCGAGTTGCGGCGTTGACGATGATCACCTGCCGTCGCGCGCCGCGCGGATCACCTCGGCCGGCGAAGGGGGCGAGGCCGCAGCTTCATTGATCTGCGCCTTGGCGCGCGACGCTGGGACCACCGGGATGTCGGCGTCGGCCAGCGGCTGCATCCAGCGTTTGCGGGCCATGGCGGCCTCGATGAAGGGCGCGAGTTCGGCGGCCTTCTTGGCCTCGCGGGCGGCGACCTCGGCCTTGAACTCCGGCATCACCTCGGCGGCGAACAGCTCCAGGGACTGGCAGATGTGCTCGTGCTTGTTGCGGCCGGCCTGCTGCAGGAAGATCACCTGGTCGACGCCTGCATCGCGGAAGGCGCGGACGTGGTCGCGGATGTCGTCCGGGGTTCCGATCCCATTGGCGTTGCGCGCGGCGGCCTTGCTGGCGGCGATGATCTCCTCGTCGCTGCGGGCGCGGGATTTCTGGAAGTCCTCGAACAGGGTGGAGCGGCCGGGGACCGCGTCGTGGGCCACCAGGGCGTTCACCGCATAGCTGAAGAACTCGAACCCCTCCTGGCCCCGGCGGATCGCCTCGCCCCGGTCGGGGTGGACGGAGAAGTTGGAGACCATGGCCAGGTTGGCGTTCACCGCGTGGCCGATGGGGACGCAGTCCTCGGACCTGATGATGCCGTAGTAGATTTCGGCCCAGTTCCGCGCCTCGTCGGGATCGACGAAGGAGAAGGCGAGCGCGCCGACGCCGATGGAGGCGGCGACCTTGATCGTGTCGCGGTTGGTGCAGGCCATCCACATGGGCGGATGCGGCTTCTGGACCGGCTTGGGCACCACGTTGCGGCAGGGGAAAGAGAAGCCCTGGCCCTGGAAGCCGGGGTAGGGGTTCATCACCATCATATTGGCGATCTGCTCGGCGGCCTCCAGCGCAAGGGCGCGCTTTTCCTTGGCCGGGATGGCGAAGCCGCCGAGTTCGAGGCGCGTCGCACCTTCGCCGATGCCGAAATCGAGGCGGCCGCCCGAGACGATGTCGAGGGTCGCCAGGCCCTCCGCGGTGCGGGCCGGATGGTTGTAGTTGGGGATCACCTGGCGGATGCCGTGGCCGACGCGGATGGTCCTGGTGAGCGCCGCGCAGGCGGCCAGGAACACCTCCGGCGCGGAGGAATGGGAGTATTCCTCCAGGAAGTGGTGCTCCACCTCCCAGGCGTAGTCGTAGCCCAGCCGGTCGGCGAGCACGACCTGCTCAAGCGCCTGGTGGAACAGCCGCGCTTCGTCGCCCTCGTTCCACGGCTTGGGGAGCTGGTGCTCGTAGAAGATGCCGAAGCGCATGGGAAAGGCCTCCTCCGGTCCGTCTGGCGCGGATCTCGGCCGCCACTTCGGGCGTCTTTACGCGGCTTGGCAAGCCTCGGTGGGCTAGAGGGGCGGGAAGATCACCTGCAGCACCTCGTCGGTCGTGTAGACGCAGCGGTCGTTGTGGCCGCATTCCGGGACGATCAGGGTTTTCGGTTTCCCGCCAAGGTGTTCGGCCAGGTACTTCACGAAGGCCTCGCCGCGGGCGCGTCGCGTGGCGCCCTGGGCCATGGCGTTGGCGGAGCCGTCGAAACCGCCCAGCGGCAAGGTGTCGACCTGGCTGAACAGGTAGGTCGTCGGACGGCCCACGAGCTGGGCGCGCAACTGGTCGGGCGTTTCCCTGGCCGCATAGCCGCTGAGCTGTTCGAGACCGAAGGGCCAGCGGTCGTAGGTCGGCGCCTTGGCCGCGTCGAAGGGCCCGTAGGCGAAGGCGGTGTGGACCGTCTCGCTCTCCCAGCCCTTGACGGCGGCGGCCGGGGCGGCGTCGCCCTCGGCCAGGGGGCGCGTGGCGTCCGGCCAGGCGTAGCTCGACGGGTTCGCCACCACATAGGTCACGGGCACGCCGAGGCTCTCGTGCACCCGGTTGACCATCTCGTAGCGCGCCACGAACTGGCCGCCGGCGGAGTGGCCGGCGACGACGATGCCCTTCAGGTTCGGGAACACCTTCTTGTCCGCAAGGCGGCGCAGGATCTCGTCGACGAACTCGAAGGAGGTCAGGTCCGTATCGCTGGCCGCCACGCCGCCGGAACGCCAGCTATCCCCGCCGCAGCTCCAACTGATCTCCTTCGGCGCCAGGACGTCCTTGCAGCCGCCCTCGGCGGAATGGAACGCCGGCGAGATAACGATGGTGTCGTCCAGCGTCCTGGCCAGGAACGCCGCGCCGGTGGCGGTGGTGAAATAGTGGTCGGCGTTTCGCAGGGTCCCGTGGACCATGATCAGGGCGCGCCGCACATGCGGGTTCGGCCTGGTCAGCGGCAGGCTGCGGTAGATCAGCGAACGGCCGCCCGCCTTGCCTAGCGGAACCCATTCCGTGCAGGCTGTGGTGGCGTCGATGCACGGCGTGGGCGCCGCCCCGGCCGAATGTTTGGCGGCGAGGGCAGGCGTGGCGCAAATCGTCGCCGCCATCGCGCCCAGCGCCAGAAACCCTGTCAGCCCACGCATATGTCGCCCCCAAAAGTCCGCCCGCCATCGGTAGCGATGACCGCGGCCATCGGCAACCGCGGCGAGCGCCGTCGTGGCAAGGCTCTGTTAACCCTGGCGAAAGCTTAGGCCCGCACCCTGGGTCGCGCGCGGGGCAAGCAGCGGGGATTCGCCATGGATCGCGGGCAGGTGGTTCGGTTGGGCCGGTGGGCCGTGGTCTTGATGGCCGGCGCCTCGCTGGCGGCCTGCGCCACCCTCACGCCGAAGTACGCCGTGCGCGAGGGCGCGCAGGGCTCGGCGGCGCGCCCGCCCACGAACGGCAAGACCGGCACCAATGCGCCTTATCAGGTTGGCGGCATCTGGTACGTGCCCCACGACCAGCCGCACTACAACGAGACCGGCATCGCCTCGTGGTACGGCGACGCCTTCCAGCTCAAGGCCACCGCCGACGGCGAGATCTTCGACATGAACGCGTTCTCGGCGGCGCACACCACCCTGCCGCTACCCTCGATGGTGGAGGTCACCAACCTCGACAACGGCCGCAAGATGACCGTGCGGGTCAACGACCGCGGGCCCTTCGTCGGCGGGCGGATCATCGACCTCAGCCACGCCGCGGCCCGCCAGCTGGGCTACGACCGGGCAGGCACGGCCCATGTGCGGGTGCGCTATGTGGGCCCTGCGCCCCTGGCCGGTCCCGACGCCGGCGTGCGCTACGCTCGGACGGCCCAGGCGCCAACCGCCGCCGGCGGCCGCCGGCCCGCCGACGAGGACATCTTCGCGGACGCGGCGCAGGATCCGCCCGCGCCCAGGCCGCTGGTCAAGCCTGCCGAGGCGGTCTCGGTGGCCGAACTCGCGCCCTTGCCCTCCGCCCGAAGCGACGCGGCAGGCGCAGCGGCGCCCGAATCCGCGGCGGCGTTCCAGGGCGACGGCTTCCATGACGTCTCGCCCGCCGGCGCCTTCCGCATCCAGGCCGGGGCGTTCGGCGACCAGGACAACGCCCGCAAGGCCGTGGCCCAGTTGGCCGCCGCAGGGACGGCGAGGATCGAGCCCATCGAACGCGCCGGCCAGACGCTCTACCGCGTGACCTTGCCCGGCCCGGCGGATGAGGCCGAGGCCTATGCCCTGCGCGACAAGGTGGCCGGGATCGGCTTCGCCGACGCCCGCGTCCTGCGGCCCTAGACTTATACGCCGAACCGGCCATTTTGGGCCGGTGTCCAAGGGCAGGTTCATCACCTTCGAAGGCGGCGAGGGGGCGGGGAAATCCACCCAGCTCAAACGCCTGGTCGCGCGCCTTGAGGACCCTTCGCAGCCCGGAGGCGGGCGCGAGGTGGTGGCGACCCGCGAGCCCGGCGGCTCGCCTGGCGCCGAGGCGATCCGTGAACTGGTGCTGAAGGGCGCCGCCGACCGCTGGAGCCCGGTCACCGAGACCCTTTTGATGTACGCCGCGCGGCGCGACCACGTGGAGCGGGTGATCCGCCCGGCGCTGGCGCGCGGCGCATGGGTGGTCTGTGACCGCTTCGCCGATTCCACCCGCGCCTATCAGGGGGCCGCCGGCGGCACGGCGCCGGAACTGATCTCGGCGCTGGAGACCCATATCCTGGAAGGGACCCGGCCCGACCTGACCTTGATCTTCGACCTGCCGGTCGAGGTCGGGCTGGAGCGGGCCCATGCGCGCGCCGGGGCGGAGATGCGCTTTGAGTCCAAGGGCCAGGCCTTCCACGAGCGGCTGCGCGAAGGCTTCCTGGCCATCGCCCGGGCCGAGCCGGACCGCTGCGCCGTCGTCGACGCCGCGGGTTCCGTGGACGAGGTGGAGGCCCGCGTCTGGGCGGCGGTGAACGACCGGCTCGCGGTCCATGGCTGAGATCCGGCCGCCGCGGGAGGTTTTCGATCTCCAGGGCCATGAAGCCGCCGAAGAGGCGTTCGAGGCCAGCCGCGCGCGGGGGCGGCTGCACCACGCCTGGCTGCTCACCGGCGCGGAGGGCGTGGGCAAGGCGACCTTCGCCTACCGCGCCGCGCGGCGGCTGCTGGGCGCGCCCGCAGAGCCGGCCTACGGCGTCCTGGGCGCCAGCCCGGACCATCCCGTCAGCCGCCAGGTCATCGCCCATTCGCACCCCGACCTCTTCGTGCTCGAGCGCGCCGACGAGACCGGCAAACTGCGCAAGGTGATCCCCGTCGACGAGGCTCGGGGCCTGTCGGAGTTTTTCTCCAAGTCCCCGGCGAGCGCACCGCACCGGGTGGCGATCATCGATGCGATCGACGACCTGAACGTCAACGCCGCCAACGCCATCCTGAAGACCCTGGAGGAACCGCCGCCGCACGGGGTGCTGCTCATGGTCAGCCATTCGCCCGGCCGGCTGCTGCCGACCATCCGCTCCCGCTGCCGCCGGCTGGCGTTCCAGCCCCTGCCGCTCGAGGCGGCCGCGGCCTTCGTGCGCGAGCGCGAGGACGTCAGCGCTGAGGACGCCTTGCGCCTGGCGCGCATGGCGGGCGGCGCGCCGGGCCGCGCCTGGGTGCTGGCGGGGCAGGGGGCCATCGCCATGGACGACGCCGCGCGCGCCCTGTTCGAGGGCCTGCCGCGGGTGGACGAGGCCTTTGCGCTTTCGCTGGCCGACCGGTTCCGGGGCGGCGAGGGCCAGGCGCAGTTCGACCTGCTGTTCGACCGCCTGGGCGAGCGGGTGCACGGCTTCGCCGCCGAGCGGGCCTCGCAGGGGATCGGCGGCCTCGACGCCTGGGCCCGCGCCTGGGAGACCCTGCAACGCCTGAGCCGCGACGTGGAGGCGGTGAACCTCGATCGGGCCGACGCCCTGTTCACCGCGCTCGGGGAGTTGCGTCAGGCCGCCCGCGCAGCCTAGACGGGCCCATGCTGATCGACAGCCACGTCAACCTGCACGCGCCGCAGTTCGATGAAGACCGCGAGGCGGTGATCGCCCGCGCGCTGGCCGCTGGCGTGCGGCTGATGGTCAACATCTGCGACAGGGTCTCGAACTACGAGAAGGTGCGCCGGGTCGCAGAGCACCCGGACATCTGGGCCACCGTCGGCACGCACCCGCACGAGGCCAAGGAAGACCCGGACCTGGCCGCGGAGACCCTTATCGCCATCGCCGCCGATCCCCGGGTGGTGGGCATCGGCGAATGCGGCCTGGATTTCCACTACGACCTCAGCCCTCGCGACATCCAGGCGAGGGTGTTCCGCGCCCACGCGGCGGCGGCGCGCGAGACCGGCCTGCCGCTGGTGGTGCACACCCGCGTGGCGGACGCGGCCATGGGCGACATCCTCGAGGACGAATACGCCAAGGGCCCGTTCCGCCTGCTGATGCATTGCTACACCTCGGGCCCCGAGCTGGCGGCGCGGGCCGCGGCGCTGGGGGCCTGGTTCTCGGTCTCCGGGATCGCCACCTTCAAGGCCGCGGAGGAGGTACGGGCGGTGATCCGCGACATGCCCGCCGACCGCATCATCGTCGAGACCGACTGCCCGTATCTCGCGCCCGCGCCCTATCGCGGGCGGCGCAACGAGCCGGCCTTCCTGCCGCACGTCCTGGCCAAGCTCGCCGAGGTGCGCGGCTGGTCCCTCGACGAAGCCGAGGCCCGGACCGAGGAGGCCTTCTTCGCCCTGTTCGACCGGATCCCCAGGGCATGAGTGGGACGCTCGAGTTCACCCTCCTGGGCTGCGGTTCCTCCGGCGGCGTGCCGCGGGCCGACGGCGACTGGGGCGCCTGCGACCCCACGAACCCGAAGAACGCGCGCTCGCGCTGTTCCCTCCTCGTCCGGCGGATGGGGCAGGGGCCCGAGGCCGAGACCACGGCGATCGTCGACACCTCGCCTGACCTGCGGCTGCAGACGGCGCAAGCGGGCGCCAAGCGGCTGGACGGCATCCTCCTCACCCACGACCACGCCGACCAGGTGCACGGCATCGACGACGTGCGGGCCTTCTTCATCCGCCAGCGGGCCAAGATCGCCTGCCACATGGACCCGGCCACCGAGGTCTCCATGATGCGGCGCTTCGGCTACATCTTCGAGCCGGAGGGCGGCTATCCGGCGATCTGCGAGCGGCGCCGGATTCCGGCCCACGGCGCGCCGTGGAGCGTTGACGGACCATCGGGGGCGATTCCGATCGCGACGTTCGACCAGGACCATGGCGGGGTGCGGTCCGTGGGCTACCGGTTCGCGGACGTGGCCTATTCCAGCGATGTGGTGAACCTGGACGAGGCGGCGTTCGAGGCCTTGGCCGGGCTCGACGTCTGGATCGTCGATGCCCTGCGCTATCGGCCGCATCCGACCCACGCCCACCTGCAGCGGGCCCTGGACTGGATCGCGCGGCTGAAGCCCCGGCGGGCGATCCTCACCAACCTGCACATCGACCTGGACTACGAGACCCTGAGGCGCGAGTTGCCGGCGGGGGTCGAGCCCGGCTTCGATGGCCTGCGGTTTCAACATCAACTGAGTGGTGGATTCTCGTGATTTTCCGGCCGCTTAAGATAGGTTTCCTCGCGTCCGGAAACGGCTCCAGCGCCCGCGCCGTCGTGGGCGCGATCGAGGCCGGCGAACTGGCGGCGCAGGCGCGGCTTCTGGTGAGCAACAACCGCAGCGCCGCGGCGCTGGCGTTCGCGGCGGAGGCGGGGATCCCGGCGCTCTGCATCGCCACCCAGGCCGACCCGGACGCCGCCGACGCCAGGCTGGCCCAGGCCATGGCCGACCACGGCGTGGAGCTGATCGTGCTGTCGGGCTACCTGCGCCAGCTAGGCCCCCGGACCCTGGGGCGGTACGCCGGCCGCATCCTCAACATCCATCCCGGGCCGCTGCCGGCGTTCGGCGGGCACGGGATGTATGGCCGCCGCGTCCACGAGGCGGTGATCGCTGCGGGGGTCCTGGAAAGCGGTGTCTGCATCCACCTCGTCGACGAGGAATATGACCGAGGCCCGGTCATCGCCCGAATGAGCGTGCCCGTGGAGCCGGGCGACACCCCGGAAAGCCTCGAGGCGCGCGTGACCAGCCTGGAGCCCGGATTCTTTGTCGAGACCCTGTGTCGGATCGCCGAGGGCGAAATCGTCCTGGGCTGAGACGCCGCGCAACGTGGATTGTGCGCGACGCCTATCGGGTTCAGCTTGGCGCCAACAGAAAATGGGAGGGTGACATGACTTACCTGCGTGCGACTGGCCTGCGTGCGACCGCGATCGCCCTGGGCCTGGCGCTGATGGCGGGCGCGCCGGCGATAGCTCAGGCGCCGGCGGCCGGCCCGCCGCCGGATGCGGTCAGCGATCCGTCTCTCAAGGGGCCGGAGGTCATCAAGTTCATGGGCGTGAAGCCCGGCGACAAGGTCGCCGACATCGTGCCGGGCCGCTTCACCCGCGCGCTGAGCATGGCCGTGGGGCCCAAGGGCAAGGTCTATGCGGTCGAGGTCGCCGAGGTGGTGAAGGCCCATCCGACGGCCTTGACGGGCATGCAGGCTCTCGCGGCCCAGGTCGCGGACCACAACGTCGAGGTGACGTCGCCGCCGGTCAACGCCATGGCGCTGCCCAGCGGCCTGGACGTGGTTTTCATCCGCCAGAACTACCATGACCTCTACGACAAGTTCATGGGGCCGGCCGACGTGCCGGCGTTCAACAAGGCGGTCTACGCCGCGCTGAAGCCCGGCGGCGTCTTCGTGATCCTGGACCACGTGGCCGTCGCGGGGTCCGACCTCGGCGCCACCGAAACACTGCACCGGATCGATCCGGCGCGGGTGAAGGCCGATCTGGCCGCAGCCGGCTTCAAGTTCGACGGCGAGAGCAAGGTCCTGGCCAATCCGGACGATGCGCACGACAAGATGGTGTTCAATCCGGCGATCCGCGGGAAGACCGACCAGTTCCTGTACAAGTTCCGTAAGCCTAAGTGAGCCGACATCCGCCAGTGAGCCGACATCCGCCTAGGTATATTTCCGATAATCTTCCTTAGGCGCGAAATTGATCCATAAACGGGCGGCGCGGCGTCGATTCGCGCCGCCCCCTCCGCCGTGAGCCGTAGCGGGCTTCGAAGTTGGCATGAAGACGATCCTGCCGCCGTTGATCGCCCTAGGTCTTTCCGCCCACGCGGACGCCCAGCCCGCGGCGCCGGCGGCCGGAAGGCCGGAAGCCGCGACCGCCGCGGCGGTGAGCGCGGCTACCGGCGCGTCGGTCTCGGAGCTGGTGGTGGTCTCGCCGCCCAAACCGGCGACGGTTTCGGAACTGGACGTCGTCGCCCACGTCAAATGCGTGCCGCCCAGGAAGGACGCGCGCGGCCGCGCGCCGCAGATCGTGGGCGTCTATCCCAAGGATGGCGCCGTTGTGCGGCCCGGACTGTTGATCCTGCGGGTGACCTTCGACCAGCCGATGAGCTGCGCGGGGTATTTCGTGTTCGACGACGGGCCGCAAAATCCCTGCGGCGGCGCCGGCCGTGTCCAGCACATGCTGATGACCTTCGACCGGCGCACCATCCGCACGGCCTGCCTGCTCTCGCCGAACACCCGCTACAGCTTCTCGATGAATGAGGCGCGGCCCACCCGGTTCGGGGCCCTGACGCCGGCCGAATTCGTCAGCATGACCGGCTGGCCTATGGAACGCGTCCGCCTGACCTTCACCGCCTCGGCCGAGCCGGTCGTGGCCACGGTCCGCGAGGCGCTGGGCGAGGATCCCGAGACAAGGCTCACGCCCGCCGACCGCTAGGGCGCGGCGGCTGTTGTTTTCGGCCGCGGTCTGGCTAAACCGGGGCTTTCCCCGGTTCCAGTGAGAGACTGTCACCCATGCGCAGCGCCGCCTTCGCCCTCGTGCTGTGTCTGTCGGCGGCGTCGCCCGGCCTGGCGCAGGCCGGTTCCGCGCCCGTGGAGGAGCGAGGCCGCTACGCCACCTATTCCCTGCTGCACGAGATCGGATCGGAAACCTATGCGGTGACCCCCGGGCCGCAGGGTTCGGTCATGACGGTGGCGGCCACGCTCTCCGACCGAGGGACGACGCGATCCAGCAACTGGACGCTGAAGATGGGCGCGGGCTATGCGCCGACGTTCCTGGAGCAGACGCGCGCCGGGGCGCCGGCCGACGAGGTCTGGCGCACGCAGGTCGACGCCGGGTCGGTCACCGTCGAGGAGCCGGGCGGTCGCCGCGTGTTCGCCAAGCCGCACGTCGCCTACGTGGGCTATGCGGCCATGCCCGCCGCGCTGCAGATGATGCTGGTGCGCTACTGGACCGCCCACGGCGAGCCGGCTTCGCTGCCCCTGCTCCGCGCCAGCGACCAGGCGCCGCCGCTGGAGATCCGCCGCGTGGGCGCCGAAACCATCGCCCTGCCCGGCGGCCCCGCGCGGCTTACCCGCTACACGATCACCAACCTGCTGTTCGGCCGCGAGGTCCTGTGGATGGACGCGGAGGGCCGGTTGGCGGCGGTGATGACCTTCGCGGGCGGCCTGCCGCAGGAGCAGGTGCTGGAGGCCTATCGGCCGGCGTTCGACCAGCTGGTGGCCAGCGGCGTGCGCCAGGAGATGGCCGACCTCGACGACCTCGGCCGCCAGGTGAAGCCGGAGGCGAGCGGCGCCTTCGCCATCGTGGGCGCGCGGCTGATCGACGGCACGGGCGCGCCGGCGGTCGCCGATTCCGTGGTGATCGTGCGTCAGGGGCGGATCGTGGCGGCAGGCGCGCGGGGCTCCGTGACCCTGCCGGCCGGCATCAAGGTGATCCATGCCGAGGGCCAGTCCCTGCTGCCCGGCCTGTGGGAGATGCACTCGCACTACTCCGGCGTCGAGTTCGGCCCGGCCCTGCTCGCGGCGGGAGTCACGACTGCGCGCGACTGCGGCGGCGAGTTCGGCTTCCTGACCGCGGTCCGCGCCAAGATCGCCCGCGAGCACGCCCTGGGGCCGCGCCTGTTGCTGGCCGGCCTGATCGACGCCGGCGGCCCCCTCGCCTTCGGCGCCGTCGACGCCGAAACCCCGGCCCAGGGCGTTGCCGCCGTGGACCGCTACGCCGACGCCGGCTTCAACCAGATCAAGGTCTACACCCAGCTCAAGCCCGACGTGCTGACCGCGATCACCGCCGAGGCGCACCGCCGCGGCCTGACGGTGACCGGCCACGTGCCCGCGGCCGTCGACGCCTTCGGCGGCATCGCCGACGGGATGGACCAGATCAACCACCTGCAATTCGTCACCCGCGCCATGCTGCCGGAGGGGAGCAACGGCCCCGTCGATCTCTCAGCCGATCGCGCCAAGCAACTGATCGCCCTGCTGAAAGCCCGCCAGATCGTGGTGGATCCCACCGAGGGCTGGGGCGAGATGGCGGGGCATCCCAAGGCCGTGCGTGCGGCCGGGTTCGAGCCCGGCCTGGACGCCGCGCCCTTTGTCCTGGCGTCGAAGTTCGAGGCCATGGGCGGTTCGGTGGACGAGGCCCGCTTCCGCGCGCGGATGGCGGCCAACGGGCGGGTCATCAAGGCGCTCTACGACGCCGGCGTGCCGATCGTGGCGGGCAGCGACACCGGCCTGATCGGCTATGGCATCGACCGCGAGCTGGAGCTCTACGTCCAGGCGGGCCTTCCTCCGATGGCGGCGATCCAGACCGCGACGCTCGGCGCGGCGCGGGCGATGAAGCTCGACCGGGAGTCCGGGTCGGTGGAGGTCGGCAAGCGCGCCGACCTGATGCTTGTCGAAGGCGATCCCCTGACCAACATCAGCGACCTGCGTCGGGTGACCAAGGTGGTCCGCGCCGGCGAGCTCTACGACAGCGCCGCGCTCGGCCGAAGCGTCGGCTTCCACCGCTCCACGGCGCCCGTGACCGCGGCGGCGCCGTAGCTCGCGCAAAGCCGAACGAGCTGTGGCTTGCGCCACGGCGAAGCAGGCTTACCTTAGGTGGGAGGGCATGATGCGAGAGATGACCATGCGAACCCTGATCCTTGCCACGGCGGCTGTCCTGGCCAGCGCCACAACCGCCATGGCCACGCCGGCCTCGGTCAGCGTCGCCATCGGGCCGGAGCTGCAGCTCAAGGCCGCCAAGTCGCTTGGCGAGCGCGAGGTGAACGACCTCGCCAAGGACCTGCAGTCCACCGTGGAACGGAGCCTGGCCAAGACCAGCGCCTATGACGGCGCGCGGATCGAGCTGGTGCTCACCGACGCGACGCCGAATCATCCGACGTTCAAGCAGCTCGGCGATACGCCGGGGCTTTCCATGCGCAGCTTCGGCATCGGCGGCGCCCGCATCGAAGGCCGCGCGGTGAGCGCCGACGGCACGGTCACGCCCCTGCGCTACAGCTACACCGAGCCGGACATCCGCTGGTCGGCGCGCGGCGGCATCTGGACGGACGCCGAGAACACCTTCGAGCAGTTCGCCTCCGAGCTCCGCCACGGAAAGGCGCCTGACAAGCGCTGACGAAGGCGGACCGCGCCGCCGCTTGCCAGCCGCGGCGGCGCAGGGTCACATTCGTGCATGACCCGCCCTGCCCCGCCCGAGACCTTGCGGCCCATCGACCGGCTGCTGGCCATCATGGCGCGGTTGCGCGACCCGGCTGATGGCTGCCCCTGGGACCAGGAGCAGACCTTCGCGACCGTCGCCCCCTATACGGTCGAGGAGGCCTATGAAGTCGCCGACGCCATCGAGCGAAACGACCTCTCGGACCTGAAGGAGGAGCTGGGCGACCTGCTGCTGCAGGTGGTGTTCCACGCCCGCATGGCCGAGGAGCAAGGCGCCTTCGCCTTCGACGACGTGGCGGCCGCCATAAACGACAAGATGATCCGCCGACATCCTCATGTTTTCGCCGAAGAAACCTACGCATCCCTCGCGCACCAGAAACAGGGCTGGGAGGCGCTCAAGGCCGCGGAGCGCGAGACCAAGGGCAAGGGCCGCGTCGCCAGCCTGCTGGACGATGTCCCGGTGGGCCTGCCCGCCCTCACCCGCGCGGTGAAGCTCTCGAAGCGCGCCGCCGGCGTGGGCTTCGTCTGGCCGGACATCAGCCAGGTGGTGGCCAAGCTGGACGAGGAGTTCGCCGAACTGAAGGCGGAGATCGCCGCCGGCGACCTGGACAAGGCGCGGCAGGAGATGGGCGACGTGCTGTTCGTGGTGGCCAACCTGGCGCGAACCCTGGAGGTCGATCCGGAGGACTCGCTGCGTTTCACCAACGCCAAGTTCGTGCGCCGCTTCCAGTACATCGAGAAGGTGCTGGCCGAGCGCGGCCGGACGCCGGACCAGTCGGACCTCGCGGAAATGGACGCCCTCTGGGACGAGGCCAAGGCCACCGAACGGATGAAGGCGGCGGAGTGACCTCGCCGGCCGAACGTTTCGGCGCCCTGGTGGGCGCACTGCTGGACGAGCCCGGCGTGACCCTGTCCGAAAGCCGGGGCTTCGCCCGCCACTCGCTGATGGCGAACGGCAAGCTGTTCGCCGCCGTGCGCGGCGAGGTGCTGCTGCTCAAGCTGCCGGCCGAGCGCGTCGCGGCCCTCATCGCGTCGGGCGAAGGCGCGCCCTTCGACGCGAACAAGGGCAAGCCGATGAAGGAATGGGTGCTGGCCAAGATGAGCGCCGACTGGGACGCCCTGTCGCGGGAGGCGATGGCGTTCGTGGGCTAATGCCCGCGCACTTCCGCCCCGGGGAACTGCTGCTCGAACTGGCCCAGCGCCTGGGGTGACAGGCTGACGGCCAGGCGCACCGAGCCGTCCTTGCCCTCCTGGCGCTCCAGCACGCGGCCGTGGCGGTAGAGCCAGGCGATCGCCGCGCCCTCGCCCACCGGGGTGTAGACGTCCACCGGCGGCGCCTCGTCCACCAGGGCCGCGATGGCTTCCAGCAGGGCGTCGCACCCCTCGCCGGTCACCGCCGACAGCGGGATCGCCGGCGGGTGAGCGCGTCGCGCGTCGCCCCGCACGACCTCGCGGTCGTCGGCCGGCAGCAGGTCGATCTTGTTCCAGACCTCGAGGATCGAGCGGTCCTCCATGTCGACGCCCAGGCGGGTCAGCACCTCGCGCACGTCGCCCGCCTGGGCCGCGCTCTCGGGGCTGGCGATGTCTCGCACGTGCAGCACGACGTCTGCCTCCTTGACCTCCTCCAGGGTGGCGCGGAAGGCCTCGACCAGCTCGTGCGGCAGGTCGGAGATGAAGCCCACGGTGTCGGACATGATCGCGGGCCGCCCGTCCGGCAGCTTCAGCATCCTGAGGGTCGGGTCAAGGGTGGCGAACAGCATGTCCTGCGCCACCACCTCCGCGCGGGTCAGGCGGTTGAAGAGGGTCGATTTGCCGGCGTTCGTATAGCCCACCAGCGCCACCGTCGGGTAGGGATGCCGCTTGCGCGCCGAGCGCTGCAGGGTCCGCGTGCGGCGCACCTCGGTCAGCTCCAGCTTCAGCTTGCGGATCTTGTCGGCCAGAAGCCGCCGGTCGGTTTCGATCTGGGTCTCGCCGGGGCCGCCCATCACGCCGAAGCCGCCGCGCTGGCGTTCCAGGTGGGTCCAGGTGCGGACCAGGCGCGAGCGCTCATAGGAGAGCCGCGCCAGCTCGACCTGCAGGCGGCCCTCGCGGGTCCGCGCGCGGCGGGCGAAGATCTCCAGGATCAGGCCGGTGCGGTCGATGACCTTGCAGTTCCAGGCCTTCTCCAGGTTGCGCTGCTGAACCGGCGTCAGGCTGTCGTCGACGATGGCGACATCGGCCTCGGCCAGTTCGATGATCCCGCCGATCTCCGCCACCTTGCCCTTGCCGAACAGGGTGGCCGGCGTGATCTGCCGCAGGTTGGCGATGAGGGTCTCGCGGACCTCGAGGTCGAGGGCGAGCGCCAGGCCCACGGCCTCGTCCAGGCGCGCCTCCGCGCTCCGCGAGACGCCCTTGCCTTCGCGGTCGGGGTGGATGACGACGGCGCCCTGCACCGGCGCCTCGCGGTCAACGGATTTGGAAGGCTTCAATCGCTCTCGTCTTCGCCGGGCTCATACAACTGTACGGGCTGGGCCGGCATGATGGTGGATATGGCGTGCTTATAGACCAGTTGCGACTGGCCATCGCGACGCAGCAGCACGCAGAAATTGTCGAACCAGCTCACCACGCCCTGCAGTTTGACGCCGTTGACCAGGAAGATGGTGAGGGGGGTTTTCGACTTGCGGACGCTGTTCAGGAACGTGTCCTGAAGGTTCTGTTTCTTCTCGCTCACGGCTTTTCGCCCTTTTTTTCTGATCGGGCGACCAAGGCGCCGCCCACACACGCAAGTTAGCTAGACCCGGATTTGCGACAGGCGCAATCGCGCGGACCCGGCTCAGATGGCCGCGGCCTTCGCCTGCTCGATATAGAGACGCCGGAGCCTCGCCGCCAGCGGTCCGACCTTGCCGTCGCCCACCGGTTTGCCATCCACGGCGACCACCGGCAGCACCAGCGAGCCCGCGCCGGTGATGAAGGCTTCCTTCGCCGCGACGGCGTCGGCGGGCGTGAAGGGGCGCTCGTCCACTTCCAGCCCGGCGTTGCGGATCACGTCGAGCAGGGTGAGCCGGGTGACGCCGCGCAGGATGTTGGCGTTGGTGTCGCGGGTGCGCAGCCGTCCATCGCCGTCCACGATCCAGGCGTTCGACGAGGCGCCCTCGGTCACAAAGCCCAGGTCGTCCACGAACCAGGCCTCCACAGCGCCCGCCGCCCTCGCCTTCTGCTTGGCGAGCGCATTGGGCAACAGGCCCACGGTCTTGATGTCGCAACGGCCCCAGCGGTTCTCCGGCGTCGTCACCACCGCCACGCCCTTGGCGGCCCGGGCCTCGGAGGCGGCGCGGTCCACCCGGCTGACGGTGACGACGACGGCCGGCCGCACCGGCGGGTTGGGAAAGGCGTGGTCGCGCGGGGCCACGCCGCGGCTGATCTGGAGATAGACCGATCCCTCGGAGATGCGGTTGCGGCGCACCGCCTCCTTCAGCACCATGGTCAGGGCGGTGCGGCTCATGGGCATGGCGATGGAGAGCTCGCCAAGGCTGCGCTCCAGGCGTGCGAAATGCCCCTCGGCGTCGGCCAGCTTGCCGCCGAACAGGGCCCAGACCTCGTAGACCGCGTCGGCCAACTGATAGCCGCGGTCCTCGATGTGGACCGCGGCCTCCCCGTGCGGGACGTAACGGCCGTTGACGTAGGCGATGCGTCCCATCAGCCCATCTCCTCTTCCAGCGCGCGGGCGCCGGAAAGGCCGAGGGACTTCAGCTTTCGGTGCAGGGCCGAGCGCTCCATACCGATGAAGGCGGCGGTGCGCGAGATGTTGCCGGAGAAGCGCAGCATCTGGGCGTTCAGGTACTCGCGCTCGAACACCTCGCGCGCCTCGCGCAGCGGCAGGGCGATCATCCGCTCCGCGCCCAGGCTGATCGCCTGGTCGGTGACCATGGCCTCGGCCGGCAGCATGTTGGCGGTGATCGGGTCGGACGGCGCGCCGGAGGCGAGGATCAGCATGCGCTCCACGTTGTTGCGCAACTGGCGCAGGTTTCCCGGCCAGGCGCGGACCTGCAGCGTCGCCAGGGCGTCATCGGCCAGCCTGCGTCGTGGCATGCCGGTCGCCTCGCTGATCCGCTCGATGAAATACTCGACAAGCTCCGGGATGTCCTCGCGCCGCTCCGAGAGGCCCGGCACGTTCACCGGCACCACGTTCAGGCGGTGGAACAGATCCTCACGGAAGCGGCCGGCGGCGATCTCCTCGCGCAGGTCGCGGGAGGTGGAGGAGACCACGCGGACGTCGACATGCACGTCCTGGTCGCCGCCCACCCGGCGGAAGCTCTGGTCGACCAGCACCCGCAGGATACGGCCTTGCGTCTCGCGCGGCATGTCGGCCACTTCGTCGAGGTAGAGGGTGCCGGAGTGGGCGCGCTCGAACACCCCGATCTTGGCCGGGCGGCCGTCGTCGCCCTCCTGGCCGAACAGCTCCACGTCCATCCGCTCGGGCGTCATCCCGGCGGCGCTGATCGGCACGAACTCGTTGCGCGCGCGGCCGGAGGCGCCGTGGATCAGGCGCGCCACCGTTTCCTTGCCCGAGCCCGGGGGCCCGGAGATCAGCACCCGGCTGTTGGCGGTGGCCAGCTTGGCGATCATCTGGCGCAGTTGCTGGGCGGGCATGGACTTGCCGGTCATGCCCTCGGGCGTGATCGCCTGGGTGCGCAGCCGGCGGTTCTCGCGGCGCAGGCCCGCGGCCTCCAGGGCGCGCTCCACCACCAGCAGCAGGCGGTCCGACTTGAAGGGCTTTTCCAGGAACTCATAGGCCCCGCGCTTGATGGCGCTGACGGCGGTTTCGATGTTGCCGTGGCCGGAGATCATGATCACCGGCAGATCGCCGTCGAGGTCCTTGACCAGGTCCAGCAGCTCCAGCCCGTCCATGCCGCCGCCGGCCATCCAGATGTCGAGGATCAGGATCGCGGGCTTGCGCGCCCGGACCGCGGCCAGGGCGGACTCGGAATCCGTGGCCGTGCGGACGGCGTAGCCCTCGTCGGAAAGGATCCCCGCCACCAGGTCGCGGATGTCCGCTTCGTCGTCGACCACCAGAACGTCAGACGCCATCACCTAGTCCTTCATGCCGTCACGGTTTGCGATTTCGGCGCCGGGCGGGCCCGGGCCGAGGGTGGAAGACGCAAGGTGGCCAGAGCGCCGGGCCCTTCGCGGGCGTCGGTCAGCTCCAGCTCGCCGCCGTGGTCTTCCAGAATGCGCTTGACGATGGCCAGGCCCAGTCCCGTGCCCTTCTCGCGCGTCGTCACATAGGGTTCGGTCAGCCGGTCGCGATCCTTGGCGGGCAGGCCCACGCCGTTGTCCTCGACCTCGAATGCCACACCACTGTCGTCCGAAATGAGGCGTGCGCGGATTCGCCCCCGTTCCTTGGCCTTGGGGGGCTTGGCCGTCCGGCGCGCGGTCACCGCCTCGGCGGCGTTCTTCAGGATGTTGGTCAGCGCCTGGGTCAGCATTCGCTCGTCGGCCAGCAGGCGCACCTCCGGCACCGGCTCGACCAGCTCGACGTCGATGTCGGGGCTCGCCACCCGCTGGGCGAAGACCGCCGCGCGGATCAGCTCCGAGGCGTCGTGGTCGACGAACTTGGGCGCCGGCATCCGGGCGAAGGTAGAGAACTCGTCGACCATCTGCCGGATGGCGTCGACCTGGCGCACGATGGTGTCGTTGCAGCGGTCGAAGATCTCGAGCTCCGAGGCCGGGATGTCCTTGCGGTACTTCTTGCGCAGCCGCTCGGCCGACAACTGGATGGGGGTGAGCGGGTTCTTGATCTCGTGGGCGATGCGCCGGGCGACGTCGCGCCAGGCAGCGTTGCGCTGGGCGTTCATCAGCCGGGTGATGTCGTCGAAGGTCAGCACCAAGCCGCCCTCGATGCCGCTGACCCGCACGCGCAGGCGCCGCGTCTCGCGGCCGCGCACCACGTCGACCTCCTCCTCGGCCTCGCCGCGGCCGGCCTGGGCGACGATAGCGGCGATCTCGGGCGCGACCTCCAGCAGCTTGCGCCCGCGGCCGGGGGCGTCGAGGCCCAGCAGCAGCTCGGCCTGGCGGTTGGCGGCGGAGATGCGGCCCTTGGCGTCGAGGCTGATGACGCCGGCGCTGACCTCGGCCAGGACGGTCTCGATGAACTGCCGCCGTCGCTCAGCGTCTTCGTGCGCGGTGCGGATTGCTTCCTGCTGTTCCTGAAGATCGTGGGTCATGCTGTTAAAGGCCCGCGACAGGACGGCGATCTCCTCCGGGTCGTTCTCGGCGTCGACGCGGGCGCTCAAGTCGCCGCCGGCCACCTTGCCCGCCGCCTGCACCAGCCGCGCAACCGGGCCCGAAATGGCGTTGGCGGCGCCCAGGCCCAGCCAGACCGCACCCACCAGCACCAGCAGCGCCGTCTCGGCGTAGCTGAGGGCGAAGATGGTCTGGATGCGTTCGCGGTTCTGCGCCGCGGCGCGGAAGTCGATGAGGCTGGCCTCGGCCTCCACCAGGTGGCCGACAAGCCCCTTCTCCACGGGGCGGATGACGTAGAGATAGGCGTCCGAGTAGCTGCGCAGCTTGTAGACCGCGCTCATCACGTCGCCGCAGTTGACGTTGCAGACAGAGATGATGCCCTGGTCGGCGGCCTTGAAGCTGGAGGCCGGCGGCAGGGTGAGCGGCGGCGCGTCAGCGGCCTCGGCGCGGGCCAGAACGCGTCCGTCGCGGTCGATCAGATAGCCCGCCGAGAAGCCGTGGAAGTTGGCCAGGTTGCCCAGGAAGTGGCTGAAGGTGATCGGGCTCGCCTCGAACGCCGGTTCGGCGTGGTTCAGGTCCTCGCCCATCGGAATGACATGGTCGTGGATATACTGCTGCTGCTCCTCCACGTAGGAGCGCGCGACGGCGGCCGAGCTCTCCACCACGGTCTTGACCCGATGGCTGAACCAGTTGTCGACACCGCGGGTGACCAGCACGCCGTAGAACAGGAAGACCACCAGGGCCGGCACGACCGCGGCGAAGGCGAACCACAGAACGAATCGCACCTGCAGCCGGGCGCCGGCGTCGCGTTCGCGGGCGTCGAACAGGGCCGCGAAACGCAGGAACAGGACCAGCGTCAGGGCCAGGATCAGGACCAGGTTGAGGCCCAGGACCGTCAGGATCAGTTGGCTGGCCGGGCCCAGGGGCCCCGTCGACGGCGGCGAGGCGGCCAGCAGAATCGCCAGGCCGGTGAGCGCCGCGGCCAGGCCATAGCCGCAACCCAGCACCACCCGAGACTGCATCGCCTGCCACACGCGGGCCGCGCCCGCGCCGGCGAGCCACTGTCGAATATCCAACGCCATTGGCGGGGAGCCTAAGCGACTGTGCCCCAAACTCAACAGTCTTGTGGCAAGGATGCGTCATGCGGACGCGGGCCAGCCGATTTCGGGAAGATCAGCGCCGCCCGCGCTGCATCTCGACCCCCAGGTCGGAGATCTTCTTGCGCAGGGTGTTGCGGTTTAGGCCGAGGATCTCGGCCGCCCTTACCTGGTTGCCGCGGGTGGCCGAAAGGGTGAGCTGGATCAGCGGCCGCTCCACCTCCTCCAGCACCCGGTCATAGAGCCCGGCGGGCGGCAGGCCGTCGGGCTGGTCGGCGAAATAGCTGGAAAGCTTGCGCTCCACGAGCTGGGCCAGGGTGGCGGGGCCCTCCTCGCCCTGGACGGCCGGCTGCTGGTCGGCGAGCTCCCGTTCGATGATCCGCGCGGTGATCAGGTCCTCGCCATAGAGGGCGCAGATCCGGCGGACCAGGTTCTCCAGCTCGCGGACGTTGCCCGGCCAGGGATGCTGCTTCAGGCGGTCCAGGGCTGCGGCGTCGATGGTCTTGGACGGCAGGCCCTCGCGGTTGGCGCGCAGCAGGAAGGCCCGCGCCAGGTCGGGGATGTCGTCCGCCCGGTCGCGCAGCGGCGGCAGGCGCAGCGGGGCCACGTTCAGGCGGAAGAACAGGTCCTCGCGGAACAGCCCCTGCTGGATCAGTTGGCGCAGGTCGCGGTTGGTGGCGGCGATGATCCGCACGTTGGGCCGGCGGCTGGTCTTGGGGTTCACCGCCGGCTCAGAGCCGTCGATCACCCGCAGGAGGCGGGTCTGGGCGTCCAGCGGCATGTCGCCGATCTCGTCCAGGAACAGGGTGCCGCCGTCGGCGTCGATCAGCTTACCCGCGTCGCCGTCCTCCTTGCCGAACAACTCGGCCTCGACCCGCTCGCGCGGCACGGCGGCCAGGTTGATGGTGACGAACTTGCCGTCGCGCCGGCGGCCCATGTCGTGCAGGGCGCGGGCGACCAGCTCCTTGCCGGTGCCGCTTTCGCCGGTGATCAGCACGGTCAGGTCCGCGCCCACCAGCCTCGCGATGGTGCGGTAGACCTCCTGCATCGGGCCGGAGCGGCCGATCAGCGGCAGGCGGTCGTCGCGCACGGCCCGGGCCTGAGCGCGGGCGGCCTCGGGATCGGCGGGCCGGGATAGCGCAC
The DNA here is from genome assembly GCF_035569475.1 of Phenylobacterium sp. Taxonomy (GTDB): domain Bacteria; phylum Pseudomonadota; class Alphaproteobacteria; order Caulobacterales; family Caulobacteraceae; genus Phenylobacterium. Next base: position 67,603 of record NZ_DATMNA010000038.1, read on the forward strand.
GCCGCGCCGCCGAGGTCATGTCGTCCAGGTCGAAGGGCTTGGGGATGTAGTCGAAGGCTCCGACTTCGGCGGCGTTGACGGCGGTGATCAGGTTGTTCTGCGCGCTCATCACGATGACCGGCAGCTTCGGGCGCTCCTTGCGGATCCGCGGCAGGACATCGAAGACGTTCTCGTCAGGCATGACCACGTCGGTGATGACGAGGTCGCCCTCGCCTTCCGAAACCCACTTCAGCAGGGTGGCGGCGTTGCCCGTCGCGCGGACCTGATAGCCGAGGCGCGTGAAGGCCTGGGAGAGCACCAGGCGGATCGAAGCGTCGTCGTCGGCGATCAGGATTTTCTTGCTCGCGGCGTTCATGCCGGGTGGTCCTCTTCGGAAACGATAGGCAACAGCACCCGGAAGACCGTCCGGCCGGGCTCGGATTCAAAGTCGAGAAGGCCGCCGTGCGCGGCGACCAGCTTGGAGACCAGGGCGAGGCCCAGGCCGACGCCATTGGTCTTCGAGGTCACGAAGGGCTGGAACAGGTGCTCGCGCAGGTGGTCGGGGACACCTGGGCCGTTGTCCATGATCCGCACCTCGAGCGGGGCGCCGCGCAGCGCCTGGCCCTTGGCGGCCCGCACGCGCACCCCGTGGCGATAGGCGGTGGTGATGCTGATCGCGCCGCGCCCGTCACCGCGCGAATGGGCGGCCTCCGCGGCGTTCTTCACGAGGTTCAGGAAGATCTGGATCAACTGGTCCTCGTCGCCCTGCACCGGCGGCAGCGAGGGGTCGTACTGTTCGCGCAGGGTCAGGCCGTCGGCGACACCGTTGGCGGCCAGGGCGCGGACGCGGTCCAGCACCTGGTGGATGTTGATCGGGGTCAGCGACGGCAGGGCGTCGTCGGAGAAGGCCTCCATGCGGTCGACCAGGCGACGCACCCGATCGGTCTCGTCGACGATCAGTTGCGCGAGCGGGGCGTCCTCCGTCTTGGCGCCGGACTTCAGGAGCTGGGCGGCGCCGCGGATGCCGGCCAGGGGGTTCTTGATCTCGTGCGCCAGCATCCGGCCCAGGCCGACGATCGAGCGCAGGCCGCCGGCCGCTTCCGCGCCCGCCCGCTCGACGCCCAGGCCCGCCTTGACGCTCAGCGTCAGCAACACCGAGCCGTCGCCCAGCGGGGCCGCGGCGCCGTCCGCCTCGAACGGCGGCAGGCCGAAGAGGGTGATCTGTACCCCGCGCTCGCGCACCTTGGCGTCTTCGTGCAGGGCGCGGTTGAGCAGCGAGACGAGGGCCGAGCCGGGCGGCAGGGCGGCGCTGAACCGGCCCCGGGCCAGCAGGCCGAGGCCTTGCCCGAACAGGCCCTCGGCGGCCTCGTTGACGGCGACCAGGGCGCCGGTGGCGTCCACCACCATGGCCGGATCGGGGCTGAGCTCGAAGGCCGCGGCCTTGAGCGCCAGGACATCGACCCCCAGGGATTGCGGCAGGGTCCGCCAGCTCATGCGGCAAGCCTCCGCGGGGGTTGCGCCCAAAGCTCCGCCAGGGCGCGTTCGACCTCGCGGGCGTCCTCCAGCCGGCAGAGGCGGCTGCGGGCCGCGCGGCGCGTCTCGGCGTCGGCCGGCCAGGGCGCTTGCTCGATGTAGGCGGCCAGGTGTTTGCGGAAGACCCGCAGGCCCAGGCGCTCGCCGTAGAAGCCGAGCGCATCGCGGAAGTGATCGAGCGCGATGGCCAACCGGGTCTCGGCGTCGGGCTCGGCGAAGGCGCGCCCGTCCAACTCGGCCTCGATCTGGGCGGCGATCCAGGGGCGGCCATAGACTCCGCGGCCCACCATCACTCCGTCGGCGCCCGAGGCGGCGAGCGCGGCGCGGGCCGTGCCGCCGTCGACGATGTCGCCATTGACGATCACCGGGATCGAGACGGCCTCCTTCACCGGCCGCACGGCGGCCCAGTCGGCGGCGCCCTTGTAGAACTGGCAGCGGGTGCGGCCGTGGACGGTCACGGCGGCGACGCCCAGGGCCTCGGCGCGGACAGCCAGCTCCGGCGCGTTGCGCGAGGCGTCGTCCCAGCCCAGGCGCATCTTCACCGTCACCGGGACCTCGACGGCGGCGATGGCGGCGGCGATCAGACGCTCCGCCAGCTCCGGCTCGCGCATCAGGGCCGAACCGCATTGCGCGCCGGTGACCTCGCGGGCCGGACAGCCGAAGTTGAGGTCGATGATCTGGGCGCCGGCGGCCTGCGCCAGCCGCGCCCCTTCAGCGATATGATCCGGGTCGCGGCCGACCAGTTGGACGACCATCAGCGGCAGGCCTTCGCCCACGGCCGCGCGGCGCACGACGTCGGGCCGGCCCTTGGAGAGTTCGGCGCAGGCAACCATCTCGGTGGCCACGTACGGCGCGCCGAGCCGGCTCGCGGCGCGGCGGAACGGCAGGTCCGAGATTCCGGTCATGGGCGCGATCCACACGCGGCCGGAGACCTCAACCTTATCGAGCTTGAGCGAACTGCTCATTATTTAATCATCCCCACAGCCAGCTTTTTAGGCAATTTGTGCGCTGCGGTAAAGCCCACCTGAACGCTGGACGATCTGGACAAGCGCGAGCGTGTCCCTAAACACGCACCCGATGAGCTTCCTAAGCATAGTGGTGGCGGCGGGCGAAGGCCTGCGCGCGGGACCGGGCGAACCCAAGGCGTGGCGGACCCTGGCCGGCCGGCCCGTGGTGCGGTGGTCGGTGGAGGGCCTGCTGGCCGCCGGCGCGCGCGAAGTCATCGTCGTGGTGGCGGGCGACCGCCTGGCCGCCGCGGAAGACGCTCTGCAGGGCCTGGCCGGATGGCGGGCCGTAGCGGGCGGCGCGACACGGGCCCTGTCGGTGCAGGCCGGCCTGGCGGCCTTGGCAGGAAAGGACGACGAACCCGTGCTCGTGCATGACGCTGCCCGGCCCTTCGTCACTCGGGCGCATGTGGAACGCCTGCTGGCGGCCCTGGCAGACGCAGATGGGGCCGTACCTGCCCTGCCCGTGCCCGACACGCTCAAGCGCGGCGACGGGGCCGTCGCCGAGACGGTGAGCCGCGAGGGCCTCTGGCGGGCCCAGACGCCGCAGGCCTTCCGCCTGGGCCGCCTGCGCGCCGCCTACGCGGCCTGGGGCGCCCCGTCCGAGCCGACCGACGACGCCCAGGTGGTCGAGGCCGCCGGCGGCCGCGTCGCGCTTGCGGCGGGCGATCCCATGCTCATGAAGCTGACCTATCCGGAGGATTTCGCCATGGCCGAGCAACTGGCGGGCGGCGGGCGGATCGTGCGTACCGGCTTCGGCGTCGACGCCCACCGCTTCGGCCCGGGCGACGCGGTCTGGCTGGCCGGGGTGTCCATTCCTCACGACCGGGGCCTGGTCGGTCACTCCGACGCCGACGTGGGCCTGCACGCCCTGACCGACGCCCTGCTGGGCGCGATCGCCGAGGGCGACATAGGCCAACACTTCCCGCCGTCGGATCCGAAGTGGAAGGGCGCCTCCTCCGACCGGTTCCTGATCCATGCCGTCGAACTGGCCCAGGCCAAGGGCGGCCGGGTGATCAGCGCCGACCTGACCCTGATCTGCGAGCGGCCCAAGATCGGCCCGCACCGCGACGCCATGCGCGCGCGCGTCGCCGAGCTGCTGGGGCTTCCGGTCGAGCGCGTCAGCGTCAAGGCCACCACGACGGAGGGCATGGGCTTCACCGGCCGCGAGGAAGGCCTGATGGCCCAGGCCGTGGTCTGCGTGGAGACGCCCCGCTAGGGTCTAGCCCTCGCTGTTGGGGTCCAGCTTCTGCAGGAACCGTCGCCACAGGGCCCCGAACAGGTTGGTGTAGTCGTCCGTCCAGGGCCGGACGCGGCTGGGCTCGGTGAGCCGCCAGCGCGGATCGCGGACGAAGGGCGCCAGGGCCGCGCGGGACTTGGCGACGATCACCGCGTCCTCCGGCGAAGGCCAGCCGCCGCGGTCGGTGTCGGGACCGGGCCTGAAGTGCTGGATCAGCGCCACGCCGCCCGCGGCCTTGGCCACCGCCTGGGCCGGGCCGTTCAGGTCGAGGTTTCGGTTGGAGAGGTGCAGGATCAGCACCCCGTCCGGCGTCAGGTGGGTGAGATAGCCGCGCACCGCCTGGACGGTCAGCAGATGCGTCGGCACCGCGTCCGACGAAAACGCGTCGATCAGCAGGATGTCGAAGATCCCGGCCGGCTGCTTGGCGAGCGTCAGCCGCGCGTCGCCGACCACATAGTCCACCGGGCCGCGGGCGCAGCGGGTGGTGTAGGCGAAATGCGCCGGATCGCTGGAGATCCGGACCACCAGAGGATCGATCTCGAAGAAGGTCAGCCGGTCGCGCGCCCGCACATAGGCCGCCACCGAACCGGTGCCGAGCCCCACGGCTCCGATCCGCAAGGTCGGCTTGGCGCGCTGCTCGCCCAGGAATACCTGCCCGATCGGCGAGGCGGTGGCGTAGTAGACCAGCGGATTGCATCGCCAGCGCGGGGTCAGGGCCTCGGCCCCGTGCAGGGTCGTGCCGTGCGACAGCATCCGCGTGGGCCCGCCCAGGGCGGGGACCTGGGTCTCGCCCTGGCGCAGCACGCCGAAGAAACTGCGCCAGGTCTGGTCGGTGGTGGTGCGGTCCGCGGCGCCCTCCGCGCCCAGCCAGAGGATCAGGATCACGGCGAAGAACAGCAGGGCGTGGCGGCGCACCATGTAGGCGGCGATCACGGCCAGGACGAGGCAGGCCTTCACGCCGAGGTCGAAGGCGTCGATCTGGGTGAACCCCGCGAACAGCGGCCGCCCAAAGACGTGCGGCGCCACGAAGGTGTTGAGGATCGGCATCGCCACGCCTGCGGCGACGCCCAGGATCAGCATGGCGCCGGTGAAGATGTCGATCTTCCAGTCGCCCCACGGCCGCAGCAGGCAGGCGGCCACCAGGACGAGCGGATATTCCCAGACGTTGTCGAAGATCACCGGGGCCAGGAAGGCGTTGAACGAGCCGCCGATCACCCCGCCCAGCGACATCCAGAAATAGAACTCGGTCAGCCGCTCCGGCGGCGGCCGGCGGGCCACCAGGGCCTGGTGGCACATGAGCGCGGTGAAGAAGAACGCGCCGAGGTTGACCGGCAGCAGCAGGGCGAAGGGGCTGGCGTGGTACGGCAGCAAGGCCAGGCAGACGGCCACAAGGGCGGCCTGCAGCAGCAGGGTGATATCCTTGGGGATCGCGGGCTTCGCCTGGAAGGCGACGATGAAGGTGATCAGGTAGAGCGCCAGCGGCAGCACCCAGAGGAAGGGCGCGGAGGCCACGTCCGTGGTGATGTAGGTCGTCACCCCCAGCATCAGGCTGGACGGGATCGCCGCCAGCGCCACCCAGATCAGCCGCTCGCGCCAGGCGATCGGCGGCGCCTCGACGTGGGCCGGCCGCGCCGGGCCGCGGACGCCCCCGGCGCGGATCACCGCGACCGCCAGCCCGGCCATCAGCAGGACGAAGGCCAGGTAGCCGCCGCTCCAGCCCAGGCGCTGGGCATGCAGGGTCAGGGCCGGCTCGACCACCAGGGGATAGGCCAACAGCGCCAGCAGGCTGCCGAGGTTGCTGGCGGCATAGAGCACATAGGGCTCGTGGCCCGCCTCGCCCTCCCCGAAGCTGCGGGCATGCCAGGCCTGGACGAGGGGCGCGGTGGCGGAGAGGACCGCGAAGGGCGCGCCTACGGAGACGGCGAGCACGCCCAGTAGCCAGAGCGCCGGATGGTTCGAGGACGGCGGCCCGATCAGCTCGTTGATGCGCAAGGGCAGCACGATCGCCGCGGCCAGCATCGCCGCGCCATGGACCAGGGCCTGGGCGCGCAGGGACGGCAGCCGCTGCAGCAGGTGCGCATAGGCGTAGCCGGCCAGTAGCGCGGCCTGGAAGAAGGCCAGGCTGGTGTTCCAGACGGAAGGGCTTCCCCCCAGCCGCGGCAGCACCAGCTTGGCGATCATCGGCTCGACCAGGAAGACCAGGGCGGCGCTGGCGAAGACGGTGACCGCGAACAGGGCGGCGGGCGGCCGGGCGGCGGGCGATGCGTCGAAGGTCGGAACGGTCATGAGAGTCGGCCTTGGGGCGCTCGAATCGCCTTGAACGCCCAGCCTATCCGATGCTCTGGTCGGCGGACCCATCCGCCGTCAGACGAGGCCCCAGCGCATGTTTTCGCTCGAGATCGTGACCCTTGCGCGCCTGCTGGTCGACGAGGCCCGCGAGCGGTCCTTGCGGATCGTCACGGCGGAGAGCTGCACCGGCGGGCTGGTGGCGGGCGCGATCTGCCAGGTGGCGGGCGCCTCGGACGTCTTCGAGCGCGGGTTCGTCACCTATTCCAACCGCGCCAAGCAGGAGCTGCTGGGCATCCCCGGCGACCTGATTGCCGACCTGGGCGCGGTGTCCGAGCCCGTGGCGCGGATGATGGCGGAGGGCGCGCTGGAGAACTCCAACGCCCACGTGGCCGTGGCGATCACCGGCGTGGCCGGCCCCGGCGGCGGGACGCCGATGAAGCCGGTGGGCACCGTCCACATCGCCACCGCGCGGACCAATCACGGCCTGCAGCATCGCCTGGAGTTCTTCGAGCTCGACGAGCGGATCGACATCCAGCTCGCCGCCGTTCAGTCGGCCCTGCAGATGCTGCGCGACCGGATGGCCTGAGGTTTAGGCGGTTTGCCGCGCGCGCATCGGCGACATGAGCTTCAGCAGGCTCTCGTCGCCATAGGCGTTGCGGTAGAGGGCGATCAGCGGCGGCACGACCACGAAGCTGCCGAGCAGGAAGCCGACGGCGAGGCCGGCGACCATCACCGAGTTGGCCGCGGCAGGCGCCATGCGGCCGTTGAGGAACACCAGGCCCGAGTGCACCTTCCCCACCAGGTCGTTGAACAGGATGACGTTGCCGACCGAGAGCGCGCGCCAGAACACCGAGATGAACAGCAGCATCTTCCAGGTGTTGGTCGGCAGGCTCACGTGCCGATAGGCGGCCGACCACAGGGCCACCACCGCGATCGGCGTGAAGACAAGAATGTCGATCACATCGATCGGCGAAAGATGCGTCGCCTTTGCGAGGATTTGGGGCAGGATCGCGATGGCCAGCACCAAGTAGGCGACCGCGTAAATCCTCCAGAACAACAGCACTAGCCTCTCCTAGGCGACCTTTGGATCGGACGCGGAGTCTTGCGCGTGCACGTTGCAGAGCTGCTAACAAGCAAGGTGAAGATCGCGTCCACCAAGATTTAGACGCTGGACGGCTGGCCTTTCGGCTCCCCGACGGTGGGGACTCGGGGGCCATAGAGCGCGTTCGCACGGTCCTCGAAGCAGGTCATCAGCCGGTCCACCGCATGGGCGAAATTGGCGCTGAGCAGGGCCTCCAGCAGGCGCGACTTGAACTGAAAGTCGATGTCGAACTCCACCCGCGTCTCGCCCGGCCCGTCCTCGAAGAACCGCCAGCGGTTGGCGAGGCGCTTGAAGGGGCCGGACAACAGGGTGACGTCGATCTGGCGCGCGGCGGAGTCACGGCGCACGCGGGTCGAGAACCGCTCCTTCAGGAAGGAGAAGCCGACCCCCGCCTCGGCGTCGACCGTCTCGACGCCCTCGCCCAGGTCCCGGGCGTTCCAGGTGCGCATGGCGGTGATCCAGGGCACGAACTCGGGGTAGGCCATGACGTCGCCCACCAGGGCGAGAAGCTGGTCCGGGGCGTAGGGCAGACGCTTGGTGACGTGGTGCTTCAGGCCCCGATGTCCTTGGCTGCCCCGTCCTTGGCGGCCCTGGCGGCCTGCAGGCGGGCGAAATCCTCGCCGGCGTGGTGCGAGGAGCGCGTCAACGGGCTCGCGGCGACCATCAGGAAGCCCTTGGCCCGGGCGATCTCCTCATAGGCCCGGAACTCGTCGGGATGGACGAAGCGGTCGATGGGAACATGTTTTCGGGTGGGCTGGAGATACTGGCCGATGGTGATGAAGTCGACGCCGGCCGAGCGCATGTCGTCCATCACCTGCATGACCTCTTCCTTGGTCTCCCCAAGGCCGACCATGACGCCGGACTTCGTGAACTGGCTCGGATCGCGCTCCTTCACCCGCTCCAGCAGGCGCAGCGAGTGGTAGTAGCGCGCGCCCGGCCGGATCGAGAGGTAGAGCCGCGGCACGGTCTCCAGGTTGTGGTTGAAGACGTCCGGCCTGGAATCGATCACCTCGAACGCCGCCTCCACGGGCTTGCGCAGGAAGTCCGGCGTCAGGATCTCGACGGTCGTGCCGGGCGCCGCGGCGCGGATGGCGCGCACCACGGCGGCGAAGTGGCCTGCCCCGCCATCGGCCAGGTCGTCGCGGTCCACCGAGGTGATGACCACGTGCTTCAGCCCCATCTTGGCCACCGCGTCGGCGACGCGGGCGGGCTCGGTGGGGTCCAGCGGATTGGGCTTGCCGGTGGCGACGTTGCAGAAGGCGCAGGCCCGCGTGCAGGTCTCGCCCATGATCATCATGGTGGCGTGGCTCTTCGACCAGCACTCCCCGATGTTGGGACAGGCGGCTTCCTCGCAGACGGTGACCAGGCCGTTGGCCTTCACGATGTCGCGGGTGGCGTTGTAGCCGGCCGAGCCGGGCGCGCGCACGCGCAGCCACTCGGGCTTGCGCAGCAGCGGCGTCTCCGGATTCGCCTGCTTCTCCGGGTGACGCGGGCGGATCGCGCCCGAGAGGTTGTCGATGACCACGGCCATGGCCCCTAGATCGGCGGTCAGGGCTTCGGGATCAAGGCAAGAGTCTCCTCTCCCCCTTTCGCTGCGCCTGGACGAGAGGAGAACTCACGCCCCGTAACCAATCTTTTCATCCGCGTGACCAGCCGATAGGTTCACGCCAACGATAAGAGACATGGGAGGCGTGAGGCTCTTGTTGCGTTCTTTCGACGCCCGCCAGGCGCAGACGAGCCTGTTCGACGCCCTGATCGAGGCGCGCCAGACCTACGGCGCCAAGAAGCCGATCCTGGAGGACCAGGAACGCAACCCCTTGAGCTACACCGACCTGATCCGCGCGGCCTTCGCGCTCGGCCGCAAGATCGCGGCGTTCACGAAGCCCGGCGAGCGGGTGGGCGTCATGCTGCCGGCCAGTTCCGCGGCGGTGGTCACCTTCTTCGCCCTGCACGCCTTTGGCCGCACCCCGGCCATGCTCAATTTCACCGCCGGCATCCGCAACCTGAAGGCCGCCTGCGAGCTGGCCGGGGTCAAGCGGGTGCTGACCTCCCACCGCTTCGTCGAGCAGGGCAAGCTGCACGACCTGATCGACGCCCTGGAGACGCTGACCACGGTCACCTACCTGGAGGACGTGCGCGCCACCGTCGGGCTGGCGGACCGGCTGTTCGCCGCGACGGCGGGCGCCTTCCCCAAGCGGTTCCGGGCGGCGACCAAGCCCTCCGACGCCGGGGTGATCCTGTTCACCTCCGGCAGCTTCGGCGCCCCGCGCGGGGTGATGCTGAGCCAGGCGAACCTGGTCGCCAACGTCCAGCAGATCGCCGCCCACATCCCGCTCAATCCGGACTGGGTGATGTTCAATCCCCTGCCGACCTTCCACTGCTTCGGCCTGACCGGCGGCGCCCTCCTGCCGATCCTCACCGGCATGAAGGCCTTCCAGTACCCCTCGCCCCTGCACATCAAGCAGATCCCGCCGCTGGTGAAGGACACGAAGGCCTCGATCCTGCTGGCGACGGACACCTTCGTGAACCAGTACGCCCGCTCGGCGGAGCGCGACGAGCTGTCGGGCCTGGCCTTCATCGTCTGCGGCGCCGAGAAGGTGCGCGAGGAAACCCACAACCTGATCGCCGAACGGTTCGGCGACGTGCCGGTGCTGGAAGGCTACGGCGCCACCGAGGCCTCGCCGGTGATCGCCGTCAACAAGCCCGCCGACAACCGGCGCGGCACGGTCGGCGGCCTGCTGCCCGGCATCGAGACCCGCCTGGAGCCGGTGGAGGGCATCCCCGGCGGCGGCAAGCTCTACGTCCGAGGCCCCAACGTCATGGCCGGCTACCTGACGCCCGGCGGCGGCGTCGAGCCGCCCGCCGACGGCTGGCACGACACCGGCGACGTCGTCTCCATGACCGAGGACAACTGGGTCAAGATCAAGGGACGCGTGAAACGCTTCGCCAAGGTCGGCGGCGAGATGGTCTCCCTCACTGCGGCGGAAGACCTGGCCTGCGCGGTCTGGCCGGACGGCCGCCACGCGGTGGTCTCCCTGCCCGACCCGAAGAAGGGCGAGCGCCTGGTCCTGGTCACCGACCGCATGGACGCCGACGCAGGCCCCCTGATCAGCCACGCTCAGTCGATCGGCGCGCCGGAGATCGCCGTGCCGCGCAAGATCATCCGCGTGCCGGAGATCCCGGTCCTCGGCACCGGCAAGACCGACTACGTCGCCCTGCAGCGGATCGTCGACGCGGAGACGCGCCGGGCGGCCTAGATCCTCGCCCAGAGGGGGAGCGTCTGAGGCCTCAGATGTGCAGCACCATCCCGTAGGCGTCGAGGGAAGCCTCGTGCATGGCCTCGCTCATGGTCGGGTGCGGGAAGACCGCAGCCTGCAGCTCGGCCTCGGTGGCTTCGAGGGTCATGGCCAGGGTGAATCCCTGGATCATCTCGGTGACCTCGGCGCCGATCATGTGGGCGCCGATCAGGGCGCCGGTCTTGCCGTCGAAGACGGTCTTCACGAAGCCCTCGGTCTCGCCCGCGGCGATGGCCTTGCCGTTCACCCGGAACGGGAAACGGCCGACCTTGGGCTCGCGCCCCTGCTCCTTGGCCTGGGCCTCGGTGAGGCCCACCGAGGCGATCTGCGGCGTCGAATAGGTGCAACCGGGGATGGGCGACTCGATGTTGGTGGGCTTCAGTCCAGCGATGTGCTCGACGCAGTGGACGCCCTCGTGGGAGGCCTTGTGGGCCAGCCAGGGCGGGCCGGCCACGTCGCCGATGGCGTAGAGGCCGGGCACCCCGGTCGCGCCGTGCTTGTCGGCGACGATGTGGGTCTTCTCGACCGTCACGCCGAGGGCTTCCAGCCCCAGGTCCTCGACATTGCCGACGATGCCGACCGCGACGATGGCCACATCGGCTTCGAGCGTCTCGGTCTTGCCGTCCGCCTCGATCTCGACGGCGACGCCGGCTTTGGTCTTGGTGAGCTTCTTGACGTTGGCCGGGACGCGGAATTTCAGGCCGCGCTTCTCGAAGGCCTTGTGGGCGGCCTTGGAAACCTCCTCGTCCTCCACCGGCAGGATGCGCGGCAGGGCCTCGACGACCGTAACGTCCGATCCCAAAGCACGGAAGAAACTGGCGAATTCGATCCCGATGGCGCCGGAGCCGATGACGATCAGGGTCTTGGGCGCGGCCTTGGGCGCGAGCGCCTCGCGATAGGTCCAGACCCGTTCGCCGTCGGGCTCCAGGCCGACCGCCGGGATGGTGCGGGCCCTCGCGCCGGTGGCCAGGATCACGTGCTTGGCGGTGAGCGTGCGCGAGCCTCCGGCCTTGAGGGCCACGACCACGTTCGGCGCGCCCTGCCCCTTGGTGAGCTTGGCGGTCCCTTCGACCACCTCGACCTTGTGCTTCTTCATCAGGAAGGCGACGCCGGCATTGAGCTGGGCGGCCACCTTGCGCGAGCGTTTGACGACCGCCCCGAAGTCGAAGCCGCGCTTCTCCACCGACAGGCCGTAGTCGGCCAGGTGGTCGAGCTGTTCGTAGACCTCGCCGGACTTGAGCAGCGCCTTGGTCGGAATGCAGCCCCAGTTCAGGCAGATGCCGCCCAGGAGCTCACGCTCCACGATCGCCACCTTCATGCCGAGCTGCGAGGCGCGGATGGCGGTCACATAGCCGCCGGGGCCGGAGCCCACGATGATCACGTCGAAGCTGTCGGCCATCAGAGCAGCGCCTCGATGGCGCTTTCCAGCGACTGCGGCGTATCGGTGGGCGCGAAGCGGGCCTTCACGTCACCCGTGCGGTCGACCAGGAACTTGGTGAAGTTCCACTTGATGCCCTCGGTGCCCAGCAGGCCCTTCTTGGCGTGCTTGAGGTAGCGATAGAGCGGGTGCGCGTCCGGCCCGTTGACGTCGATCTTGCCCATCATCGGGAAGTCCACGTCATAGGTCAGCGAGCAGAAGCTGGCGATCTCCTCGGCGTTCCCCGGTTCCTGCGACCCGAACTGGTTGCTGGGGAAGCCCAGCACCACGAAGCCACGGTCCCTGTACTTCCGGTAGAGCGCCTCCAGGCCGGCGTACTGCGGGGTGAAGCCGCACTTGGACGCGGTGTTGACGATCAGCATCACCTGGCCCTGCCACTCGGACAGCGGGGCCGGCTTGCCGTCGAGCGTCTGGGCGCTGAAGTCGTAGATGCTCATGGCGCTCACCTTCAGACGATCATGGTGATCGGGTCTTCAAGCAGGGGCTTGAAGGCGGCCAGCCAGCGCGCGCCAGTGGCCCCGTCCACGACCCGGTGGTCGCAGGTCAGTGTGACGCTCATCACCGTGGCGATGGCGAGTTGGTCGCCGCGCACGACGGGCCGCTTCTCGCCGACGCCCACCGACAGGATCGCGCCCTGCGGTTCGTTGATGATCGAGGCGAAGGACTTGATGCCGAACATCCCCAGGTTGGAGATCGAGAAGGTCCCACCCTGGAATTCCTCAGGCTTCAGCTTCTTGGTCCGCGCCCGCTCGGCCAGGTCCTTGGCCTCGACGGCGATCGCGCTGAGGCCCTTGGTCTCCGCGGCCCGGATGATCGGCGTGATCAGGCCGCCCGGCACCGCCACCGCCATGGCGATGTCGGCGTGGTGGTGCATGGCGATGCCTTCGGGCGTGTAGGAGGCGTTGGCCTCCCTGACCTGCATCAGGGCCACGGCGGCGGCCTTGATGACCATGTCGTTGACGCTGACCTTGACGCCGGACTTCTCCAGCATGGCGTTGATCTTGGCCCGCGCCGCCAATAGGGCGTCGATCTCGATGTCGACGTTCAGCGGGAAGTGCGGCACGTCGCGGAAGCTCTCGGTCATCCGCCGCGCGACGGTCTTGCGCATCCCGTCCAGCGGGATCAGGTCGTAGCTGCCGGCCGGGATCCCCTGCTGCTCCAGCGACTGGACCTGGCGCGGGGCGGCGGCCGTGACGGGCGCGGGGGCCGGCTGGCCGGCGGGCGCGGCGGCGGGCGCCCTGGCCTGGCCCGGCTGAGCCGCGTCCACGTCGGCCTTCACGATCCGCCCATGCGGCCCGGAGCCCGTCACGGCCGCCAGATCCAGGCCCTTCTGCTCGGCGATCCGCCGGGCCAGCGGCGAGGCGAAGATCCGCGCGCCCCGCTCCTCCCCCGCGTGCGGGGGAGGTGGCGGCGAAGCCGACGGAGGGGGCGTTGGGGCCGTGCTCTGAGCTTTCTGCAGCGCCCCCTCCACCGCTTCGCGGTCCCCCTCCCCCGAAGTCTTCGCTTCGGGTGAGGTTTTAGGGGCCGGCGCGGCTGACGCGCCGGAATCCTCGCCGGACAGCCGGGCGATGGGTGCGTTGACCTTCACGCCCTCCGTGCCCTCGGCGACCAGGATGTCCTCGACGACACCCTCGTCGACGGCTTCCACCTCCATGGTGGCCTTGTCGGTCTCGATCTCGGCGATCACGTCGCCGGACTTCACCTGGTCGCCCTTCTTGACGTGCCACTTCGCCAGCGTGCCCTCCTCCATGGTCGGAGAGAGCGCCGGCATCAGGATGTCGATGCTCATGCGGGCTCCTTGGAGAGGTGGGCGAGGCCCGCGGCGTTGGCTTCCCAGTTCCGGCCGTCGAAGGCCTCGATCCGCAGATCGATCCCGTCCGTCGTATCCAGGCAGCGCGCGTTGACGCTCCAGCCGTCCGGATTGGAGCGCGGCCGATAGAAGCCCTTGATGCCGCAGTCGGCGCAGAACAGGTGCTTCGCCACCCGGGTGTTGAAGGTGTACTCGGCCAGCCGCTCGGCGCCCTTGATGATTCGGAAGCGGCTCTCCGGCACGATGATGTGCACGAAGCCGGTCTTCTCGCACATGGAGCAGTTGCAGGTCTGGGCCTCGACGGTCGCCGGCAAGGCCACCTCGAAGCGCACCCCGCCGCAGTGGCAGCCGCCGGCATGCCAGGTGAAGGGGCTCTCGCTCATTCAAAGCCTCCGTTCATCCCCGCGAAAGCGGGGACCCAGGTGTTTTGTGTTTCTGAGCCTCGAATCTTGACCCCGCCGGCAGTCGAAACGCTGCGACGAAAAAAGCCTGGGTCCCCGCTTTCGCGGGGATGAGCGGTTGGGAGAACGGTCATTTGTATGAGACCTGCTTCGCCGCCTTCACGATCTTGTCGATCGACGGCAGCGACAGCGCCTCCAGGTTCGCGGCATACGGCAGCGGCACGTCCTCCTGGTGGACGCGGGCCGGCGGGGCGTCGAGGTAGTCGAAGGCCAGTTCGACCACCCGGGCGGCGACCTCGGCGCCGACGCCCATGGGGCCCCAGCCTTCCTCGACGGTGACCAGGCGGTTGGTCTTCTTGACGCTCTCGACGACGGTCTCGATGTCCATCGGGCGGATGGTGCGCAGGTCGATGACCTCGGCCTCGATCCCCTCGGCGCTGAGCTTCTCGGCCGCTTGCAGGCAGAAGCCGACCATGCGGGAATAGGAGACCAGGGTGACGCCGGTCCCCTCGCGCCGCACCTTGGCCTTGCCGATCGGCAGCACCCAGTCGATGTCCTCCGGGATGTCGAACTCCAGGCCGTACATCATCTCGTTTTCGAGGAAGACGACCGGGTTGGGATCGCGGATCGCGGCCTTCAGGAGGCCCTTGGCGTCGGCCGCGTCGTAGGGCGCGATCACCTTCAGGCCGGGCACGTGGCCGTACCAGGCGGCGTAATCCTGGCTGTGCTGGGCGCCCACGCGCGCCGCGGCCCCGTTGGGACCGCGGAAGACGATGGAGGTCTTGATCTGGCCGCCCGACATATAGAGCGTCTTGGCCGCCGAATTGATAATATGATCAATGGCCTGCATGGCGAAGTTGAAGGTCATGAACTCGACGATCGGCTTCAGGCCGGCCATGGCCGCGCCGGTTCCCAGGCCCGCGAAGCCGTATTCGGTGATCGGCGTGTCGACCACCCGCCGGGCGCCGAACTCTTCCAGGAGACCGCGGCTGACCTTGTAGGCGCCCTGGTACTGGGCGACTTCCTCGCCCATCAGGAAGACGTCCTTGTCGCGCCGCATCTCCTCGGCCATGGCGTCGCGCAAGGCGTCGCGGACCGTGACCCTGACCAGCTTGGCGCCTTCGGGAAGCTCCGGGTCCTTGAGGGTCTGGGTCGGGGCGACAGGCGCCGCGCCCTCGCCTTCCGCCCGCGGCCTGGCGTCGGCTTCCGGCGCCTTGCGCTCCGGATCGCCGGAGGCCTCGGCGCGGGAAGCCGCCGGCGCCGCGGGCGCGGGCTCGGCCCTGGGTTCGGCGGCCGGAGGCGGCGCGGCCGATGCGCCCTCCTCGCCCGAGAGGCGCGCGATCGGCGTGTTGACCTTCACCTCCTCGGCGCCCTCGGGCACCAGGATCGCCTCGACGACGCCTTCGTCGACGGCCTCCACCTCCATGGTGGCCTTGTCGGTCTCGATCTCGGCGATGACGTCGCCGGACTTCACCTGGTCGCCGACCTTCACGTGCCACTTGGCGAGCGTGCCCTCCTCCATGGTGGGAGAGAGCGCGGGCATCAGAACGTCGGTCATGCCGTCACTCCCGGCGACGCCAGTGTGTAGACGTCCGTGTAGAGCTCGGCCGGGTCGGGCTCGGGCGAGGTGCGGGCGAACTCGGCGGCGTCGGCGACGATGCGCTTCACCTCCGCGTCGATGGCCTTCAGCGAGGCCTCGTCGGCCCAGCCCTTCTTCTCCAGCATCTCCTCGACATGGTCGATGGGGTCCCGGGTCTTGCGGACCTCGTCCACTTCGTCGCGGGTGCGGTACTTCGCCGGGTCGCTCATCGAGTGGCCGCGGTAGCGGTAGGTCTTCATTTCCAGGATGTAGGGCCCCTTGCCCGAGCGGGCGTGTTCGGCGGCTTTCTCGGCGGCGGCCTTCACGGCCAGCACGTCCATGCCGTCGACCTCCTCGCCCGGGATGCGGAACGAGGCGCCGCGCTTGTAGAGGTGGGTCTCCGACGACGAGCGGTCGATGGAGGTGCCCATGGCGTAGTGGTTGTTCTCGATGATGTAGACGACCGGCAGGCTCCAGAGCTCGGCCATGTTGAAGCTCTCGTAGACCTGGCCCTGGTTGGCGGCGCCGTCGCCGAAGTAGGTGAAGGCGACCTTGCGGTCGTCGCGGTAGCGGTTGGCGAGCGCCAGCCCCGTGCCCAGGCTGACCTGGGCGCCGACGATGCCGTGGCCGCCGTAGAAGTTGGCCTCGGTCGAGAACATGTGCATCGACCCGCCCTTGCCGTGCGACGAGCCCGTGGCGCGGCCGGTCAGCTCCGCCATGACCGCCTTGGGATCCATGCCGCAGGCCAGCATGTGGCCGTGCTCGCGGTAGCCGGTGATCACCTGATCGCCCGGCTTCTGCGCCGCCTGGACCCCGACCGCGATAGCTTCCTGGCCGATGTAGAGGTGGCAGAAGCCGCCGATCAGCCCCATGCCGTAGAGCTGCCCCGCCCGCTCCTCGAAGCGGCGGATCAGCAGCATGTCGCGATAGTGCTTTAGCAGTTCGTCTCTGTCGGCGTCTTTTGGACCGCCACCTTCCCGGAAGGGCTTGTGGTTGTCGACGCCGTTGGCTTTCCGCCGACCGGCCGCGCCGGTCTGCTCACGCGCCATGCGTATCTCCGTGATCCGTCCGCAAGTCCTCTAGAACCCGCGAGCGGGCCCTAAGGCTTCATGCGGATCACATAGTCCCTCGGATCGGCGAAGCCTAGCAGGGAGCGCGCCCTTTCCTCCAGCAAGTCGGCCGAAAGGCTGGTGTCGCGCAGCAGGCGCGCGCGGGTTTCCAGATCCTGCCGCTGGCGCTGCACCTGGGCGAGCTCGCGGGTCTTGGCGACCAGGGCCTCGTCGCGCTGATTGGAGGTGAGCAGGCCGCGGTCGCCGGTGAAGGCGTGGAACGCGAAGTAGATGATCAGGAACGCGAGCGCCGCGGTCGGCAGATAGGGGCGAAGACGAGCGAGCACGGCGAATCCCTGCGACAGAGGGGAATCCATGGCGCGGGCATGCTTAACGCCTCGCTAATCCACCCCCTCAAGCGGTCCGCGGCGCCACCCCAGGGCCAGCACGCAGGCCCCGCCGATCAGGGCGATGGGAAGCAGCCCGGTCAGCACCTGGGCCGCGCTGCCGCCCGAGGCCAGAAGCACCGCGGCGAAGGCGGGGCCGGCGACCGAGCCGACCCGGCTGAAGGCCACCCCGACGCCCAGTCCCGTCCCGCGGACGGCCTGGGGATAGAGCGCCCCGGCCAGGGCGTAGAGCACCACCTGCACCGCCAGGACCGCCCCGCCGAGGACCACGGCCAGGCTCATGATCGCCGGTCCGTGCATCGCCGCGAGCCCCAGCAGGAGCGCCGGGAGGGCCACGACAGCCGCCGTGATCGCCGGCCTTCGCCACGCGGTGTCCATCAGCGCGCCGACGCCCAGCGCGCAGGCGGCGCCGCCGAGGTTGAAGCCCACCTGGGCCAATGCGGCCTGGCTCTTGGAAAGGCCCTGGGCCTGCAACAGGAGCGGCAGCCAGTTCAGCATCAGGTGCAGGGCGAGCGCCATCAGGAAGAAGCCCAGCCAGAGGGCGACCGACCGCATGGCGCGGCCCTCCCCGAACAGCGCCTGGACGACGCTCGCGGGCGGCGCAGCGCGGGCGGCAGGCTCAGCATCAAGTCCGCCTACGCCGGAAGGCATCAGGGTCAGCACCGCGGCGGCGGTGATCAACGGGCTGACGCCGCCCATGACGAAGACCTCCCGCCAGTGGTCCGGCGGCAGCACGACGGTCAGGGCGCTGGCCACCGCGCCGCCGAGCGGCATGCCGAAATAGCCGATGGCGATGTGCCCGCTGCGCGGCGACAGGCCGCCGTAGTCGGCGGTGATGGCGATGGCGTTGGGCAGGGCGCCGCCGAGCCCGAGGCCGGTCAGCAGGCGGAAGAGGGTCAGGGTGTTCAGGTCCTGGGCCGTCGCCGTCGCCAGGGAGAAGGCGCCGAAGACCGCCAGCGAGGCGACCAGCACCAGCCGCCGCCCGAACCGGTCCGACAGCCGCCCGCCCACGGCCGCCCCGAACAGCAGGCCGATATTGCTCGCGCTGAAGAACCAGCCGAGCGCTCTGGGCGCGACGTGGAAGGCGTGGGCGACGCCGGAGCCGGTGACGCCCGCCGCCTGCACGTCAAAGCCTTCGCAGAGCGCGGTCAGGAAGCACAGGCCCAGGATCAGCAGGCCGGAACGCGTCGGCGCGGACGCCGCCGTCGAAGTGGAAGTCATCGCGCGCTCCCCGGCGCGGCGCACGTCAGCGCTTGAGCGCGGAGCGGCCGGCGTAGACCGCCTGGTCGCCCAACTCTTCCTCGATGCGAAGGAGCTGGTTGTACTTGGCCGTGCGGTCCGAGCGGGAGAGTGACCCGGTCTTGATCTGCCCGCAATTGGTGGCCACGGCCAGGTCGGCGATGGTGGTGTCCTCGGTCTCGCCGGAGCGGTGGCTCATCACCGCGGTGTAGGCGGCCCGGTGCGCCATATCGACGGCGTCCAGGGTCTCCGACAGGGTGCCGATCTGATTGACCTTCACCAGGATCGAGTTGGCCAGGCCTTTCTCGATGCCCATGGCCAGGCGGGTGGTGTTGGTGACGAAGAGGTCGTCGCCCACGAGCTGGACCTTGGCGCCCAGCTTGTCGGTGAGCAGCTTCCAGCCCTCCAGGTCGTCCTCGGCGCAGCCGTCCTCGATGGTGACGATCGGGAAGCCGGCCGCGAGCTTGGCCAGGTAGTCGACCATGCCGGCCGGATCGAGGGTCAGGCCCTCGCCCGCCATCACATATTTGCCGCCCTTGAAAAACTCGGTCGCGGCGGCGTCCAGGCCCAGGACGAAGTCCTTCTCCGGCTTGTAGCCGGCCGCCTCGCCCGCCTGCATGATGAAGGTCAGGGCCTCCTCGGCGGAGCCGATGTTGGGGGCGAAGCCGCCCTCGTCCCCGACATTGGTGTTGTGGCCCGCCGCGTGCAGCTTCGCCTTCAGCGCGTGGAAGATCTCCGAACCCATGCGCAGGCCCTCGGCGAAGGTCGCGCCGCCCACCGGCAGGATCATGAACTCCTGGATGTCGATCGGATTGTCGGCATGGGCCCCGCCGTTGATGATGTTCATCATCGGCGTCGGCAGCACCCGGGCCGAGACGCCGCCCACGTACTTGTAGAGCGGCAGGGCGGCCGAACTGGCCGCCGCCTTGGCGGCCGCCAGGCTGACGCCCAGGATGGCGTTGGCGCCCAGGCGGGCCTTGTTCGGCGTGCCGTCGAGCTCGATCAGCATCCGGTCCAGCCGGCGCTGGTCCTCGGCGTCGGCGCCGGCCAGGGCGTCGTAGATCTCGCCGTTCACCGCGTCGACGGCCTGCAGCACGCCCTTGCCGCCATAGCGCGCCTTGTCGCCGTCGCGTTTCTCCACCGCCTCGTGGGCGCCGGTCGAGGCGCCGGAGGGCACGGCGGTGCGCCCCATCGAGCCGTCCTCCAGCACCACGTCCACCTCCACCGTCGGATTGCCGCGGCTGTCGAGGATTTCGCGGGCGGTGATGTCGACGATCTCGGTCATGGGGCTTCTCTGGTGTTCGGGAGCGGGCGAGGCTTAGCCAGCTTCTGCGACCTGGGCAACGCCCCCCTCTCCCCGGAGCGAAGCGGACAGAGGGAGAGGATAGAGGAGAGGGCGGCGGGGCCTTCCAGCGCCTCGGCATCGACCGAGGGCCCTGGGCTCGCCTCTGAACCAGGGGCGAAGTCGACACCGCCCTCTCTCCGCCTCTCCCTCTGTCCGCTTCGCTCCGGGGAGAGGAGATGGTAGGCCCAGCCGATCGGAGGCCCCCATGCTGCTCGTCGAACGCCAGGACGCCGTCGCGGTCGTCACGTTGAATCGTCCCGAGGCGATGAACGCGCTGTCCAAGTCGCTCCGGGCGGCGCTGCGCCAGGCGCTGAACGAACTGGACGCCGATCCGGCGGTCAAGGTGATCGTGCTCACCGGCGCTGGCGAGCGGGCGTTCACGGCGGGGTTGGACCTGAAGGAACTCTCCACCGACCCGCTCGGGATGGGCGCCGCCAACGCCACCGACCCGGCGGAGAATCCGGCGCGTGCGGTGCTCGCCTGCTCCAAGCCGATCGTGGGCGCGATCAACGGCGTGGCGATCACCGGCGGGTTCGAGGTGGCGCTGGCCTGCGACGTGCTGATCTGCTCGACCAACGCCCGCTTCGCCGACACCCACGCGCGGGTCGGCATCACGCCCGGCTGGGGCCTTTCGCAGAAACTTTCGCGGGCGATCGGCCCCTACCGCGCCAAGGAGCTGTCGCTGACCGGCAATTTCCTGTCCGCCCAGCAGGCCTATGACTGGGGCCTCGTGAACCGCGTGGTCGAGCCCGCCGAGCTGATGCCCGCGGCTCTGAAGCTGGCGCATGAGATGGCCTCCATCGAGGCCGAGATGCTGGTCACCTACAAGGCGATGATCGACGACGGCTATGCGCTCGACCTGGGCGACGGGCTGGCGCTGGAGCACGAACGCTCGGTCGTCCACAACGCGGCGGTCACCCCGGAGATGGTCGAGGCGCGCCGCGCCGCGGTCCAGGCGCGAGGGCGGACGCAGTAGCCCGAATCGAAACGGCCCCGCCTGTCGCCAGACGGGGCCGCGAAACCTCGAAGCTCGGAGAACCTAGTCTTCCTTCGGCGTCAGGACCTGGCGGCCCTTGTACATGCCGGTCTTCAGGTCGACGTGGTGCGGGCGCTTCAGTTCGCCGGTTTCCTTGTCTTCGACAAAGGAGTTGGCGCCCAGCGCGTGGTGGGAGCGGCGCATGTTCCGCCGCGAGGGCGAGGTTTTGCGTTTAGGAACAGCCATCGGAGTGTCTCGCGGGTGTGGAAATGCGAGCGGCGGCCGAACGGGGCCGCCACGTGAGCCGGGGCTTATGCCTCAAACCCCCTCGCCAATCAAGCGCGACCGGAGCGCCTTCGGCGCCACGTGGACCCAGGCCAGCCTCATCACCATCGCCAGGGCTGCCTCATCGATCCGCGGCAGGCGGACATAGGTCCAGCCGTGGTGGCCGTAGGTCGCGGTCGGCTGCACGGCGTCGGGATGGGCCGCCGCCATGTTGAGCTGGTCTTCGCGGTCCAGCTTGATCACGGCGATCTCGTCGGACGCGAGATCGGGAAACAGGGCGGCGTTGCCGGTCACGCCCAGCATGGCGAAGATGCGCTTGTTGACCCGGAAGGCCGGGCGGCGGCGATGGAGATCCTCGTAGGCCTCCGGCAACGCCAGGGCGATGCGGCGGAGGTCGGCAGGGCTCGCCACCGGCTAGGCCGGGAACTCGCCGTAGCCGCGGGCCATGGCGGCGGCGAAGGCCGGCAGCAGGGCGAAGAGCGCCATTTCGGCCCATAGCCAGCGGCGCACGCCCGCCACCTGCGCGTCGCTGGGCGCGACGCCGGCCCGCCGCCAGCGGATGTAGGCCACGGTGGGCACGATCGACATGAGGCCGATGACGACGAAGGTCGCCACCTTGAGCTGGAAAAACAGGTTGTGCGAATAGTAGAGCCAGCCCTTGGCGGCGAACACCGCGCGCGCGAAGCCCACGACGACGATCAGGCCGGCGAGCACGCCGTACATCAGGTCGATCCGGCCCGCGCGGGCCACGGTCGCCAGGTCGATGCCCCTCTTGATCAGCACGAGTTCGGCGAACAGCACGCCGAACAGGCTGAACACCAGGATGTGGTGGCCAATCGCCAGGACCAGATCGAGCATCGCTTGGGCCTCCCCGCCGCTGCGCGCCCAGAAGAGCCCACCTCCGCCGGAGGGCGTCAAGCCGACGGGCGCTAGACCAGCCGGCTGCGGTTGCGGGCGGCGCCAATGAAGCTGGCGAACAGCGGGTGCGGGTCGAAGGGCCGGCTCTTCAGTTCCGGATGGTACTGGACGCCCACGAACCAGGGATGGTCGGTGCGCTCGCAGAGCTCCGGCAGGACGCCGTCAGGCGACAGGCCGGTGAACTTCAGGCCGGTCCGCTCGATCGCTTCGCGGTAGCCGATGTTGACCTCGTAGCGGTGGCGGTGACGCTCCGAGATGGTGGAGGTCCCGTAGATTTCCGCGACCAGGCTGCCCGGGGTCAGCACGGCCTCGTAGGCGCCGCAGCGCATGGTGCCGCCAAGCTCGCCGCCCTCCCCGCGGATTTCCTTTTCGTTGCCGCGAACCCACTCGGTCATCAGGCCGACGATCGGCTCGGAGGTGGGCCCGAACTCGGTGGAGGACGCCTGGTGGATGCCGGCCAGGTTCCGCGCCGCCTCGATCATCGCCATCTGCATGCCGAAGCAGATGCCGAAATAGGGGATGGCGTGCTCGCGGGCGAACTGCACCGCGCGGATCATCCCCTCCGAGCCGCGTTCCCCAAAAGCGCCCGGCACCAGGACCCCGTGCACCCCGGTCAGGCGCTCGCCGATCATCTGCTCGTCGCGCTCGAAGGCCTCGCCCTCGATCCAGTCGAACTTGACGCGGACGTTGTTGGCCACCCCGCCGTGGGTCAGGGCCTCGATCAGGGATTTGTAGGCGTCGGTAAGCGCGGTGTACTTGCCGACGATGGCGATATTCACCTCGCCGTCCGGGTGGCTCAGCGTGTGGGAGATCGCCTCCCAGCGCGACAGGTCCGGCGCCGGGGCCGTGTCCTTCATCCCGAAGACGTCCAGCACCTCATCGTCGAGGCCCTGCTCGTGGTAGTCCAGCGGCACGGCGTAGATGTTGGACGAGTCCATCGCCTGGATGACGGCGCTCGGCCGCACGTTGCAGAACAGGCCCAGCTTCTTCCGCTCGCCCTCGGGGATCGGCATCTCGCAGCGGCAGAGCAGGATGTCCGGCTGGATGCCGATGGAGCGCAGCTCCTTCACCGAGTGCTGGGTGGGCTTGGTCTTCATCTCGCCCGCCGTCTTGATGAACGGCAGCAGGGTCAGGTGGATGAAACAGGCATGCCCTCTCGGGAGCTCTTGGCCCAACTGACGGATCGCTTCGAAGAACGGCAGGCCCTCGATGTCGCCCACCGTGCCGCCCACCTCGACCAGCACGAAGTCGACCCCCTCGCCCGGATCTGAGAGGACGAAGTCCTTGATCTCGCCGGTGACGTGCGGGATCACCTGGACGGTGGCGCCGAGGTAGTCCCCGCGCCGCTCCTTCTCGATGATCGTCTTGTAGATCTGGCCCGTGGTGATGTTGTCGTTGCGGGTGGCGTTGACGCCGGTGAACCGCTCGTAGTGGCCCAGGTCCAGGTCGGTCTCGGCCCCGTCGTCGGTCACGAAGACCTCGCCGTGCTGATAGGGGCTCATCGTCCCCGGATCGACGTTGAGATAGGGGTCGAGCTTGCGAAGCCGGACGCCGTAGCCCCGCGCTTGGAGGAGCGCGCCAAGAGCGGCGGACGCGAGACCCTTACCCAATGAGGAGACCACGCCGCCGGTGATGAAGATGTACCGGGCCATGGGCGTTCAGATTAGCAGCGATTCGCGGGCGCGCTGACGCAATCGGCGCCGGACCCCAACAATCCTGGGCAAAACTATTGCTGCGGGGGCGCGGACGGCGCGGGCTGGGCCGGCTGACCGAGGAAGGGATTGTTGATCGTGGGCGCCGGCGCCTGCAGCGGAGCCGGCGCGCTCTGCGGATTGCCCGGCTGGGCGGGCTTCGGCTGGTTCAGGGTCGAGGGATCGACGTTGTCGATCTTCAGCCGGTCGACCACGGAGGACCCGCCCTTCTCACGGCCCTGCAGGATCGTCAGCACCAGGGCGATGATGAAGAAGGCCGAGCCGAGGATCCAGGTCGTGCGGGTGAGCAGGTCGCCCACGCCGCGCACGGACATCATGCCCGACGGGCTGCCGCCGCCCACGAAACCGCCGCCTTCCGAGCGCTGCAGCAGCACCACGCCGATCAGGGCGAGGCTTACGACGATCTGGGCGGCGAGCAGGAGGCCAATCAGCATGGGTCTTCTTTAGTCTTTATGCGTTCAGCCGGTCACACCCGCGGCGAATTGCAGGAACGGCAAGCGAAATGAAGCGCGGGCTCTATCACCGGGACGGCCGCAAGGCCATAGCTAGGGCGTCGCAGGCGTCACACAAGCATTTGTCCAAGATGAGTCCCGACCTCAGCCTCTTGCCGACTCTGGAGACCCAGAGGATGCGGCTCACGCCCTTGGTGGCCGAGGACACGCAATACATCTTCCCCCTGATGGCCGACGCCGAGGTGATGGCTTTCTGGGACGTGGGCGAGATCGACGACCCGGACGTCATCGCCAACATCGTCGAGGGCCAGGTCGAGGAGATGTCCGAGGGCCGCGCCATCTACTGGGCGATGCGCGCGCTGGGCGACGACCAGTTCTTCGGCACCTGCGACCTCTCGGAGATCGACCGGCGGCACCATCGCGCCGAGGTGGGCTTCATGCTGGGGCGCGAGGCCTGGGGCCAGGGCTATGCGCTGGAGGCCATGCAGGCGGTGCTGGCCTATGCGGCGGCCTCGGGCCTGCGCCGCCTCCTCGCCCGCAGCCACCTGGGCAACCGGCGCTCCGACGCCCTGCTGGAAAAACTGGGCTTCGAGGAAGAGGGCATGCTGCGCGGCCACGTCCTGCGCGACGGCGAGCGGCGCGATTGCCGGCTGTTCGGGCTGTTGCTTTAGGCTGAGCCCGGCCAATTTTAGCCGAGGCTCGGCCATTCAACCACCAAGGACACCAAGAACGCTAAGACGGCGGTGATGACCTGTGCGCGCAGCCTGATGGCCCTCGGCCCCTTGGCGAACTTGGTGTCCTTGGCGGTTGAGAGACTTGGCGCGCCGCCGCGCGCTCTGGCGTTGATCGAGGCTGAGAGGTCGCGTCTGGGGCTCGCCCCTCCACCATCGGTTCTTCGTTGCGCTCGGCCTTCGGTCCCGCTCTCGTCGCCGTAGGTTGCGGGGGTTCGGCGAGTCCGGTTAGCTGCGCTCCCAGTGATCCGCCGGGGGGCAAATGGACATCCACAAACCCAAGCCCTGGCGCGGCGTGCGCGAGTTCCTGAAGGAGTACCTGATCATCGTGGTCGGCGTGCTGACGGCGTTGGGGGCGGAGCAGGCGGCGGAGGCGTTGCGTCACCGCGCGGACGCCGCGGAGGCGCAAGATGCGATCCGCGCCGAGGTGGTTGTCGACATCACGCGGATCGAGCAACGCGATTTCGCATATGATTGCGTCGAGGCCAGGCTCGACGAACTTGAGCGGGTGGTGGACACATCGACCGCCACGGGGGGCATCCGCGGCCCAAGCTGGATCGGCCGCCCACCGCGCTATGCCGTCGAGGCCGCGCGCTGGGATGCGGCGTCGCAAAGCGGTCGCGTGAGCTTGCTGCCCACGACCTGGCAATCGCGGTTCGGATTTCTGTACACCACCCTGCGCTACTACTACGAGATGAACAACGCCGAGCAGCAGACTTGGTCTCGCCTTGACGGCTTGACCGGGCTCGATCGCCTCAGCCCCGACGGGAAGCTGGCCGCGAAGGCCGAGATCGAGCAGGCGCGGTTCTACAACGGCTCGATGCACCAGGTCGCCGGCCTCATCCTGAGCCGCGCGGCCGCCGAAGGCTTGCGGCCGACCCTGCGCCGCGATCCGCCATTCAGCGTCTGCTGGGCGATCACGACCCCGACCCGCGAAGGCTTGGCGAGGATGCCCGGCGCCCTCGCCGCCAAGCACTGACCCCCGACGGCCACGCCTGCTTGCCGGATCGGGGCCGATGCGAGCTTTCGACCCTAGGCGGACCTAGCGCGATGCGCTTCGCCGGGACCGCGCCCGCTGGTCCCATTCGTTCCTGGCGGCCACCACCTGGCGGGTGAACTCAGGGCCATATAGCCGGTAGCATGAGAACACGACCTCCTGGCCTGCGGGCAAGGTCGCGGCCAGCGCCTCCAGGCCGGGCGTCACGTCCGTGCGATGAATGAGCCGACCCTCGTCCGCGGAACATTTCAGAGGGCGTTCCAGCAGCCTTGAAAGGTGTGGACAGGCCTCGAGGGCCATGGCCGTGCAGGCGTAATGGATGGGCGGCACGTTGCACCCATACTGCTGGGATCCGTCATGCAGGGTCACCAGTCCGCCCGACGCCACGGGGAAGACGTAGCGGTCTTGCGGCGGCGTCGGCTTGCCGCACACATGGCAAAGCAGGTCGACCATCCCGCGCCGCTGGCGGGTGACGTGCACCGCGGCGAAGAGCGGCCGGCCGACGCCTGGCGCGTGCTTCTGGTCAAGCTCCACCATGCCGGGAAAGTCCCGCGAGGGCTGCAGCCGGAAGGACTGTTCACCGCTCCAGGCGACCGACCAAGGGGCGTCGGGTGTCGACATTCCAGCCTCTTCGAGCGAACCGCATCCCGCCGCGGGACACCAGCCTACCTTCGTCAGGCGCGCTTTTCATCCCAGGCGGACCCCGAAGCGGTCCCCTTCGGGCGTCGGTGGGGATTGTCCATTCCACGCTCCCTGTTCGTGCGTCGGCGAAGGGACATTTCGGGCGAGACTCCCCTGTCGGGCGAAACTCCCCTGAGAGGTGTCTTCAGTTTTTACCTCTGGGAAACCATGCGACTGCCGGTGGTCGTTCGAACGACCAAGTTTTTGAGGGGACCAGATGAAGTTCAAACTGTTCATGGCCGCGGCCGGGTTGGCCCTTGCATCGTCCATCGCGATCAGCGGCGCGGCCCACGCGGCCGGCGGCAACGTGCTCGTCGAGGATGTGGGCAAGACCTGGGGCTTCAACGAGAGCGCCAACATGACCGACGTCTTTGGCGCCAACTTCAGCGAAGTGAGCTACGCCGGCCTCGACGCCGCGTCGCTGTTCTCGGCGGGCAACAGCTTCGTCATGCTGGAGGGCGGCAACAGCTCCACCCAGGAACTCGCCGACTTCCTGGCGGCGAACTCGTCGACGGTCACGGATTGGGTCGCCAACGGCGGTCACCTGCTCCTCCAGTCGGCTTCGAACCAGGGTGTTTCGATCTCCGGCATCGGCCCGGGCGCCCTGAACGCCCCGCCGCCCTTCAGCGGCTGCGGCACGCTCACGGCGGCTGGGAGCGCGGCCTTCACCTTCGCGGTAACCCCGACGAACCAGTGCGGGGGCTACTTGGCGCACGACACCGTCAGCGGGTCGGGCCTCACCGATTTCATGGATGGCGACGGCGGTAACGGCCCGATCATCGCCGGCGCGGCGCTTGGCAGCGGTTATGTCATGTACAGCGGCCTCACCACCTCCAATTTCCATGAGAGCGGCAACGGATTGACGGACGACGTTATCGCCTACACGGCGGGGGCAGGCGGCGCGGTTCCCGAGCCTGCGGCCTGGGCTCTGATGCTTAGCGGCTTCGGCCTGGCCGGCGCGGCTCTTCGCCGCCGCCGCGCGCTGGTCGCCGCCTAAGCACGACCGCCAACTCTGAGGCGCCGCCGGTCCGCGGATCGGCGGCGTTCTCGTGTCCGCTGTCCCCCGACAGCGGGCTCTCTGAAGGTCCGCGATGGGTCGGAAGGCGAAAGTCGTCTCCGGCTGCACTACAGCCCCTGGATGATCCCCAGAAAGTCCGCGGCCTTCAGCGAGGCGCCGCCGACCAGGGCTCCGCCGACCTCCGCCGCATGCAGGATCTCCGCGGCGTTGGAGGGTTTCACGGAGCCGCCGTAGAGGATCGGCGCCGTCTCGCCGGCCGCGCCGAACATCTCACGCAGGGTCGCGCGGACGGCCGCATGCATCTCCTCGATCTCGGCGGTCGTGGGCGTCAGCCCCGTGCCGATGGCCCACACGGGCTCATAGGCGACCGCGAAGCGGCGGCCGGCGAGTTCGGGCGGCAGGGAGCCCCTCACCTGCCCGGTCACGACCGCGAGCGCCTCGCCCGCCTGCCGCTGCTCCAAGGTCTCGCCCACGCAGACGATGGGCTCCAGGCCGGCGCGCAGGGCCGCGCCCACCTTGGCCGCCACCAGGGCGTCGGTCTCGCCGTGGCCGGCGCGCCGCTCGGAGTGGCCGAGGATCACCAGGCTCGCCCCCGCGTCGGCCAGCATCTCGGCGGAGAGGTCGCCGGTGAAGGCGCCCGAGGCTTCGGCGCGGCAGTCCTGGCCGCCCAGCAGCACCGGCCCGCCGCCGATCGCCTGGCGCAGCCGGTCGATCAGCGTCGCCGGCGGGCAGATCGCCACCCGTGCGTCCCCCAGGCCGCCCAGGCCCGCGGCGACGGCGCGCGCCTCGTCGAGCGACGCGGCCAGGCCGTTCATCTTCCAGTTTCCGGCGATCAGGGGGGTCGGAGCGGTCATCTGGCCTCGCTTTGCTGGCGACTCGACGCCGCGCGGCGCGGTTAAGCCAAGCTGCGCCCTATGTCACGCGCTTGCGGGGCGAGCCATGCTTGCTTGAACGAAGGAGCGTCCACTATACCGGCGCCCACGCCTGCGCCCGGTTGCGGGCTCCTGAAAGGGTTTCAATGCTCGCCGCCATTCGCTCCTTCGCGAAATCCTGGGTCGCCACCCTGCTGTTTGGCCTGCTGATCGTCAGCTTCGTCGTTTTCGGGATCGGCAACCGCGACGTCTTCCGGCCGAGGTTCACCAATGCGGTGATCACCGCCGGCTCGCGCAGCATTTCGCCGGCGGAGTTCAAGCGCGCCTTCGACGGCTACAAGGCCCGCGTCGAGCAGCAGGTCGGCCGGCCGATCTCGGCGGAGTTGGCGGCGGAGAACGGCCTGGACCGCCAGGTGGTGGAGGGGCTGGCGACCAGCGAAGCCTTCGCCGAGGCGCTGAACCGCATGGGCATCCGCCCGTCCGACAAGCTGATCGCCGCGGAAATCCAGAAGATCCCCGCCTTCTTCGACCAGGTGACCGGCCGTTTCGACAAGACCGCCTACCAGCGCCGGCTGGCCGACAACGGCCTGACCCCGGTGGCTCTGGAAAGCCAGATCCGCGACCAGCTCGCCGAGCAGCACGCCGCCAGCGGCCTGATCGCGGGCCTGCGCACGCCGCGCGCCTACGCCGCGCTCGCGGCGATCTACACGCTCGAGAGCCGCGACATGGGCTATTTCCCCATCGAGCCCACCAGCGTGCCGCAGCCGGCCGCGCCCACCGACGCCCAGCTCACCGAGCTGATGAACGAGAACAAGGCCCAGCTCACCCGGCCGGAGTTCCGCACGCTGACGGTCGTGCGCTTCTCACCGACCCAGGTGGCGGCCAATGCGCCGGTCGATCCGGCGGAGCTGCAGAAGCGCTTCAACTTCCGCAAGGACACCCTGTCGACGCCCGAGACGCGGACGGTTATCCAGATCCCGGCCAGGGATCCCGCGACCGCCGCGCAGGTCGCCAAGGGCCTGGCCGGTGGGGCCGATCCGGCGCTCACCGCCAAGGCGGCCGGCGTCGAGGCGATCACCTACGCCAACAAGCCGCAGTCCGCGATCCCCGACAAGAAGGTCGCCGCCGCGGCCTTCGCCACGCCCTCGGGCCAGGTGGCCACGGTGAAGGGCGACCTGGGCCTGGCCGTCCTCAAGGTGCTGTCGGTCACCCCCGGCCGGGCGGTTACGCTGGAAGAGGTGAAGCCCGCGCTCGAGGCCGAGATCCGCAAGGACCAGGCCTCGGAGAAGGTCTACGCCCTGACCCAGGCCTATGACGACGCCCACCAGGGCGGCGCCAACCTCGCCGCCGCCGCCGCCAAGGCCGGCGTGCCCACTGCGACGATCGGGCCGGTCTCGCAAGGCGGCCGCGACCTGACCGGCCAGCCCGTCCCCGGCCTGAACCAGAAGCTGATGGAAGCCGCCTGGGCCCTGCCCGCCGGCGGCGAGAGCGAGGTCGAGGACGCCGGCAACGGCGAGTTCTTCGCCGTGCGGGTCGAGAAGGTCACGCCGGCCGCCCTGCCGCCCTTCGACGAGATCAAGCCGATGCTGGCCCGGGCCTGGACCCAGCGCGAGCTGGTGCGGGCCATGCAGGCCAAGGCCGACGGCCTCGTCGCGCGGATCAAGAAGGGCGAGAGCCTGGAGGCGGTCGCCGCCTCCGCTGGCTCCAGCGTCGTGCAGGTCCCCGGCATCGACCGCCGCAACGCCGGCCAGAACCAGACCCTGTCGCAGGACATGCTGGGCAAGCTCTTCACCTCGCGCCCCGGCGACGTCTTCACCGCCCAGAACAGCCACTTCGGCTTCGTGGTCGGCAAGCTGGAGGCGGTGCACGTCGGCGATACGGCCACCCTGGCGCAGACCGCCGAACAGATGCGCCCGCAGATGAGCAGCGGCTACATCCGGGAGCTGGGCGAGAGCGCCCACGTCGCCGCGCGTCGGAAGATCAAGGTGAACGTCGACGCCAACCGGGCGCGCGAAGCGATCGGCCTGGAGCCGATCGACCCGAAGAAGGCGGCCGCCGCGGGCCAGGCGGGCGCTCCGGGCAAGGCGCCGCTGGCGAAATGACCGTCGAGCCTGCGTATCCGGCTTTCGAGCAGGCATATCGGGCGGGGCGCCCACAGCTCGTCTGGACCCGCCTGATCGACGACCTGGAGACGCCGGTCTCGGCCTATCTGAAAATCGGGCACGGGCGGCCCTACGCCTTCCTGTTCGAGAGCGTGGAGGGCGGCGCCTTCCGCGCGCGCTACTCGATCATCACCCTCAATCCGGACCTCGTCTGGCGCTGCCACGGCGACCGGGCCGAGGTGGCCGAGGGCGAGGACATCGCCGCCGGCCGGTTCGCCCCCCAAGCCGGCGGGGCGCTGGACAGCCTGCGCGACCTGGTGGCGGCGTCTCGGATCGAGATGCCGGCCGGCCTGCCGCCGCCGTCCGCGGGCCTGTTCGGGGCCATCGGCTACGACATGATCCGGCTTGTCGAGCGGCTGCCCAACGTCAATCCCGACCCGCTGGGCCTGCCCGACGGGGTGATGACCCGGCCCTCGATCGTGGCGATCTTCGACGCCATCGCCCAGGAGATCGTCCTGGTGACGCCGGTCCGACCCGGGGCGGCCTCGGCCGAAGAGGCCTACGCCGTCGCGCAGGGCCGCATCCAAGCTGTGATGGCGGACCTGCGGCGGCCCACTCCGCCGCTGGCGGGCGACGGCGTTCCGGAGCCCGACGCCTTCACCTCGCCGGTCAGTCGCGAGCGCTATTGCGAGATTGTCGAGACGGCCAAGGATTACGTCCGGGCCGGCGACGTCTTCCAGGTGGTGCCGAGCCACCGGTTCCGCAGCCCCTTCAAGCGCGATCCCTTCGCCCTCTACCGGTCGCTGCGGCGGACCAATCCCTCGCCGTTCCTGTTCTATCTGAACTTCGGCGACTTCCAGCTGGCGGGGTCCTCGCCGGAGATCCTGGTGCGGCTGCGCGACGGCAAGATCACCATCCGGCCCATCGCCGGCACCCGGCCGCGCGGCGCGACGCCCGCCGAGGATGCGGCCCTGGAGCAGGAGCTGGTCTCCGACCCCAAGGAGCGCGCCGAGCACCTGATGCTGCTGGACCTGGGACGCAACGACGTGGGCCGGGTGGCGATGCTGAAGGCGGCCGGCGCCAACGAGCCCCCCCCGACGCGCCATGCCCCGCGGGTGCGGGTGACCGCGAGCTTCTTCGTCGAGCGCTACAGCCACGTGATGCACCTGGTCTCCAACGTCGAGGGCGACGCGCCGGACGGCCTGGATCCGGTCGACGTGGTGATGGCCGCCCTGCCCGCCGGCACGCTCTCCGGGGCGCCCAAGGTGCGGGCCATGGAGATCATCGACGAGCTGGAGATCGAAAAGCGCGGCCTGGGCTACGCCGGCGGCGTCGGCTACTTCGGCGCGGACGGGTCGGTCGATACCTGCATCGTGTTGCGCACCGCCCTCTTCAAGGACGGGACGATGTATGTCCAGGCCGGCGGCGGCGTGGTGGCCGATAGCGATCCCAACGCCGAATACGAAGAGACCCTCCACAAGGCCCGGGCCCTGCGCCGGGCCGCCGAGGAGAGCTGGCGCTTCGTCTAGCGCCCGCGCCGAAGCTATCGGCGACCTCGCCGCCGCGCGCGCTTCAGCTCGGCCAGGGTCGCGAGAAGGTCGTCGCCTTCGGGATAGCGGAAGTTCACGAACAGCCAGCCGTCGGGCCCGCGGGCGACCTGCGCGGTGACATCCGGCCGCGGCGACCGCCGGCCCGCTCGGACGCCGTGGACCTCCGCAAGCCAGGTCGCTCCGGCGCGGCGAACGTTCCCCACCTGATATTCCGGGTCCGGGTCCTGGCTGCCGAGGAACGGGTCGAAGTCGAGCCCGACCACCTCGTCGCGAACCCGCGCCGAGGCTCTCAGGTCCGCGCGCAGCGCATCGGCCAGCGGCTTCGAGAACGCGCGCGGCCTGTCCTTCAGCGCGACCTCGAACCCTGGACCGTCGGGATCGGTCATGTGGGCGAGATACCAGTCGTAGAAGGCCTGGACGAAGGCCGCCGGCGACGGATCGGGCGGCGTCGCGCCCAGGGCCGTGCGGCTCAGCGCGCCGGCCGACAGCGCGAGCGCGAGGACGTCCCGGCGTCGCCAGCCCGGCACGGCGGCCTATTTCACCCCGCGCTCGTGGCCCACGTGCTCGCTGGTCAGCGGCGGGGCCAGGATCATGGCGGTGGCGAAGGTCAGGGCCGAGGCCGCCAGCAGGCACGCCGCCCCCAGGACCGGCCATATCCGCTCACGCCGCTGGGGCGCTTCGAGCAAGGCGCGGGCGCGGGCCATCGCCTCGCGATCCAGGGCAGAATCGATGCCGACCATCCCCAAGGATCGCGCCGAGCCTTGCCCCGCGCAATCGGCGGCGCCACATGGCCGTCATTGTGCAGCGCAATATGGTCGTTCCGACCTGCGCCTGCCGCCTGGACGCCGCCGATCCCATGACCACAGCCCAACCGCGCCGCGTCCTGGTCCTGCAAGGCGGCGGGGCCCTGGGCTCCTACCAGGCCGGGGTCTATGAGGCGCTGAACCGCGCGGGGCCGGAGCCGGACTGGCTGGCCGGCATCTCGATCGGCGCGGTCAACGCCGCGATCATCGCCGGCAATGCGCCCGGGAAGCGCCTGGAGCGGCTGCAGGACTTCTGGAGCCTGGTGACCTCCGGCTGGTCCTTCGGGCCGCCCAACGGGACCGACCTCTTCCGCGGCCTGCTGGGCGACGCCAGCATCGGCTGGGCCATGGCCGCCGGCGTGCCGGGCTTCTTCTCCCCGCGGGCCGTCTCGCCATTGCTGCTCTCCAGCGGCGGGCCGGAGGCGCTGAGCTTCTACGATTCCGCTCCGCTCAGGGCGACGCTGGAGCGCCTGGTGGACTTCGACCGGATCAACGCGCGCGAGACCCGGCTCAGCGTAGGCGCGGTCAATATCCGCACCGGCAACTTCACCTATTTCGACAACGCCCATCAAAAGATCGGGCCGGAGCACATCATGGCCTCCGGCGCCCTGCCGCCTGGCCTGCCGCCGGTGGAGATCGAGGGCGAGTGGTATTGGGATGGCGGCCTGGTCTCCAACACCCCGCTGGAATACGTGCTCGACCAGGACCAGCAGGACGATCTGGTCGTCTACCAGGTGGACCTGTTCAACGCCCGCGGGCCGATGCCCAAGACCCTTCAGGAGGCGGCCGAGCGCGAGAAGGACATCCGCTTTTCCAGCCGCACCCGGCTGACCACCGACGCCCAGCTCAGGATCCACCGGCTGAAGACCAGTCTCGCCGGCCTGCTCAAGACCCTGCCGGAAGACAAGACCGAAGACCCGGAGATCAGGCTGCTCAGCGAGTTCGCCAAGGAGCCCTCGGTGATCGTCGTGCAACTGATCTATCGCGACCGCGCCTATGAGGGCAGCTTCAAGGACGTCGAGTTCTCGCGCCAGACCATGCTGGATCACTGGGCCTCGGGCCTGGCGGACGGCGAGCGCAGCGTGCAGCGCCGGACGCACAATCCGCCGAAACCCGGCCCCGGCGGCGCCGTCAGCATCGACCCCGGCCTCGACCCCAATCCCGACCGCTCAAACTCCGACAACAAGGACCCGCGCCCATGATCCTGAAATCCAAGACCGCCGTGGTCACCGGCTCGACCAGCGGCATCGGCCTGGCCATCGCCCGCGCGCTCGCCGCCGAGGGCGCCAACGTCCTGATCAACGGCTTCGGCAAGCCCGAGGACATCGAGAAGGAGCGCGCCGCCATCGAGTCGGAGTTCGGCGTCAAATGCATCCATTCGCCGGCCGACATGACCAAGCCGGCCGAGATCGCCGCCATGGTGGCGCTCGCGGAGACCACCTTCGGGGCGGTGGACGTGCTGGTGAACAACGCCGGGATCCAGTTCGTCTCGCCGATCGAGGACTTCCCGGTCGAGAAGTGGGACCAGATCCTCGCCATCAACCTGTCCTCGGCCTTCCACGCCATGCGCGCGGCGATTCCCGGCATGAAGACGCGCGGCTGGGGCCGGATCATCTCCACCGCCTCGGCCCACAGCCTGGTCGCCTCCCCCTTCAAGTCGGCCTATGTGGCCGCCAAGCACGGCATCGCAGGCCTGACCAAGACCGCGGCGCTGGAGCTCGCCACGCACGGCGTCACCGTGAACTGCATCAGCCCCGGCTATGTCTGGACGCCGCTGGTGGAGAACCAGATCCCCGACACCATGAAGGCCCGCAATATGACGCGCGAGCAGGTGATCAACGACGTCCTGCTGGACAGCCAGCCCACCAAGCAGTTCGTCACGCCTGAGGAGGTGGCCGCCATCGTGGTCTTCCTCTGCGGCGACGCGGCCAAGCAGATCACCGGGGCCAATCTGTCGGTGGACGGCGGCTGGACGGCGGAATAAGGCTCGCGTCAAGGAGCGGGCCGCTATGATCCTGGTGATCGATAACTACGACAGTTTCACGTACAATCTGGTTCATTACCTCAATGAGCTGGGCGCGGAGACGCATGTCGCGCGCAACGACGCCCTGACGGTCCGCGAGGCCCTGGGGCTGCGTCCGCAGGGCGTGCTGCTGTCCCCGGGCCCGAAGACGCCCAACGACGCGGGCATCTGCCTGGAGCTGCTGGCGGCCGCGCCGGCCGATCTGCCGATCTTCGGGGTCTGCCTGGGCCACCAGGCGATCGGCCAGGCCTATGGCGGCGAGGTGATCCACGCCAAGGCCCTGATGCACGGCAAGACCAGCCAGATCCACCACGAGGGCAAGGGCGTTTTCGCCGGCCTCAAGGCCCCCTTCACCGCCACGCGCTACCACAGCCTGTCGGTCCGCAAGGAGGACCTGCCGGCGGATCTCGAAGTCACCGCCTGGACCGAGGACGGCGAGATCATGGGCGTGCAGCACAGGAGCCGGCCCGTGCACGGCGTGCAGTTCCACCCCGAATCCATCGCCACCGAATGCGGCTACGACCTGCTGGCCAACTTCCTCGAGATCGCCGGCGTGAGGCGCCTGGCCCAGGCCTGATCGCGCGCACATGTCCGACACCTTCAAGCCCCTGCTGAGCCTGCTGGCGGACGGCGGCACCCTGTCGGAGGACAACGCCGGGGACTTCTTCGCCGCCTGCCTGCGCGGCGAACCGACGCCCAGCCAGGTGGGCGCGGCGCTGACCGCCATGCGGATGCGCGGCGAGACCCTGGGCGAGATCGTCGCCTGCGCGCGGGCCATGCGACGGGCCGCCGTCCACATCGAGCCCAAATTCCCGACCATCGACGTCTGCGGGACCGGCGGCGACGGCCAGCACACCCTGAACGTCTCCACCGCCGTGGGCTTCGTCGCGGCGGGCGGCGGCCTGAAGGTCGCCAAGCACGGCAACCGGGCGCTGTCCTCGAAGTCGGGCACGGCCGACGTGCTGAGCGAACTCGGGGTCGACATCGCCATGCCTGCGGACCGCCAGCTCAACGCGCTGGACGAGGCCGGCATCTGCTTCATGTTCGCCCCGGCGCATCACGGCGCCATGCGCCACGTCTCGCCGGTCCGCGCCGAGCTGGGCTACCGGACCATCTTCAACCTGCTCGGCCCGCTGACCAACCCGGCGGGGGCCCAGCGCCAGGTGGTGGGCGTCTTCGCCGAGCGCTGGGTGGCCCCGCTGGCCGAGGCGCTCAAGGCCCTGGGCTCGGAGCGCGCCTGGGTGGTGCACGGCGGCGGCCTCGACGAGATGACCACGACGGGCGAGACCAGCGTCGCCGAACTGCGCGACGGCCAGGTGCGCCTCTTCACCGTCACGCCGGAAGCGGTCGGCCTGCCCCGCGCGGCGCTGGCCGACCTGACCGGCGGGACGCCCAAGCAGAACGCCGCGGCGCTCCGCCAACTGCTGGCCGGGCAAAAGGGCCCCTATCGGGACATCGTCCTGCTGAACGCCGCCGCCGCCTTCCTGGTGGGCGAGACCGTCGAGACCCTGCGCGAAGGCGTCGAGCTGGCCGCCGCGGTGATCGACGACGGCCGCGCCCAGGGCGCGCTGGACAAGCTCCGGAGCCTGGGCGGCGCATGAGCGACATCCTCGATCGGATCGCCGCCTACAAGCGCGAGGAGGTGGCGGCGCGAAAGGCCGCCCGGCCCCTCGCCGCCGTCGAAGCCGCGGCCCGCGAAGCCTCCGAGCCGCGCGGCTTCCGCGCCGCCCTCGAGCGGGCCCACGGCCCGGGCCGCCTGGCGCTGATCGCCGAGATCAAGAAAGCCTCGCCCTCGCGCGGGGTGATCCGCGAGGATTTCCACCCGGCCGCCCTGGCCCGCGCCTACGAGGCCGGCGGCGCGGCCTGCCTGTCCGTGCTGACCGACACGCCGAGCTTCCAGGGCGCCGACGACTACCTCGTGACCGCCCGGACGGCGGTCGGCCTGCCCTGCCTGCGCAAGGAGTTCCTGGTCGATCCCTGGCAGGTGGCCGAGAGCCGCGCGCTCGGAGCCGACGCTGTCCTGGTGATCCTGGCCATGGTGGACGACACCCTCGCCTCCGACCTGATGGAGGCCGCCCACGCCCACGGGATGGACGTGCTGGTGGAGACGCACGACGCTTCCGAGCTCGCGCGCGCCGCCGCCCTGAAGGCCAACCTGGTGGGCGTCAACAACCGCGACCTGCGCACCTTCGACGTCGACCTGGCGATCACCGAGCGACTGGCCGCCGCCGCGCCGGCCGGCGCCTTGCTGGTCACCGAAAGCGGCATCTTCACCCCGGCCGACGCCGCGCGCCTGGAACGGTCGGGCGCCAAGGCCATGCTGGTGGGAGAAAGCCTGATGCGGCAGGCCGATGTGGCCGCCGCCACCCGGGCCCTGCTCGCCGCCTGAGTCGGCCAGGCGCGAAACGTCCCTCCGGAAATTCCGCTTAAGTTTCAGGGTCGCGAGCCGTAACTTGACATTAATGCGGAACACCTAGAGAACATCGACAGCGTTTGCGCTTTGTTCTCCGGCGCCTCAACCAAGGGTCCGTTCGATGCTCACCCGTAAGCAACACGAACTGCTCATGTTCATCCATGAGCGGATCAAGGAAAGCGGCGTATCGCCCTCCTTCGACGAGATGAAGGAGGCGTTGGACCTGGCCTCGAAATCCGGCATCCACCGGCTGATCACCGCGCTCGAGGAACGTGGCTTCCTGCGCCGCCTGCCGCACCGGGCCCGGGCGCTGGAGGTGGTGAAGCTGCCGCAGCAGGCCACCATGGCCGCGCCGCCCAAGGGTCGCGCGCCGTTCAAACCGCAGATCGTCGACGGAGGTCCCGCCATGCCGGCGGCCGCCAACGACACCCGCGACCTGCCGATCCTCGGCAAGATCGCCGCCGGCACGCCGATCGAGGCGATCCAGCAAGAGCGCGACCGCATTCCGGTGGCCGAGAGCATGCTAGGCGCCGGCGAGCACTTCGTCCTGGAGATCCAGGGCGATTCGATGATCAACGCCGGCATCCTGGACGGCGATTTCGTGGTCATCCGCAAGGGGGACACCGCCACCTCCGGCGACATTGTCGTGGCCCTGGTGATGGGCGAGGAAGCCACCCTGAAACGCCTGCGCCGCAAGGGAGCGTCGATCGCGCTGGAGGCGGCCAATCCCGCCTACGAGACCCGCATCTTCGGCCCCGACCAGGTGGCTGTGCAGGGCAAGCTGGTCGGCCTGATCCGCCGTTACCACTAACCGCTGTCTCCTCCGCGGGATTCAGGGCAACCTCGACCTTGGCCCGACGTTTCGATCGGGCTGGGTGGGCCGCGTAGCCATGGCCCACGAATGAGAAGGCTTCGCGCCTTCGCGAAGTCCCAAGGGAGAGACCAAACCATGCGCTTCATTACGCTTTCGGCGATCGCCGCCCTGAGTCTGGCCGTTGCGGCCTGCAACAAGCCGGCGGAAAAGGCCGCGGAGGACACCACCAAGGCCAACGCCGAATCCGCCGCCGCGAGCTCGGCGGCCACCACCGCCGCGAAGGACGCCTCGGCCGCGGCCGCTGCGCCGACCGCTGATGCTGCCAAGACCGACGCCGCGGCCGCCACGGATGCCTCGAAACAGGCCTCGGCCCACGCCGATAAGGCCGCCGACGCCAGCAACGCCGCCGCCAAGGACACGGCCAAGGCCAATAAGGACGCGGCCAAGAAGTAAGGTCGCCTTCGGAGCCTCGGCCTGGACGGCCGGGGCTCCTTCCGCGCGCTCAGGGCGCGGCGTGGTAGGTGAACTCCACGAGAAACACCCGTTCGCCCGGCCCGTGCTTGGCCACCTTCAGCAGATCGACAACGCCGAGGAATCCCGACCTGCGGGCCAGGTCCGGCGTGACGTCCTCCAGCGAGATCTCGCGGATCGCGGTCACTTCGATGTGGCCCGCGCCGAGCGCGTAGCGCCCGCCCACCTTCACGTGGGCGCTGCGCCAGATGCGCACGCTACAGGTGACCTCGCCGCGCATGACCGGCTCGCGCAGGTGCTTGGTGAACATCATGGGACCAACCGCGGATCCGGCCCCCAGGTCCACGGACGGCGGCCGCGCAGGTCCTGCGCCCAGGCGATGCGCCACCGGCCCGGCCCCTGCCGCCAGAGCTCGGCCGAGCCGCCGCGGGCGAAGTCAGCCCCGGTCAGCACCAGGGGCGCGGCGCAGCTCTCCGGCGGAAAATCGTTGCGCAGGACCACCAGCTCGGCCGACCCGCACATCTGCGCGAAGCGCCCCTCTTTCAGCGGCCGCTTGAGGTTCCAGGCCGAGGCGACCTTGAGCGGCGCGGTGGCGAGCGGGGTGCAGCTCCAGTGGTCGCAGTCGTAGGCCGCATCGCGCGCCGCCGGCGTGGTCTGCGGCTCCAGCCCCCTGCGGCGCGCCCACAGCTCCGCGCCGAACAGCTTCACGTCGGGGCGGAAGAGCACGGCGTCCTTGCCCGAACGCACCGCGACGGCGGAGCCCGCGCCGTCCACCCAGACGTCCGGCGTCGGCGGCCGCGGCGCGAGGTTCACAGCGAGCGCCAGGGGCAGGCCCAGCCAGCGCAGGCGACCCTTCCACAGGCACAGCCACAAGAGCCCGAGGAACGCCGCCGGCAGGGCCCACTGCGGCCCGCTGGCGACATTGAGCTGGGCATAGGGCGCGGTGGCGGCGATGTGTGCGACGCGGTTCATCAGGTCGATGGCGAAGCCGGCCACCTTCAGCGGCCATTCGCCCAGCCCGAACGGCGCCAGGACCGCGCCGATCGCCAGCCCCGGCATCATCAGGAACCCGGAGATCGGCTCGGTCACCAGGTTGGAGATCAGGCCCCAGGTAGAGACCCGGTTGAAGTCCTGCATGGCGAAGGGGCCGGTGGCCGTGCCGGCCACGAAGCTGGCCGCCGCGCCGGCCGCCAGCCAGGTCCAGAAGCCCTGCACGATGCGGATCGGCCAGGGCGTGTTGATCTCCCGCACCGGATGCGGCCAGACCTCGGCCAGGGCCACCAGGGCGGCGGTGGCGGCGAAGGACATCTGGAACCCCGGCTGGGTCACCGCTTCGGGCTGCAGCAGCAGGACCACGAGGGCCGCGAGCGCCAGGGCGTGCAGGCTGATCGCCTGGCGGTCGAACAGGATCGCGCCGAACGCCACGGCGGCGGTCACCGCGGACCGCTCGGCCGGCGGCGGCCAGCCGGAAAGCACCAGATAGGCCAGGACGGCGGCAAGCGCCGCGCCCGCCGCCAGCTTCTTGCCCGGGACCCGCAGAGCCAGCCAGGGCCAGGCGGCGATCCCGAACCTCAAGAGGGCGAAGACGAAGCCCCCGACGATGGCCATGTGCAGGCCGCTGATCGAGATGATGTGCGCCAGGCCCGCGGCGCGCAGGTCGTTGACCTCGTCCTTGGGGATGAACGCGTCGTGGCCGGTCGTCATGGCCGCGGCCAGCCCGCCGCTCTGGACGCCCAGGGTGTCGACGATGCGGCGGGTCAGGGCCCAGCGCAGGGCGTTGATCCGCATGGTCAGCCGCAGCCGCGCGGGCGGCGGCGCGTCCGGATACCAGGTCTGGACGGGCCCCAGCGCAAAGCCCACCCCGCCGACGCTCTGGAAATAGGCGTCGCGCGCGAAGTCGTAGGAGCCGGGGCTGGCCGGTTGCGGCGGGGTGTTGATCACCGCCAGCAGGCTGATCGGCTCGCCCGGCGCCGGGAGATAGCCGCCGCGCAGCGTCACCCGGACCCGGATCGGGGTCGCGGCCGGCGCCCAGCTCCCGATGCGCGCAGGTGCGACCAGCAGGCGCGGGCCGCCCTGCCCCGGGCTGACGACGTCGACCACCCAGCCCTGCAGCCGCTGCGGGCGGGTGTCCTGGCTCGCTACCGGCGCCTTGGCGCCCTCGGTGCGCAGCTTGGCCATGGAGAAGCCGCCCAGCGCGCAGGCGGCCAGCACCAGCGCCGCCGTCAGCGCCCGCGCGCGGCTCCATCGGCTCGCCCCCAGGATCAGGGCGGCGGCGACCGCGACGCCTGCAAGGCCCACCCAGGCCTGCGGCTCGCGCAGCAGGGCGAAATAGGCGCCCGCGCCGCAGCCGAAAGCCACCGGCGTCCACAGGGTCCAGCGGTCCGCCTGCCGCGCCGCCTGCTCGGCCAGCCACCGCATGGCGCCGCCGAGGCTAGGACGGGGCTTGGGGCGCGTGCTAAGAGGCGCCGCCCCGGCGTCCCCCGCCGCGGCGTCTCCAGGTTTTTCAATCTCGATGTCCGACAGCCCCGTCGTCACCCGGATCGCCCCCTCGCCCACCGGCGCCATGCACATTGGTACGGCCCGGACGGCGCTGTTCAACTGGCTTTATGCGCGCCACACCGGCGGCAAGTTCCTGTTGCGCATCGAGGACACCGACCGCGAGCGCTCGACGGCGGAGGCGGTGCAGGTGATCTTCGACGGCCTCGCCTGGCTGGGGCTCGAGGCGGATGAGACGCCGGTCTTCCAAGCGAGTCGCGCCGAGCGCCACCGCCTGGCCGTCGACCAGATGCTGGCCCGCGGCTCGGCCTATCGCGACTACATGACTCCCGACGAGCTGGAGGCCGAGCGCACCAGTGCCCGCGCCGAAGGCCGGGTCGTCCGCTCGCCCTGGCGCGACCTTTCGCCCAACGACGCGCCGGACCGGCCGTTCGTGGTGCGCCTGAAGTCGCCGCTTGAGGGCGAGACCCTGATCGACGACCAGGTGAAGGGGCCCGTGCGGTTCCAGAACAAGGACCTGGACGACCTGATCCTGCTGCGCACCGACGGCACGCCGACCTACAACCTCGCCGTCGTGGTCGACGACCACGAGATGGGCGTGACCCATGTGATCCGCGGCGACGACCACCTGAACAACGCCGCGCGCCAGACCCTGATCTACCAGGGCCTGGGCTGGACCCCGCCGGTCTGGGCGCACCTGCCGCTGATCCACGGACCCGACGGGACCAAGCTCTCCAAGCGCCATGGCGCGCAGGCGGTCAGCGAGTTCGCCGACATGGGCTACCTGCCCGAGGCCATGCGCAACTACCTGGCCAAGCTCGGCTGGGGCCATGGCGACGACGAGATCTTCTCCGACGAGCAGGCCGTGGGGTGGTTCGACATCAAGGACGTGGTGGGCGCCCCGGCGCGGCTGGACTGGGACAAGCTGAACCACCTCAACAACCACTACATCCGCCAGGCCGATCCGGCGCGGTTGGCGGGGCTGGTGGCGGCGATCCACAGGAGCCGCGACTTTCCCCTGCACGACGACCACATCGCGCTCCTGACCCACGTCATCCCCTTCGTGCGCGACGGGGCCAAGACGACGCTGGAGCTGGCCGACGCCACGGTCTTCGCGCTGCGCCGCCGGCCGCTGGAGATGACCGACAAGGCCCGCGACCTGGCGACCGATGCGGAGTTCCGCGAGCGGCTGGGCCGCCTGCGCCAGGCCCTGGACGCGGCGCCCGCCTGGGACGTTCAGACCCTGGAAGGCGTCAACCGCGGTTTCGCCGAAAGCGAGGGTGTCGGCCTGGGCAAGATCGGGCCCGGATTGCGCGCCGCGCTCTCGGGCGGAGCGCCTGCGCCGGACCTCGCCGGCGCCCTGGTTGCGCTCGGAAAAGCCGAAAGCCTGGCTCGCCTCGACGATGCGCTTTCGCTTGGCGGCTAACGCGCTATAAGCCGTCCGAACAAACGTTTCAGTCAAGGTATCCGAAGAGGACAGGCATGGCCGACACAGCGAAGATCAGCATCGGCGGCAAGACCATCGACCTGCCCATCCTGAAGGGCACGACGGGTCCGGACGTCATCGATATCCGCAAGCTCTACGCCGAGAGCGACGCCTTCACCTACGATCCGGGCTTCACCTCGACCGCGAGCTGCGAAAGCAAGATCACCTACATCGACGGCGACGCCGGCATCCTGCTGCACCGTGGCTACAAGATCGGCGAGCTGGCCGAGAAGTCGACCTTCCTCGACACCTGCTACCTGCTTCTGCACGGCGAGCTGCCGAACGCTGCGCAATATTCCGAGTTCGAGCACACGATCACCTATCACACCATGCTGCACGAGCAGTTCGATAGGTTTTTCCAGGGCTTCCGCCGGGATGCTCACCCGATGGCGATCATGACCGGCGCCGTCGGGGCGCTGTCGGCCTTCTATCACGACTCCACCGACAT
The DNA here is from genome assembly GCF_035569475.1 of Phenylobacterium sp. Taxonomy (GTDB): domain Bacteria; phylum Pseudomonadota; class Alphaproteobacteria; order Caulobacterales; family Caulobacteraceae; genus Phenylobacterium. Next base: position 110,562 of record NZ_DATMNA010000038.1, read on the forward strand.
CACCGATCCCGAGCAGCGGATGATCTCGGCCCATCGCCTGATCGCCAAGATGCCGACGATCGCGGCGCGGGCGTTCAAGTACTTCCAGGGCCAGCCCTTTGTGCACCCGCGCAACGATCTCTCCTACGCGGAGAACTTCCTGCGCATGTGCTTCTCGGTCCCGGCCGAGGACTGGAAGCCCAATCCGGTGCTGACCAAGGCGATGGACCGGATCTTCATCCTCCACGCCGACCACGAGCAGAACGCCTCGACGTCCACGGTGCGCCTGGCCGGGTCGTCGGGCGCCAACCCCTTCGCCTGCATCGCCGCCGGCATCGCCTGCCTCTGGGGGCCCGCGCACGGCGGGGCCAACGAAGAGGCGCTCAACATGCTCAAGGAGATCGGGACGGTCGACCGGATCCCCGAGTACATCCAGGGCGTGAAGGACCGCCGCTACCGGCTGATGGGCTTCGGCCACCGCGTCTACAAGAACTACGACCCCCGCGCGACGGTGATGCAGAAGACCTGCCACGAGGTGCTGGCCGAGGTCGGGGACGCCGACGATCCGCTGCTGAAGGTGGCCCTGGAACTGGAGCGCATCGCGCTCTCGGACGAGTACTTCATCGAGCGCAAACTCTACCCGAACGTGGACTTCTATTCGGGCATTACCCTGCGCGCCCTGGGCTTCCCGGCGGAGATGTTCACGGTGCTGTTCGCCGTGGCCCGCACCGTCGGCTGGATCAGCCAGTGGAAGGAGATGATCGAGGACCCGGCCTACAAGATCGGCCGTCCCCGCCAACTCTACACCGGCGCGCTCGAACGCCCCTACATGCCGGTCGACAAGCGCGCCTGATACGATTGACATCACGCCGTTATGGGCAGGTCCTGGGCGCGGGCGGGTATTCCATCCGCCCGCAACCTATGGAGGCCGCCATGCCCATCATGGCCATCTACCGCTCCAGTGACGTCGATGCGGAAACCTTCAACCGCTATCGCGCCGAGGTTCCCATCGAGCCCGTGCCGACCGGCGCGATCTTCCACCAGGCCGCGTTCGGCAAGGATGGGCTCCTGGTGATCGACATCTGGGACAGCGAAGCGGAGCTGCAGGCCTTCAACGAGGCGAGGGTCTATCCGGCCATGCGTAAGATGGGGCTGACGCCGATCGAGCCGGAGGTGCTGCAGCTCCACGAGCTGTGGACCGCCCCGGACGCCCGGAAATACAACGTCCCGGCGCCGCTGCCCCAGTCCGTCTCCGCCTAGCCCGGGGCGCGGGCCGCCAAGATCTTCAGAACCGCCTCTGCGGCGGCCTCCGAGGGGTCGGGACCGCCCCGGCCCATCTTGTCGAGGGCGGCGTACTGGGCGGCGACCTGGCGGTCGCGCAGCGCCTTGTCGTCAAGCCGAAGGGCGACCTCCCGCGCGACGTTCGGGCCCGTGCAGTCCCCCTGGATCAGCTCCGGGGCGACAAACGCCCGCGCAGCGATGTTGAACAGGGTGACCCAACGGGTGCGCAGCAGCACCTTCCGCACGATCCAGGCGGTCACCGGCCCCAGCCGGTAGCCGATCACCATGGGGACGCCAGCCAGGGCGAGCTCCGTGGTCACCGTGCCGGAGCAGGCCATGGCGACGGTGGCCGCCTTCATCGCGTCGAGCTTGCCCTCGTCGCCCTCGATCACATGGGCGCGGTGCGACCAGCCGGCGACGCGCGCCTTGACCGTCTCGGCTACCGTGGGCGCCGCGGGGACCACCACGTGGAGCCGGGGATGGGTCTCCTTCAGGCGCCGCACCGCGTCCTCGAACACCGGCAGCATGCGCTCGATCTCGCCCGGCCGGCTGCCCGGCAGGACGATCAGGATCGGATCGTTCGGCGCCGCGCCGATCCGCCGACGCAGCCGCGCCGGCCTTGCCTTGGAGAAGTCCACCGTGAGCGCCGAATTGCCGACGAAGGTCACCGGCAGGCCGTGGGCCTCGAAATGGGGGGCGTCGAAGGCGTGGATCGACAGCAGGTGGTCGACGGCCGCCGCCAGCGTCCTGGCGCGGCCGGGCCGGGTCGCCCAGACCTGCGGCCCGACATATTTGATCAGCGGCAGGCCCGGCGCCTGCCGGCGGAGGCGCTGGGCGACCCGCAGGGTGAAGCCCCAGGAATCGATCAGCACCGCCACGTCCGGCTTTTCGCGCAACGCCAGGGCAGCGGTCTCGTCGGCCCGGCGGACGATCCGCGGATAGGCCAGGAGGCCCTCCGCCAGGCCCAGGATCGAGATGTCGGCGATGTCGAAGGGGCTCTCGACGCCCTCGGCCGCCATCTGTTCGCCGCCAACGCCCACGAAGCGCACGTCCTGGCCGAGGCGCGCCTTCAGCGCGCGCGCGAGGCCCGCGCCGCGGTCGTCGCCCGAGGCCTCCGCCGCCACCAGCATGACGGTCAGCGGACGCTTGGCGGCCCGGCTCACGACGCGGGCGCTTCCACGCCCAGGATGAAGACGCCGAGCTCGTCGGCCAGCGCGATCACCGCCTCGCGCTCCAGCACCAGCAGGTGGCCGACCTCGCCGACGATGCCCGCCAGGCCGGCGCGCGCGACGCCCTCGACCGTGGCCGGGCCGATGGTCGGCAAGTCGACGCGCTTTTCCTGGATAGGCTTGGGCGCCTTGGCGAGCACGCCCACCGCCGCGCCCGGCCGTCCGCGCAGCGCTTCGGGCAGGTCGGCGACGCGGGCCAGCAGGGCGTCGGTGCCCTCGGCGGCCTCCAGGGCCAGCACCAGCCCGCGGCAGACCACCGCGGCCTGACCGGCGTCCAGGCGGCCGATCGCGCGGGCGACCTCCACGGCCTGCCGGATGTCCGCTTCGCTCTCCGGGCCCGGCGCGATGCGTCCGAGCGGCCCGGCGCCCAGGGTCAGGTCGTCCATCACCTCATGGGCGCCTTCGACGGCGAAGCCTTCCCTCTCGAACTCGCCGACCAGCATCCGTAGCAGGGCGTCGTCGCCCTTGCGCGCCGCGGCGATCGCCGCCGGCAGCGCGGCGAGACCCCGAAGGTCAGGCATCAGGGCGGTGAAATCCGGCCGCGCGACATTGCCGGCCAGGCAGACCGAGCGGCAGCCGGCGCGCTTCAGCGCCTTGAAGCATTTGCCGAGCTCGGCCAGGCCCACCTCGGCGCCGGCGTAGGGTTCGAGCCCCTCGCCCGCGAAGCCCTTCAGGCGGATCACGAACAGCGGCCGGCCCGACCGCTGGCAATGCTCGGCGATCTCGACCGGCAGGCTCCCGCCCCCGGCGATCAGGCCGAGCTTCTGCATCCTAGACCTCGCGTTCGGGCAGGCAGAGCGGCCGGCCGGCGTCGGCGCGGATGAAGTCGATGATCTCCATCACCGGCGCGGAGTGGCCGAAGGTGGTGGCGGTGTCGTCGATGCGCTCCTGGAAGGTGCCTTCCTCGGCGAACAGCAGCCGGTAGGCCGAGCGCAGCTCGCCGATCGTATCGCGGCCGAAGTCCCGCCGCTTCAGCCCGACCAGGTTCAGGCCCTCCAAGTGCGCGTGGTTGCCCCACACCAGGCCATAGGGGATGACGTCCTTGGTCACCGCCGCCAGGCCGCCGATGAAGGAATAGCGTCCCACGCGGCAGTACTGGTGCACGGCGGCCAAGCCGCTCACCATCACGAAGTCGCCGATATGGACGTGGCCGCCCAGAGTGGCCGAATGCGCCAGGATCACGTTGTCGCCCACGGTGCAGTCGTGGCCGACGTGGCTGGTGGCCATGTACATGCCGTCGTCGCCCACCCGGGTCACGCCGCCGGCCTGGGCCGTGCCGATGTGCATCGTCACGTGTTCCCAGATCTTGTTGCGATCGCCGATCACCAGCTCGGTCGGCTCGCCCTTGTAGCCGGTGTGGTGGGGCGGCCCGCCCAGGTTGGAGAAGTTGCGGATCGTGCAGTCCTCGCCGATCCGCGTGTGGCCCTCGACCACCACATGGCTGGCGAGCGTGGTGCGCGGTCCGATCCGCGCGTGCTCGCCGATGATGCAGTAGGGACCGATGCTCACGCCGTCGGCGATCTCGGCGCCTTTGGCGACGATGGCCGTCGGATGGATATCAACGCTCACTTCGTGTCCACCACCATAGCCGCCCACTCCGCCTCGGCGGCGACCTTGTCATCGACCAGGGCGCGGCCTTTGAATTTGAAGATGTCGCCGCGCGCGCGGGTGACCTCGACCGCCAGGCGCATCACGGCGCCGGGGCGCACCGGGGCGCGGAAACGGCAGTTGTCCAGCGACATGAAGAAGATCGCCTTGTCCGCGACGTCGACGTTCAGCGACTTCGACATCAGGACCGCGCTGGTCTGGGCCATGGCTTCGACGATCAGCACGCCGGGCATCACCGGATAGTGCGGAAAATGGCCCTGAAAGAAGGGCTCGTTCACCGACACGCATTTGACGCCGACGATGGACTGGTTCTCGACGTATTCCTCGCACCGGTCCACCAGCAGGAACGGGTAGCGGTGCGGGATCCGCGCCATCACCTCGGTGATGTCGATTTCGCTCGGAGCTTCGCTCACCGGCGCCTTGCGACTCATGAATTCCCTTCCTTGCGGCTCGCCTGTTTCGCAAGCCACGCGGTTTCCCGCATCCATTGTCGGATCGGCCGAGCGGGATAGCCGCCCCAGGTCTCGCCCGCCGGAACATCCTTGATCACGCCGGCCGCCGCGGTGATGCGCGCGCCGGCGCCAATCGAGAGGTGATCGGCCACGCCGGCGCGGCCTCCAAACTGCACGCCATCGCCGATGGTCACGCTGCCCGAGATCCCCGTATAGGCGGCCATGACGCAGTTGCGTCCGACCCGCACGTTGTGGGCGATCTGCACCAGATTGTCGATCTTGGTGTTCTCGCCCATGACGGTGTCTTCGAAGGCGCCCCTGTCGACGCAGCTATTGGCGCCGATGGTCACGCCGTCCTGCAGGATCACGCGGCCGAGCTGGGGAATGTCCACCAGGCCGTTCGGCCCCGGCGTGGCGCCGAACCCGGGCTCGCCGATCCGCGCGCCGGCCAGGATCCGCACCCGGTCGCCGATCAGGGCGAAGCCGATGGTCACGCTGGCGGAGATGTCGCAGTCACGCCCGATGGCCACGCCCGGCCCGATCACGGTGTTGGCGCCGACGCGCGTGCCGCGCCCGACCTGGGCCCCTGCGCCGACGACGACGCCCGGACCGAGCTCGACCTGGGGCTCGATCTGCGCCGACGGATGCACGCCCTTGTCGCCGGTCGGGAACCGCGGCCGGTGCAGGCGCTGGGCGGCGAGCGCGTAGCCCAGCTGGGGCGAGGCCGTCACCAGGGCCGCGCAGCCGGCCGGCAGGGCGTCGACGACCTCCGCGCGGACGAAGCAGGCGCCGGCCCGGGTGGTCCCGGCCTGGTCCAGGAACTTGCGGTCGGTGGCGAAGGTGACCGTGTCGGCCGCCGCGCCCTCCATGATCGACACCGCCCGCACCCGGCGTTCGCCCGCCGAGGCGTCCGCCAGTTGCGCGCCGGTCAGGCTGGCGAGTTCGGAAAGGCTGACCGGGCCTAGGTCTTCGAAGAAGCGCGGATCGGGCATGGTTTCTCTGCGCGATCCGCGCCTTCTTGAAGAGCTTAGCGCTTGGCCGGGGCGGCCGGGGTCCGCGCCGGGCCCGGCGTCTGGACGATCGCCGGCGCTCCGCCAGCGGCCGGGGCGCCCGGCTGGTCGAGGCGTTCGCGCTCGAAGGCGAACTGGGTGATCTTGCCGTTGAGGCCGGCCACCACCGCGGGCGTGATGTCCATGGCCGGGTTGCCGATGATCACCGCGCTGCGCTGCAACAGGATGCTGCAGGCCTTCGACTGGTAGCTCTGGCGAATGAACGGCTCCAGCTCCTGGCTGATCCTCGCGACGGCCTTCTGCTCGGTGGCCGAGACTTCGCGGTCGCGCAACTGGGCCTTGCGCTGCAGGGCGTTGGCGCGGATCTGCAGTTGCGAGGCCTGGCTCTCCAGCGTCGCCTGGTCGAGCGTGGCGCGCCGCGCGTCGAGCCCCTTGGCGTCGTTGTCGATGGCGGTCTTCTCGGCGGTCAGCTCGGCGTTCACCTGGGCGACGATCTGCTGCATCCGGGTGTCCACCGAATGGCCGACGGTCGAGGTCTGGATGGCCGTTTCGAAGGAGAAGATGCAGACGCCGGTCAGCGGCGGGCCATGGGTCACGGCCTGGGCGGCAGGCGCGGCGGGCGCGGCGGCCTGCGCGAAGACACTGGAGCCCGCGGTGAGGGCGATGGCGGCGGCGCAGACGCCGGCGACGATAGGCTTGGAGGTCATGATATCCCTTAGAATCTTGTGTTGGTTGAGAACCGGAAGGTTTCGGTCCTGTCGTAGTCTTCCTTCTTGAGGATCTGGCTGAAGTCGAAGCGGATGGGTCCCATCGGCGACTTCCAGAAGATGCTCAAGCCGGCGGAAGCGCGCAGGCCGAAATCGTCCTTGATCAACGGATTGATGATCGACAGGCCCGTGGTGGTGTCGGTCGTCTTCTTGTCGAAGCTGTCCAACAGGCCTTCGGCGCCTACGTAGGTGAAGACGGCCGCCCGGATGCCGTACTGCTCGGGCAGGAAGGTCGGCACCGTCAGCTCGGCCGAGCTGATGGCGTAGGCCTTGCCGCCCAGGGCGTCGTTCTGGTTTGTGCCGGTGTTGGCGAAGGTCAGGTCGCGCGGCCCGATGCCGGCGGTCTGGAAGCCGGGGAAGCTGTTGCCGCCCTTGTAGAAGCGGTCGTTGATCCGCACGTGGTCGCCGCCCCAGCCCTCGATGTCGCCGGCGCTGCCGGTGATGCTGAGGATGAAGGTCTTGTTGAAGCCGTGGTACCAGGCGCCCTCGGCCTCTGTGCGGACGTACTTCACGTCGCCGCCGATGCCGGCGAGGTCCTGGTTGAAGTCCAGGTAGAAGCCCCGCGTCGGATTGATCGCGTCGTTGCGGCGGTCCAGGCGATAGCCGTAGCCCACCGACGAAGTCAGGAAGTGGCCCCGCTGGTCGCAGATCGAGGTCGAGACGATCAGGTTCGTCGGGTCGCAGAAGGTCGGATCGATCTCCACGTCGTCGTCGCGGATCGTGTAGCGCAGCGAGCCGTGCGAGTTCAGGCTCAAGGGGAAGTTCAGCCGCACCCCGGTGCCGACCGAAGTGGTCTTGTAGGCGGAATATTGGGTGAGGTCGTACTTGTAGTAGAAGGCGTCGTAGCCGGCCGCCAGGTCGCGGCCGAGGAACCGCGGCTCGGTGAACGAGAAGTCGATCTGCTGGCGGATCGAGCCCACGGAAATGCGCGCGCGCACGTCCTCGCCGCGGCCGCGGAAGTTGCGCTCCGAAATGCCCAGGTCGACCACGAGCTGGTCCACCGACGAATAGCCGGCGCTGAACGACAGTTCGCCCGTGGGCTGCTCGGTGACCTTCACCTGCAGGCCGGTGCGGTCGGGCGCCGAGCCCGGCGTCTCGGTGATGTCCACGTCCTTGAAGTAGCCGAGCGCGCGGATCTGGTTCTTCGAGCGGTCGACCAGCACGCGGTTGTAGGCGTCGCCTTCCGAGACGTTCATCTCGCGGCGGATGACGTAATCCAGAGTGCGGGTGTTGCCGACGATGTCGATGCGGTCGACATAGACCCGCGGACCTTCCTTAACGTCGAAGGTCACGTCCACCACGCCCCGGGCGCGGTCGGGCACGTAGCGTGGGCGAACGTCGACGAAGGCGAAGCCCGCGGCGCCGGCGGCGAAGGTCAGGGCGTCCGTCGCCTGCTCGATCTTTTCGTCCTGGTAGATGTCGCCGCGGCGGAACGGCACCAGGGCCTCGAGCACGTTCTTGTCGAGCTTCTTGAGGTCCGTCTCGACGGTGACCTTGCCGAACTTGTACTCCGGCCCTTCTTCGACCGTGTAGGTGATGACGAAGCCGTTCTTGTCGGGCGCCAGCTCGGCCACTGAGGAGGCCACGCGGAAGTCGTAGAAGCCGCGGTTGCGGTAGTACTTGCGTAGCTGCTCCTTGTCGTACTCCAGCCGATCCGGGTCGTAGTTGGCGTTCGAGGAGAAGAATTTGTACCAGTGGCTCTGCTCGGTCACGACGACGTCGCGCAGGTTGTCGTCCGAGAAGGCCTTGTTGCCCAGGAAGTTGACCCGCAGCACGCCGCTCTTGGCGCCCTCGTCGATCTTGAAGATCAGGTCCACGCGCTTCTGCGGGAGCTCGACGATCTGCGGCGTCACCTCCGCCGAGATCCGGCCGGCCCGGCGATAGAGTTCGACGATGCGGCCGACGTCGGCCTGGGCCTTGGCGCGGGTGAAGATGCCCCGCGGACGCACCGTCACCTCGTCCTTGAGCTTGTCTTCCTTGATCGACGAATTTCCCTCGAACAGGACCCGGTTGATGATCGGGTTTTCGACGACAGTGATGATCATGTCGCCGTTGTTGAGCTCGATCTTTTCGTCGGAGAACAGTTCGGTGCGGGCCAGGGCCTTGATGCCGGCGTCGATCTTCGCCGCGTCGACCGTCTCACCCACAACCATCGGCAGGTAGGAGATCACCGTGGTGGGCTCGATCCGCTCGTTTCCGCGCACGATGAAGCGCTGGATTACGCCGGTCGGCGCGGGCGCGGCCGGCGGCGGGGCCTGAGGCGCGGGCGCGGTGGCGACGGGAGCCGCCGGCGGCGGGGCGGCTGCGGCCGCGGGCGGCGGTGGGGCTGGAGCCTGCGCGAGCGCCAGCCCTGGGCTCACTAGTGCGGTCGTCGCCATAAGACCGGCAAGACCGGAAGCTAGCGCAGCGCTGCGGGCGCGGTGTCTGTGCATCGAATCAGCCGTTTGGGAAAAGTCGGGGGTTAGGAGAATAGCCCGCCGATGAAATTGAACACACGCAGGCGCTGTAGATCGTTCCAAGTCGCGAACAACATCAATCCGAGAACGAGTGCAAGGCCCACGCGATAGCCTGCCGCCTGAACCTTGGCAGCAAGTGGGCGGCGCGCCACCGCCTCATAGGCATAGAACAGCAAGTGTCCCCCATCGAGCACAGGTATCGGCATCAAGTTCAGGAATCCGATGCCGACCGAAATGTTGGCGACCAGCAAGAGCGTCGTCAGCATGACATTTATTGCGAAAGTGGGGATGTCTTTGGAAACATCGGCGGTCTGTTTTGCAAGATCGCCGGAAATCTGCGCCATGCCCAGCGGGCCGGAGATCTGGTCGGCGGTCTCGCGGCCTTCGAACATCCGGCCGATGTAATAGACCGTGGTCTGCACCACGTCGGCGGTGCGCAGGACGCCGGCCCGCAGCGCCTGGATGGGGCCGTAGCGCACGACCTTGCGGTCCTGCGGCAGGTCGGCGAACTGGATGCCCACGGTGCCTAGCTGATGGACGTGGCCGACGGCGTCGGTGACTGCGCCGCGGGCCGGCGTCGCCGTCAGAACGACCTGGCTGTCGCCCCGCTGCACCACGAAGGTGAGCGGCACCCCGGTGCGCAGGACGATGAGTTGCTTGACCGTATCGAACGACTTCACGGGCTTGCCGTCCGCCCGGACGATGATGTCCCCCGGCTGGAAGCCCGCCTGGGCGGCCGGGGTGTTGGGAAACACCTTGGCGATCCGCGCCGCCGAGATCGGCTCGCCCAGGGCCAGGAGTAGGCCGGCGAAGATCGCGGTCGACAGCACGAAGTTGGCCAGCGGCCCCGCCGCGCTGATGATCGCGCGCTGCCAGATCGGCTTGAAGTGATGGTACTGGCTGAGCGCCGCCTCGCCTTCCTTCGACACGACCTCGCGGCGCAGGGTGGCCAGGTCGTCGGTGTCGGGCACGCTGGCGGCGTTGTCGTCGCCGGCGAAGCGGACGAAGCCGCCGATCGGCAGCCAGCCTAGGCGCCACTCCACCCCGGACTTGTCCACCCAGCGGGCGATCGGCTTGCCGAAGCCGATGGAGAACTGGTCGATCTTCGCGCCCACCGCCTTGCCCGCCAGGAAGTGGCCGAACTCGTGGACGGTGACCACGACGCCCACCACCAGCAGGAACGGGAGGATGTAGAACAGCAGATTGGCCAGCAAACCGGGCATCGGTCGTCTATTCCTCCGCGCGCGTCATGCGTGAGCTGGGGCCATAAGGCCGTTTACCACCTCATCCGCCACGCGGCGCGCGGTCGCATCGGTGATGCGCGCGGCCTCCGCCGGGTCGTTGTCCGGGGGCGTGAGCAGGTTCTGGCGATCCATCCGAGCCAAGGTTTCCTCGACTGTTGCGGCAATATCAAGGAACGCGATACGCCGTTTCAGGAAGGCCGCCACGGCGATCTCGTCGGCCGCGTTCATCGCCGCGGGCGCCGCCCCGCCCGTGGCCAGCGCCGCCTTGGCGATTCGCAGGGCCGGGAAGCGCACCGGATCCGGCTCCTCGAAGCTCAAGGGGCCCATCCTCGCCAGGTCCAGCTTCTTCGCCGGCCATGGGAGCCGGTCGGGCCAGGCGAAGGCGCAGGCGATCGGCGGGCGCATGTCCGGCGGCCCGAGCTGCGCCAGGGTCGAACCGTCCGCATATTCCACCAGGCTGTGGATGATCTGCTGCGGATGGACGAGCACGTCGATCTTCTCCGCGGGCATGGAGAACAGGTAGGCGGCTTCGATCACCTCCAGGCCCTTGTTCATCATCGTGGCCGAGTCGACGGAGATCTTGGCTCCCATGGCGAAGTTCGGATGCGCGACCGCCTGCGCCGGCGTCGCCTTCGCCATCGCCTCGCGTGTGGCGCCGCGGAAGGGCCCGCCGGACGAGGTGAGGATCAGCCGCAGAACCTGGGCGGCGTTCTGCGGCTCCAGCACCTGGAAGATCGCCGAGTGTTCGGAGTCCACGGGGATCACCATGCCGCCGGCCTGGCGCGCGGCGCGCAGCAGCTCGGGGCCGGCGCAGACCAGGCTCTCCTTGTTGGCCAGGGCCACGATCGCGCCCGACCGGGCGGCGGCGAGCGTCGGCGCCAGGCCCGCGAAGCCGACGATCGCCGACATCACCCATTGGACGTCCTCCGACGCGGCGTCGACCGTCGCCTGGGCCCCGGCGGCCGTCTCGATTCCGGAGCCGGCCAGCAGGGCGCGAAGCTGCGGCAGCACCGCCTCGTCGCCGACCACCGCGATCCGCGGCCGCCAGCGCAAGGCCTGCTGGGCGAGCCGTTCGACATTGCGCCCGGCCGCCAGGGCCGTGACCTCGACCTCCACGCCGGACTGGCTGAGGACGTCGAGCGTCGAGACCCCCACCGAGCCGGTGGATCCCAGAACGCTGATTTTACGCGGCAGGCTCAATGTCCCCATCCTAGGTGATTGGCGAGGCGCGCTGCGGCCATCACCACGACGGCGAACATCAAGCCGTCCACGCGGTCGAGCAGGCCGCCATGCCCGGGGATGATATCCCCGGAATCCTTCACGCCGAACCGGCGTTTTAGCGCGGATTCCCAGAGGTCGCCCGCCATGGTCGCCAGGCCCACGGTGAGACCGATGGCCGCGGCGGCCCACAGGCTGAGCTGGAAATAGGGTAAGGAGGCCATCAGGGTCCCCGCCCCCATCGCCGCCAGGAGGCCGCCGATGAAGCCCGACCAGGTCTTGTTCGGGGAGAACCGAGGCCAGAGCTTCGGCCCCTTGAACGTGCTTCCCACGGCGAAGGCGCCGATGTCGGCGCCCCAGGTGCAGGCGAACAGCATGAGGGTCCACCAGACGCCCTGGTGCGTGGCCCGCAGCCAGATCAGGCACACCGCCGCCGGGGCGATGTAGAAGACGCCATAGGCCGCGTCGGCGGGCCGCTCGGCCACGCCGCGCGCCACCAGGGCCGCGGCCGCCGCCCCGATCGGAACGACCAGCCAGCCCAGGACGAAGTGGTCCTTGTAGCCCAGGAACACCGCCGCCAGCACCGCCGCAGTCACCGCCGCCGACACGCGGATCGGCGCGCCGGGGGCGCTCATCCCGCCCCATTCGATGGACAGCAGCGCCACCCCGATCGAGATCATCAGCAGGTAGGGCAAGGGCTCCTGGCGCCCCTGCAGGGCGGGAATCCAGTGCTGATGCTGACCCAGCGTGGCGTAGAGCGCCGTCGGGACCAGCACCACGCCCGACGCGATCCTCAAGGCCAGGTTCGACCAGTCGAAGCGCCTAGCCTGTGGCAAGGACGTCATCGGCCAGGACAGCGCCGTACCGGCGATCACGGGTGTGATACTCGGCGATGGCGGCCTTGAGGTGTTCGGGCGAATAGTCCGGCCAAAGGACATCCTGAAACACGAACTCGGCGTAGGCCGCCTCCCAGAGCACGAAGTTGGAGAGCCGCTGCTCTCCCGACGGGCGCACGATCAGGTCGGGCGGCGGCAGGTCGGAGGTCGACAGGTACTGGGCGAACTTGGCCTCGTTCATGTCGCCGGGCGTGGCGCGGCCGGCGGCCACGTCCTGGGCGAACCGGCGGGCCGCGTCGGCGATGTCGGCCTGGCCTCCGTAGTTGAAGGCGATGGTCAGGAAGAGCTTGCTGTTGTGCGCCGTGCGGTCCTCGGCCTCGCGGCAGATCTTCAGGAGGTCGCGCGACAGGCCGTCCTCGCGGCCGACCACCCGCACCCGCACGCCTTCGCGCTCGAGTCGCGGCAGGTCGCTGCGGAAGTAGCGCTGCGGCAGGGCCATCAGCTCGGCCACCTCGGCCACGGGCCGGCTCCAGTTCTCGGTGGAAAAGCCGAAGATGGTCAGCCAGCGGATGCCCAGGTCGTTCGCCGACTGGACAATGCGCTTCAGGGCCTCGACGCCGGCCTGGTGCCCCACGGTCCGCGGCAGGCCGCGGCGCTTCGCCCAGCGCCCGTTGCCGTCCATGACGATAGCCACGTGCAGTTGCGCCTGATCCCCCGAACCGGGATCGGACGCACCGGCGGGCGGCGTGTTCTCTTGGACGGCCATGGAGGTGGAACGGTTCCTTGCGGCTTTCGGCTGCGGCGTTCAGCCGAAACTGCGGCTAAACGTGCATGATCTCTTGTTCTTTGGTTTTCAAGGCTTCGTCCACGCGCTTGATCGCCTCATCCGTCAGCTTCTGGATATCGGCTTCCAGGCGCTTTTCTTCGTCCTGGCTGATGACGTGGGCCTTCTCCGCGGCGCGCAGGTCCTCGTTGGCGTCGCGGCGGACGTTGCGCACGGCGATGCGCTGCTGCTCGGCGTACTTGCCGGCGACCTTCACCAGCTCCTTGCGGCGGTCCTCGGTGAGCGGCGGGATCGGGATGCGCAGGTTCTGGCCGTCGGTGACCGGGTTCAGCCCCAGGCCCGCCGAGCGGATCGCCTTCTCCACCGAGATCACCAGCGCCTTGTCCCAGACGCTGACGCTGATCATCCGCGGCTCGGGCACCGAGACGGCGCCCACCTGGTTGATCGGCATGGCCGAGCCGTAGGCCTCGACGGTGATCTGGTCGAGCAGGCTGGCCGAGGCGCGGCCGGTGCGCAGGCTCGCGAACTCTTCCTTCAAGGCGGTGACCGCCTTGTCCATGCGGTCGCGGTATTTCGACAGCACCGGTTTTTCCACAGTGGCCATGATGGTCGCTCCCTTCGTCGCGGGTCTCAAAGCGCCTCTAGGCGATCGTCGTGAAGACGCCCTCGCCCTTCAGCACCTTCAGGAGATTGCCCCGTTCGCGGATCGAGAAGACCACGATCGGGATGTGATTGTCGCGCATCAGGCTGACAGCCGAGGTGTCCATGACGCGCAGGTCCTTCGACAGGACCTCCTTGTAGGTCAGGGTTTCGTAGCGCTTGGCGTCCGCGTCCTTCTTGGGATCGGCGGTATAGACGCCGTCGACGCTGGTCCCCTTCAGCAGGGCGTCGCAGCCCATCTCGGCCGCGCGCAGCGCCGCCGGCGTGTCCGTGGTGAAGAACGGGGCGCCCAGGCCGGCGGCGAAGATCACCACGCGCCCTTTTTCCAGGTGCCGCAGCGCGCGGCGGCGAATGTAGGGCTCGCAGACCGTCTCCATCGGGATCGCCGACTGGACGCGGGTGTAGACGCCGATCTTCTCCAGGCTGGCCTGCAGGGCGAGCGCGTTCATCACGGTGGCCAGCATGCCCACATAGTCGGCGCTGGCCCGTTCCATGCCGCTCTCGGCGAGCGCCGCGCCGCGGAAGATGTTGCCGCCGCCCACCACCATGCAGATCTGGACGCCGGCCTGGACCACCTGGGCGATGTCTTCGCAGACCGCCTGCAGGGTCTTGGGATCGATGCCGAAGCCTTCGCCGCCGACGCCCGCTTCTCCCGAGAGTTTCAGGAGGATGCGTTTGTAGCGCGGCTGGCCGTCCGGCATGGGCGAGGTCCCGATCCTGTAATCACAAGCGCAACATACACTGAGGGCGCGGCGCGTCGAACGCACCGCGCCCTCTATTCTTGAGTCGGCGGAGAGCTTAGCCCTGGCCGGACATGGCCGCCACTTCCGAAGCGAAGTCAGGGCCTTCGGCCTTTTCCACGCCCTCGCCCAGGGCGAAGCGGACGAAGCCCTTCAGCGCGACGGGCGCGCCGACGGTCTTGGCGGTCTCGGCCACGAGCTGCTCGATGGTCTGATCCGGATTCATGACGAAGGGCTGCTTCAGGAGCACGACCTCTTCCTGCCACTTGCGGATGCGGCCTTCGATCATCTTCTCGACCACGCCGATCGGCTTGCCGCTTTCCAGCGCCTGCTCGGTCAGGAACTTCTTTTCCTTCTCGACGGCGGCGGGATCCAGGTCGTCGGTCGAGAGCGCCAGCGGCGGCATCGGCGTGCCGGCGACGTGCATGGCGATCTTGCGGCCGACATCCTTCAGCGCGGCCTGGTCGCCGGCGCTTTCCAGGGCCACGATCACGCCCAGGCGGCCGACGCCGTCGCCCTGCGCGTTGTGCAGGTAAAGCGACACCGCGCCCTGGCTCACCGTCAGGCGGGCGGAACGGCGCAGGCGCATGTTCTCGCCGATCGTGGCGATCATGTGCGTGACCATGTCCGCGACGGTCTGGCCGCCGGGGGTCTTGGCCGCGGAGATGGCCTCGACGCCTTCCACGGTGAGGGCGACCTCGGCAATGTCGCGCGCCGCGGCCTGGAAGGTGTCGTTCTTGCCGACGAAATCGGTCTCGGCGTTGAGTTCGATCAGCGCGCCGGTCTTGCCGTCAGCGCTCACCTTGCCGGCCACCAGGCCTTCGGCGGCGGCGCGGCCCGACTTCTTCTCGGCCTTCGACAGGCCCTTCTTCCGCAGCAGTTCCATGGCGGCCTCCATGTCGCCGCCGGTTTCCTGCAGGGCGTTCTTGCAATCCATCATGCCAACGCCGGACTTTTCGCGCAGGTCCTTGACCAGCGCAGCGGTGATCTCCGCCATGGTCAGCTCCTTCAAAAGCTATAGGGGTCGGGCGGAGACCTCACGGACTCCGCCCCCAAAAGGGACTTGTAGTCGGCCAGTGAGACGCTTTGGCGCGTCTCAGCCGGCCTGTTCTTCGCTCGTGGCTTCGGCCGCCGGAGCTTCCGCCTCGGCGGCGGGGGTATCGGCGGCCGGCGCTTCAGCCGCCGGCGCGTCGGCGACCGGTTCGGCGACGGCTTCCGGAGCCGCCTCGACGGCGGCTTCGGCCACGGGGGCGGCGGCGGGCGCTTCAGCCTTGGCCTTCTTCGGCTTGGCTTCGGCCGGCGCGTCCGAGCGGGCCAGGGCCGGCTCCATCGGCGACTCCGAGGCGCCCAGGTCGACGCCCGCGGCCGACTGGCCGGCGGCCAGGCCGTCGAGGATCGAATCGGCCATCAGGTCGCAATAGAGCTGGATGGCGCGCGCGGCGTCGTCGTTGCCGGGGATCGGGAAGGTGATGCCGTCCGGGTTGCAGTTCGTATCCAGGATCGCGATCACCGGGATGTTGAGCTTGCGCGCCTCCTGGATGGCGATGGCTTCCTTGTTGGTGTCGATCACGAACATCAGGTCGGGGATGCCGCCCATGTCCTTGATGCCGCCCAGGGAGAGCTCCAGCTTGTCGTGCTCGCGGCTGAGCTGCAGCAGCTCCTTCTTGGTGCGGCCGGTTTCGGTCTGCAGCACGCCTTCCAGTTCGCGCAGGCGCGCGATGGAGCCGGAGACGGTGCGCCAGTTGGTGAGCGTGCCGCCCAGCCAGCGGTGATTCACATAGTACTGCGCGCAGCGGCGCGCGGCCGTGGCGATCGGCTCGGAGGCCTGGCGCTTGGTGCCGACGAACAGGATCCGGCCGCCGGACGCGGCGACTTCGCGCACCTTCACCAGGGCCTGGTGGAGCAGCGGGATCGACTGCGACAGGTCGATGATGTGGATGTTGGAGCGGCTGCCGAAGATGTAGCGCTCCATCTTCGGGTTCCAGCGATGGGTCTGGTGGCCGAAGTGGGCGCCGGCTTCGAGCAATTGGCGCATAGAGAAATCGGGCAGTGCCATGGGTATAAAGTCCTTCTTCCGGTTGACCGCCGCAGGCAAGCCTCCCGCCGACGGATGTCTTGGGGAGGACCGGAATGGAAGCGGGCGGGATGTCTCCCCGCCGCGTCGCCAAACACCTGCGTGTGGATTTGGAGCCGCGGACTTAAGGGCTTGGGCAGGAAAAATCAACCGTTTGCGCGGCATGAGGCGCAAGGCGGCTTGAAGCTTCGCCTTGGCGTTGTAGGATTTCAGTCAGCAATCTGGGGGAAACGGATGAAACAGTTCCTGGTCCTGGCCGCGGGCCTCAGCCTGGCCGCCGGCGTCGCGCACGCCCAACTTCCGGGCCTGCCGGCGCTGCCGGGCCTGGCGGGTGCGCCGAACGGCGCGGCGGCCCCGAAAGCGCCGCGCCCCGCCGCTTCGGCGCCCACCTCTTCGGCGTCGGTCTACTCGGGGTACAATCCCGGTCAGCCGCCGAAGGTCTATGGCACGTTGAACAGCCAGGAGCCCACGGACGGCCCCTTCTCGCCCGCAGGCGAGGCGAAGCGTGCACGTCAGCAGGC
Organism: Phenylobacterium sp.; assembly: GCF_035569475.1. Classification (GTDB taxonomy): domain Bacteria; phylum Pseudomonadota; class Alphaproteobacteria; order Caulobacterales; family Caulobacteraceae; genus Phenylobacterium. The sequence goes on from NZ_DATMNA010000038.1 coordinate 127,421, forward strand.
ACGGGCCGAGCAGGCTCGGCAAAACGGCATGTTCTCCCCCGAGGCCGGCGCCAAGCGCGACCGCGCCAATGCCCGGCGTGACGCCGCGCTCGATCCGTTCGGGCCGCACTAGGGCGCATCAGGGTGAAGCGGAAGCAGGTTCACCCGTCCGACGCGCTCTGGACTCTTGAAGATTGACCATTTGCCTATCCGGTTCAGGCGTTTCCACCCGAACCGGTCAGGGTCTAACCGCTAGAGGTCTTCCACGAAGATCACGCCCGGCGCGGTCTTGATCGCGCCGCGCACCGCGCCGTCGAGGGCGAAGCGGCCGGGCAGTTTCAGCTCGACCTCACGGCCCGCGCCGACGCCGGCCACCAGCACGATTTCGCCGCCGCGCGGATTGGTGACGCCTTCGAGGCGCTTCTTCAGGGCCTCGATCTCGGCGCTGCGCGGCGCGAGGTGCACCCGCAGGCCCGCGACCACGTTCTCCACCGCCTTGGCGACGGGCTCCGCGGAATCGCCGAAGAAACGCACCTCCCCGTCCTTGGCCCGGGCGCGCACGGTGATCGAGACCGCCGCCCCCGGCTCCAGCAGGTCGCGGCAGCGCCGCCAGCTCTCGGGCGGGAACAGCACCTCATATTCGCCGGTGGGATCGGACAGGGTGACGAAGGCGAACTTCTCGCCGGAGCCCTGGGCGGCGCGCTCCTGGCGGCGGCGCACCACGCCGGCCATGCGCAAGGCCTCCGCGCCTGCCTCGGCCTTGGCGATGGCGTCGGTGAGCAGGTCGGTGCGGCGGCGGCGCAGGGCCTCGACGAGGTCGTCCAGGGGGTGGCCTGACAGGTAGAAGCCGACCGCCGACAATTCCTCGTCCAACCGATCGACCGGCGTCCAGGGGTCGGTCTTCGGCAGGCGCGGGCGATGCGCGCCCGACGGGTCGTCGCCGAACAGGCTGCGCTTTCCCTCCGCCCGGTCGGCGGCGAGCGCCTGGCCGTGGCCAACCAGGACCTCGGCGGCCGCCACCAGTTGGGCGCGGTTGGCGTTCAGGCTGTCGAAGGCGCCGGCGCGGGCCAGGGTCTCGAAGGTGCGGCGGTTGACCTGCTTGGGATCGACCCGCTCCACGAAGTCGAAGACGTCGCGGAAGGGGCCATGCTCGCGCCGCTCGGCGACCACGTGCTCCATGGCCTGCAGCCCGACATTGCGGATCGCGCCCAGCGCATAGAGCACCTCGCCGGCCTCGACCTCGAAGTCGGCGCCCGAGAGGTTCACGTCGGGGCTCTTGATCTTCACGCCGCTGCGCTTGGCGTCCTGGTAGAAGACCGACAGCTTGTCGGTGTTGGCCAGGTCCAGGCTCATGGAGCCCGCGTAGAACTCCACCGGCGCGTTCGCCTTCAGCCAGGCCGTCTGGTAGGCGATCAGCGCATAGGGCGCGGCGTGCGACTTGTTGAAGCCGTAGCCGGAGAACTTCTCCATCAGGCCGAACAGCAGGTCGGCGAGGCTCCCGTCGACTCCACGCTCGGCGGCGCCGGACATGAAGCGCGCCCGCTGCTTGTCCATTTCCTCCTTCTTCTTCTTGCCCATGGCGCGGCGCAGGAGATCGGCCTCACCGAAGGAGTATCCGGCCAGGATCTGGGCGATCTGCATCACCTGTTCCTGGTAGACGATCACCCCGTAGGTCGGGCTGAGCACGTCGGTCAGCAGCGGATGCAGGACGTCGAGCGGCTTTCGCCCCATCTTGGTGTCGACGTAGGCGGGGATCGAATCCATCGGCCCCGGGCGATAGAGGGAGATCAGCGCGGTGACCTCTTCCAGCGACTGCGGGCGGAGCTGGCGAAGCGTGTCGCGCATCCCCTGCCCTTCCATCTGGAACACACCCACCGTCGCGCCAGAGGCCATCACCTCGTAGGCGCCCGCGTCGTCCAGCGGCAGGGTCTCGAGCGCGAAGCCCGCGCCGCGCCGCTCCAGGTGCTTCATGGCCTTGTTGACCACGGTGAGCGTCTTCAGGCCCAGGAAGTCGAACTTCACCAGGCCGGCGCTTTCCACCCATTTCATGTTGAACTGGGTGGCGGGCAGCTCGGAACGCGGGTCGCGGTAGAGCGGCGCGAGCTGGGTCAACGGCCGGTCGGAGATCACGATGCCGGCGGCGTGGGTCGAGGCGTTGCGGTAGAGGCCCTCAAGCTGCAGGGCGATGTCCAGCAGGCGGGCCACCGCCTCGTCCTCGTCGCGGGCCTGTTGCAGGCGCGGCTCGATCTCGATGGCCTTGGCGAGCGTCACCGGGTTGGCGGGGTTGGCCGGCACCATCTTGGCCAGCCGATCCACCTGGCCCAGCGGAAGCTGCAAGACCCGCCCCACGTCGCGCAGCACCGCGCGCGCCTGCAGGGTGCCGAAGGTGATGATCTGGGCGACCCGGTCGCGGCCATAGCGCGCTTGCACGTAGGCGATCACCTCGTCGCGGCGCTCCTGGCAGAAGTCGATGTCGAAGTCGGGCATCGACACCCGCTCGGGGTTCAGGAAGCGCTCGAAGATCAGGCCGTACTTCAGCGGGTCGAGGCCGGTGATCATCAGCGACCAGGCCACCAGCGAACCCGCGCCGGAGCCCCGGCCGGGCCCCACCGGCACGTCGTGGGCCACGGCCCACTTCATGAAGTCCGAAACGATCAGGAAGTAGCCGGCGAAGCCCATCGAGGTGATCACCCCGATCTCCTTCTCCAGGCGCTCCTCATAGACCTCCAGCGGATGCGCCGGGCCGTTGATCTTCAGCCGCGCCTTCAAGCCCTCGCGGGCCTGGTGCGCCAGTTCGTCGTTCTCGGAGCGGCCGCCCTCGGTCGGGAAGCGCGGCAGGATCGGGTCCCGCTTGGGCACGGCGAAGGCGCAGCGCCGGGCGATGTCCAGGGTGTTGTCGCAGGCCTCCGGGAGGTCGGCGAACAGGGCGCGCATGTCGGCGGCCGACTTGAACCAGTGCTCGCCGCTGACGCGGCGGCGCTCGTCCTGGCCGATGAAGGCGCCGTCGGCGATGCACAGGAGGGCGTCATGGGCCAGGTGCATGCCCGGCGTCTTGAAGTAGACGTCGTTGGTGGCCACGAGCGGCGCATCGGCCTCATAGGCGAAGGCCACCAGGTCCGGCTCCGCGGCGGCCTCGCCGGCCAGCTCATGCCGCTGCAGCTCGACGTAGAAGCGGTCGGCGAAAACCCGATGCATCTCCGCCAGGACCGCGCGGCCTTCCTTGGCCTTGCCGGCGGTGAACAGCGGGTCGGCCGGGCCGTCCGGGCCGCCGGAGAGCAGGATCAGCCCCTCAGCGTGGGCGCAGACTTTCTCCCAGGCCACGTGCGGCTCGTCGGTGGGATCGATGTCCAGGAAGGCGGCCGAGGACAGCTCGCTGAGGTTGGCGTAGCCCTGCTCGTTCTGGGCCAGCAGCACGACGGTCGGCGTCTTGGCCCAGCGGTCCGTGGGCGCCTCGCCGATCCCGGTCACCGGCAGCGCGCAGCCGATGATCGGCTGGACGCCCGTGTCCTTGGTGGTGACCGAAAACTCCAGCGCCCCGAACAGATTGGCCCGGTCCGTGAGCGCCACCGCCGGCATCCCGGCCTCCGCCGCCAGGGCGCCGATCTTGTCGGCCTTGATGGCGCCTTCCAGCAGCGAATAGGCGGAGCGGACGCGCAGATGGACGAAGCCCCCGGTCGTGTCGTTCGGGACCCCGCCGCTCACGCTTGCCGCCTCTCCCATCCGCATGGCGGTCAGCCCATGTGAGCCGCCACAGCGCACATCATCCAGACAAAGCTGGCCACCGACACAAAGGCCAGTGATTCTCGGGCCAGACGAACCATCGCTCGCATCCTTCTGTGGGCGGGCTTGTGGACAAGCCGATCGCGTTCCGTTTTCGTTCTTATTCTCCTTTTGTTCCCGAGGTCAAGGCCCAATGACACGCCGATTGCAATCCGGCGGCGCGTTCCCAGATAGGCCGGTGCATGCCATGGTGACGCCCGAGGGCGATGGACTTGAAGGTCTTCTGCGATGCGTTGGATTGTTCTGGGTTTCTGCCTGAGCACGGTCATCGGCGGCGCGGCCGCGGCCGGCGAGGCGCCGGGTCAGAAGCCGGGCCAGCAACCGGTCACCGCCGAACTCATCAGGCTGCACGACGACCTGCGGCTGAGCGATGACCAGGAGGGCGCCTGGCGCGCCTACACCCTCGCCATCGCGCCGAGCCCGGACGCCATGGCCCGCCACCGCGCGACCAGCGAACTGCTGCCGCTGGTGCCGACGCCGCGGCGGCTCGCGCTGATCGAGGCGACCATGCTGCAGGACAGCCTCGACTTCAAACGCCAGAGCGTGGCGGTGAACGCCTTCTACGCCAAGCTGACGGCGGACCAGCAGAAGGTGTTCGACCGCGACACCCTGGCCTCGGGAGCGGACGCCGGCGGCGACCGGACCCCGCAGGGACGCCCCTGATCAGGCGCCGCAGGGAACCCAGTTGTAGACCTGCTTGACCGTGTCCCAGGACCAGGAGCCGCAAGCCGCGGGGGGCGGCGCGACCTGGCTGGGCGGCGGAGCCGGGTAGGCCTCGGCCGCGGGATAGGCCGGCGCCGGATAGTAGTATCCCCCGGGCGGCGGATAGGGGGCGTAGTAGCCGTAGTACGGCGCGTCATAGAACCAGGGGTCGTAGGCGGTCAGGCCGAGCGCCAGGCCTAGCCCGAATCCCGCGCCGTAGAACGGATAGCCGTAGCCCCGGTAGAAACCGCCGTGCGGATGGTCGAAGTGGCCGCCATAGCCCGGGCGCCAGCCGCCTCCGTGGTAGCCGCCGCCGAACCCGCCATGGCCGCCCGCCGAAGGCGCTCCGGGCGAACCCCCGCCGCCATGGCTCCAACCGCCGTGGGACTGCGCCGCCGCCGGCAAGGCCGCGGCCAGCAAGGACGCGCCTGCCAGCGCGCCAACGATCGTCTTCAACTCAAGACCTCCCAAAGAGGCCGAGGCCTTTTCGAGGCCTGCGGTAAGCGTCCCGACAGCCAAGATAGGCCTTCAAGCGTGAGCGGAAAAGACCCCGCCTTACAAAGACTTCCGCGACCGATTGCTTACGGCGTTACGCCGCCTGGCCGCCCGTCATGGCGCGCCCCGCCTGGGGCCGGTCAGCTCTCGATCAGGCTGCGGATCTTGGCGCCCAGGTTGGCCATGCCGAACGGCTTGGTGATCACCTCCATGCCGGGGTCCAGGTGGCCGTTGCCCACGACCGCGTTCTCCGCATAGCCGGTGATGAACAGCACCTTCAGGTCGGCGCGGGTCAGGCGGGCGGCGTCGGCCACCTGCCGGCCGTTCAGGCCCCCGGGCAGGCCGACGTCGGTGATCAGCAGGTCGATGCGGGCGTCGGACTGCAGAACCTTCAGGCCGGTCGCGCCGTCGACCGCCTGGATCGCGGCGTAGCCATTCTCCTCCAGGACCTCCACGATCAGCATCCGCACCGTGGGCTCGTCGTCGATCACCAGCACCGTTTCGCCTGAGCCCGGCTGGATGGCCACGGGCGCGAGTTCGTCCTCGACCGCTTCGGCGTCGCCGGCGAAGCGCGGCAGGTAGAGGCACATGGTCGTCCCCTTCCCGACCTCCGAATAGACCCGGACCTGGCCGCCGGACTGACGCACGAAGCCGTAGGTCATGGACAGGCCGAGACCTGTGCCCTGCCCCAGCGGCTTGGTGGTGAAGAACGGGTCGAAGATGCGCAAGATGACATCCTGCGGGATGCCGGCGCCGGTGTCGGTCACGGAAAGCGAGACATACTGCCCGGGCGAAAGCTCGCGCGCCTTGGCGGCCCGGGCGTCGAGCCACTTGTTGGCGGTCTCGATCGTCAGCCTCCCGCCCTGCGGCTCCATGGCGTCGCGCCCGTTGAGGCACAGGTTGAGGAGCGCGTTTTCCAGTTGCGAACGGTCGATCCGCGTCAGCCACAGGCCGCCGGAGCCGACCACCTCGACCTCGACCGTTGGGCCGACGGTCCGGCGGATCAGGTCCTCCATGCCGGCGATGAGGCGGTTCAGGTCGGTGGGGCGCGGATCGAGCGTCTGGCGGCGCGAGAACGCCAGCAGCCGCTGCGTCAGGGCCGCCGCGCGCCGGGCGCTCGACTGGGCCGCGGCCACATAGCGTTCGACGTCGCCGATGCGGCCCTCGCCCAGCCGCTTGTCGACCATCTCCAGGCTTCCGCTGATGCCGGCGAGGAGGTTGTTGAAGTCGTGCGCCAGCCCGCCCGTGAGCTGGCCCACCGCCTCCATCTTCTGCGACTGGCGAAGAGCGTCCTGGGCGGCGGCCAGTTCGGCCTCGGCCGTCTTCTCCTCGGTGATGTCGCGGCCGGTGCAATAGACCATGCCGTCTTCCGGCACCCCGACCCAGGAGATCCACCGATAGCCGCCGTCCTTGCAGCGGTAGCGGTTGGGAAACCGGATGGCCGGTTGGCCGATCTGGGTGAGGGCGAAGCCCTCGCGCGTCCTTTCAAGATCGTCGGGATGCAGCAGCTCCCAGATGGACATGGAGGCCACCTCCTCCTCGGACCAGCCGAGCATCGACTTCCAGGCCGGGTTCGACGTCTCGAAATAGCCGGTCGAATTGAGCGCGCCCATCAGGTCGGGACTGACCTGCCAGGTGCGCCCCCGCGCCTGGGTGCGCTCGATCACCTTGCGCTCCAGCTCGGCGTTCATTTCGCGCAGGCGGGCCTCGCTGGCGCTGGCGGCGGCGGCGGCGCGATGGACCTCGGTGACCTCGTAGCCGCCGATGAAGATGCCGCTGACCTGGCCCACGTCGTCGCGGATCGGCTCGAAGACGAAGTCGATGTACTGGACCTCGGCGCTCCCCTGCAGTCGTAATTCCATGCCTCGGGCGACCACGCGCTCGCCGGTCGCGTAGACCTGGTCCAGAAGCTCGTAGAAGCCCTGGCCCTCCAGCTCGGGAAGCGCCTCCCGGACCGTGCGGCCGACGAAGTCGCTGCGCCCGGCGATCGCGATGTAGGCGTCGTTGACGTATTCGTAGACGTGCTGCGGGCCGGTCAGGACCCCGACGAAGCCAGGCATCTGAGTGAACAGTTGCCGTTGCCGCGCCTGCTCCGCGGCCGCGCGCCGGTCGGCCAGGACGCGGTCGGTCGTCTCCACGACGATGGCGATGACGCCGCCCGGCCGGCCGCTCTCGTCGATGACCGGCGAATAGTCGAGGTTCATCCAGACCTGCTCGGCCCGGCCCGACCGGTAGAGGGTGAGCTCCTGATCCCGATAGGCCAGCGTGCCGCCCGCCAGCCCGACGCTCATGACGTTGTCGTTGAAGTCGGTGACCTCCGGCCACCCCTCGCGGACCTTGGCGCCGAGGAGCCCCGGGTGCCGTCTCGCGGCGAACACCGAATAGGCGTCGTTGTAGATCATGATCCCGTCGGGCCCCCAGAGGAGCACGATGGGGACCTGCGAGTGCAGGACGATGCCGACCGTGGTCTTCAGGCTCTCGGGCCAGGCCGCCAAGGGACCGAGCGATGCGGACCAGTCGTGGCCGGCGATCAGCCGGCCGAGCTCGCCGCCGCCCTCCAGGAACCCGGCCGGCTCCGCCACGTCCAAGGTGATGCTGCCCGCCAACCCAGAGATCCCTCCACGCGCCCAGGAAGACGGCGCGCCCCGGAACCCTAATTCCGGTGGGTCATCCGGGTTCCCGGCGCCAGGCCCGGCTATGGCGCCGCCTGCGGCTCGAGATGCCCGTCCTTGAGGGCGAAGACGCGGTCCATGTGCCGGGCCAGTTCCAGGTTGTGGGTGGCGACCACGGCGGCGACGCCGGTCCGGCGGGCCAGGTTGTAGAGGTTCTCGAACACCGCCGTGGAGGTGTGCGGATCGAGGTTGCCGGTGGGCTCGTCGGCCAGCAGGAGGCGCGGCGAATTGGCGAGCGCCCGGGCGACGGCGACCCGCTGCTGCTCGCCGCCGGACATCTGGGCCGGCTGGTGCCCGACGCGGCCGGTCAGGCCCAGTTCGCCGAGCAGCTCGGCGGCGCGGGCCTGGGCCTTGGCCCGCGGGACCCCGGCGATCATCAGCGGCAGGGCCACGTTGTCGAGGGCCGTGAACTCCGGCAGCAGGTGGTGGAACTGGTAGACGAAGCCGATGGTCGCCAGTCGCACCCGCGTGCGGTCGCGGTCCGGCAGGTCGGAGCAGTCGCGGCCCTCGATGGTGATCCGCCCGGCGTTGGGGTGCTCCAGCAGGCCCGCGGCGTGCAGCAGCGACGACTTGCCCGACCCCGACGGCCCGATCAGTCCCACGATCTCCCCGGGCATGACGTCGAGGTCCGCGCCGCGCAGGACCGTCAGCGTCCCCGCCCCGGTCACATAGGACCGCTCCAGGCCGCGGATCGACAGGACCGGCTCACTCATAGCGAAGCGCCTCCACCGGATCGAGGCGCGAGGCGCGCCAGGCCGGCGGCAGGGTCCAGACCATGGACATGACCAGCGAGAAGGCCACGATGACCGCGACCTCGACCCAGTCGACCTTGGCCGGGAGGCGAGACAGGAAATAGACGTCCGAGGCGAACACCTGCTGGCCCGTGGCCCATTCCACGAAGCTCTGGATCGGGTCGATGTAGACCGAGATCAGCACGCCGAGCGCCAGGCCGGCCAGGGTGCCCGCGGCTCCGATCGCCGCCCCGGCCATGAAGAAGATCCGCATGATCGAGCCCTGCCCCGCCCCGATGGTGCGCAGGATCGCGATGTCGCGCCCCTTGTTCTTCACCAGCATGACCAGGCCCGAGATGATGTTCATGGCGGCGATCACCACCAGCATCATCAGGATCAGGCGCATGACGTTGCGCTCGACCTTCAGGGCGCCCCAGTAGGAAGCGTCGCGCTGCGTCCAGTCCGCCACCAGCGCCGTGGGGCCGGCCGCGCGGCCGATCGCGGCCTTGAGCGCCGGCGCCTTGTCGGGGTCGGCGACGCGGATCTCGATGGCGTCGACCGTACCTTCGCGCCCGAAGAACAGTTGCGCCTGTTCGAGCGGCATGAAGATGTAGGCTTGGTCGTACTGGCTCATGCCGGCGGTGAAGGTCGCGCCGACCACATAGGCCTTCTGCAGGGGCGTGCCGCCGAAGGCCGTGGCGCCGCCCGAGGGCGAGATGAGCGTGATGTTGTCGCCGGGCCTGACGCCAAGCTGGTCGGCCAGGCGGGCGCCCACCACCACCATGTCGCCGCCGTAGGGACCCTGGCCGAAGCCCTTGATGTCGCCGCTCGTGAGGTTGCCCGCGACGATCCGCGTGGCCGCGAGGTCCTTTGGCGACAGGCCGCGCACCATGGCGCCGGTGACCTGGCTGGGCCCGAGCGCGATGGCCTGGGCGTCGATCACCGGGAAGGCCTGGGTGACGCCGGGCACCTTGGCGATCTTCTCGACCGCGGCGTCGCGCATCCGGGCGTTGTCCAGCAGGCCGCCGGTGACGAAGACGTGGCCGTTGAAGCCCAGGATCTTGCCCAGGAGCTCGGCGCGGAAGCCGTTCATCACCGACATGACGATGATCAGGATCGCCACCGCCAGGGTGACGCCGGTGAAGGAGATGATCGAGATCAGGGCGACGCCGCCCTCGCTGCGCTTGGCGCGCAGATAGCGCCCGGCCAGCATCCGCTCCCACAGGCCGAAGGGGGCCGCCCGTGTCGAGGCGAGTTCACTCATCGGAAAACCTCACCCGCTTGCGGGGGAGGTGTCAGCGGAGCTGACGGAGGGGGCGTTGGGGCCCTGCGCCAGCAGCGCCCCCTCCACCACTTCGTGGTCCCCCTCGCCCGTTGAAACGGGGGAGGTTTTGGGCGCAAAGCCTCGGTTCACCCTGAGATCACCTTCAGAGCCTGATCCAGCGGCAGGGTCTGGCGCTCGCCGGTGGCGCGGCGCTTGATCTCGACGACGCCGTCGGCCACGCCCTTGGGCCCGACGATGAGCTGCCAGGGGATGCCCACCAGGTCGATGGAGGCGAACTTGGCGCCCGGCCGGTCGTCGCGGTCGTCCAGCAGCGGCTCCTTGCCGAGCTCGGTGAGCGCCTTGTAGGCCTGCTCGGCCACCGCATCGACCTCCGCCGCGCCGGGGCGCAGGTTGACCACGGCCACGCCGAAGGGGGCCACGGCGTCCGGCCAGATGATCCCGGCCTCGTCGTGGCTGGCCTCGATGATCCCGGCGACCAGGCGCGAGACGCCCACGCCGTAGGAGCCGCCGTGGATCGGGGCGTCCTTGCCGTCGGGGCCGGTGACCAGGGCCTTCATCGGCTTCGAGTACTTCTCCCCGAAGTAGAAAATGTGGCCGACCTCGATGCCGCGCGCGGTCATCCGCTTGTCGGCCGGGACCTCGACCTCGAAGCGCGCCGGGTCGTGCATCTCATCGCTCGCCGCGTAGAGGCGCGCGCGCTGGGCGACCAGCGGCTCCAGGTCGCCGTCCCAGTCGATGTCGGGGCCGGGCGCGCCCATCTCCACCAGATCGCCGTGCGCGAAGACCTCGCTCTCCCCGGTGTCGGCCAGGATGATGAACTCGTGGGAGAGGTCGCCGCCGATCGGGCCGGGATCGGCCTTCACCGGGATCGCCTTGAGGCCCAGCCGCGCATAGATGTTCAGATAGGCCAGGAACATGCGGTTGTAGGATTTGCGCGCCGCCGCCTCGTCGATGTCGAAGCTGTAGGCATCCTTCATCAGGAATTCGCGGCCGCGCATGACCCCGAAGCGGGGCCGCCGCTCATCGCGGAACTTCCACTGGATGTTGTAAAGATTCTTCGGCAAGTCCTTGTAGGACTTCACATACGCCCGGAAAATCTCGGTGATCACCTCCTCTGCGGTCGGCCCATAGAGCAGGTCGCGGTCGTGGCGGTCCTTGATGCGCAGCATCTCGTCGCCGTAGTCGTCGTAGCGGCCGCTCTCGCGCCACAGGTCGGCGAGTTGCAGGGTCGGCAACAGGACTTCGATCGCCCCGGCCCGGTCCATCTCCTCGCGGACGATCTGCTCGATCTTCTTCAGCACCTTCAGGCCCAGCGGCAGCCAGGCGTAGATGCCGGCGGCCTCCTGGCGGATCATGCCGGCGCGCAGCATGAGCTGGTGGGAGACGATCTGGGCGTCGGCGGGCGCGTCGCGCAGCGTGGGCATGAAGTAGCGCGACAGGCGCATGATCGAGAAACTTTCCAACAGAACCGCAGGCGGAGGGCTCTGATAGCCTTCGCCCGAGGGCGTTGGCAAACCCGTTCAGCTATGCGGGCCGGGCAGGCGCGACAGGTCGATCAGCTTGAAGTGGATCACCAGCCACAGGATGGCGAAGACGATCGCCGAGACCCAGGTCGTGGTGATGAACTTGCGCTTCAACTTGGGGTCCACCGGCGCGCCGGGGTCCGAGCCGTCGTTGGGCAGGCCCGCGTCGGCGCGGCTCTGCACGCCGATCGGCAGGATGGCGAAGAGCACGGTCCACCAGATGGTCAGGTAGACGGCGACGAGGGTGATCGGGCCGCCCATCAGTGCGCGTCCTTCGGGGTTTGCATCAGTTCCACAAGGACGCCCCCCATGTCCTTGGGGTGCACGAAGATCACCGGAACGCCGTGGGCGCCGATGCGCGGTGTCCCGCCGTTCAGCACCGTCGCACCCTTGGCGGCCATGTCGTCGCGGGCGGCGATGATGTCGGGAACCTCGAAACAGACGTGATGCTGGCCGCCCTTGGGGTTCTTGGCCAGGAAGGCGGTGATCGGAGAGCTGTCGTCGATCGGCTCGATCAGCTCGATCTGGCTATTGGGCAGGTTGACGAAACAGACCCAGACGCCCTGCTCCGGCATGGAGAAGGCCTCGGAGAAGTCGGTGGCGCCCAGCATCTCGCGGTACATCTTCACCGAGGCTTCGATGGACGGCGTGGCGACGCCCACGTGGTTCAATTTGCCGATCATCCGGGGGGTATAGCCGGGTGCGCCCTACCCCTCCAGTGCTGGTTACTGCACCGACAGCGCGGCGTTGTCGTTGCCGGTGCGCGCCGACTTGGCCAGGTGCGGGGCGACGTGGGCCGGCTCGAAGACCGCGCCGGCGGCCATCAGGGCGGCGATCCGCTCGGGGCTGACCCCAAACTCGGCCAGCAGCGCGTTGGAGTGCTCGCCCAGGTCCGGCGTCGGATGCTGAAAGCCCGCCGGCGTGCGGGAGAAGTCGGCATAGCTGCGCACGCCGACGATGTCGCCCAGGCGCGGGTGGCGCCATCGCTCCAGGGTCCCGTTCTCCCAGAGCCAGGCGCTCTCCAGCGGCTCCGCCGCACGCAGAGCCGGTGCGGCCGCCACCCCGGCGGCCAGCAGGTCCTGGACGGCCTCGTCGCGCGCGCGGTGAGCGAGCGCGGCGGCGATGGCCCCGGCGAGCGCGCCGGCGCGCGGCGCGGCCAGGGGATCGGGGCCCAATTCGACCCCCAACACCTGGCCCAGCGCCTCGGCGGCCTCTCTCGTCTCGCAGGCGAGCGCCAGCCAGCCGTCGTCGCAGGCGTAGAACCGATGCAGCGCCCGCGGCCCCAGGTAGTCGCGGCCGCCGAGGTCGTTGGGCGCACGGCCTTCGTAGGCCACCACCTCGGCCAGTTGGAAGGTCAGGCTCTGGGCCATCAGGCTGGTGAGGATTTCCTGGCCCTCGCCGGTGCGTTCGCGCGCGTTGAGGGCGGCGACCACGGCCATGGAGACGACGGCGGCTGTGGCTACGTCATTGACCGGGATGGTGTGCAGGATCGGCTCGTCGTCTCCGCCTTGCGCGGCTTGCATCCCGCCCTCGGCCTGCAACAGGGGATCGAACCCCGGCAGGGTCGCGCGCGGGCCCTGGTCGCCATAGGCGTTGATCGAGCAGGAAATGATCCGCGGATTGACGCCCCTGAGCGTCGCATAGTCGATGCCCAGACGCGCGCGGACCCCGAAGCGGTAGTTGTCCAGCACCACGTCAGCCTGGCGGACCAGGTCGTAGAACAGCTCCCTCGCGGCCGGCTGCTTGAGGTCCAGGCCCAGGCCGCGCTTGCCGCGGTTGTAGGCCATGAAGCCGCCCCCATCGCTGCGGAACGGATCTCCCTCCGCCGGCTCGATCTTGATGACGTCGGCGCCGAGGTTGGCCAGCACGCCGCCGGCGTGGGCGCCGGCGATCACCGTGCCCAGGTCCAGCACCCGCACGCCCTCCAGCGGCGAGGCGGCCTCGCCCTCGCCGTTCGGCCGCGGCGGCGGGCGAGGCGTCCAGGCGGGCGCCGTGGCGATGGGCCGCGCCAGGCCGCGGATGCTGCCGGGCGTCCCACACAGGCGGGCCGGCGGCGCGGGGATCGCCACCTCGCCCAGCGTCGGGTGCGCGAAGACCTGGCGCAGGCCGCCCTGCGCCACCGCCTCTCCGGCGAACCAGGCCTCGCGGGACCCCACCGGGGCGCAGGGAACGCCGTGGCCCTGCAGGACCTGTAGCCACTCGCCGCGCGGCCGGCTGGCGAAGACGGCCTCGAGCACGTCGCGGGCGCGGAGCGGATCGACCGCCAGCTCTTCCCAGCGATCGGCGATGCCGATGGCCTCGAAAGCCTTCAGGTAGAAGTTGGCGAACAGCGTCCCCAGGAAGAACCACTGGCCGTCGCCGCACCGGTAGAGGCGATAGCTGGGCGAGGCGCCCAGCGGCTGGCCGCGCGGCAACGGCGGCGCCTCCAGCACCCGCACCGGTCCGGACACCTCGGACAGCGCGTTCAGGCCGCTGACCACGACCGCCTGACCCTTGCCGCTGCGGCCGCGCTCCAGCAGGGCCGCGCCGATCGCCGAGGCGCCCAGCACGCCCTGGCCGTACCAGATCACCGGCATGACCAGATGCACCGGCTGGTCGCCATAGGCGCCTTGGCGGAAGGCCACTCCGGACAGGGCGGTGAGCAGGCTGTGGCAGGGCGGAAGGCGGCTCCACTCGCCGCGCACGCCATAGGGCGGCATCCAGGCGTGGACCAGGCCCGGGTGCGCCGCCGTCAGGCTGGCGGCGTCCAGCCCCAGCGCCTCAAGATGGCCCGGCGGATCGCTGAACAAGGCGACGTCGGCCCCGGCGATCAACTCGCGCGCGGCGGCGAGCCCCCGCGGCGTCGCAAGGTCCAGGGTCAGGACCTGCTTGTTGCGGTTGAAGGCGTGGTAGCCGGGATGGTCCCTGCCCCGTTCGCCGCCCGGCGGCTCGACCTTGACCACCTCGGCCTCGAAGTCGCCCAGCAGCATGGCCGCCATCGGACCGGCGACGCCCTGGCTGAAATCGGCGATGCGGACGCCGCGATAGGCGGACAACTGGCGGCCTCCCTGACCGTTTCAAGCGGCGCGGTTCCCGCGTCTCGCCTCGGGCCATGAAAGCCGCCCGCGCGGCCCTCTGCAAGCGCCTCCGACTACCGGCCCTTGCGCACGAAATCGGCGATCAGTTCGGCGACCTCCTTCGGATGCTCGAGCTGCATCAGATGGCCGGCGTCTTCCACCACGATCCGGCGCGACCCCGGGATCAGCGCCTGGGCGGCGCCCGACGCGGCCTGGTTGTCGGCGATGTCGTGGTCGCCGGTCATGATCAGCGTCGGGACGTTCAGGCCCGGCATGCGCGGCAGGTCCGAGGACCAGCCCTTGATCGGGTCGTGCGTCTGGTGGCGCAGGTCCTGCGGGCTGGCCTTGATGAGCGCCGCGATCTTCGCCCGCGCCGCGTCATGGCCGGGCGCCATGATCCAGGTCTCCTTCGACGCGTTGGCGATCACCGCGTCGAAGTTCCCGATGATCATCGGCAGCATGACGTGCGTGATGTGGTCGCGGAAGTTCTTGGTCGGCTGGAAGCCGTTGATCGCCGCGCCGGAAATGATCAGGCGGTCCACCTGCTCGGGATGCAGGATGGCGTAGGAGACCGCCAACCCGCCGCCGAAGGAGAACCCGGCGAGGCTCGCGTGATCCATCTTCGCCGCCGCCATCACCGCCGCCAGGTCTTCCTGCGGCGAATAGGGCGCCTTGGCGGCCGGCGACTTGCCGTAGCCGCGGCGGTCATAGCGCACGACCCGGAAATCCCGGCAGAGGATCGGCCACATGTCGTCGAAGCTGGCGGAGTTGATCACCCCGTCATGGATCAGGACGACGGCCTGTGGGCCTGCGCCGCAGGTCTCGTAGTAGAGCTGGCCGCCGTCCACATCGACCATGGCCGCGCGCGCGACGGAGGCGCTCAGGGCCAAGGCGCAGGCAAGCGCCGTCATTCGCCTGATCATCGGTCGTTCTCCTTCGTTCCGTCGTCAGGGTGGTCAGCTTGCCTGTCGGAGCGCTTCGGCGCCCTCGTCAGGCACGAATTCCAACAGGTCGCCCGGCTGGCACTCCAGCACCCGGCAGATGGCCTCCAGGGTGGAGAACCGCAGGCCCTTCACCTTGCCGGACTTGAGCAGGGAGAGGTTGGCCTCGGTGATGCCGATGGCGCGGGCGAGCACGTTGGAGCGCACCTTGCGCCGGGCCATCATCACGTCGAGGCGGATCACGATGGCCATCAGACGAACCCCTCGCGGTCCTGCTCGATTTCGTGGCCCGCCTGCATGACTAGCGCGATGACGAACACCACGGCGCCCAGCACCAGTTCCTGCAGCGCGGCCATATGGGCCCACAGCTTGTCGATCTCGTAGCCCGTGGCGCTGAGCGCCAGATGGCAAAGGAACGGCGCTGCGGCGTCGGCGATCAGGCAGACGCCCATGGCCTGGATCAGCCTTGCCGTGCGGTCGCTGAACACCTGGCCCTGGCCGTACAGCCGGAACAGCGAGCGCAAGGCGCCGAAGAGGCAGATCGTGGGGATGGCCCGGACGATCACGTCGACCGCATAGACCAGCCTCTGGTCGAGGCTCCACCTGTAGAAGGGCGTGAAGTCCGGCGGCAGCGGGGCCGTCGTGACGATCCCGCCGCGCGGTCCGACCGCGATCATCGTTCCTTGGTAGAAGAAGAGGATCCAGAGGCTGAAGATCGCGAGCCCGATGAAGGCCGCGAACAGGCCCGCGAACAACAGCTCGAACCCGCGGCTGGCGGTGCGGATCTTGCGGAAGCTGGGCGTGGCCGCCGGACGCGGCGGGGCGATATCGACGACAGACGCCATTGCGGTCTCCCTCGAAGGATGACCGCAGCGTCTCGCGTTAATTTATTTCTGTCAAACGATAATCAAAGCCTCAACACCGTCGTCTCCACCACGGGACGGCGGCCCCAGATGCGCTGGCTGGCCTTCTTGATGGTCCGCGAGATGGCGGCTTCCACGTCCTCGTCGACATCGCGCTGGGCGCCCTTCAGGCGCGCGATCGCCTGTTCGGCTTCGTCGGCCAGGTCGTCGAGGATATCGTCCAGCGAATAGCCCGGCTCCGACGGCAGGCCGAGCGCGCGGACCTGCGGGCCCGAGGCGATGCGACTGTTGCCGTCCAGGACGACGGAGACCGCCAGCATGCCGTTGGAGGCCGCGTGGCGGCGTTCGCGGAGCGCATCGCCGTTCTCCGCCGTCACCATGCCACCGTCGACATAGAGCCGGCCGGCCGGAACCTCGTCGACGATGGCCGCGCGGCCGGGCGCCAGGCGCACCATGTCGCCGTTGCGCGGCGTCACCTGCTGCGGGACCTGCAGATCGCGGGCGAAGGCGGCGTGCTCCAGCAGGTGGCGGCGCTCGCCGTGGGTGGGGACCGAGATCTCCGGCCGGGCCCAGCGGTACATCTCCGCCAGTTCGTCGCGGCAGGGGTGGCCGCTCACGTGGATGCCGGGATGGTCGCGCTCAGTGTAGAGCCGCACCCCGCGGTCGGCCAGGCGGTCCTGCAGGTTGCGGATCGGGATCTCGTTGCCCGGGATCACGCGGCTGGAGAAGATGCAGGCGTCGCCCGCGCCCAGGCTGACGTGCGGGTGGGTGCCGTCGGCGATCCGCGACAGGGCCGCACGGCCCTCCCCCTGGCTGCCAGTGCAGAGGAACAGCACCTTGTCCGGCGGGAACTTCTTGGCGTCGCTATCGTCGAGGAACGGCTGCAGGCCCTGCATCAGGCCGACCGACTTCGCCGCCGCCGACATCCGGTGCATCGAGCGCCCGGCCAGGCAGACGCGTCGCCCGTTGGCCTCGGCGGCGCGGGCGATCGAGTCCATCCGCGCCACGTTGGAGGCGAAGCAGGCCACCGCGACCTTGCCCTTGAGCGTGCCGATCAGCGGGATGAGGGTGTCGCGGACTTCGGCCTCCGAGCCGGCGTGGCCGTCCACGAAGACGTTGGTCGAGTCGCAGACCATGGCCAGCACGCCTTCGTCGCCGAGGCGGCGGATGGCGTCCTGGTCGGTGACGGCGCCCAGCAGCGGGTCCGGGTCGATCTTCCAGTCGCCGGTGTGCAGGATGGTCCCCAGCGGCGTGCGGATGGCCAGGCCGTTGGGCTCGGGGATCGAGTGGGTGAGCGTGATCAGCTCCAGCTCGAACGGGCCCAGCGATATCTTGCCGCCCAACGGCACGATGGTGATCTCGGCCTCGTCCAGCAGGCCCGCTTCCCGCAGCTTCTCGCGCAGGATGAAGGCCGTGAAGGGCGTGGCGAAGATCGGGGCCTTGAACCGGGGCCAGAGCCAGGCGACCGCGCCGATATGGTCCTCGTGGGCATGGGTCAGCACGATGCCCAGCAGGCGGTCGGCGTTCTCCTCCATGAAGGTCGGGTCCGGCAGGATCACCTCGACGCCCGGCGTGGTCTGGTCGCCGAAGGTTATCCCCAGGTCGACCACGATCCACTTGCGGTCGTGCGGCGGCCCGAAGCCGTAGAGATTGAAGTTCATCCCGATCTCGTTCGACCCGCCCAGCGGCAGGAAGACGAGCTCGTCGTCTTTGGA
Source organism: Phenylobacterium sp. (assembly GCF_035569475.1). Taxonomy (GTDB): domain Bacteria; phylum Pseudomonadota; class Alphaproteobacteria; order Caulobacterales; family Caulobacteraceae; genus Phenylobacterium. The sequence continues at coordinate 145,163 of NZ_DATMNA010000038.1, forward strand.
GGATTTTGCCATTTACGCCTTCGCCGTGTTCCGGCGGTAGATCTCGAGCATGCCGCGGATCGTCAGATCCGGGTCGAAGTGGTCGATAGCCGCTGTCGCGCCATGGAAAAGCGAGGCGACGCCGCCGGTTCCGACGACGGTCATGGGCTTGCCCCACTCCGTCTTGATCCGCGCCACCAGCCCCTCGATCAGGGCGATATAGCCCCAATAGACCCCCGACTGCATGGCGGCCACCGTATCCTTGCCGATGGCGGTGTTGCCCTTGGGGCGCTGGATGGCCACGCGGGGCAATTTGGCCGCCGCCTGGTGCAGGGCTTCCATGGACAGGTTGATCCCCGGCGCGATGGCGCAGCCTTCCATGCCGCCGTCCGTGGCGATCACGTCGAAGGTGGTGGCGGTGCCGCTGTCGATGACGATCAGGTCGCCGGGATAGACCATGTGGGCGCCGATGGCGTTGACCAGGCGGTCGGCGCCGGCCTCGGAGGGCTTTTCGATCCGCACCTCGATGCCGAGGTCGACGTTCTCGCCGATCACCAGGGGCTCCACCTTCAGGTAGCGCCGCGCCAGGTTACGCAGGTTGAAGATCGACTGCGGCACGACGCTGGAGACGATGCAGCCGTCGAAGACGCCGAGCTGCAGCCCGGCCATGGCCAGGAGCTGGGACAGCCAGACGGCGTATTCGTCGGCGGTGCGGGTGGAGTGGGTCGCCGAGCGCCACTGGGCGATCCACTGCTTGCCGTCGTGGACCGCGAACAGCGTGTTGGTGTTGCCTTGCTCGATGGCCAGCAGCATGGCTCAAGGCTCCCCGAAGAAAACGTCGCCCGCCGTTACGCGCTCAAGGGCCCCGTCGTCCAGCCGTAGCCGTAGCGCGCCGTCCGGATCCATGCCCTCGGCTACGCCGGAAAGGGTGCGGTTGGGCAGCCGCGCCTCGCACCGTTCGCCCAGCCCGTGGGCGCGCGCGGTCCAGCCCTCCGCGATGGGCGGAAAACCCTGTGTCACCCACAGCTTGCGCCAGGATTCGAACCGGCCGGCGAGCACCTCCAGGGCGTCCAGCGGCTTCGGCGGCGGGCCGGCCATGTGCTCGGCGAAGGACGTCGCCGGCCGCTCGGTGTCGTGCGGCGCATGGGCCAGGTTGACGCCGATGCCGACCGCCAGCCACAGCCGCCCGTCCGGCCGCGCGCCGGACTCCACCAGGATGCCCACGGCCTTGCGGCCGAACACGAGCACGTCGTTGGGCCATTTCAGCCGCGCCGCGCCTGCGCCGAGGCAGGTGTCGGCCAGGTCGCAGGCCGCCAGCGCCGCGACGAACGAAAGCTGCGCCGCCTCGGCCGCGGGCAGATCGGTCGTGGTCAGCAGGGTGGCGGCGAGGTTGCCGGTCTCGGTGGACCAGGCCCGGCCTCGGCGCCCTCGGCCGGCGGTCTGGCGCCCGGCGGTGATCCAGACGGGACCGGCGCTCCCCGCCTCGGCGCGGCGGCGCGCCTCGGCATTGGTCGAGTCGATCTCGGCGTAGGCCTCGATCGGGGGGTGATCGGACAAGCTAGGCCAGGCCGAAGGCGTGGGCGGCGCGGCCGGCGGCCGGATAGATCCAGATGAGCGCGCCGAGCACGACCGGGAAGGAGAACAGCGCCAGGCCCATGCCGATGAGACGCGCCTCGACCGGCGGCGTGTCGGTCGCCCCGACCGAGCCGTCGAACCACATCACCTTGATCAGGCGCAGATAGTAGAAGGCCGCCACCACGGAGCCGACCAGGCCCAGCACCGCGGCGATCGGTAGGCCGGCGGCGAGCGCGGCCTTGAACACGAACACCTTGGCCCAGAAGCCGGAGAACGGCGGCAGGCCGAGCGCCGAGAGCGAGAAGGCGGTCATGGCGAGCGCGATGCCCGGCTGCTCGCGGAAGAGGCCCGCCATGTCGTCGATGGTCTCCATGTCGCGGCCCTGGCGCTTGAGCGCCGCCAGGCAGGCGAAGAAGCCGGTCACGTCGACCATGTAGAGGACCATGAAGGTCAGCATCGACTGCACGCCCTCGGCGCTGCCGGCGGAGAGGCCGATGATCGCGTAGCCGACGTTGGCGATGGAGGAATAGGCCCACAGGCGCTTCAGGTTCCGCTGCGCCAGGCCCGCGAAGGCGCCGACGGCGATGGAGATCAGGCCCAGGGCCACCAGCACCTGCTGCCACTGGATCATCGCCCCGCCGAAGCCCTGGCCCAGCAGGCGGGCGAACAGCACCATGGCGGCGAGCTTCGGCGCGGCGGCGAAGAAGGCGACGACCGGGGTCGGCGCGCCTTCGTAGACGTCCGGCGTCCACATGTGGAACGGCGCGGCGGAGACCTTGAAGGCCAGGCCGCAGATCAGGAAGACGAGCCCGAACAGCACGCCGGTCGAAGCGCCGTTGTGCACGGCCGCGGCGATGTCGCTGAAGAGGGTCGAGCCGGCGAAGCCGTAGACCAGGCTCGCGCCATAGAGCAGCAGGCCCGAGGAGAGCGCGCCCAGCACGAAGTACTTCAGGCCGGCCTCCGAGGCGCGGGCGTTGTCGCGGTGCATGGCGGCCAGGACGTAGAGGGCGAGCGAATGCAGCTCGACGCCGACGTAGAGCGAGATCAGGTCGCCGGCCGAGACCATCATCCCCATGCCGAGCGCGGCCAGCACGATCAGCACCGGGAACTCGAAGTTGTCGACGCCGCGACGCTCGAACCAGCGCTGGCCGAGCGGGATGCAGATGGCGCTGGAGGCGTAGATCGCCACCTGGGCGAAGGCCGAGCCGGCGTCGGAGATCAGGCCGCCGGAGAAGCCCTTGCCGAACGGCCCGGTGGCGGCCTCGTAGGCCGCGGCGGCCAGGACCGCGATGGCGGCCCAGCCGACGGCGCGGGAGGCCTTGGGCGCGAAGGCGCCTGCGACGAGCAGCACCAGGGCCCCGATCGCGAGGATCAGTTCCGGATAGGCCAGGCCCAGGTCGGCGGAAAAGGTCATGGCTTTAGGTCTTAGCCCCCGATGGCCGCTTGGTAGGCCGAGACCAGATGGTCCACGGAGGCCTGGGTGAGGTTCATGACGAGGCCGGGCTGCACGCCCAGCACCAGGGTGGCGGCGATCAGGGGCGCGAAGATCGCCACCTCGCGCCAGTCCAGGTCGGTGATGGTCTCGAGCTTGGGATTGACGATCGTGCCGAACACCACGCGCCGGTAAAGCGTCAGGGCGTAGACCGCCGAGAAGATCACCCCGGTGGCGGCCACGATCGCTGTCCAGGTGGAGACGCCGTAGGTCCCGGTCATGGTCAGGATCTCGCCCACGAAGCCGCTGGTCCCTGGCAGGCCGACATTGCCCATGGTGAAGAGCATGAAGGTCGCGGCGTACCACGGCATGCGGTTCACCAGCCCGCCGTAGAAGGCGATCTCGCGGGTGTGCATGCGGTCGTAGACCACCCCGACGCAGAGGAAGAGCGCGCCGGAGATCACTCCGTGGCTCAGCATCTGGAACAGCGCGCCCTGTTCGCCAACGGCGTTGCCGGAGAAGATGCCCATGGTCACGAAGCCCATGTGGGCCACCGACGAGTAGGCGATCAGCTTCTTGATATCGACCTGCCGGAAGGCGACCAGCGAGGTGTAGACCACGGCGATCACGCTGAGCGCGAAGATCAGCGGCGTGAAGAGGTGCGAGGCCGCCGGGAACATCGGCAGGCTGAAGCGCATGAAGCCGTAGCCGCCGAGCTTCAACAGGATCCCGGCCAGGATCACCGAGCCCGCCGTGGGCGCCTCCACGTGGGCGTCGGGCAGCCAGGTGTGGACCGGCCACATGGGCATCTTCACCGCGAAGGAGGCGAAGAAGGCGAGCCACAGCCAGGTCTGGATCGCGGGGCTGAAGTGATAGGTCATCAGGACCGGGATCGAGCTCGTGCCGCTGATCGAGATCATGGCCAGGATCGCGGCCAGCATCAGGACCGAGCCCAGCAGGGTGTAGAGGAAGAACTTGAAGGCCGCGTAGACCCGCCGCTGGCCGCCCCAGATGCCGATGATCAGGAACATCGGCACCAGGCCGAACTCGAAGAAGATGTAGAACAGCACGATGTCGAGGGACACGAAGACGCCGATCACCAGCGTCTCGAGCACCAGGAAACAGATCATATATTCGAGGACGCGCTTCTCGATCGACTTCCAGGACGCCACGATACAGATCGGCATCAGGAAGGCCGTCAGCAGCACGAAGAGGACGGATATCCCGTCCACGCCCAGGTGGTAGCGCAGGCCCGCGAACCAGGGCGCGTCCTCGACGAACTGGAAGCCGGTCTCGGCCGGGTTGAACTGCACGACCAGCAGGACGGACAGCGCCAGGGTCGCGAGCGTGGTGACGAGCGCGATCCACTTGGAGGTCTCGATCGCCTTGGGATCGTCGGCCTTGCCGAGGAACCGCAGCGCCAGGATGCCGGCGACGCCGAGCAGCGGGGCGTAGGTGATGAGGGAGAGGATGGGCATTTCCGGGCGCTCCCTTAAGCGTTCCAGGCCCAGAGGGCGTAGGAGAGGATCGCCGCGACGCCCAGCAGCATCACGAAGGCGTAGTGGTAGAGGAAGCCGGTCTGCAGGCGCCCTGCCCCCTTACCCACCTGCATCGAGACCGCGCTGACGCCGTCGGGGCCGAGGCCGTCGATCAGCTTCTGGTCGCCGCCCTTCCAGAACAGGTCGCCGAGGAACTTGGCGGCGCGCACGAAGGTCGCCTCATAGAGCTCGTCGAAGAACCACTTGTTGTAGAAGAACAGGTAGACGGGGCCGCGTTGGGCCGCGAGGCGCGCGCCCGTGCCCTCGCGCCAGATGTACATGTAGGCCGCGACCAGCAGGCCCAGGATCGAAACCACCAGCGGCGCCCAGACCGTCCAGGCTGGCGGGTGGCCTTCGGCGAGCACCTGGTTGTTCGCAGCCGTGAAGATGGCCCCGCGCCAGAACTCGTGCTGCTCGGCGCCGATGAACTTCTCGACGAAGAAGAAGCCCGCGGCCATCGCGCCGATGGAGAGCAGGATCAGCGGCAGGCGCATGGTCCAGGGGCTCTCGTGCGGCAGGTGGCTGTGCGCGCCGTGGTCGGGCTCCGAATGGGTCTCGGCCTGGGCGTCGCTGGCGTGGTCGTCGTGACCGTGGTCGTGGTCGCGGTTGTGCCAGTGGTGCTCCAGGTCCTCCGACGTCCAGCGGGCGTGGCCGTTGAAGGTGAAGAAGGCGACGCGCCAGGAATAGAAGGCGGTCAGGCCGGCCACGAAGACCCCGTTCACGAAGGCGAAGTAGCCCATCGGATCGCCCGCCGCGCCGGCGGCCCAGGCGGCGTGGATGATCGAGTCCTTGGAGTAGAAGCCGGCGAAGCCCAGCTCGAGCCCGGGAATGCCCAGGCCGGTGATGGCGATGGTGCCGATGGTCATGACCGCGAAGGTCACCGGCAGGTACTTCGCCAGGCCGCCGTAGCGGCGCATGTCCTGCTCGTGGGCCATGGCGTGGATCACCGAGCCCGCGCCCAGGAACAGCAGGGCCTTGAAGAAGGCGTGGGTGAACAGGTGGAACATCGAGGCCTGGTAGGCGCCGACGCCCGCGGCCATGAACATGTAGCCGAGCTGCGAGCACGTCGAATAGGCGATCACCCGCTTGATGTCGTTCTGCACCAGCCCGACCGTGGCGGCGAAAAGCGCGGTGATGGCGCCGATGGCGACCACGATGTGCTTGGCGACCGGCGCGTACTCGAACATCGGCGACAGCAGGCAGACCATGTAGACGCCGGCCGTCACCATGGTCGCAGCGTGGATCAGGGCCGAGACCGGGGTCGGGCCTTCCATGGCGTCCGGCAGCCAGGTGTGCAGGAAGAACTGCGCCGACTTGCCCATGGCCCCGACGAACAGCAGCGCGCAGGCCAGGTCCATCAGCCGCCAGCCCTGGCCCGCGAACATCCAGGTGTCGTTGGCGTGCGCCGCGACCAGCGGGAATATCTGTGCGAACTGGATCGAACCCAGCGACCAGAAGACGGTCATGATGCCCAGCGCGAAGCCGAAGTCGCCGACCCGGTTGACCACGAAGGCCTTGATCGCCGCGGCGTTGGCGGTGGGCTTGTGGTGCCAGAAGCCGATCAGCAGGTAGCTCGCCAGGCCCACGCCTTCCCAACCGAAGAACAGTTGCATGAAATCGGCCGCGCTGATCAGGCTCAGCATGGCGAAGGTGAACAGCGACAGGTAGGCGAAGAACCGCGGCTTGGACGGATCGTCGGCCATGTACCCCCAGCTATAGAGGTGCACGAGGCTGGAGACCGTGGTCACCACCACCAGCATCACCGCAGACAGCCCATCGAGCCGGAACGACCAGTTGGAGACGAACTTGCCCACCTGGATGAACGGCGCATAGGTCAGGGTGAAGGGCTCGAGCCCGCCCCAGGTCCACTGGCTGAACACCATCCAGGACAGCACCGCCGACAGCATCAGGAAGCCGGTGGTCACCGCCATGGAGGCGGTATTGCCGATGCGGCGGCCGAACAGGCCGGCCACGGTCGCGCCCAGCAGGGGCCCGTAGAGAATGATCGTGACGAGGAGCTTGGCGTCCATGCTCAGCCCTTCATCATCGAGGCGTCGTCCACGGCGATATCGCCGCGGTTGCGGAAGAAGGTGACCAGGATCGCCAGGCCCACGGCGGCCTCGGCGGCCGCGACGGTGAGCACGAACATGGCGAAGATCTGCCCGGTGACATTGCCCAGGTAGGCCGAGAAGGCCACCAGGTTGATGTTCACGGCGAGCAGGATCAGCTCCACCGACATCAGGATAACGATGATGTTCTTGCGGTTCACGAAGATGCCGAAGACCCCGATGGTGAAGAGGATCGCGGCGACCGCGAGATAGTGAGGAAGCCCGATGGTCATGCGTCGATCCCTTCGCCGGGCCTGGGCGAGACCATGCGCATGCCCTTGGCCGGGGTGCGCAGCACCTGGTCCATGATGATCTGGCGTTTCACGCCGGGCTTGTGGCGGAGCGTCAGCACGATGGCCCCGATCATCGCCACCAGCAGCACCATGCCCGCCGCCTGGAAGAAGTAGACGTACTGGGTATAGAGCACGCGCCCGATCGCCTCGGCGTTCGGCACGCCCGGCCCCAAGGTTCCGGAGGCCATCGGCGTCTCGTTCAGCCGCGCCGCGCCCTTGGTGGCCACCGTGGTGGAGACCACGATCATCTCGACGGCCAGGCCGCCGGCGATCAGGCCGCCCAGGGGCATGTAGCGGGCGAAGCCCTGCCGCAGCTCGGCGAAATCCACGTCCAGCATCATCACCACGAACAGGAACAGCACGGCGACGGCGCCGACATAGACCAC
>NZ_DATMNA010000039.1:0-21590 GCF_035569475.1 Phenylobacterium sp.
GGTCCGACCGAGAGGGCGGGGACGTGCTGCAACATTGGGGGAGCCTGTGACCGGAGCCAGGGTGAAGGAGGGTCTGACTGGCCCGTTCTGGGCTCGCGTCGCCCGGAGGCGAACGCCCGCTACTGGACCCCGGCCCGCTTATCGGAGCGTTAACGGGCGAGCCAAAGGGCGCGAAAACCCGCCGGCCCCGATGCTTTCCGCACAACCATGGCTGGCGATACCCATGGAAGCCGCTCCGCCAACCGTACGAACGGCTTCACCGGCCCTCCGAAAGACCCGATTCGGGCTCTATGCTGGATTGAATCGAGCTAGGGGGTCGGCGCGAGGTCGGCCAGCCAGTCGGCCGATCGCATCTCCTCCAGGCGCGAGGCCGTGCGCTCGAACTCGAAGGCGCCGTCGCCGGCCAGGTAGAGCTGGGCCGGCTGGGCCTCGGCCAGGACGATCAGCCGGGCATGGGCCTCGTAAAGGGCGTCGATCAGGATGACGAAGCGGCGGGCTTCCTCGCGCCGCGCCGGGGTCAGCTTCGGCACGTCCTCCAGGAAGACGGTGTGGAACCGCGCGGCCAGGGCCACGTAGTCGTTGGGGCCCAGCGCCACCGAGCAGAGGCTGGCGAAGGTCGCGAGGACCTGGCCGCCCAGGGCGTGCGGCAGGGTGATCCTGCGCCCAAGCACCTCCAGGGTGGCGCCGGTTTCCTCCTCGCCGTCCAGCATGTCGCGCCAGAGGGCCTCGAAGGACCGCTGGTTGTCCGGGTCGTCGGGCGAGAACCAGGTCCCCGCCGCGCGCAGCCGGTCCAGCCGGTAGTCGTGGCCCCCCGCCACGCTCACCACCTCGAGCCGGGCCTTCAGCAGGTCGATGAACGGCAGGAAGAGCTGGCGGTTGATGCCGTCCTTGTAGAGCGCGTCCGGCGCGCGGTTGGAGGTGGCGACCAGGGTCACCCCGCGGGCGAACAGGGCCTCGAACAGCCTTCCCAGGATCATCGCATCGGCGATGTCGGTGACCTGGAACTCGTCGAAGCATAGCAGGCGCGCGCCGGCCGCCACGACATCGGCCACCGGCGGGATCGGGTCGTCTCCCCTATGCTGGCCGAAGCGCGCCTTGCGCGCCGCCGCATCACCCGAGCGCCAGGCGCCGATCAGCCGGTGGATCTCGCCCATGAAGACGTGGAAGTGGGTGCGGCGCTTCTTCTCGACCGGGACCACCTCGTAGAAGAGGTCCATCAGCATCGACTTGCCGCGCCCGACCGGCCCCCAGAGGTAGACGCCGCGCTCGGACTGCGGCTTGCGAAACAGGCCCTTCAGGCCGCCATTCGGAGGCGCCTCGGCCAGGTCGCGCTCAAGCCGGACCAACGCCGCCAGGCCGTCGGCCTGGGCCGGGTCGGGCCGGATCTCGCCCCTGGCGATGCGGGCGTCGTAGGCGGCTTGCAGCGCTGGGGCCATGCGCTCCGCCTAACGGGCGGCGAGGCTCCGCGCAAGGAACTGGCCCGAGGGACGGCGCGCGAGGAACAGGGCGCGGGGCCGGGGGTTGATGAGGCGAACGCAAGGAGACGCCCCGTGGCCGACGAAGACCGCACCTTCGACCCCTCGCAGACCGAGGCGAACCGTGGCCGGGAGCAGGGCCTTGGCGTTGGGCAGCGCGAACTCAACCGCCAGCGCGACCCCGATCAGTTGCCGCAGACACCTTTGGAACTGGACAACGCCGACGACGACCTCGTGAGCGAACCCGGCGACGAGGCCGCGGTGCTGCACGCCAATCACGCCGATCGCGGAACCAAGCCTGACCGCTTGTCCGGCCCGAAGACCCGGGCCGCGACCAAGGACCAGATCAGCCGGCGGACCTGACGGCTGGATCCCGGCCTGCGCCGGGATGAGTCGCTACGCGCTCATTTCATCGTCGGAATGACGAACGCCGAGTCTTCGCTCAGGCCTTCGGGCCAGCGCGCGGTGATGGTCTTGACCTTGGTGTAGAACTTCACGCCTTCCATGCCGTGCTGGTTGGTGTCGCCGAAGGCCGAGCGCTTCCAGCCGCCGAAGGTGTGGTAGGCCACCGGCACCGGGATCGGCACATTGATGCCGACCATGCCGACCTGCACCTGGCTGGCGAACTCGCGCGCCGCGCGGCCGTTGCGGGTGAAAATGGCCACGCCGTTGCCGTACTGGTGGTTGGACGGCAGCGCGACCGCTTCTTCGAAACTTTCGGCGCGGACCATCTGCAGGACCGGGCCGAAGATCTCGTCCTGGTAGGTGCGCATGCCGGGCTTCACATGGTCGAACATCGAGGGGCCGATGAAGAAGCCCTTCTCGTAGCCCTGCAGGCTGAAGTCGCGCCCGTCGACCACCAGCTCCGCGCCCTCCTCGACGCCCAGTTGGATGTAGTCGGCGATGCGACGGCGGTGCACGGCGGTGACCACCGGGCCGTACTGGGCGGCAGTGTCTGTGGAGATCCCGACCTTCAGGGTCTCGATCTCGGCCAGCATCTTCTCGCGGAAGGCCTCGGCGGTCTTGGCGCCCACGGGCACCACCACCGGCAGGGCCATGCAGCGCTCGCCGGCCGAGCCGAAGGCCGCCCCGGTGATATCCTTCACCGCCTGGTCGAGGTCGGCGTCGGGCATGACGATGCCGTGGTTCTTGGCCCCGCCCATGGCCTGCACGCGCTTCCCCGCCGCAGTTCCGTGGGAATAGACGTAAGAGGCGATGTCCGACGAGCCCACGAAGCTCACCGCCTTGATGTCCGGATGGTTGAGGATCGCGTCCACCGCGACCTTGTCGCCGTGCACCACGTTCAGGACGCCCTTGGGCGCGCCGGCCTCCATCATCAGCTCGGCGAGGCGGACCGGGACCGAGGGATCCTTCTCCGAGGGCTTCAGGATGAAGCTGTTGCCGACCGCGATGGCGATGCCGAACATCCACATCGGGATCATCGCCGGGAAGTTGAACGGGGTGATGCCCGCACAGACGCCCAGCGGCTGGCGCATGGAATAGACGTCGATGCCGGGGCCGGCGCCCTCGGTGTACTCGCCCTTCAGGGCGTGGGGGATGCCGCAGGCGAACTCGATGACTTCCAACCCGCGTTGGATGTCGCCCTTGCTGTCGGCGATGACCTTGCCGTGCTCCGAGGAGAGCAGTTCGGCGAGCTCGTCCATATGGGCTTCGACCAGGCGCTTGAAGTCGAACATCACCCGCGCGCGCCGCTGCGGATTGACCAGGGCCCAATGCTGCTGCGCCCGAAGCGCCGAGGCCACCGCGGCGTCCATCTCGCCGACGCTGGCCAGGGCCACCCGGGCCTGCACCTCGCCGGTGTTGGGGTTGAACACCTGACCGAACTGGTGGGACGTGCCGGCGACCGAGGCGCCGTCGATGAAGTGGGTGATCTCGCGCATGGGCGGGGATTTAGACCGTTGGAGCCGGGACGGAAACCCCGCCTTACGATCGCTTAAGGGGTTGGGCCTAGCCTGGGGCGGTCTGAAGCGCCGGAACCGCCGTTGCAAGTCGCCGCCATACCCACCGGGCCGACCTACTACCAGCCGGTCTCGGCCGTGCCGCCGGTCGCGCCGGTGAAAGGTCAGCCGAGCGACGGCAGTGACGGCGGAGCGTCGCAGAAGGTCCGGCCGACGCCGCCGAGCGGCGTCGGGACCTTGCTGGATATTCAGGCCTAGCGCCCATCCGCGAACGCACCCTCAAAGGGGTGCCATCCGCCTTAAATTCCATGGACGATGCGAGCCTTGGGCTTGGACTGGCGGCCGCGCCAAGAACCTGCGCCGCTTGCCCATCGCCCCCGCGCCAGCGCATCCTCCGCCCATGCCGATCCCCTCGCCCGCCCAGACGCTGAAAACCGCCCGGCGGCGCCTACCGCAGCCGGAGACCGCGGCGGACGGTTGCCTCGTCCCTGACCCGGACCGGGCCTTCGCATGACCCTGGCGGACGAGGCGGCCACCGCGCGGCTCGGCGCCGCCATCGCGCGCGCGCTTCGGCCGGGCGAGGCGGTGTGCCTGTCGGGACCGCTGGGCGCCGGCAAGTCGACCCTGGCGCGGGCTCTGGTGCGGGCGCTGACCAGGCCGGACGAGGACGTGCCGTCGCCGACTTTCACCCTGGTGCAGTTCTACGAAGGAGAGCGACTCAAGATCGCCCATTTCGACCTCTACCGGCTCACCGACCCTGACGAGGCCTATGAGATCGGGCTCGACGAGGCGCTGGACGAGGGGGGGGCGGTGATCGAGTGGCCGGAGCGGCTGGCGGGACGGCTTCCGCCGGATCGACTCGATGTAGAGATCGGGATCGAAGGGGCGGGCCGCACGGCGCGGCTGACGCCCCATGGGGCATGGGAGGGACGGCAGGTTGAACCCTGAGCGGCAGGCGGCGAAGGCGCGGTTCCTCAAGGACTGCGGCCTCAGCGGGGCGCGGCGCGAGCCGCTGGCCGGCGACGCCTCGACGCGCAGCTATGAGCGGCTGCATCCGCCGGGCGGCCGGCCGCTCATCCTGATGGACCAGCCGCCGGTGCTGGAGACCCCGATCTGCCCGCCAGGGGCCAGCGACGCCGAGCGGATGGCGCTCGGCTACAACGCCGCCGCGCGCCTGGCCGCGGGGTCGATCGCCGCCTTCGTCACCACCGCCGACTACCTGCGGGCCCGCGGCCTGTCGGCGCCGGCGGTCGATGCCTTCGACGCCGACGAAGGCTTCGCCGTGCTGGAGGACCTGGGCGACGGCCTGTTCGCCACCCTGATCGCCCGAGGCGAGCCTGAGGCGCCGCTCTACGAGGCCGCCGTCGACGTGCAGGTCCAGCTCCATGCCGAGACCCCGCCGGCCATCCTGACGGCCCAGGGGGTGAGCTGGCCGTTGCTCACCTACGACACCCTGGCCCTGAAGGTCGCCACCGACACCTTCCTCGAGTGGTGGCCGAAGTTCGCCGGCATCGCGCCCTTCAGCGCCGACGCCGCGGCCGAATGGGACGCCCTGTGGGCGCCGGTCTGGGCGCGCGGCGAGGCCGGCGCCACGGTCTTCTGCCACCGCGACTACCACGCCCAGAACCTCGTCTGGCTGCCCAACCGCAAGGGTCCGGCCCGCGTCGGCCTGCTCGATTTCCAGGACGCGCTGAGGGCGCATCCGACCTGGGACCTGCTGCACCTCCTGCAGGACGCGCGGCGCGACGTTTCGCCCGAGCTCGAAGCGTCCATGCTGGACCGCTACCTGGCCGCCCGGCCCGCCACGGACCGGGAGGCGTTCCTGGCCGACTACAGGGCGCTGGCGGTGTCCAACGCGGCGCGTATCCTGGGCCGCGTCTTCGCGCGCCAAGCCTTGCTCGGCCGGGCGCAGTACAAGGCGTTCATGCCCCGCACCTGGCGCTACCTCGAACGCAACCTGACCGACCCGGCGCTGGCCGGTCTCGCAGCCTGGTTCGACCACCACGTCCCGGCGGAGGCGCGGGCGTGAGCACCGCCGGCCCCACCACGGCGATGGTGCTGGCCGCAGGCCTCGGCACGCGCATGCGGCCGCTCACCGACGCCCTGCCCAAGGCGCTGATCCCGGTGGCCGGCCGAGCCCTGATCGACCGGGTTCTGGACAAGCTGCGCGACGCCGGGGTGACGCGGGCCGTGGTCAACGTCCACCACTTCGCAGACCAGGTGGAAGCCCACCTGGCGGGCCGCCGCGACCTGGAGATCCTGATCTCCGACGAGCGGGCCGGCCTGCTGGATTCCGGCGGCGGCATCCAGCATGCCCGCCATCTGCTGGGCGAGGCCCCGATCTTCGTCGCCAACATCGACTCCCTGTGGCTGGAGGCCGGGACCCCGGCGCTGGAAGCCCTGAAGCAGGGCTGGGACCCGGCGCGGATGGAGCTGCTGCTGCTGCTGGTGGCGCGCGGCCACGGCATCGGCTTCGAGGGGCCGCAGGGGTTCCTGATGGACGGCGAGGGCCGGCTCACCCACTCGGCCTCGCCGGACGTGGTGACGCCCTTCGCCAACGTCGGCTTCGGCATATTGAAGCCGCATATCCTCGACGGCCAGAAGGCGGACGCCTTCTCGATCATCCCGATCTGGCATCGGCTGCAGGGCGAGGGCCGGCTCTTTGGCGTGGCCATGGACGCCTTCTGGATGCACGTGGGCGATCCGGCCGCCCGGGACGTGGCGGAAGCCAGGCTCGAAGCGGGCGTGGAGGCCCGGGTGGGGTGAGCGGGGTCGTCGAACGGCCGTTCTTCGCCAAGGGGGACGGGCCGCGGTGGCGCACGATCCCGGCGCATCGCCCGTTCGCCCAGGACCTGGCGCGGGGCCTGTTCGACGCGCTGGCGCCCCTGGGCCCAGAAGCCCTCTCGCAGGCCATCGTCCTGACTCCGACCCGCCGCGGCGCCCGTGCGCTGGCCGACGCTTTCGTGGCCGCCGCCGAGGGCCGCGCCGTCCTGCCGCCGCAGATGCGGCCCCTGGGCGACCTGGACGAGGGCGAGCCGCCCTTCGAGCCCGGCGACCTTGCGCTCGACCTGGAAGCGGCGATCGACCCGCTGCGCCGGCGTTTCGAGCTCACCCGCCTGGTCGCCGACCACTGGGACCTGCTGCAGGGCCGCGAGCTGACTGCCGCCGCGGCCCTGGAGATGGCCGACGCGCTGGGCCGCTTCCTTGACGGCCTGCAGATCGAGGAGCTGGCGCTGGAGGCCGGGCTGGAGGGCCTGGTCGAGGCGGAGATGGCCGAGCACTGGCAGATCTCGCGCCAGTTCCTCGAGGCGGCGCTGGCGGATTGGCCGGAACGGCTGCGGGCGCTGGGGGTGATCGACGTCAGCGAACGCCGCGTGCGGCTGCTGCGCCGGCTGGCCGAGCGCTGGACCGAGGCGCCGCCGCGCGGGGTGATCGTGGCGGCGGGGTCCACCGGCACGGCGCCGGCCACCCGCGACCTGCTGATCGCCATCGCCGCCGCGCCGCAGGGCTGCGTCGTGCTGCCGGGCCTGGACCGGAACCTCGCCGACAAGGCCTGGGCCAAGGTCGACGTGCAGCATCCGCAAGGGGCGCTGAAGCGGTTGCTGGACCGCGCAGGGGTCTCGCGCCCGCAGGTCGAGACCTGGCCGGCTTCGCACGAGGAGCAGCCCGAGCAGCGGTGGCGACGGCGGATCATCAACGAGGCGTTGCGACCGGCGGAGGAGACCGCCGACTGGCTGCATGTGATCGAGACCCTGGAGCAGGAACAGCCCGGCGCCGTGGCGGCGGGGCTGAAGGGCCTGAGCGCGATCAGCGCCCACAACGAAGATGAGGCCGCCACGGTGGTGGCCCTGCTGCTGCGCGAGGCGTTGGAGACGCCGGAGCGGACCGCCGCCCTGGTGACGCCGGACCAGGGCCTGGCGCGGCGCGTCTCGGCCAAGCTGGCCCGCTGGGGCGTGGTCCCGGACTCCTCGGCGGGCGAGAGCCTGGCCGGCTCGCCCTGCGGAACCCTGGCCGGCCTGGTGGCGCGCGCCGCGGTCGACCCGCTCGATCCGGTGGCCCTGCTGGGCCTCGCCAAGCACCCCTACGCCCGCCTCGGCGACAGCCGGGACCTGGAGCGCGCCGCCCTGCGCGGACCTCGCGCGCGCACCTGGGCCGAGCTGAAGGCCCGCCTGGCGAAGGCGCCCCAGGCCCTGCCCCTGGCCGCGCGGCTGCAGGCGATCGTCGAGGGCTTGGCCTGGACTCGCGAAACCGATCCCGTCGCTGCGGCGGCGGCGCGGGTGGCGCGGGCGATGGAGGCGCTGGCCGACGACGGAGCCGGCGGGACGGGCGATCTCTGGACCGGCCACGGCGGCGAGGCCATGTCGCGCCTGCTGAGCGGCCTGATCCAGGACGCCGACGGCCTGCCGCCCGCCACCGCGCGTGGCTTCGCCGACCTCATGGACCGACTGCTGGCCGGCGAGACGGTGCGTTCGGGCGGCGCCACCCATCCGCGCCTGCGCATCCTGGGCGCCATCGAGGCGCGGCTGGTGCGCGCCGACCGGCTGGTGGTGGCGGGCCTGGAGGAAGGCGTCTGGCCGGCCGCGGCGCCGCTCGATCCCTTCCTGTCGCGGCCGATGCGCGAGACCCTCGGCCTGCCCTCGCCGGAGCGGCGCATCGGCCTGGCCGCCCACGACTTCGCCCAGGCGGCCTGCGCGCCCGAGGTGGTCCTGCTGCACACCGAGCGGCGCGAGGGCGCGCCGTCGGTGAAATCCCGCTGGCTTTGGCGGCTGGAGACCCTGGCGCGCGGCGCCGGGTTGAAGATCGCCGGGCGCCCCGAGGTCCTCGACTGGGCCCGCAGGTTGGACGCGCCCGACGGCTACGCGCCCGCCAAGCGCCCCGCGCCCCGGCCGCCGGTCGCCGACCGGCCGCGCGAGCTGGCGGTGACCCGCGTCGAGACCCTGGTCCGCGACCCCTACGCCGTCTGGGCGCGCGACATCCTGCGGCTCTATCCCCTGGATCGGCCCGACGAGGCGGCCGATGCGCGGGCCCGCGGCACCGCCATCCACGCCGCCTTCGAGCGCTTCGCCGAGGCCTACCCAGCCGACCTGCCGCCGGACGCCGCCGGGACCTTCGCGAACCTCTATCTCGAGGCGTTGGAAGAGGCCGGCCTGCCGCGCGAGGCGATGGCGCGCGAGGCGGCGCTGGCGGTCGAGGCCGCCGACTGGGTCGCGGCCCTGGAGCGCGAGCGCCGCGACGGCCGCACGATCCACGTAGAGCTCAAAGGCGAGCGGACCATCGCCGCGCCGGCCGGCCCCTTCAAGGTCACCGCCCGCGCCGACCGGATCGAAGCGACGGCCGAGGGCTTCGGCCACATCCTCGACTACAAGACCGGCAAGGCGCCCTCGAAGAAGGAGGTGGCCACCGGCTTTTCCCCGCAGCTCACCCTCACCGCCGCCATCCTGCAGGCCGGCGGCTTTCCCGACCTCGGCCCGCTCAAGCCCGGCGACCTGACCTATCTGGAGATCACCGGCCGCAGGCCCGCGGGCAAGGTCGAGACCCGAGCCCTGGCCGGCGACGAAAGCGCCGAGGCCGCCGCCAAGGCGCTGGCCGGCCTGGCCGAGCTGGTTGGCCGCTTCGACGACCCGGCCCAGCCCTACCTGTCGCGCACCGCGCCGCAGTTCGTGAAGGCGCGGATCAGCGACTACGACCACCTGGCGCGGGTGTTCGAATGGTCCACCAGCGGCGCGGAGGGCGACGAATGACCCTCGACCTGCTGGAAGCGGAGGCTGCGCTCATCGACCCGCAGCGGCTCGCCGCCGACCCCGGCCTCTCGGCTTTCGTCACCGCCAACGCCGGCTCGGGCAAGACCAAGACCCTGATCGACCGGGTGGCCCGCCTGCTGCTGGCCGGGGCGAGGCCCGAGACCATCCTGTGCGTCACCTATACCAAGGCGGCCGCCTCGGAGATGCAGCGCCGGCTGTTCGACGTCCTTGGCGGCTGGTCGGTGGCCTCCGACGAGGGGTTGGCGCAGACCCTGTCGCGGCTGGAGGACCGGACCTTCGACGCGGCCGAGCTGTCCAAGGCGCGCAGCCTCTTCGCCCAGGCTCTGGAGACGCCCGGCGGCCTGAAGATCCAGACCATTCACGCCTTCTGCGAAAAGCTCCTGCGGCGGTTCCCCCTGGAGGCGGGCGTCTCGCCGGGCTTCCGGGTCATGGACGATTCCGCCGCCGCGGCGGTGGCGCAGGCGGCGCGGCGCATGGTGGCGGGCCTGGCGCTGAACGGCGCGAGCGCGGTCGCCGAGGCCTATGCGCGGATGTCGGTGGCGCTCGACTTCCAGAGCTTCCAGGCGATGTTCGCCGACTTCGAGGCCCGACGCGGGCCGCTGGCCGACTTCCTGCGCCGCGAGGGCGGGCTGGAGGGCGCGATCGGCTGGGCCTGGCGGGCGGTGGACGTGACGCGCGGGTCCGATCCCGAGGCTATCGGCGCGGAGGCCATGGCCCAGATGGACCGCGGCCTCTGGCGCGAGGCCGCCGAGGTGTTGCGGCTGGGCACGGCCACCGACCAGAAGTGCGGCGGCCAGCTCGCCGCGGTGGCGGCCGATCCGGACGCGGGCTTCGACCAGGCCTTGGCCGTCTTCTTCACCGAGAAGGGCGAGGGCGACGGGGTCAAGTGGATCGGCAAGACCAGCGGCCTGAAGGCCCACGAGGGGCTGCGCCTCAAGCTCCTGGCCGAGCAGGCGCGGCTCGAACTGGCCCGCCAGCGTGTCCGCGCCGCGGCCATCGCGGTGGACACCGGCCATGTGCTCACCCTGGCCAACGCCTACCTGGCCGCCTACCGCATCGAAAAGGCCGCCGCCGGCGCCCTCGACTTCGCCGACCTGATCGATCACGTCTGCCACCTGCTGCGCGACCGCCCCGCCGCCGCCTGGGTGCTCTACAAGCTCGACGGCGGCATCGACCACATCCTGGTGGACGAGGCCCAGGACACCGCGCCCGACCAATGGACCATCGTCGACGCCCTGACCGAGGAGTTCTTCTCCGGCGCCGGCGCCAAATATGGCGCTGCGGGCGAAGCCAGGGTCCGCGACATGTTCGTGGTCGGCGACGAGAAGCAGTCGATCTATTCCTTCCAGGGCGCGCGGCCGGAACTCCTGCTGCGCAAGTTCGAGTTCCACCGCGACCGGGCGACCGGCGCGGGCTTCCGGTTCGAGCGGGTGGACCTGCTCACGTCCTGGCGTTCGACCCCGCAGGTGCTGAGCTTCGTGGACGCGGTCTTTGCGCCGCCCGCGCTTGCCGGCGCCATCCAGCCTCGGCCCGGCTTCGAGCCGGAGCCGGTGCGGCACCAGCCCACCCGGATCGACCACGCCGGCTGCGTCGACGTCTGGCCGCTGGAGGTCGAGAAGAAGGGCGAGGAGCGCGAGGCCTGGGACGCGCCGCTGGACGCCGAGCCGGAGGACAGCGCCAACCGCCGTCTCGCGCGGCGCATCGCCGCCGAGATCAAGGCGCTGATCGCCCGCGGCGAGGCGGTCTACGACAAGGAGCGCAAGGCCTGGCGGCCGGCCCACGCCGGCGACGTGCTGATCCTGGTCCGCCGCCGCCGCGCCCTGTTCGAGGAGATCCTGCGGGCCCTGAAGCATGCGGAGATCCCGGTGGCCGGCGCCGATCGGCTGGCCCTGTCCGAGCACATCGTCTTCGACGACCTGACGGCGCTGGCCCGTTTCGCGCTGTTCCCGGACGACGAGCTGACGCTGGCGGCCCTGCTGAAGAGCCCCCTCTGCGGCCTCGACGACGACAGCCTCTACGTCCTGGCGCGCGGCCGGAAGGAGGGGCTCTGGGCGGCGCTCCAGCGGCGGGCGCCCGAGCGCGCCGAGTGGACCGCGGCCGAGGCCTTCCTTTCCCTCGCCCTGGCGGAAGCTGGCCGGCAGCGGCCGTTCGAGTTCTACGCCCGCCTGCTGTGTGGCGCGGGCGCGGACGGCCGGTCCATGCGCCAGCGCCTGCTGCGCCGCCTGGGCGCCGAGGCGCAGGACGCGCTGGACGAGTTCCTGAACCAGGTGCTGGCCGCCGAGGCCCGCGGGGTCCACGACCTGGAGCGCCTCGCCGCCGAGCTCGCCGGCCTCGACATCACCGTCAAGCGCGAGATGGAGGCCGAGCGTCCCGAGGTTCGGGTGATGACCGCCCACGGCGCCAAGGGCCTGGAGGCCCCGATCGTCTTCCTGCCGGAAACGACGCTCACCCAGACCGCGCGGGGTTCGCCGCTGCTGCGGGCCGGAAATCCGGGCGACGAGGGCTTCCTGTGGTGCGCCTCGGGCGGGCGCGACTGCGAGGCGACGGCCCGGGCTCGCGAGGCCCGCGCCCAGCGCGACGAGGCCGAGGCCTATCGCCTGCTCTATGTGGCGCTGACGCGCGCCCGCGACCGGCTGGTGCTCTGCGGCCGGGTGGCGGACCGCACGGACCCGAACAAACTCGCCGGCTGGTGGGGCGCGGTGCGGGACGCGCTCGGCCACGCCGACATCGCGCCGGGGGTGCGCACGATCGCCGGCGACGGCCTGGAGTTCCAGCGCTTCGGGTCTGACCCGCGGATCCTGGGCCAGGACGCCGCGGCGAGGGCGCGAGCCCCCGCCCTGCCGGCCTGGACTGCGGCCGCCGCGCCGCCCGAGGCCTTCGCCCGCTACGCCTCGCCGTCGGACCTGGGCGACGGCGCCAAGGTCGCCGCGCCCTCGCCGCTCTCGGCGGTGGGCGGACTGGGCCGCTTCCGGCGCGGCGACCTGATCCACCGGCTGCTCCAGATCCTGCCTGACCTGCCGCCCGGCGGCTGGGCGGACGGCGCGGCGAGCCTGCTGGCCCGCGAGCGCGACCTCACCGCCGCCCAACGCGCCGAGATGGCGGCGGCGGCGCTGTCAGTCCTGCAGGACCCACGCTTCGCCGAGCTGTTCGGCCCCGGCAGCCGCGCCGAGGTGGCCATCGCCGGATCGGCGCGCGGCCTGCCGGCGGGGCTGAAGGTCTCCGGCCGCATCGACCGGCTGGTGGTGCTGCCCCGCCGGGTGCTGGTGGCCGATTTCAAGACCAACCGGCCCTCCCCGGCCCTTATCGAGGAGGCCGATCCGGTCTACCTGCGCCAGATGGCGATCTACGCCGCGGTCCTGAGGGACGTTTTCCCGGGCCGGGCGGTGGAGGCGGCGCTGATCTGGACCGATGGGCCGAAGCTGATGCCGGTCCCAGAAAACCTGTTGGCGAAAGCGCTTGCCGACCTCGGCGGTTGAGGTTGATACCAGGGTGAGGCGCTCCTAAATGGGCGGATCGAGATGCGTCGGCTCCGCGTTCGGAAACTGCTGACGCGCAAGGAGAATTTCATGAGCACCGTGAAGGTCACCGACGAATCCTTCGAAAAGGACGTCCTGCAGGCCGCCGGCCCCGTCCTGGTCGACTTCTGGGCGGAGTGGTGCGGCCCCTGCAAGCAGATCGCCCCCGCCCTGGAGCAGATCGCCACCGAGCTGGGCGCCAACGTCACCATCGCCAAGCTGAACATCGAAGAAAGCCCGACCACGCCGTCGCGCTACGGCGTGCGCGGCATCCCTACCATGATGCTGTTCAAGGGCGGCCAGATGGCCTCCATGAAGGTCGGCGCCATGCCCAAGCAGAAGATCCTGGAATGGCTCAGCGAGGCCGGCGTCGCCGCGGCGGCGTAAATCCAAAAAATCGATGTCATCCCGGAAGCCGCGAGCGGCTATCCGGGACTCATGCGCGCCGCCGTCGCCGATTGAGTTGGGGCGGCGCGCCCGTCCATTCTGAAAACCCGAGTCTATGGCTCCCGGATAGGCGCCTCACGCTCCCCGAGATCGTTGACGGAAATGCGCCGGCCATTTTGTTCACTATTTGTTCTTGATTTTTTGAGAAAACAAGCTCAGCATTAGTCACCTGTGGTCGCCCGGACTGGCTTGGACGCCGGGCTGATATCAAAAGCAGGAGGCGACATGGGTGGAGGCTGGCTGGGGCGGCGGACCGTCGGTGATCTTGATGACCTCGAAGGCTGGATGGCGCAGCGGAACGCTGACATTTCCCTGAGGCCGGATGCGGAAGCGGCTGGGCGGGAAGCCTGGGAACAGGCAACGCGAAGCGGTCAGGATCTAGCAGCCCCGCAGCCAAGCGACTTAGTGGCGATCGGCGCCGGGGTTCTGAATTCAAACAACCCCGAATCCGCCACGCCGAATCTGTCGAGCGCGCGTCCGCAGGAGGAGGGTCTTGGAGCGGGAAGGCCCTGGACCTCACGAAATACGGGCCGCTTGGCCAGTTTTGGTTCTGGACGACGACGCCGTTGAAAGCGGCGGCGGGCGCGGAGCTTATTGCCAACAGCGCGTTGGCCGACCAGGTCACAGCGGGAAATGGACCCCCATGAACGTCCGGGATATCGCCGAGTTCTGCACGGAATTTCCCGACGATTCCATCGAGGACGAACGCGGCTTCGTCCGATATCCCGGTCTGGGGGTGGCGGAGGCCCTGGCGCAGATGTTCCGGGACATGGGATTTCAGGTCCCAGCGCCGGAAGGTGAGGCCGAACTCGGCTGGGTGCTCGACGTCCATGTCGGCAAGAGGCGGTATTGGTTTCGGCTCTCCGATCTCGGAGATCGCGTGATCCTCGTCAGCAGAGACACAACGAGATATGGGCCGACGCCGGGCGACATTGGCCATGGAGAGCTCTTGGGGAGACTCGACGCTGCGATGAAGGCGGACGGCCGCTTTAGCGACGTCGGCTGGTACACGGAGGCGGAATACCAACGCGCACGCGAGGCCCCGGATCGCGCGCGGCGCAAGATGCCGCTCTCGCTGCGCCTGCAGATGGCCGCGAGAGCGGTCGTGTTGTTCGGTATCGCTCTTCTCTTTTTGGTTCTTGCTGTCGTTGAGTTTGGAAATGCGCTGATGGCCTCTGAAGACGGTCACATGCGTATCGCTGGCATGCACGCCCTAGCTTGTGTCTCGTCCATCGTGGCTTGTCTCTGGGGGCTGCCGAGAGTTGTTATGTGGCTGGATACGAAGGGACTTTAGCTGGCGCGAGCCCTCGTCGGCCCCTAGCTCGGCCACGTCTCCGGGCTCATCGCCAGGATCTCGCCGGCGAAGTGCAGGCCGCCGCAGATCAGGACGTGCGGGGCCGGGCCGGAGCCGTCCAGGGCCTTGCGCAGCCCCTCCGTCACATCGACCACCGGCTCGGCCGTGAGTCCGGCCAGGCGCGCGGCCTCGGCCAGGTCGCCCGGGGTGGCGGCCATGTCCGAATCGAAGGTGGTGGTGAAGACCTTCGGGTGCATCTCCGCGAAGGGCCGGAAATAGCCCTCGGCGTCCTTGCGGGCAAACATGCCGGTCACCAGCACCAGCGGCCGCGGGTCGCGGTCCACGAGGCGCGAGGCGGCTTCGGCGAGCGCGCGGCCGGCGTGCGGATTGTGCCCACCGTCGAGCCACAGGTCCGAGCCCCGCGCCTTGGCCAGCGCCGCCAGCGGGCCCTTGGTCAGGCGCTGGAACCGCGCCGGCCAGACGGCCGACGAGACCCCACGGCCCAGGTCGTCCTCGCTCAGGTCGTGGTTGAAGGTCAGGGCCGCGGCCACCGCCAGGCCCGCGTTGTCGAACTGGTAGCCGCCGAACAGGCTGGGGGCCGGCAGGTCGAGCAGCCGGTCGGGCATCTGCACCATCAGCCGGCCGCGTTCCTCCCAGGCGTCGAAGTCGCGGCCCATCAGGAACAGCGGCGCCATCCGGTCGTCGGCTTCGCGCTCGATGGCCTCCAGCGCCTCCTCCGGCTGGCGGGCGACGACGACGGGACGGCCGCGCTTGATGACGCCGGCCTTCTCCCAGGCGATCTTGCCAAGCTCCGGACCCAGCATCTCCAGGTGGTCGTAGTCGACGGGGGTGATCACGCTGACCGCCGGCGCATCGAAGACGTTGGTGGCGTCGAAGCGCCCGCCCAGGCCCACCTCCACCAGGCAGAGGTCGGCCGGCGTCTCGGCGAAGGCCTGCAGCGCCAGGACCGTGGTGATCTCGAAGAAGCTGATCGGCAGGCCGGCGTTGGCGGCCTCCAGCCGGTCGGTGAGGTCCTCAAGCTGTGCGTCGGTGATCAGCTTGCCGGCGATGCGGACCCGCTCGGCGAAGCGGACCAGATGCGGCGAGGTGATGGCGTGGACCTTCAGCCCCTGCGCCTCGGCGATGGCGCGCAGGTAGGCGACGGTCGAGCCCTTGCCGTTGGTGCCCGCCACGTGGATCACCGGCGGCAGGCGGCGTTCGGGATGGCCCAGGGCCGCCAGCAGCCGCTCCACGCGTCCGGTGGTCAGGTCGATCAGGGTCGGGTGGTTGGCGCGCAGACGCTGGATCACCGCGTCCGAGGCGCGGATCGGATCGTGGTCCAGCGCCTTTGCCGGATTTGGGGGGGTCACATCAGGCGGCGGGAAGTTGGGCCCGCCCCATCATCAAGGTCTTCAGGATCGAGCCCAGCACCGCCGGCAACTCGGCGCGGCTCACCACCTTGTCGACCATGCCGCGCTCCATCAGGAACTCGGCGCGCTGGAAACCCGGCGGCAGGGTTTCGCGGATGGTCTGTTCGATCACGCGGCGGCCGGCGAAGCCGATCAGCGCATTGGGCTCGGCCAGGTGCACGTCGCCCAGCATGGCGTAGGAGGCCATCACCCCACCCGTGGTCGGGTCGGTGAGCACCACCACATAGGGCAGGCCGGCGGCCTTGACCTCGTTCAGCGCCAGGGTGGTGCGGGCCATCTGCATCAAGGACAGCGTCCCCTCCTGCATCCGCGCCCCGCCGGCGGCGGTGAAGATCACGAAAGGAACCTCGCGCTTCACGGCTTCCTGGGCGGCCTTGATGAAGGCCTCGCCCACCGCCATCGACAGCGAACCGCCCATGAAGGCGAAGTCCTGCACCACCACCATCGCCGGCTGGCCGTGGATATTGCCGTAGCCGATAGCCAGGGCGTCCTGCTCGCCGGTCGCCTTGCGCGCGGCCTTCAGGCGGTCGGGATAGGACTTCACGTCCGGGAATTTCAGGGGATCGTCCGCGACGATGGGCGAGGCGATGCGCTCGAACTTGCCGTCGTCGAAGGTGTAGCGCAGGCGCGCCGCCGCCCCGATCCGCATGTGGTGGCCGCTCGGCGTCACCCACAGCGCGGCCTCCAGGTCGGGGCGATAGATCATCTCCCCGGTGTCGGGGCATTTCACCCAGAGGTTTTCCGGCGTCTCGCGCTTGGAGAAGGCGTTGCGGACGCCGGGCGCGATACGCGACAGCCATCCGGTCCGCTCTCGCGGCGCGGCGGCGGGACGGCCGGGTTTGTCGTTTCTCTGCTCAGCCATCGCCATGGTTCTAGACCGTCGTTTGGCCGACTCGCGCCGAGCGCACAGCCTTAGCCAACGAACTCACTTTGGAAAGAACCCGCCGGGTCACGTCTTCGTTCATCTCCACTGCTTCGGCGATTTCGTCCACAAGCGCGGACCCCACCACCGCCGCGTCGGCGACGCGGGCGATCGCCGCGGCGCGTTCGGGGGTCCTGATGCCGAAGCCGACCGCGACCGGCAGGCCGGACGCCGCACGCACCCGCGCCACCTGAGGCGCGACCTCGGCCGCATCGGCTTCCTTGACCCCCGTCACGCCCGCCACGGAGACGTAATAGACGAAACCCGAGGTGCGGCGAACAATGGTCTTCAGGCGCATATCGTCGCTGGTCGGCGTCGCCAGGCGGATCAGGGAGACCTGGGCGGCGTCCAGCGCGTCGGCCAGGGGCCCCGCCTCTTCCGGCGGGCAGTCGACCACGATCACCCCGTCCACCCCGGCGTCCGCCGCGTCGCGGGCGAAGGCCTCGACGCCGCGGGTGACGATCAGGTTCATGTAGCCCATCAGGATCAGCGGTGTTGTCGTGTCGGCGGCCCGGAAGCCGCGCGCGAGTTCGAACACGCCTTGCAGGGTCATGCCGGCCTTCAGCGCCCGCTGCGCGGCGCGCTGGATCGGCGGCCCTTCGGCCATGGGGTCGGAGAACGGGAAGCCGAGCTCGATCAGGTCCGCGCCGGCGGCGGGCAGGCCCTCAAGGATCTTGGCGGCGGTGGCGGCGTCGGGATCGCCGGCCATCACATAGGCCACGAAAGCCGCCCGGCCCTCGGCCTTCAGCGCGGCGAAACGGGCGTCGATCCGGGCCTTGGTCAAATCTCCATCCCCAGGTGGGCGGCGACGGTGGCCACGTCCTTGTCGCCGCGGCCGGACAGGTTCAGTACCACGATGCCGCCCTTGCCGACCTGCTGGGCGATCTCCGGCAGGCGGGCCAGCGCGTGGGCGCTCTCGATGGCCGGCAGGATGCCTTCCAGTTCGGCCAGCAGGCTGAAGGCGTCGAGCGACTCCTTGTCGGTGGCCGACAGGTAGGTGGCGCGGCCCACGTCGTGCAGCCAGGCGTGCTCGGGGCCGATGCCGGGATAATCAAGGCCGGCGGAGATCGAGTGCGCCTCCTCGATCTGGCCGTCGCGGTCCTGCAGCAGGTAGGTCATATTGCCGTGCAGGACGCCGGGCCGGCCGCCGCTGATGGCCGCGGCGTGGCGCCCCGTATCCATGCCCTCGCCGGCCGCCTCGACCCCGAAGATCTTGACCTCCGGGTCGTTGAGGAACGGGTGGAACAGGCCGATGGCGTTGGAGCCGCCGCCGACGCAGGCGACGACCGCGTCCGGCAGCCGGCCCTCGGCGTCCAGGATCTGCTCGCGCACCTCGCGGCCGATGATCGCCTGGAAGTCGCGGACCATCACCGGATAGGGGTGCATCCCCGCCGCCGTGCCGATCAGGTAATAGGTGTCGTGGACGTTGGTGACCCAGTCGCGCAGCGCCTCGTTCATGGCGTCCTTCAGGGTCGCCGAACCGGAGGTCACCGGCCGCACCTCGGCGCCCAGGAGATTCATACGGAAGACGTTGGGCTTCTGCCGCTCCACATCGACCGCGCCCATGTAGACCACGCAGGGCAGGCCGAATCGGGCGCAGACCGTGGCCGTAGCCACGCCGTGCTGGCCGGCGCCGGTCTCGGCGATGATCCGCGTCTTGCCCATCCGCCGGGCCAGCAGGATCTGGCCCATGCAGTTGTTGATCTTGTGCGAGCCGGTGTGGTTCAACTCCTCACGCTTCAGGTAGATCTTGGCGCCGCCGTAGTGGGCGGTAAGCCGCTCGGCGAAATAGAGCGGGCTGGGGCGGCCGACATAGTGGGCGAGGAACCCTGCGAGCTCGGCCTGGAACCCCTCGTCGGCCTTCGCCGCCGCATAGGCCGCGTCCAGCTCGTGGACCAGCGGCATCAGGGTCTCGGGCACGTACTGGCCGCCATAGTCGCCGAAGCGCCCGTTGGCGTCGGGATAGGCGGCGTAGTCGTTGGGCCTGACAGGCGAAGGATGCGAGGGCGCGTTCACTGAGCGTCTTTGGGCTAAGGCTTCAAGCGCGTTTGGCGGCGTCGAGGAACGCGGCGATCAAGGCGGGGTCCTTTAGTCCGGGACCGCGCTCCACGCCAGAGGAAACGTCCAGCACCGGCGCGCCGGACTGCTGCACGGCTTGCGTCAGGTTCCACGGATCGAGGCCGCCCGCCAGGAGCCAGGGCCGCTCGAACCGGCGCCCCGCCAGCAGGGTCCAGTCAAAGGCGGCGCCATGGCCGCCCGGCCGATCGGCGCCCTTGGGGGGCTTGGTGTCGAACATCAGATGCTCGACCACCGTCTCGAACTCGCGCGCGCCGGCGAGGTCCGCCGCCTCGGAAACCGGCAGGACCTTGATGATCCCGGCGCCGGTCCGCTGGCCGATGGCGCGGGCCCGGGCCGGCGTCTCCTTGCCGTGAAGCTGGATAAGGTCAGGCTGCAGGATCTGGGCGATCCGGTCGGCCTCGGCGTCGCTGGGATCCACCAGCACGGCCACGACCTTGGCCTTGTTTCGCGCAGGTTGGGCCAGCCGCCGGGCGGCCTCGGGCGCCAGATTGCGCGGGCTCTTCTCGAAGAACATGAAGCCCAGGAACGCCGCGCCGCCCTCAAGGGCCGCCGTCACGGCCTCGGGGGTGGTGATGCCGCAAATCTTGGTCTCGACGCCCATGAGCCGGGATTAGGGGGCTGGAGGCCATCCCCGCAAGGGCGAAGCGTCACGCCGCCTTGGTGAGGACCACCGAGCCTTCCATCATGAAGCCGTTCTTGGTGAGCTGGGGCATGGCCCGATCGAAGCTGTCGAGGATGTCCAGCGCCCAGGGCGGGAAGGTCAGGCCCTCCTGGCCGCTGCCCAGCCTGAGCTGCACATGGGCCACGTCACGATAGAGCGTGGCGTGGTTGTTGTGCGACAGCAGGCGCACATTGGCGAACCCGCAGTCCCGCGCGGCGATCTCCAGATAATCCCGCGAGAACAGCCACTTGTCGTCCAGCTCGGCGAACTGCTGGGACTCGCGGTCGAGGCTGGTGCGCGCGGCGATGTCGTCGATCATCTCGCGCAGGACCTGCGCAACGGCGGGATCGAGCGGGGCGCGGCGCAGGTCGGCCTCCGCCAGGATCCGCTCATAGGCCAGCCGCATCAGGCCGTAGCCGTCGAAGGGCTCGAAGAAGATCGCTTGACCGCCGGGCTTCAGGGCGCGGGCCGCCGCCTGCAGGCCAGCGGTCGGATAGGTCAGGTGATGGAGGATGGAGGCGCCGGTCACCAGGTCAAACTGCTCGCGCGCCACGTGCTTGCCCATGGCGTCCATCACCACGCAGATCACGCGGTCGGAGAGGCCCTCATCGGCGGCGTAGGCGGCCAGGATGGCGAGCAGCTCGCCCGAGAGATCGGTCGCCACCTGCCGCGCGCCGGGGAACAGGTTGAAGCAGGGGACGATCGAATTGGCCCCGGAGCCGGAGCCCATGTCGAAGATCAGCGGAGCGTCGGGAACGGTCAGGCCGAGCTTGCGGATCGTCTGCTCGAAGAGGCCCTGGAAGTGGGCGCTGGCCGCGTAGCGCGCGTGATACTCGCCGGCGTTGGCGGTGAACTGCTCGGAGATTCGGCCCGCGATCCGGTCGCCTTCGATCGCCCAGACGGTCGCCGCCGGGAGGGGTCCCTGCGCCAGGCGAACCAGCGGGCGGCCAAAAAGCGCGGCCGCCCAGGATGGCGGCGCCGTTGAATTGGAGAGGCTTTGGGCTTCGGACATGCGGGGTCCCTGCGAGCCGTCGCAGGCTTACCGCCTCGAGCCCGAAAGGCCTAGACCCCCGTCCCCGCTATGCGCTGTCGGCGGGGCGGCGGTCCTTCAGGAGGTCGCGGATCTCGGTCAGCAACGCTTCCTGCGGCGTCGGGGCGGGCGCCGGCTTGGGCGGGCTCTCGGCGTCGCGCCGGCGGATGGCGTTGACGCCCTTGACCAGCAGGAACACCACCCAGGCCACGATCACGAACTTGATCAGGGTGTTGAAGAACAGGCCGTACTGGATCGCCACCTCGGCCGCCTTCTTCGCGGGATCGGCGGCCTTCAGCACCAGCTTCATCTGGGAGAAGTCGACGCCGCTCAGCAGAAGGCCGATCGGCGGCATGACGACGTTGTCGACCAGGCCCTTGACGATGTCGTTGAAGGCCGCGCCGATGATCACGCCGACCGCCAGGTCGATCACGTTGCCGCGGGCGATGAACTCGCGGAACTCGCCGAAGATGCTGAGCTTGGGCTTGGCAGGCTCACTCATGACAGGGCCCCGTTCGCCGAGAATTCAGTCGTCCGTGAGATTGAGGCGTTCCCGCAGCTCCTTGCCGCTCTTGAAGAAGGGAACGTGCTTGGCCCGGACGTCGACCGGCTCGCCGGTGCGCGGGTTGCGTCCGGCGCGCGCGTCGCGCGAGCGGACCGAAAGCGCGCCGAAGCCGCGCAATTCCACCCGGCCGCCGGTTTCCAGCGCCTGGATCATGCGCTCCAGAACCACGCTGACGACGCGTTCGATGTCGCGCTGCGTCAGATGCGGGTTCTCTTCGGCGAGTTTGGCGATCAGTTCAGACTTGATCATGCGGCCCCCTCGAACCGGCGTGACCATGGGCGAGTCCGCCTTTGTATTCAAGGCGTAAAAAGGGTTTATGCGTCCCATGGCCGCGCTTGATTTCCACCGCGCGCACGGCCTTGGGGCGGCTGGTCGCCCGCGTCAGGTCGGCGCCCGCACCAGATTGTCCACGTCGCGCAGCTTCCGGATCTGCAAGTTGGCGGATTCCGCTTCGGCGGCGCTGACCTCCGGCGTCACGGCGCGCTGATCGG
>NZ_DATMNA010000040.1:0-2555 GCF_035569475.1 Phenylobacterium sp.
CCGACCCGCCGTTATAGCGCCGAATCCCGCTCAGCCAATATGCCGTCCAAGCCGAGCTCGAACGGCCGTTCTGTTGCCAGAGTGCGCCAACACCCGCCGCTGGACCCTATGTGCACATGATGGCGTCCTTGGGAAAAGCGCACGAAAGCTATGGTCGGAGGAAGTGAAAACGGGTGGTATCACTCCTTAGGCTCTTGCGGGAGGCTCTTGCGGGGATGCGGGCGAGGCCAGGCATGCGATAGAGGTGTCCTCGGCGAGGCGATCGGGCGTCCCGTTGAACGCCGGTACTCACTGACACGCAGAACCTTTCAAACTGGTGCCTGAGGCGGTCGGCGTCGCGTCGCGCTGCCCGCCAGGGCAGACCGCAAGAAATGGAGATCGATCAGCAATCTGCCGGAGGCTGCTCTGAGTCGCTGGCCGTTAGCGTCGCAGGAGCGGGCAGGGAATCGCCCGCCGCTAACGCGGAAAGGCCGAGATCACCGACGGTTCGCAGGCGCCCGACGACCTGCTTCCCCGTCGGTGGCGGCCGAGCACGACCCCGCAACGGTCGCGGTCGTGCGGCTGACCTGCGTTCACTCAAGATAAGGAGCAAGCAGATGCCTGAGCAGAATCTACAAGGCAAGGTCGTCCTCGTGGCCGGGGGCGCCAAGAACCTCGGCGGTCTCATCTCGCGCACCCTGGCGGCCGACGGGGCGCGCATCGCCGTGCACTACAACAGCGACGCCACCAAGGCCGCCGCCGCGGATACGGTGGCCGCCTGCATCGCAGCCGGCGGCGAGGCGTTCGCGATCCAGGCCGACCTGACCAGCGTGGCCGAGATCCGGCGGGTCCTCGATGCGGTCACGGGCCGCTGGGGGTCGCTGTACGCCTGCGTGAACACCACCGGCATGGCGGTCGGGCATCCCATGACGGAGGTCACCGAGGAGGAATTCGACCGGCACTTCGCCATCAACACCAAGGCCGCCTTCTTCATCATGGCCGAGGCGGCCCGGCGGATCGAGGACGGCGGCAAGATCGTCAACCTGGTGTCCTCGCTGCTCGCGGCCTACACCGGCCGGTACTCCGTCTACGCCGGCAGCAAGGCCCCCCTCGAGCACTTCACCAGGGCCCTGTCCAAGGAGCTGTTCGGCCGCAGCGTCTCGGTCAACAACATCGCGCCCGGCCCGATGGACACGCCGTTCTTCTGGGACGCGGCGGCGCCGGGCGAGCCCGAGTTCAGCAAGTCGATGAGCACCAGCGGCGAGCTGACCAAGATCGAGGACATCGTGCCCTGGGTCCGCTTCCTGCTGACGGGCGGCTGGTTCGCCAACGGCCAGACGCTCTTCGTCAACGGCGGCTTCTCGACCCGGTGACGAAGGCAAGGCCCGGGAGGGATGGCCGGCCAACGCCGCGAGCCGGTCAGCCGAGCTCGTCATGGGCGGCCCCGGCGGGGTGCTCGAGGCGCTGCAGGAATATCTGAGCCGCCCACGGTCTCCGGACTCGCTCGCCTGGCCGGCATGGCATCTCGTGCAAGCCAGTGCGACGTCATCGCAGACGTCAGCGGCGGCCAGCAGTCCTGGCAGCTCGGACTGGCGCCGCCGCTTCGCGACCGTCCTTCCGGGGTGGGAACGGCTAGCGCCAGCCCAGCGCGGGCGCTCAAGGGTCACGACCAGTGCCGAGCTCCCGGGGCGACCGCGACGACACGTGCGCCCGCACTCAGGCGTACCTGCGGTCGCCGCGCAGCAAGGGCCTGGGCGCCGCCGTCGGCGGCGGCGCCCAGGCCCGCGTCTCCTCATGGCCCCACTGGAATCTGAGCAGGATGCGAAGGAGATCCCGGTCGGGCCGGTGAAGTTCCTCCGCCAGGGCAAGGCCTGCGGCGACTACAACAAGAAGGGAAAGAAGACATGGCTGATCAGAAGGTCATCCTCATCACCGGCGCCTCCAGCGGCTTCGGCAACCTCGCCGCCCGGGCGCTCGGCCGGGCGGGTTACACGGTCTACGCCGGGATGCGGGCCACCGCCGACCGCAACGCCAAGGCGGCCGAAGAGCTGGCCGAGCTGTCGGCGGCCGAGGCGATCGACGTCCGGGGCATCGAGATGGACGTCCAGGATCAGGCCTCGGTCGACGAGGCGGTCACCGCGATCGGCGCCGAGCAGGGGCGCCTGGACGTCGTGGTGCACAACGCCGGGCACATGGTCCTCGGCCCGGTCGAGGCGTTCACCCCCGAGCAGCTCGCCGACCTGTACGACGTCAACGTCCTGAGTACCCAGCGGGTCAACCGCGCCGTCCTGCCGCACCTGCGGGCACGCGGCCAGGGCCTGCTGGTGTGGGTGGGCAGCTCCAGCACCCGCGGCGGCCACCCGCCGTTCCTGGCGCCGTACTTCGCGGCCAAGGCGGGCATGGACGCCCTCGCCGAGAGCTACGCCGCCGAGCTGATCAAGTTCGGCATCGAAACCGTCATCGTCGTCCCCGGCGCCTACCCCAGCGGCACTAACCACTTCGCCCACGCCGGCGCGCCCGCCGACCAGCGGCGCGCCGCCGAATACGACGAGGTCTACGGGAAGCTGCGCGAGGTC
>NZ_DATMNA010000041.1:0-27692 GCF_035569475.1 Phenylobacterium sp.
CCTTCACGAAGGTGGAATAGACCCGCTTGGGCTCGCCCACGACCTCGATGGTCGGGAAGCGTTTGAGGATCTCTTCCCAGATCACCTTCAACTGCAGCTCGGCCAGGCGGTTGCCGACGCAGCGGTGGATGCCGAACCCGAATGACACGTGCTGGCGGGGGCGCTCGCGGTCGATGATGTAGGCGTTCGGCTGGGCGATCACCGTCTCGTCGCGGTTGCCCGAGACGTACCACATGATGACCTTGTCGCCCTTCCTGATGGTCTGGCCGCCGAACTCGAAGTCGGCCAGGGCGCGGCGGCGCATGTGGGCGAGTGGGGTCTGCCAGCGGATGGTCTCGGAGACCATGGACGGGATCAGGCCGGGGTTCTCGCGCAGCTTCTTGTACTGGTCCGGGTTCTGGTTCAGCGCCAGGACCGAGCCGGAGATGGTGTTGCGGGTGGTGTCGTTGCCGCCGACGGTGAGCAGCACGATGTTCCCGAAGTACTCGCGCGGCGCCATGTTCCGGGTGGCTTCGCCGTGGGCCAGCATGGAGACCAGGTCGCCGGTGGGATCGGCGTTGACCCGCTGGTTCCAGAGCTCGGTGAAGTAGGCGTGGTACTCCACGAAGATCGCCATTTTCTGCTCGAAACTGTCGATCAGGCCCTGGCCGGGCGCGGCGGTGACCACGTCGGACCAGTAGATGAGCTGGCGGCGGTCTTCCTGCGGCATGCCGAACAGGGTGGCCAGCGTCATGCCGGTCAGTTCCTTGGAGACCTTGTCGACCCAGTCGAACTCCTCGCCGATCGGCAGGTTGTCGAGGATCATGGCCGCGCGCTCGCGGATCAGCGGCTCCATGACCTGCAGGCTGGTGGGCGACACGGCCGGGCTGACGGTCTTGCGCTGAACGTCGTGGCGCGGCGGGTCCATGGCGATGAACATCGGCAGCGGACCGTCGCCGCCAGGAGGCTCGGCGATGGTGATGCCGCCCTCGGACGAGAACACCTGGTGATTGGTGTCGATCGCCATGATGTCGTTGTACTTGGTGATCGACCAGTAGGGGCCGAACTCGTGCTCGCGGGTATAGTGCACCGGCGCCTCGGCGCGCAGGCGCTCGAACATCGGCCACATGGCGTCGGCCTGGAACAGCGCCGGCTGCGCAGGGTTCAGGTCCGCGAGCGGCGTAGCGTAGGCGGCTTCGCGCGCCTGCGCCAGGTTCGCCAGATTGCCGTCGGCCATGGTTCGTCCTCCCAGGGGATTTAAGCATCGTATAGATCGTAAAATGACGCCAGCGTCAACTTTACCCGGGTCTGGAGGCGTCCGGCGGACCATGACAGAACCGCCGCTGTGCCGCCCCTGATCCCCATCGACGATCCCGACGATCCCCGGCTGGCCGACTATCGGCAGGTGCGCGAGCGCGACCTGGTGGGGCGGGAGGGCGGCTTCATCGCCGAGGGCGTCGTGGTGCTCGAGAAGCTGGTCCGCGCCGGACGCCACCCGCTGCGCTCGGTGCTGGTGGCGGAAAAGCGGGTCCAGGCGCTGGCGCCGCTGTTGGCGGGCCTGCCTGCGAACGTGGCCGTCTATGCGGCGGGGCAGGCGGTCATGGACGCGGTGGTGGGGTTCCACATCCATCGCGGGGTGCTGGCGGCAGGGGTCCGCGCGGAGCCCGACCTGGACGGCCTGCTGGCCGGCCTGCCGCCTCGCGCCCTGGTGGTCGGCCTCGCCGGCATCGCCAACCACGACAACATGGGCGGCCTGTTCCGCAACGCCGCCGCCTTCGGGGCCGACGCGGTGCTGCTGGACGACGACTGCTGCGACCCGCTGTACCGAAAGGCCATCCGGGTCTCGGTGGGCGCGGCGCTGACGACGCCTTTCGCCCGCGGCGGGGCCGCGGCCGGCCTCGCGGCGCGGCTGGCGGCGGAGGGCTTCGAGGTGCTGGCGCTGTCGCCCCAGGGCGGGACGGAGCTGGCCGACGTCCGGCCGGGCCCGCGCACGGCCGTACTGTTCGGCGCTGAAGGGCCGGGACTGCCGGCGTCGGCCATGGCGCGGGCGCGGGGCGTGCGGATCGCCATGGCCGGCGGTTTCGATTCCCTGAATGTTGCAACCACCAGCGGTATCGTCCTGCACCATATCGTTGCAAGCCGTGATGCGGGCTCCGCCGATTAAAGCCCTTTCTTAACCGGCCGCGGTTCAGAGTTATGCGAACGGCGCGCAGTCGCCTTTTGGGGAAGCGAATGGCCGGCGAAACTCGCCCGCATGCGCCGGAAGGCCTGGAGCAATCGGGACCGGTCTTCGACCGGGCGCGGCGGCTCGCCCGGACCCTCTTCCAGGACGTCGACGCCTCTGTGGTGCTGCTGGGCGGCGGCGACGCCTGGCGCAGCCATGACCCGAGCGGAAAGGCGCCGAAGGACGCGCCGGTCGCGCGCCTGGTGGTGGACGGAGGCGAGCTGCTCTGGGTCGCCGACGCCAGCCAGGACGAGCGGTTCCGCCACCGCCCCAACGTCACCGGTCCGCCGCATGTGCGCTTCTATGCCGCCGCGCCGATCCGGCTGGAGGACGGCTCGATCCCCGGCGTCTTCGCGGTCGCCGGCCTTAAGGCCAAGCCCTTCGACAAAGGCCTGGCCGCGCGGCTGCAGGACCTCGCCGACGTCGTGGCCGACGAGTGGAGCCGCGTCCAGGCCCGGATCGCCCGAGAGACCGCCCGCCGCGAAAGCGATGTCGCCCATCGCATGGTCGACCAGATCATCGACACCGCGCCCCTGTCGCTGGTGATGACCGACCGGGAGATGCGGGTCCTCGCCGCGAGCCCCCGCTGGATCGAAAGCCGCCAGCTCGGCGGCCGCGAGGTGCTCGGCCGTTCGCTCTACACGCTGTTTCCCAGCACCCACGAGAAATGGCGTCCGGTCTACGACCGCTGCCTGGCCGGCGAGTCGGTGCAGGCCGATCGCGTCGAATTCCAGCGGCCCGACGGCTCCGTCATCTGGCTGCAGGTCGAGCTCACGCCCTGGCGCGACGGGGCCGGCGAGATCGGCGGGCTGATCATCAGTTCGCATGACGTGACCAGGATGGTCGAGGCGCTCGATCGGATAGAGCGCTCCGAGGAGCGCCTGCGACTGGCGATGGAGATCGCCGACATGCACGTTTGGGAGCTGGATTTCCGCGCCCGCGAGCTTGTCAGCATCGGCGGCGAGGCCAGCTTCTACGACAGGGGCTGGAACTACAAGCAGCTCAGCCAGGATATCTGGTCGACCGTCGACGAGCGCGACCTGCCCCGGGTGCAGGAGGAATGGCGTCGCCACGAGGAAGAGGGCGCGCCCTATCGGCCGGAGTACCGGCTGCGCCGGCCCGGTGACGAAGACGTCTGGGTGCAGGGCGCGGTGCGCTTCCTGAGAGACGAGGACGGCAAGCCGCTGCGCATGATCGGGGCGCTGCAGAACATCACCGACCGCAAGGCCGCCGAGTTCGCCCTGCTCAACGCCAAGGAAGAGGCGGAATCCGCCACCCGCGCCAAGAGCGCCTTCCTGGCCACCATGAGCCACGAGATCCGCACGCCGCTCAACGGGGTGCTCGGCATGGCCCAGGCCATGGCCATGGGCGAGGTGACCCAGCAGCAGCGCGAACGGCTCGACGTGATCCGCCAGTCCGGGGAGAGCCTGCTGGCGATCCTCAACGACGTGCTCGACCTGTCCAAGATCGAGGCCGGCAAGCTGGAGCTCGAACAGGCTGAGTTCGACATCGACGAACTGTCGCGCGGCGCCATCGGCGCCTTCGCCGCCACCGCCCAGGCCAAGGGCCTCTCGTTCGAACTGAAGGTCCAGCGGGGGGCGCGAGGCGTCTATCGCGGCGACAGCGTCCGGGTGCGCCAGATCCTCTACAACCTGGTCTCCAACGCGCTGAAGTTCACCGACAAGGGCGGGGTGAAGGTGGCGGTGAGCCGCAAGGGCGCGCGGCTGTCCATCGCCGTGCGCGACACCGGCATCGGCATTGCGCCCGAGAACCTGACGAGCCTGTTCCAGAAGTTCGAGCAGGCTGACGCCTCGACCACCCGGCGCTACGGCGGCACGGGCCTGGGCCTCGCCATCTGCCGCGACCTGGCCGAACTGATGGGCGGCGCGATCCGCGCGGAGAGCACCCTGGGCGAGGGCGCGACCTTCATCGTCGAGCTGCCGCTGACTCGGCTCGCCGCGGCGCCGTCGAAGCCCGTCCCGCCGCCGGCCGATGCGCGTCCGCGCGCCGATGGCGTCGCCATCCGGGTGCTGGCGGCCGAGGACAACGGCATGAACCAGTTGGTCCTGCGCACCCTGCTGGAGCAGGTGGGCCTCGATCCGGTGATCGTCGACAACGGCCGCGCGGCGGTCGAGGCCTGGGCGCGCGAGCCCTGGGACCTGATCCTGATGGACGTTCAGATGCCGGAGATGGACGGGCCGACCGCCACCGGCGTGATCCGCGCCCGCGAACGGGCCGAGGGCCGGCCGCGCACGCCGATCGTGGCGCTGACCGCCAACGCCATGTCGCACCAGGTGGCGGAATATCTGCGCACCGGCATGGACGACTTCGTGGCCAAGCCGATCGAGGCCGCGCGGCTCTATGACGTCATCCAGCGGACCCTGGACAAGGCCCAGGGCGGCCAGGCGACGGCCGCGGCTTAGGCCGCCCTGCCGAATTCGTAGCCGCTGATCGCCACGTCCATCGCCACGTCGCGGAACGCCAGGCGCCCAGGCTCGCCCTCGGCCGCGCCGGCCGCGACGAACAGGGGCGCGAGATGCTCCTCGCGCGGATGGGCCTCGCGGGCGTAGGGCGCCTGCGCCCAGCCGCGGATCGCCTCGTCGCGGCGGGCCGGATCGGCGAGGGCGGTCTCCAGCCAGGCGTCGAAGGCCTTGGACTTGTCGGTGAAGGCCGGGCTGAAGCCGCGCATGTTGTGCCAGCTCATGCCGGACCCCACGATCAGCACGCCCTCGTCGCGGAGAGGGGCGAGGGCGCGGCCGGCCGCCAGGTGCGCCTGCGGGTCGAGATCGGCGCGCAGCGAGAGCTGGACCACCGGAATGTCCGCCTGCGGCGTGGCCAGCAGGAGAGGCACGAAGACCCCGTGGTCGTAGCCGCGCTCGGCGTCCTCCGCGGTCGCGAAGCCCGCCGCGCCCAGCAATTGGCGCACCCGCGCCGCGAGCGCCGGCGACCCCGGCGCGTCGAAGCGCAGCCGATAGGTCTCGGCCGGGAAGCCGTAGTAGTCGAAGATCATCGGCGGCCTGGGCGACGAGCCCACGGTGAACACCGGCTCCTCCCAGTGGCCGCTGACGATCAGGATCGCCTTCGGGCGCTCGGGCAGGTCCGCGATCAGGCCCTTCAGCCAGGCCGCGGTCCTGTCCCAGGTGTCGGCGGGGCCGCGGGTCCAGTCCATGAAGAAGCAGGGGCCCGCGCCGTGCGGGATGAACAGGGTGGGGAGCGTCATGACGGTCAGCTCAGATGCCGCTCGATGCCGTCGGCGAAGGTCAGGGCGAAGCCGGTCAGGAACTCGCGCGTGGCTTCGTCGGTGAGTTCGCCGTTCTCGTCGAACATGGCGGCCACCCCGCCGACATAGGTCTCGGGCTGGTTCACCGTCGGCATGTTCAGGAACACCAGCGACTGGCGCAGGTGGTGATAGGCCCCGAAGCCGCCGATGGCGCCGGGGGAATTGCTGACCACCGCGGCAGGCTTGCCGTTCCAGACGCTGGCGCCGTAGGGGCGCGAGCCCACGTCGATGGCGTTCTTGA
This sequence comes from Phenylobacterium sp., assembly GCF_035569475.1. Taxonomy (GTDB): domain Bacteria; phylum Pseudomonadota; class Alphaproteobacteria; order Caulobacterales; family Caulobacteraceae; genus Phenylobacterium. The sequence continues at coordinate 5,725 of NZ_DATMNA010000041.1, forward strand.
GCACGCCGGGGACCCCGCGGTTGTACTCCGGCGTGACGAAGAGGACGGCGTCGGCCGCCTTCACGCGGTTGCGGAAGTCGGTCCAGTTCTGCGGCGGCGTGGTCTCGAGGTCCTGGTTGAAGAACTGGAGCTGGCCGATGTCCACGAAGTCGAACGTCAGGTGGGCCGGCGCCACGGCGGCGATCGCCTTGGCGAGCTTGCGGGTGAAGGATTCCTTGCGGAGGCTGCCGACAATCACGGCGACGTTGCGGGGTTGGGCCATGGGTTTCGTCCCTTTGATTTGGTGTGAGCGGTAGATGCACCCGCGCCGCCTGGTTGATAATCCGGCCTGACTGCACAATTATGTTTCCGGTTGGGAAGCAATGGGGCGACGCCGTTCATGGACCGCTTCGACGAGATCAACGCCTTCGCCGCCGTCGCGGACGCCCGCAGCTTCACGCAGGGCGCGCGGCGCCTGGGCGTCTCCAGCGCCCAGGTCTCGAAGCTGGTGGCCCGGCTGGAGAACCGGCTCGGCGCGCGCCTGCTGAACCGCACGACGCGGGATGTTTCGCTGACTGACACCGGTCGGGCCTATCTGGAGCGCGCGCGGGGCTTGCTCGAGGACTTCGAGGCGCTGGAGGGTTCGGTGCGCGACCAGAGCGGGCCGCGGGGCCTGCTGAAGATCTCCGCCCCGGTGTCGTTCGGTGCGGCCCAGTTGATGCCCGCCTTGCTGGATTTCGCGGCGGCCTATCCCGAGGTCTCGCTGGACGTCTCGGCCACCGACCGGATGGTCAATCTGGTGGAAGAGGGCTTCGATGTCGGCGTGCGCATCGGCCAGCTTCACGACTCCTCGCTGATCGCGCGCAAGCTGGCGGCGGTGCGGCTGGTGACCTGCGCCTCGCCTGGGTACCTGCAGGCGGCCGGCGCGCCGGCCACGCCGCAGGACCTGTCGCGCCACGAGGCGATCATCGACACCAACGCCCGCGATCCGACGCTCTGGCAATACGGCGGGCACAGCGACCGGATGGAGGTGCGGGTGCACGGCCGGCTGCGCTTCGGCGGCGCCGACGCCTGCGTGGCGGCGGCGCGGCGGGGGCTCGGCATCACGCGGACGCCCGCCTTCGCCGCGGCCGACGACCTGCGGGCCGGTCGCCTCACGCCGCTGCTCTGCGCCTACGAGCCGCAACTGATCCATGTGCACGCGGTCTATCCGCATGCCCGTCACCTGGCGGCCAAGGTGCGGGCCTTCGTAGACTTCCTGGCCGAGCGCTACGCGGGCGAGCCGGAATGGCACCAGGGCTGGGGCGAGGCGCAGCGCGCCGCCGGCTAGATCTTCAACCCCTCTTGGCGGCCGCCCGCTGGGCCAGGAAGCGGGCCATGGAGGTCGCGGGTTCGTCGGTTCTCCAGGCCTGCTCGAAGGCGTCGACGCCGGCCGCGACGGCCCCGGTCACCGGCAGGTCTTCCCAGGCGCGGATCAGCGCCTTCTGGATCCGCACGGCCTGCGGCTCGGCCTCCAGCAGCTTGTCCAGCAGATCCTCGACGGCGGCGAACAGCAGGGCTGGCGGATGGATCTCCTCAACCAGGCCCCAGGCCCGGGCGTCGGCGGCGCTGAAGGTTTCGCCGGTCAGCAGGATGCGCCGGGTCCGCCCCCAGCCGATCAGCGAGGGCAGCAGGGCGGCCTCCACCACCGAGGGCAGGCCCAGCCTCACCTCCGGCATGCCGAAGACCGCGGTCTCGGCCGCGAGGCGCATGTCGCAGGCCGCGGCGATCTCCAGGCCCGCGCCCAGGCACCAGCCGTTGACCGCGGCGATCACCGGGACGGCCAGGTCGCGGATCGCCCGGCAGCAGCCGTGGACCTTCAGGATGAAGACCCGCGCGGCCTCCGGCGAGGCGAGCTCGGCCATCTCGTCGATATTGGCCCCGCCGATGAAGGCCCTGTCGCCTGCGCCGGTCAGCACGACCGCGCGCAGGTCGGGGTCCGCCGCCAGCCCGCGGAAGGCCTCGACGAAATGGCCCATCACTTCCGACGACAGGCTGTTCAGCTTCGTCGGGTTGTCGATACTGACGATCGCGACGGGGCCACGGGCGTGGGTTTCGCGCCGGACAGTGATGTAAGAGGTCATGGCCCCATGCTTTACGGATCGGCCGGCTCCGCGGCCAGAGCGGGTTCCGCTTGATTTTCGCCGGCCGGATGGCTCGTTAGGTCCATGACGCGCGGGCCAAGGGTGATCGTGGCGGGAGCCGGCGCGCTGGGGCTGACCACGGCCCTGGCGTTGGCCGACGCGGGCTGTGCGGTCACGATCTGCGACCCGGCGGATGAGCCCAACGCCTCGGCGGTCGCCGCGGGCATGCTGGCCCCGGTGTTCGAGACCGTCCTGGACGGCGGCGAGGCGGCCGATCTCGACCTGCTGCTCGCGGCGCGGAACCTGTGGCCGGCGCTCGCAGGGCGGGCCGGGATCGAGATCGATCGTTCAGGCGCCGTCGCCGTGGGCTCCGAGGCCTGGCTGGCGCAGGCGCGCGCCGGGCTGGCGCGGCTGGGGCTGCGCGGCGCAGAGCTGCCGCGGCCGTTGCTGGAAGGCCTCGCGCCGGGGCTCGCGGCCGACGTCGAAGGCGTGCTGTCGCGCGAGGACTGGCGGCTCGACCCGCGGGCGGCGCTCGACGCGCTGCGGCAGGCGGCCGAGGCGGCAGGGGTGGCGGTCCGAGCGGAGGCCGTGGACGGGCGCGGCGACGCCGATTGGCTGGTGATCGCCACGGGGGCAGGGCAGGGCCTCGCCGGGGTGGCGCCGGAGCTCCGTGCGCTCGCCCCGATCAAGGGCCAGATCCTGCGCTATGCCGATCGCCGCGGCGGCCGCGTCAGCCTGCGCGGCGAGGGCGCCTATGCCGTTCCGGGCGGAGAGGGCCTGGCGATCGGCGCCACGATGGAGCCGGGGCGGACCGACGCCGAGCCCGACCTTGCGGCGCTGGCGCCGCTGATCGCGGCGGCGGAGCGGCTGTTCCCCGAGTTGTCGGGCGCGACCTTCGGCGTCTCCGCCGGCGTCCGCGCCGCCACGCCGGACGGCCTGCCCATGGTCGGGCCTGCTGCGGCGCCTGGCGTGGTCCTGGCCGTGGGCGCGCGCCGCAACGGCTGGCTGCTGGCGCCGCTGGTGGCGCAGATCGTGACGGCTTGCGTGACCGGGCGTGATGCTGGTCCCTATGCGGCGCGGCTGGACCCGGGGAGATTCGCGGGCCGCCGGCCCAGGGGTAAGGCGGCATGACGGCCTACGGCTTCACCGACGAGCAACAGGCGATCCGCGAGGGGGTCCTGCGGCTCTGCGCCCGCTTCGACGGCGACTACTGGCGGCGCACCGACGAGACCGGCCGGTTCCCGGAGGACTTCGTGGCGGAGATGGCCGCCGCGGGCTGGCTGGGCGCGGCGATGCCGACGGCGCTGGGCGGCTCGGGGCTCGGCCTCACCGAGGCGGCGATCGCCATGCAGGCGGTGACGGAGAGCGGCGCGGGCTTCTCCGGCGCCAGCGCCCTGCACCTGAACATCTTCGGCCCCATGCCGGTGGCCAAGTTCGGCTCCGAGGCGATGAAGACCCGCGCCATCCCGCGGTTGATCAGCGGCGAGGACAAGCTCTGCATCGGCATCACCGAGCCGGACGCGGGGCTCAACACCACCAGCCTGACCACCAAGGCCAGCCGCACCAACGACGGCTATCTGCTGTCGGGCCGCAAGGTGTGGACGACGTCGGCCCAGCGGGCGAACAAGATCCTGATCATCGCGCGCACCACCCCGCGCGCCGAGGTGAAGAAGGCTACCGAGGGCCTCAGCCTGTTCTACACCGACTTCGACCGGTCGCGGATCACGGCCACGCCGATCCCGAAGATGGGTCGCAAGGCGGTGGAGTCGAATTCGGTGTTCATCGACAACCTGCCGGTGCCCGCCGAGGACTTGGTCGGCGAGGAGGGGCGCGGTTTCTACTACCTGCTGGAGGGCCTGAACCCGGAGCGGGTGCTGTTCGGGGCCGAGGCCGTGGGACTGGGCCGCGCGGCGCTGCGCAAGGCCTCGGCCTACGCCAAGGAGCGGATCGTCTTCGACCGGCCGATCGGCCAGAACCAGGGCGTGGCCCATCCCCTGGCGCGGGCCTGGATGGAGCTGGAGGCGGCGAATCTGATGGCCTTCAAGGCCGCCGCCCTGTTCGACGAGGGCCGCGATTGCGGGGCGGAGGCCAACGCCGCCAAATATCTGGGCGGCGAGGCGGGTTTTCACGCCTGCGAAACAGCCGTCTTCACCCTGGGCGGCATGGGTTACGCCAAGGAATTCGACGTCGAGCGCTATTTCCGCGAATCCATGATCGCGCGGCTGGCGCCGATCAGCCGCGAGATGGTCTTCAACTACATCGCCGAGCGCGTGCTGGGGCAGGCCAAGAGCTACTGAGTTTTTGTTCAAGAGGGGGCGTGATGCATTTCAAAGGGCTTCTGGCGGGCGCGGCATTTGCGGCGGCGCTCTGGACGGGCGGCATGGCGCATGCTGCCGACAGTTTCAGCGTGGCCGATGCGCTGGCCTATCCATTCACCCTCGGCCTGGTGAGCGCCGAGCACGCCGACCGCATCGCCTGGGTGCGCGACGTCAGGGGCGTGCGCAACGTCTGGGCGGCCGAAGGGCCGGACTTCACGCCCAGGCAGGTGACTCAGTTCACCGCCGACGACGGGCAGGAGCTGACCCAGCTCACCTTCTCGCCGGACGGCAAGACCCTGGTCTTCGTGCGCGGCGGCGACCACGACGGCAACTGGCCGGCGGCGGGCAACCTGTCGCCGGATCCGGCGCTCTCTGCCGACGAGCCGAAGGTGACCCTGTGGCTGGCCGATCCCACGGGCGCCAAGCCGGCGGCGAAGATCGTCGAGGGCGACGCGCCGGCGATCTCGTCCAAGGGTGAGCTCGCCTATCTGAAGGACGGCGTGGTCTGGACCGCCAAGCTGGACGGGACGGGCGCCAAGAAGCTGTTCTTCGACCGCGGCAAGGACAGCGAGCTCACCTGGTCGCCGGACGGGACGAAGCTGGCCTTTTCGTCCATGCGCGACGGCGACCACGCCTTCGTCGGCCTCTATTCCGGCGCGGACCAGCCCATCGCGTGGCTTGCGCCGTCGACGGGCATCGACCGCGAGCCCGTCTGGTCGCCGGACGGCAGGTCCGTGGCCTTCACCCGCCAGCCGGGCCGTGGCGGGGCGCCGCAATCGCTGCTGGTTCGCCAGCCGCGCCCCTGGGCGATCTGGACGGCCGACGTCGCGACGGGCTTGGGCAAACGTGTCTGGAAGAGCGGCGAGGACCTGCACGGCTCCTATCCGGACGTCGCCGGCCAGGCGAACCTGGCCTGGTCGCCGACCGGCAAGCTGATCTTCCTGTCGGAGGCCGACAACTGGCCGCACCTCTATTCGATCCCAGCGGCGGGGGGCGAGGCGAAGCTGCTGACTCCGGGCGCCTTCATGGTCGAACACATCGCCATGGGCCGTGACGGCAAGTCGGTGATCTATTCCGCCAATACCGGCAAGGATCCCGACGACAACCAGCGCCGTCACCTCTACCGCGTCGCGATCGAGGGCGGCGCGCCCGTCGCCCTGAGCAGCGGCGCGGCCCTGGAATGGAGCCCTGCGGCCCTGTCGAGCGGCGTCGCCTTCATCGGGGCCGATGCGAAGAACCCGCCGGTGGTGGACGTGATGGCGGCCAACGGCTCGGGGCGCCATGAACTCGCCGGTCAAGCGCCGCCCGCCGAGTTCGCGGGTGCGAGATTCGTGACGCCCAAAAAGGTGAGCTGGAAGGCGCCGGACGGCCTGACCATCGAGGGCCAGCTCTTCCAGGCCCCCGGCGCCAAGAACACGCCGGCGGTGATCTTCGTCCACGGCGGGTCGTTCCGGCAGATGATGCTGGGCTGGTCCTACATGGACTACTATTCGAACGCCTACGCCATGAACCAGTACATGGCGGCCCACGGCTTCACCGTGCTCTCGGTGAATTACCGTCTGGGGATCGGCTATGGCTGGGACTTCCAGCACTGGCCGAAGGGCGGCGCGCTCGGCTCGTCGGAATACCAGGACGTGGCCGCCGCCGGCGGCTTCCTGCAGAAGACGCCCGGGGTCGACCCCCAGCGGATCGGCATCTGGGGCGGTTCCTACGGCGGCCTGCTGACGGCCCTGGCGCTGGCGCGCAACTCCGACATCTTCAAGGCCGGTGTCGACTTCCACGGCGTGCACGACTGGTCGCGCACCGTCGCCCGCCAATATGGCGCGCGGACGGACCGCTATGAAAAGGGCGATTTGGCAGAAGCGATGGCGGTCGCCTTCAAGGCCTCGCCCATCGCCGACATCGCCACCTGGACGTCACCGGTGCTGCTGATCCAGGGCGATGACGATCGGAACGTCCATTTCGCCGAGATGATCGACCTGGCGCGGCGGCTGGAGGCCAAGGGCGTGGACTTCGAGCAGATGGTGATCCCCGACGAGATCCATGGCTTCCTGCGCTACACGTCCTGGCTGAAGGCTGACACGGCGACCGCAGAGTATCTGGCGCGCAAGCTGGGCGCTCCCCCTGGGAAGTAGGGAAGCGCCCAGCCGCGTCCCGATCAACGCAGGCTGAAGCGGATCGGAATATTGACGGTGGCGCCATCCACCGGCTGGCCGTCGAGGGTCTGCGGGCTCATCCGGAAATAGCGGGCGAGCTTCTGGGCGGCCGGGCCGAAGCCCGCGCCGGGCGGGGTCTCGGCGCCCACGCGGCAGTCGTGGACCGTGCCCGCCGCGGCGACGGCGCAGACCAGGGTCGCCGAGCCGGCGAGCTCGCGCCGCAGCGCGCCGTCCGGATAGGCGTTGGCCATCTCCTCGCCGGTCGGTTTGCGCAGCCAGCTCGGGTTGCCGAGGATGTGCGAGACGGCCGGCGGTTGGGGTGGATCGCCGGCCACGCCTGCGGTCTGCGGGATGGTCTCGATGAGCTTGAACGGCGGCGGCGTTTCGACGTGGATCTGCTTGATCTCCAGAGGCGGGAGCGGCGGGGGATCGGCCGCCGGGGTCTCATGGACCTTCAAGGGGGGCGGCGGCGCCTTCGGGTGATCGGGTTTCAGCTTGATGATCGGGCCAACGATGATGTCGTCGGGGACTGCCGCCGCCGGGGCCGGCGGATTGAACTTGGCGTAGGCCAGGTAGAGCACGGCCATCAGATGCAGGCCGATCGAGGCGGCGACGGCGCCGCGGATATGCGCCGGCCAGCGCCGCGCGCTCGCCTTCGTCTCGAAGCCCAGAGGCAAGGCCTGACGGATCACCATGGCGGAGTCCCTTGCGTATCACATGCGTAATAAATTACGCCGGTAATACGAACCGTCAAGAGGGTCCGTGCGCTCCCCGGCCGCTGCGTGAAGGTCGCATTCCTGCGCCGTTCATGTTCGCAGAGTCATGTTGCCGACGCCGGAATCGGAACGGCGAAGCTTCTTTGGGGTTTCTTCGACTATGTCCTATCGCCGCCTTCTCCTGACCGCCGCCGCCACGAGCCTGATGCTCGCGGCGTGCAACCAGCAGCCCGGCGCGCCCGCCACCGGCGCGCCGATCGCCAGCCTGCCTCTGGCCCAGGCCGCGCCGCCGCCCGAGGCGGTCGCGCCGCCGGCCGACCAGTTGCCGCCCGCGCCGCCGATCACCCGGGCCGTCGCCTCGCGCCGGCCGACCTACAGCTACATCGACGACGCCTATGTGCTGGGCGACGCCTTCGCCGACAGCCCGCCGGACTACACGGTGGACTACCAGGGCTCGCGGCCCTGGGTGTGGCGTTCCAGCGCCGGCGAATACCGGGTGGTCGAGCAGACGCCCTATGGCGAGCGCGAGTACTTCTATCGCGGCGACAGCGCCTATCCCTTCCTGGTCCGCGACCACGACTATTCCTACGCCTACGACAACGGCTCGCTGGTCGAGGTCTACGACAGCTATGGGCGGCCCTATCCGAACTACGGCCCGAGCCTGGTGGACATCGCCGCGCGCTATCTTTTCCGGGCGCAGCGCCTGCACGACGCCGCGATCCACGAGCAGCGGCAGGCCGCCTACGCCGCGGATTGGCGCGCGCGCCGCGACGACGTGCTGGCCGGCCAGCAGCGCTGGGCCGACGAACAGCAGCGCAACCCCGACTGGCGCCGTTGGCACGACGACCGCTTCCAGAACGCGCAGCCGCAGCAGGCGGCGTGGCAGCAGGAGCGCGCCCAGCGCGAGGCCTACGCCCAGCGCACCGCCCCGGTGATCGCCGCCGCCCCGCCCGCGCCGCCGCCGCGCCGTGAGCCGCCCTTCGACCAAGGCGCCGGCTACGCCCAGGGTCGCGGCGGTCCGCCGGCCGCGTTCCCGCCGGGGGTCCAGCAACAGCAGCAGGCGCAGGCCGACGCGGCCGCCCGCGCCCAGGCCGACGCCCAATTGCGCGCCGGCCAGGCCGGCGCCCGCGACCAGCAGCGCTTCCAGGCCGATGCGGCCAACCGCGCCCGCGACGAGGCGCAACGCCAGCAGCAGGCCCAGGCGCAGCAGCAGATGCAGGCCCGCGACCAGCAACGGGCCCAGGCCGACGCCGTCAACCGCGCGCGCGATGACGCCCAGCGCCAGCAGCAGGCTCAGGCCCAAGCCCAGGCGCAGCAGCGCGCCCAGATGGACGCCGCCAACCGCGCGCGCGACCAGGCCCAGCGCCAGCAGCAGGCGCAGGTCCAGGCCCAGATGCGCGACCAGCAGCGCGCCCAGGCCGATGCGGCCAACCGCGCCCGCGACGACGCCCAGCGGCAGCAGATGGCCCAGGCGCGCGACCAGCAGCAGCGGGCTCAGGCCGACGCCGCCAGTCATGCGCGCGACCAAGCCCAGCGCCAACAGCAGGCCCAGGCCGACGCGGCCAACCGGGCCCGCGACGAGGCGCAGCGCCAGCAGCAGGCCCAGGCGATGGCCCAGCAACGCCAGGCCCAGCAGCAGGCGCAGGCCCAGGCCCAGCACCAGCAACAAGCTCAGGCCATGGCCCAGCAACGCCAGGCGCAGGCCCAGGCCCAGGCCCAGGCGCAGGCCGCGCAACAGGCCCAGGCCGCCGCCCAGCAGCACCAGATGGCGGCGCAGCAGGCTCAAGCCGCCGCGGCTCAGCATGCCCAGGCCGCGGCCACACAACAGGCCCAGGCCGCCGCCGCCCAGCACGCCCAGGCCGCTGCGCAGCAGGCGCAGGCCGCCGCGCAGCACGCCGCCCAGGCCTCGGCCAAGGCGGACAAGAAGCCCGACGAGCAGAAGAAGTAACGGACGCCTGTAAGTTTCCCCCCGCCCGTCGGACTATCTCTCCAGAACGGGCGGGGGCGGCGGGTGGACCGACAGGTCGGGCAGGATGAGCGCTACGCGACGGCCGCCGCCGAGTTCGGCGGCGCGATCGAGCGTTTGGCGCGCGCCTACGAGGCGCAGGTCGAGGCCCGGCGGGACCTGGTGCAGGACATCCACGTGGCGGTTTGGCGCAGCCTCGCGGGCTTCGACGGGCGCTGTTCGCTGCGCACCTGGGTCTATCGCGTGGCCCACAACACCGCCGCCAGCCACGTCCAGAGGCGACGCCGCTGGCGGGGCGAGCAGGGCGCGACCCTGGAGGCCCTCGAGGCGGTGGCCGACACCGATGACCCGGAGGCCGCCGCCGGCGAGCGCCAGGCCTTGGATCGACTGATGGCGATCATCCAGGCGCTGGGGTCGCCGGACCGGCAGGTGGCACTGCTCTATCTGGAAGACCTCGACGCCGCCGCCATCGGCGAGATCACCGGCCTGTCGGCCGGCGCGGTCGCGACCAAGATCCACCGCCTGAAGGCCCTGCTCGCCCGGCGGTTCGCCCCCAAACGCCAAGATCGGGGAGGCCGCGCATGAGCCAGCCGCCTGACGACCACATCAAAGCCCTGTGGCAGGGCCAGGAGACGGAGACCCCGATCATGACCCTACAGGCGGTCCGCGCGCTTGCGCGGAACCACAGCAATCACCAGCGGGACATCCTGACGCTGGTTGCAGGCCTCGCCGCAGCAATGGTGGTCCCAATCACCTGGGCGGCGTGGCGCGCGCCGAACAACGCCATCCGCATCGGCGAGCTACTCGACCTTGTGGGCGTCGGGTGGATGCTTTGGCGGGTGCGCGACTACTGGCCGGAACGAATGCCGGGCGCGGAAGCATCCGTCGGCGCCCTGATCGATTTTCATCTCTCACAGCTGACGCGCCGCCGGTTCAGCTACAGAGACGCCCTTATCAACGGCGGTCCTCTGATCGCGGGGACGGTGATGATCCTTTATGGTCTGCATCGAGCCATTCCGAAGGCTGGATTGGAGAAATTCGCTCCGATATTTGGCCTGCTTGTCGTTTGGGCCGTCCTCTTCTTGGTCGTGAAGCGCCGGGGTGAAAGGCGGCTGCAGGAACAGATCGAAGAGGTGAAGGCCTTGCGCGGCGGCTAGGGCAGGTTGCCATCATCGATATGGTTAGCGGCGCATTAACCACGATGGTTCAGGACTCCGGTCATGGCCGCGATCGAGGGAATCCGCAGCGTCGTCGAGTCGGCGATCCAGCGCGCCGCTAGCGCGACGGGCGTCGACTTCTCCTTCCTGATGAAGACCGCAGGCCGCGAGAGCGGCATGAACCCGGCGGCCAAGTCCGGAGCCTCGTCCGCCGCAGGCCTCTTCCAGTTCGTCGAGCAGACGTGGCTCTCCACCCTCAAACAGCACGGGGCCAAGCACGGCTACGCCCGCTACGCCGACCTGATCGATAAGGGCTCCGACGGCCGCTATCATGTGACGGGGACGGAGGCGCACCGCGCGGTTATGGACCTGCGGCTCGACCCGCACGCGGCCTCGCTGATGGCCGGCGAACTGACCTCCGACTCGGCGGCCTATCTCAAGGGGCGGACCGGCCGCAGCCCGACCGCCGGCGAACTCTACGCCGCCCACTTCCTGGGCCCGCAGGGCTCGGCCAAGCTGATCGAGGCCGCCGAGCGCCAGCCAGGCGCCACCGCCGCGCACCTGTTTCCCGACGCCGCCCACGCCAACAAGGCGATCTTCTACCCGGGCGGCCAGGCCGCCACGGTGGGCCAGGTCTACGCCAACCTGACCAAGGTCGCCGGCGCCGGCCAGCCGATCGAGCCCGCGGCGCCCGCGCCCTCGCCGGACGGCGGCTTCATCCAGTACGCCTCGGCCCGCACCGCCGACCACCAGCTCCAGCAGGAGCAACTGATCTCGCTGATCCTGCGCGGCAGCCAGTCGACCGCCGAGATGGGCGTCGGCGCACGCCTGACCGGCTCGCTGTTCACCAGCGAGATGCTCAAGGTGCTGTCGGAGAGCCGGAAGGGTTAGGCCGCCGCTTCCGCCGCGAAGATCGCCTCGATCTCGTCGTCGGAATAGCCGATCTCGGCCAGCACCTGGCGGGTGTGTTCGCCCAGGGTGGGCGAGCGGGGCCGGACCTTCTGGTCGGCGCCAGGGAACTGCGCCGGGGCGGCGGGCGAGGGGAAGGTCCCGCCCTGGCCATCCTCGACCTGGATGATGGCGCCCGAGGCCATGACCTGCGGGTCGGCGGCGACCTCGGCCGGCGTCTGCACCGGCGACCAGACGAGGTCCGCCTCGTCCATCCGCCGCGCGATCTCCTCGAAGGGCATGGCTGCGAAGGCCTTGTCGAACTCGGCGACCAGTAGCGCCGAGTTCTCGCGACGCGCCTTGCCGGTGGCGAAGCGTTCGTCGTCCACCAGGTCGGGCCGGCCGGCCGCTGCGGCGAAGACCGGCCAGTCCTTGGCGCCCCCGCGCGGATTGTGCACGAACCAGCGCTCGTCGGCGCTCTTGAAGAAGGTGGCGATGGGGTTCATCGGCCGTTCGCGGGTGCGGATCGAGGCCAGGCGGCCGAACTTGAGCTGCACGGCCAGGTCCGAGCCCATTGTGTAGACGCCGGTGGCCAGCAGCGAAGTCTGCACCATGCGCCCCTTGCCGGTCTGCTCGCGCTCGTAGAGCCCGGCCAGGATCGCCGAGACGGTGGCGAGGGTGGTGATATGGTCGCCGAAGCCGGAGCGCAGCATGAACGGGTCCATGCCCTTCGGCGCGGTCATGTTGGCGACGCCGGCGCGGGCCCAGAAGGCGGTGACGTCGAAGCCCGGCTTGTGGGCGTCCGGACCCTCCAGCCCGTAGCCGGTGACCTGGCAGTAGACCAGGCGCGGGTTGGCGGCGCGGATCGTCTCCTCGTCCAGGCCGGCGCGCTTCAGGGCGGCGGGGCGCACGTTGGTGATGAAGACGTCGGCGGTGGCGGCGAGCCGGGCCAGGGCCTCGCGTCCCTGTGGCTTGCTCACGTCCAGCACCACGGCGCGCTTGCCGCGATTGTCCAGGTCGAAGGTCGGGTTGCCGGAGAGCTCGGTCTTCAGGTCGGCGAAAACGTGGCGCATGGAATCGCCGCCCGGCCGCTCGACCTTGATCACGTCGGCGCCCCAGTCGCCGAGGATGCAGGCCGCTCCGGGAGCAGCGATGTAGGAGGCGAATTCGACAACCTTCAGGCCTTGAAGCAACACGCTTGGGTCTCCAGCTTTTCCCGCATGCTAGAGCATCAGGCCCGGCGCAAGGGAAGGGCTTCTAGCCCCGCGCCCGCATCGCGACGGCGGCCGCGACGGCGTATCCGGCGGCGCCCATGGCGAGCACGACGATCCGCCAGATCACAGGTCTAAGCGGCCTCAAGCCGGATCGCCGCGGCGAGCGCCTCGGTGATCTGGTGCGGCTCGCAGGGCTTGGCGACGAATTGCGAGCGGGCGACGCCGTTGACCGCGTGGCGCGGGTCCGTCATCCCGGACATGAACACCACGGGAAGATGGGGTGAAAGCGCCCGGGCGTATCGCGCCAGGTCGACGCCATCGGGGCCCGGGCCAAGGTCGATGTCGGTGACCAGAGCGATGAAGTATTCGCCCCGATGGATGGCCTCGAATCCTGCTTGGCCGCAATAGACGGGTTTAACGTCGTATCCCTCGTCGCGCATGAATTCGCAAAGCTCATGGCTGAGAAGGAAACTGTCCTCCGCAATCAGGATTCTGTGGCTGTGCATTTATTTACTCCTCCCGACACACGACAACGCCAGGGCGGCACTTTGTTTCCATTAAACCTAAAATTGTGAGTCAAGCGACGCGCGAATACTTGTTGGTTTCTTGTCGATTCCCTGTTGAAATTGCGGCGTCGGGGCGAGTGGCCCTGTGATTTCCTCCTGTGGTTGCGCGGATTCCTTAATCCACAGATTCGAGTCCTAACCCGCCGTTAAGCATGATCGCGGACAGTCAGACTCGTGGGAAGGCGGGGCCCGGGGTGGGTTCGCGCCCGCATCTGGGGCCGCTAACCGGCATGGCGACGACGCGCTCAGCGCTGACGCAGGAGGACATCCGCACGCTGGTCAGGGGCGTGACGCCGGACGTTCGCGCCGCCGCGGCCTACAAGCTTTGCCGCTCCATCGACGCCGCGCCGCTCTCCGAGGCGGACCGCGAGACCGCCCAGGAGATCCTGCGGGTCATGGCCGGCGACGCCGCCGAACTGGTGCGCCGCGCTCTGGCGGTGACGCTCAAGGCCTCGCCCCTGGTGCCGCGCGACGTCGCGCTCCGGCTCGCCCGCGATGTCGAGACCATTTCCCTGCCGCTGCTGAGCTTTTCGCCGGTGTTCCTGGACTCGGACCTGGCGGACATCGTCCGTCTGGGCGGGCCGGTGCGGCAACTGGCCATCGCGCGGCGCCCGATGTTGTCGCGCACCGTCACCGACGCCATCGCCGAGCATGGCGGGGAGCGCGCCGTGACGGCGGCCTGCGCCAACGACAACGCCGACTTCGCCGAGAACGCGCTGCAGCAGGTGGTGGCGCGCTTCGAGACGCACGAAAAGGTGCTGGCGGCGATCGCCTACCGCAACGCCCTGCCGCTGGCGGTGAGCGAAAAGCTCGTCTTGCTGGTGGGCGACCATTTACGCGACCACCTGATCGCCCGCCACGCGGTGGGGGCGGAGACGGCCCTGACCATCGCCACCGGCGCCGCCGAGCGGGCGACCGTGGACCTGGTGGATCAGGCCGGCCGCGCCGCCGACGTCCGGGCTTTCGTGGCCCACCTGGCGTCCCAGGGGCGGCTCACGCCCTCGCTGCTGCTGCGCGGCGTGGCCCAGGGCCACATGACCTTCTTCGAATGGGGCGTCGCCGAGCTGGCGGGCGTGCCGCACCACCGCACCTGGCTGATGATCCACGACGCCGGGCCGCTTGGCCTGCGGGCGATCTACGAGCGAGCGGGCCTCCCGGCGCGGCTGTTTCCCGCCTTTCGCGCGGCGGTCGACACCTATCACGCCATGGAGTTCGACGGCGGCGCCCGCGACCTGGAACGCTTCCAGCAGCGGATGCTGGAGCGGTTCCTGACCCAGCCGCAGACCGCCTCGCGCGAGGACGTGGACTATCTGCTCGACAAGATGGACGAGGTTTCCCGCGAGGCCGCCGCCGAGGCCCACGCGTCACTCAGCGCCTGACGCCCGGCTTGCGCGCGCGGGCCGGTCGCCCCAAGCTCCCCCGATGACCAACGCCCCCACGACCTCCAAGGCGCCTGCCGAGATCAAGCCGGCCGCCACGATCCTCCTGCTGCGCGACGATCCCGCCTTCGAGGTGCTGATGGTCAAGCGCCACCACCAGATCGACTTCGCCTCGGGCGCGCTGGTGTTTCCGGGCGGCAAGAGCCACGCCGGCGACCACGACCGCAATTGGGAGGTCCATACCGTGGGCTGGGAGGCCTATGACGCCAATCAGCGGGCCTTGCGCATCGCCGCCATCCGCGAGGTGTTCGAGGAGGCCGGCATATTGCTCGCGCGGCGCCGCGATGGGCAGCCGATGAGCGGCGAGGCCTGCCCCATGGAGGTCCGCAAAGCGGTGGACGCCGGGACTACCCGGTTCATCGACGTCGTGTCCCGCCTCGACGCCTATCTCGACCTCGATGCGCTCACGGTTTTCGCGCGCTGGATTACCCCGCCTTTGACGCCCAAGCGTTTCGACACCTGGTTCTATGCGGTGACCGCGCCGGCTGAACAGCTGGCCGCCTGCGATGGGCGAGAGACGGTGGACGCGGAGTGGATCGCGCCGGCGGAGGCGCTGCGCCTGGCCGCCGCGGGCGAGCGCAAGGTGATCTTCCCCACACGGATGAACCTGCAACTGCTGGCGGAGGCGAGGGGCGCCGAGGACGCGGTGGCCCGGGCCGTGCGACGGACGCTGGTGACCGTCCAGCCGAAGATCGAGCAGCGTGATTCGGGACGAGTGCTGGTGTTGCCGCCCGACGCCGGCTATGGCGCGGTGGCGGAGCCTCTGGAAAACGTAATGTAGTCAGCCGTGTAGGAGGGGGACTTAGGCGCCCATCGCCTTCACGCGGCGTTCCAGCTCCTCGACCAGCACGCTGCCGACCGGGTGCTCGTCCGACTTGATGTCGTCGCGGACGGCCGCCTTGATGGCGTCGATGTGGGCGTCGACCAGTTCCAGGGGCACGGCGGCGCGCTTTTCCTTGTCGTCGATCATCCGGCAGAGCGAGCCGGCGATGCGGGTGATCAACTGATAGCCGTAGGTCGTGCCCAGGCCCTTCAGGTCGTGGGCGCGCAGATAGAGGTTTTCCATCGTCTCGGGCGTCACGCCGCCGACGTGCACCTGCTGGCGGGCGGCCTCGAGCTTGACGATCTCGTCGTTCAGCCATTGCGAGAAGTTGCTGGCGAGGCTCTTGAGCGCGGCTTCCGCCTTGGCGATGGCGGCCGGATCGATCGTGCCGAGACGGCCGCCGCCCACCTTCAGGCGCAGCGCGTTGTTCGGCTGGATCAGTTGACCGGAATTCTGCTGGCTCACGAGACGCCCTCCAGATGACTACGGCCAATGGTAGGCTCGAACCCGTTAATAACCGGTGTGAGGCAACCCACGGTTTTGACAGGATTTCCACAGCGACGCTTGGCCGCGCTCGCCGGTGGACGGGCGGCCGGTCAGGCGGAGAACTGCTCGGCCAGGACCCGCTCTTCGAGGCTGCGCCCCTCGTCGAACAGCATGTTGAGCGCCACCTCGCGGTCCTCGGCGATGTGCACGTCGAGCACGTCGCGCACCTCGATGTTGTCGGCCACGGCGCTGACCGGCCGCTTGCTGGCCTCGAGGATCTCGAAGGTGACCTTGGCGGTGTGGGCGAGCAGGGCGCCGCGCCAGCGGCGAGGGCGGAAGGCGCTGATCGGGGTCAGGGCCAGGACGCGGGCGTCCAGGGGGATGATCGGGCCGTGCGCCGAGAGGTTGTAGGCGGTGGAGCCGGCGGGCGTAGAGACCAGCGCCCCGTCACAGGACAGTTCGCTCAAGCGGAGCTTGCCGTCGATGGAGATGCGCAGCTTCGCCGCCTGGCGCGTCTGGCGCAGCAGGCTCACCTCGTTGATCGCCAGCGCCACGTGGCTCTGGCCCTCGGCGTCGGTGGCGGTCATCCGCAGCGGGTGGATCACGGCCTTCTCGGCCGCGGCGATGCGCTCCAGCAGGCCCACCTCGCTGTAGTCGTTCATCAGGAAGCCGACCGAGCCGCGGTTCATGCCGTAGATCGGCAGGCCCAGCGCCATGTGGTCGTGGAAGCATTCCAGCATGAAACCGTCGCCGCCGAGGGCGACGATGACCTCGGCGTCCTCGACCGGGGTCTCGCCGTAGCGCTTCACCAGGCGCGCGCGCCCCTCCTGCGCCTCGGGGCGTTCGCTGGCGGTGAAGGCGATGCGCGTCACGACGAAGCTCGGGGCAGGCTGCGGGTCGACCGGCAGAAGCGGTCAAGCTCGGCCGCTTGTCAAACCGAGAGCGCGGCCTGCCGGAAGGCGGTGGCGGCGACCTGGGCGCTGACCGGGCCGAAGGCGCCTATGGCGCGGCGCGCACCCTCCGGGCCGCCGCCGGGACGGCCGTTGTTCAGGCTACGGATCATCTCCAGGATGGACGGGAAAACGCTGCGGTCGATGCCGACGGCGGCGCAGGCCAGGCCCAGGAGCTCCGGCCGCTCGGAATCGATCACGCGGCGCACATGGTCCATCTCGAAGCGGCCGAGGGTCGCCAGCGCCACGACGAACAGCGACAGCCGCCCCTCCTGCAGGGACCGCACCAGGTAGCCGGCCCGCAGTTGGCCGGCGGCGTGCAGCTTCTCGATCAGGCGGGCCTCCATGGCCTCCCGGTCGCCGTCCCGGGCCATGACCACGGCGCCCTGGCCGGTGGGCGCGGCGATGTGGGCTTCCTTGACCGACTGCGCCAGCGCCGCCTCGATCTGTCTGGGGTCCAGCCGGAAGCGTTCGGCGAGCGCCTGGCGGAGCGCCTGGCCCACCCAGATGTAGAGCTGCAGCGCCAGTTCGTCGGTCAGGCGGGGATGCTTCGACAGCGGCATGCGCAGCGAGGCGATCTCGCGCGCGGCCACCGCCAACTGCTTCAGGTCGGCCGGTCCCAGCTCCGCTGAGGCGTTGCCGGCGAGCGCGGTCATCACCGCCGGCTCCGCGGCCTGCAGGATCGCGGCCACCACGCTGGGGCCGAGGTTCGGGCGGCGGGCCACCTCGATCTGGTGCTCGATCGTCGCCTCGACCAGGAGGCGGATGAGGTCGGGGTCCTTCAGGAGGGGGCTGGCGGCGATCACCGGCCGGGCGATCTCGATCTCGTCGAGCGCCAGGACGTTGATCAGGGCCGGCGGCGCCCATTCGGCGACGGAGAGCTTCTCGGCCAGCCGTTTGCGGATGTCGCGCTCGGCGCCGGCCACCAGACCCAGGAAGATGGAATTCAGCAGGGCCTGGATCTGCGGCGAGACCTTGGCCGCGGCGCCGTCGTCGGCGTCGCACAGTTCCACGATGGCCAGCAGCAAGCGCTCGCGATCCGCGGGCATGCGGCTCTTGGCGAGTTCCAGCAGGCTTTCGCTGCTCATCGCGACGCTCAAGCCCATCCCTCCATTCTGTCGGTGAGGCTGAACGGCCAAGATGGGCGACGCGGGTGAAAACATGTTTAAACCGCGAGCAACGACAAAAGATGGGGGATGACATGGCCGAGCCGCTGATCCTCGCGCTCGATCAGGGGACCACAAGCACCCGGGCTATCCTGTTCGACGCCAAGGGCCGCGCCCTGGCGGAGGCCGGGCGGCCGCTGGAGCAGTTCTATCCGGCCGACGGCTGGGTCGAGCACGACGCCGAGGACATCTTCCGCGCCTCGGTGGAGGTGCTGCGCGAGGTGGTCGCCAAGGCCGCGCGGCCGATGTCCGAAGTGGCCGCGATCGGCGTCACCAATCAGCGTGAAACGGTGGTGGTCTGGGACCGCAAGAGCGGCGTCCCGATCCACAGGGCCATCGTCTGGCAGGACCGCCGCACGGCCGACGTCTGCGACAATTTGCGCGCGGCGGGCCGCGAGGCCGAGGTCACCGAGATCTCCGGCCTGCTGCTGGATCCATATTTCTCGGGGACCAAGATCGCCTGGCTGCTCGATCATGTGGCCGGCGCCCGCGCCCGCGCCGAGGCTGGCGAACTCATGGCCGGGACCATCGACGCCTGGGCGATCTGGAAGCTGACCGGGGGCCCAGATAACCCAAGGGCGACGCACGCCACCGACGCCACCAACGCCTCGCGCACCCTGCTGTTCGACATCCGCAAGCAGGCCTGGTCGCCGGCGATGGGCGAGATGCTGGACGTTCCGCTCTCGCTGATGCCGCAGGTGCGCGACTGCGCCGGAGACTACGGCGAGACCGATGCCGGCCTGCTCGGCCGCGCGATTCCGATCCGCGGCGTGGCCGGCGATCAGCAGGCGGCGCTGATGGGGCAGGGTTGCATCCGCCCGGGCGAGATGAAGGCCACCTACGGCACGGGCTGCTTCATGCTGCTCAACACCGGCGAGACTGCGCCGTTCTCCAAGGCGCGCCTGCTGACGACGGTGGCGGCGCGGGTGGGCGGCAAGACCACCTTCGCCCTGGAAGGCGCGATCTTCATCGCCGGCGCGGCGATCCAGTGGATGGAAGAGGGCCTGCGCGTCGGCGGCGGCCCGCGGGGCGTCGAGAAGCTGGCCATGGAGGCCCGCGACGACCTGGGCGTGGTGCTGGTCCCGGCCTTCACGGGCCTGGGCGCGCCCTGGTGGGACGCCGGCGCGCGCGGCGCCATCGTGGGCCTGACCCGGGACGCGGGCCTGGCGGAGATCAGCCGTGCGGCCTTCGACGCCTCGGCGTTGCAGACCCGCGACCTGATCGAGGCCATGCGCGCCGACGCGCCGCAGGCCTTCCACGACAAGGTGGAGATCCGGATCGACGGGGGTATGTCGCGCAGCCTGTGGTTCAGCCAGCGGCTGGCCGACCTGACCGGCGTCTCGGTGGGGCGCGCGGCCTTCGGCGAGACCACGGCCCTGGGCGCGGCCCTGTTCGCCGGGGTGGGCGCCGGCGTCTATCGCGACGTCGAGGAGGCGGCGGGATCGCGGCCCGAGACCGACGTCTATAGTCCCGCCATGGATCGCCCGCGCCGGGAAGCCGCCTACGCCCGCTGGCTCGACGCGGTGGCGCGCACCCGCAGCCTAGCTTGACGCCGTAGCCTCCGGAGCGGATTCTCGGGGCGAACAGACAAGAACGGGAGACTAGGCCATGGCGGCGGATGGATCGGTTGCGGGCGTCGTCTCGCTGAAGGGCAAGGTCAGCGCCGAGGAGTGGCAGACCCGCGTGGAGTTGGCTGCGCTCTACCGCCTGGTGGCGCTCTACGGCTGGGACGACCTGATCTACACCCACATCTCCGGCCGCATCCCGGGACCGGAGCATCACTTCCTGATCAATCCCTACGGCATGCTGTTCGAGGAAATCACCGCGTCCTCGCTGGTGAAGATCGACCTGGAGGGGAACATCCTCCAGGAGACACCTTACTTCATCAACCCGGCGGGCTTCACCATCCACTCGGCGATCCACCACGCTCGTGAGGACGCCAAGTTCGTCATGCACCTGCACTCCGACGACGGGGTCGCGGTGGCCGCGCAGTCGTCCGGCCTGATGCCCTTGTCGCAGCACGCCCTGATCGTGCTGCCGCGGCTGGCCTACCACGACTACGAAGGCATCGCCCTGAACCACGACGAGCGCGAACGCCTGGTGGCCGACATCGGCGACAAGACCCTGATGCTGCTGCGCAATCACGGCACGCTGGCGGTGGGCGACACCGCCGCCAACTGCTGGGTCGGCATGTACTACCTGGAGCGGGCCTGCACCATGCAGGTCAAGGCGCTCTCCGGCGGCAAGGACGGCGTGCTGATCGCGCCCGACGCCTCCCAGGCCGAGGTCAGCAACCAGGTCGCCCGCGGCATCGGCGGGGCGCTCGCCTGGCCGGGCTGCCTGCGCAAGCTCGACCGCGAACTGCCCGGCTACGACGCCTGAACCCTACGCTCGGGCCGGCGAAGAAAAGGCCTTCCCCGTCGCCGAGGAAGGCCTTGAGACTGCGCGCCAGCCTGCAAACGTGGGGAACGCCGTGCCGCTGGGCGCAGCGCCGGCGCGTGGGGACTCGCCGGCGTAGTTCGCCCGGACAACCGCAATCCATTGGGCGATGCAGCGACGATGCGCGCACCCGAATTTCTCGTCAAGGTTGAGTTTGGTCGACGGCTCTACCGGCCTGGGGCGCCGCCTAGGGCTTGTAGCCCGTCCGGATCATCACATAGGCGATGACGTCGGTGCGGTCCTTGGGGTCCTTCATGCCCGCGAAGGTCATCTTGGTCCCGGGCGCGGCCACCTTCGGGTCGGTGATCCAGGTGTCGAGGTGCTGGGCGTCCCAGGTCCAGCCAGCCGCCTTGAGCGCGTCGGAATAGGTGAACCCGGCCACGGTCGCGGCCTTGCGCCCGAACACGCCGTAGAGGTTCGGCCCGGTCATGTTCGGCCCGCCCTGCTGCAGGGTGTGGCAGGTGGAGCAGAGCGCGAACTTCGACTCCCCGTTGTCCAGGTCGGCCGTGTTGTAGGGCGCCGGCAGCGCGGCCAGCGCCGCCTTCTTCTCGGCGTCGGTCATGGGCGCCGGAGCGGTGGCGGGCGGCGGGGCGGTCGTGGTCTCGGCCGGCGGGCCGTTAGCGGGCTTGTTGCACGCGGAAAGGGCGCCCAGGGCGGCCAGGGCGGCGATCGTGAAACCCATCCAGCGCATCGGCGAAACTCTCCTGCAACGATCCGTCCGGCAGCCCATACCTGCGGGGGGCGCTGTGAGGCAAGGCGAGCCTAGCGTCGCCGCCGCTTCTCCCGGTTCACCGCCTCGTCCAGGGCCTGCAGAAAGCGTGAGCGGTCGGCGGCGCCGAAGGGCTTCGGCCCGCCGGTCATCTCGCCCATGGAGCGGATGTGCTCGGCCACCGCCCGCGAGGCCAGGGCCGAGCCGATGCTGTCGGGCGTGAACTGCCGCCCGTTGGGCGCGATCGCCACGCCGCCGGCCTTCAGCACCCGGTCGGCGAGCGGGATGTCGTTGGTGACCACGATGTCGCCGGGCCCGGTGCGCTCTGCGATCCAGTCGTCGGCCACGTCGGGGCCGGCGTCGACGATCATCCGCTCGATCAGCTTCGACGGCGGGATGGCGATGAAGCTGTTGGAGACCACCGTGGTCGTCAGGCCGTAGCGCGCCGCGACCTTGTAGGTCTCGTCCTTCACCGGACAGGCGTCGGCGTCGATGAAGATGCGCATGCGGGCCTAGTTAGACGGAAACCTCACCGCCAGCAGCCCGGGCCAAATCAATATGTCGCTGCGGGTCGTCAGATCGCCCAGTCACCGAACCAGTGCTGCAAGACGCCCTTGGTCCAGGCGCGCTCGGTGGCCCCGGCGCCGCCGCATCCCAGGATCTGGCCGCTCCGAGCCATGAATCCGGTCTTCGCGCGGCGGGCGAGGTGCAGGCCCGGACTGATCAGATTGGCTAGGCGGCGCAGATCGTCCTTCCGATAGGCGCACCGGTCCGAGGGCTCGCAGAGCGAGCGATAGAGCGGCACGTCCACCAAGGGCGCGCGGATCTCGACGCCATGCGCCATCCCGGCCCAGTCGGCGTCGCGAAGCAGGA
>NZ_DATMNA010000042.1:0-65412 GCF_035569475.1 Phenylobacterium sp.
GGTGGTTGCCCCGCTGGGTCACATGGTGCGGCAGGCCTGGGATGACGACGCGGGCGAGGCGGGCGATAGGGCGTCTCCGGAGACTGGTGAACTTCGGACGCCGGTGATAGAGGTTATTTCATACAGTGTCACCGTAATCCCTTCCGCGCCGCGACCCTCTCCTCGCTGGGCGCCACCCACGTGAGCCTGATCGGCGCCTGACGCCGGGCTTGCCGCCCCCCGAAGGGGAACACCTGATTCCGGAGGTGGAAAATGGTGGGTGCAGTAGGATTCGAACCTACGACCCGCTGATTAAGAGTCAGCTGCTCTACCAACTGAGCTATGCACCCGCCGTCGCTCCGGGCCACTATCGGGCCCGGCGGCGAGGGCGCGGAAAATACGCGAAAACGCGGCCTTGGCAAGGCATGTGCGGCAGGGGGTTTCGGTGACGGCGCAAGGGTCTGACGGCGCAGTGGATTTTGCCTACTTGGAGGGCTTCGCCGCGGGCGACCGGCAGGTGGTCGCCGAGGTCCTGACTCTGTTCCGGGAGCAGGCGCGGGCCTGGGGCGGATCCTTGGAGACCGCCGGGCCGGCGTGGCGCGACGTGGTCCACACCATAAAGGGGGCCGCGCGCGGCGTCGGCGCTCATCGTCTGGGCGACGCCTGCGAGCAGGCCGAGGCGGTGGGGGCCGAGGGCCTGCCGGGGGTGCGGGCGGCCTTGCAGGCGGCGGTGGCGGCGATCGAGGCCTACCAGGCCCGAAGCTAGGCTTCCTGGCGAAGGGCGTCCCAGACGCCGAACTCGTAGGCGATGCAGCGTTCGACCAGCGTGCGCCAGACCGGCTCGGCGATCTCCTCGGAGAGCCCGGCGGCGCGGGCCGCGGCCTTCACCTTGGCCACCACGTCCTCGACGCGGGCGTTGTCGCGCACCGCAGCGCGGTCGGCCTTGATGCGCGCGGCGGCGTCCATGTAGCGCTGCCGCTCGGCGAGGACGGCGACCAACAGACGGTCGAGGGCGTCCACCCCGACGCGGACCTCCACCATAGTGGCGCAATCGGCGGGCGCGGGGCGTGGATCGGTGGTGAATTCCATACTGGGCTCGTCTTTGACTTCAGATACCGGCGCCGTTGTCGATCGCCAGCAGCGCGGCCTGGTGGGCTTCGGCCTGGGCCTCGATCCAGCTCACGAAGGCCTTCACCTGCGGCAGCCGGCCCTTGGCCTTGGGATGGACGAGGTAATAGGCGAAGTCCACGGCGGTGGCGATCTGCAGGGGCGCGACCAGGCGGCCGGCCTCCAGGTCGGCCTGGGCCAGGGTGCGCTTGGCCAGCGCCACGCCGCGGCCGTTGACCGCCGCCTCGATCACCAGGCTGGACTGGTTGAAGCGCGGGCCGCGCATGCCGTCGATGGACTTCAGGCCCCGCGCCGCCAGCCACATGGACCAGTCGGGGCAACTGTCGTCCAGGTCCGGCGAGCCGTCGTGCAGGAGGACGTGGTTGGCAAGGTCGGCCGGCGTGGCCAGCGGCTGGGCCGCCAGGTGCTCGGGGCTCGCCACCGGGATCACGGTCTCGGAGAACAGCCGCTTGACCTCCAGCCCCGGATAGCGCCCGGCGCCGTAGCGGATCGCCACGTCCACCTCGCCGGCCTGCAGGTCCACGAGCTCGATGGCGGCGGAGAGCCAGACGTCCACCTGCGGATGGGCCTTCTCGAAGGCGCCCAGCCGGGGCACCAGCCACTTGGCCGCGAAGGAGGGCGGGGCGGTGAGCGTCAGGCGCCGGCCGTCGACGGCGGCGGTGAGCAGGGAGGCGGCCTCGGCCAGGCGGTCGAAAGCCTCGCGCAGGGCCGGAAGCGCCGTCTGGGCCGCGTCGGTCAGCAAAAGGCCCTTGGGCGTGCGCTTGAACAGCGCTGCGCCCACATAGTCCTCGAGGTTCTGGATCTGCTGGCTCACCGCGCCCGGCGTCACCGACAACTCGTCGGCGGCGCGGCTGAAGTTCAGGTGGCGCGCCGCGGCCTCGAAGGCGCGTAGCGCGTTCAGCGGCGGCAGACGCCTTCGTTCGACTGGTCTTTCCATAGAATTCCTGACAGCCCCGGCAGAAGTCCTCGGCTTGCGACTTGGGCGCCCGGTTCCCTATTTGCAAGCTTCCGCCGGTGCATCGGCCCTTTTCATCGGTGGGATATCGGCGGGGCGGGCTTCGGTCCGTCCCGTTCCGGTTTGTAAGCAAAGCTTATTAGAGAACCTAATCCATGACGCAACGGCGAGCTGGACAGCGCGGGAGCGGACTGGTGGTGCTGGGCGGCGGGAGCCGTGGTCAGGCCGGCGTGGTCTGGCTGGTGGGCGCGGGCCCCGGCGATCCAGATTTGCTGACCCTCAAGGCCCTGAAGGTCCTCCAGACCGCCGACGTGGTGGTGCATGACGGCCTGGTCTCCGACGAGATCCTGGAACTCGCGCCGGCCCGGGCGCGGCGCATTTCGGTCGCCAAGCGCAAGTCGCGCCATTCCTACAGTCAGGACGAGATCAACCGCATGCTGGTGGCCTTCGCGTTTGACGGCCTGACGGTCGTGCGGCTGAAGGGCGGCGACCCCTTCATCTTCGGCCGCGGCGGCGAAGAGCTGGAAGCGTGCCGCGCGGCCGGCGTCCAGTGCCAGATCGTCCCCGGCGTCACCGCGGCCCTGGCCGCCGGCGCCGGCGCTGGCGCGCCGCTGACGCATCGCGGTTCGGCCCAGGCGGTGACCTTCGTCACCGGGCACGCCTCCAATGGCGCCGAGCCGGACCTCGACTGGGCGAGCCTGGCCAAGGCCAACCAGACGGTGGTGATCTACATGGGCCTGTCGCAGGCCGCCCCGATCGCCGCGCGCCTGATGGCGGCCGGCCGCGCGGGCGTCACGCCGTCCCTGATCGTCGAGAACGCCAGCCGCGCCGACGAACGCAGGATCGTCACCACCCTTTCCGGCCTGGCCGACGCCGCGGCGGGCCTCAGCGGTCCGGCGCTGCTGATCGTCGGCGAGGCGATGGCCTTGGCCCTTCCTCTCCCGCGCAGCGGGAGAGGGGGACCATCGGCCGAAGAGCCGATGGCGGAGAGGGAAAGCCTCAGGCTCGACGGAACGACCGGCCGCGCGATGGCTCAGCAGGCGGGGCTTTCCCTCGCCCCCACGCCCTCTGCGGGGCGCGGTCCCCCTCTCCCGCTGCGCGGGAAAGGAGGCGTGCAATGAAAGCCCTCACCGCCAACCGCCTGATCGACGGCGAGGTCGTGTTCTGGCGAGCGGGCCAGTGGGTGGAGCAGTTCGGCGAGGCCGAGCTGTTCGCCGACGACGATCCGGCCGGGGAGGCCGCCGAGGCCCACGGCAAGAACCAGCCGACGGTGGTTGTCGAGCCCTATCTGATCGACCTGACCCAGTCGCAGGGCCTGTGGGCGCCGGTCAGCTACCGCGAGCGCATCCGCGCGCTCGGCCCCACCAACCTGAACCACGGCAAGCAGGCCGAGGGCGGCGCCGCCATCGAAGCCCTGCAGCACGCCCACGGCGCGGCCCGCTCCACCGGCCGCGTCGACCTGATCAAGCGCAAGTAGAGGCCGTCCATGTACCGCTACGACCAGATCGACAGGGACATGCTGGCCGACCGCAGCGCCGAGTTCCGCGGCCAGGTGGCCCGGCGCCTGGCGGGCGAGCTCTCGGAAGACCAGTTCAAGCCGCTGCGCCTGCGCAACGGCCTCTATCTGCAACTGCACGCCTACATGCTGCGGGTGGCCATCCCCTATGGCTCGCTGAACCCGACGCAACTTCGCAAGCTGGCCTGGATCGGGCGGACCTACGACAAGGGCTACGGCCACTTCACGACGCGGACCAACCTGCAGTTCCACTGGATCAAGCTGGCCGACGCGCCGGACATCCTCGACGCCCTGGCCAGCGTCGACATGCACGCCATCCAGACCAGCGGAAACTGCATCCGCAACGTCACGGCCGACCCCTACGCCGGAGCCACCGCCGAGGAGATCGACGACCCGCGCGTCTGGGCCGAGGCCATCCGCCAGTGGTCGACGGCGCACCCGGAGTTCAACTGGCTGCCGCGCAAGTTCAAGATCGCGGTCACAGCAGCCGCCAAGGACCGCACGGCGGCCAAGACCCACGACATCGGCCTCAACCTGAAGCGCGCCCGCGACGGCGTGCTGGGCTTCGAGGTGATGGTCGGCGGGGGGCTCGGCCGGCTGCCGCACATCGCCCCCACCATCCGCCAGTTCCTGCCGGCGACGCGCCTGTTCTCGTACCTGGAGGCGATCCTGAGGGTCTACAATCGCCATGGGCGGCGCGACAACATCCACAAGGCGCGGATCAAGATCCTGGTGGCCGCGCTGGGCCGCGACGAGTTCGCGAGCCAGGTCGAGGCCGAGTGGGAGAAGATCGGCGACACCGCCGACCTGCCGGACACCGAGCTCGCGCGCATCCGCGGCGCCTTCGCGCCCACCGCCTTCGAGACCCTGCCGGCGGTGTCGGAAGCCTTCGAGGCCGCCAAGCTCAGGAGCCCGGCCTTCGCCCGCTTCGCGCGCAACAACCTGAAGCCCCACAAGGTGGCCGGCTATTCCATCGTCGAGATCTCGCTGAAAGCCATCGGCCAGACGCCCGGCGACGCCACCGCCGAGCAGATGGAGGTGGTCGCCGACCTCGCCGAACGCTTCGGCCAGGACGACATCCGCGTCACCCACGAGCAGAACCTGGTCCTGCCGCACGTGAAGCTGGACGACGTCCCTCAGGTCTGGGCGGCGCTCTCGGAGGCCGGCCTCGCCACCGCCAACATGAACCTGGTCAGCGACATCATCGCCTGCCCGGGCCTCGACTACTGCGCGCTGGCCAATGCGCGGTCGATCTCGGTCGCCCAGAACATCGCGGCCAAGTTCGCCGATGCCGAGCGCGCCGAGCGGGTGGGCGAGCTGAAGATCAAGATCAGCGGCTGCATCAATGCCTGCGGCCACCACCATGTGGGCCACATCGGCATCCTGGGCGTCGATAAGAAGGGCGAGGAATTCTACCAACTCACCCTCGGCGGCTCGGCGGCGGAAGACGCCGGCGTCGGCCAGGCGCTCGGGCCCGCTCTGCCCTACGACAAGGTCGCAGACGCGGTGGACACCCTGGTGGATGTCTATCTGCGCGAGCGGCAGGGCGCCGAACGCTTCCTCGACACCTTCCGGCGCACCGGCGTCGCCCCCTTCAAGGAGGCCGTCTATGCCGATGTTGATTAGTCTCAAGCGCGGCGCCTTCGCGCTCGCCGAGGACCCCTTCACCGCGGTCGGCGACGACCAGGCGATCCCGCCGGGCGACGTGATCGTCTCCCTCGCCCGCTTCCAGACGGAAGGCGAGGGCCTGCTCGGCGAAGGCCGCCAGGTGGGCGTGCGGCTGGAGAGCGACGAGGAGGTCGAGGCGCTGGCCTACGACCTGCCGCAGATCGCCGTGGTGGCCCTGGCCTTCCCGAAGTTCGGCGACGGCCGGGCCTACACTTCTGCGCGGCTGCTGCGCGAGCGGTTCCACTTCAAGGGCGAGGTGCGCGCCGTGGGCGACGTGCTGCGCGAGCAGGCGGGCTACATGGTCCGCTGCGGATTCGACGCCTTCGAGCCGGCGGACGGCTCGACCGTGGAGGTGTGGGAAAGGGCCGCCCATCGCTTCCGCCACGTCTACCAGCGCGCCAGCGACGGCCGGTCTGCGGCCTTTGAGGCGCGGGGAGGATGAGCTTGGCCTACGACATCTCCGCCGACCGCTACCTGACACTCGCGGCGCGTCTGGACGCCGAACTGCGGCACGCGCACCCGCGCACGGTGCTGGAGGCCGCGGTGGAGACTTTCGGCGAGAAGCTGGCCCTGGTCTCGTCCTTCGGGGCGGAATCGGCGGTGCTGCTGCACCTGGTCTCCAAGGTGAAGCCCGACATGCCGGTGCTGTTCCTGGACACCGGCATGCTGTTCGGCCAGACCCTCGACTACCGCCGGCAACTGGCCGCGAAGCTCGGCCTGACCGACGTGCGCGACCTGCGGCCCAACTATCACGACCTGGCCACCGCCGACCCCGACGCCAAGCTCTGGCAGACCGACACCGACGCCTGCTGTCATGTGCGCAAGGTGCTGCCGCTGGACCGGGCGCTGGCCGATTTCGACGGCTGGATCACCGGGCGCAAGCGCTTCCACGGCGGCGCGCGCCTGTCCCTGTCGGTGGTCGAGGAGGCCGACCATCAGGTGAAGTTCAATCC
Source organism: Phenylobacterium sp. (assembly GCF_035569475.1). GTDB lineage: Bacteria > Pseudomonadota > Alphaproteobacteria > Caulobacterales > Caulobacteraceae > Phenylobacterium. The sequence goes on from NZ_DATMNA010000042.1 coordinate 6,200, forward strand.
GCTGGCCAATTGGGCCAGGGAAGACCTTGACGCCTACGCCGCCGAACACGATCTACCGGCCCATCCCCTGGTGGCCCAGGGCTTCCCGTCGATCGGCTGCTGGCCCTGCACCCAGGCCGTGGAGGAGGGGGCTGACGCCCGGGCCGGCCGCTGGGCGGGCCAGGACAAGACCGAGTGCGGCATCCACGTCGCGCGCGCCCCGGGGGCTGTCGCCAATGTCGGCGGCGACATTTGACGCGGGCCTAGGAGAGCGTAGACACCCCGATGAATGACCTTTCCCTGGCCCCGGCGGCCGCGTCCAGAACCACGTCAGTGAAGCCGGGCGGCGCCTTCTTCGTCGAGACCGTGACCTGGGTCCAGCATTGGACCGGGAGCCTGTTCTCGTTCCGCACGACCCGCGATCCCGCCTTGCGCTTCGCCAGCGGCCAGTTCGTCATGGTCGGGCTGGAGAAGGAGGACGGCAAGCCCCTGGTGCGCGCCTATTCCATCGCCTCGCCGTCCTGGCACGAGGAGCTGGAGTTCTATTCGATCAAGGTCGCCGACGGCCCGCTGACCTCGCGCCTGCAGAAGATTCAGGTCGGCGACCAGGTGCTGATCGGGCGCAAGCCCACCGGGACCCTGGTGCTGGACGGGCTGCGGCCCGGAAAGCGGCTCTATATGCTGGGCACCGGCACCGGCCTGGCGCCCTGGCTGTCCCTGGCCCGCGACCCCGAGGTCTATGAACGCTTCGACGAGGTGATCGTCACCCACACGGTGCGCGAGGTGGCCGACCTGAACTACCGCGAGCTGCTGTCCGGCGCCCTGGCCGAGGACGAGATCCTGGGCGAACTGATCGCCCCCAAGCTCAAATACTATCCCACCGTCACCCGCGAGCCGTTCCAGACCCAGGGCCGCATCACCGACCTGATCGCCTCGGGCCGGCTGTTCCGCGACCTCGACACGCCGCCGTTCGATCGGGCCGTGGACCGCGTCATGCTGTGCGGCGGGCCCTCGGTGCTGGCGGACCTCAAGCAGCAGCTTCTGGACCTCGGCTACGAGGAAGGCTCGATCTCCAATCCCGGCGACTTCGTCCTCGAACGCGCCTTCGTCGAGACCTGACCGCGCCCGACAGGGCTGAAACGGAAAACGCCGGCCTGGGAAGCCCAGGCCGGCGTCCTTGTCTCCAAGTCGGACGTCCCGCTCAGCCGGCGACGGCGACGGCCATCTTGCGTTGACGGCGAAGCAGCGAGCCCATGCCGAAGAAGCCCGTCAGCATCATCGCCCAGGTGGTCGGCTCCGGCACGCCCGGCAGCGGCCAGCCGATGGCGAACGACTGGTGGCCGTCGTAGGGGTCGACCTCGACGATCGTGTAGAAGCGGTCGTTCCCGTCGGCCAGGTTGCCGCCGGCGTTGTCGAAGACGCCCGACGAATAGTCGTTGAACAGTTGCGAATAGGTCTTGGTCCCGCCGGCGGTCGCGTTCGCCTGGCTGGCGTCGATCGTCACGGTCGCCGTGGGATTCTCCACCTTCCAGATCGCCGCCTGGATCGCGGCGAGCTGCAGCTCGGTGACCGCCTTCTGCGCCGTGGTCTGGCCGGTTTCGTTCTGGTGCAGCAGCCAACCGGTGTCGATCAGGTTGGTCAGCGCGGCGAGCTGCGTCGGGGAGACGACGTTGGCCGGCGCGGTCGGGCCGAAGTTGCTCGGCAGCGGATCGGTGACCGTCAGGCTCTCGTTGTTCTGATAGACCAGGTTCAGGCCGCCCAGGGACATGTTGTGGTAGATGTCGACGCAGAACCCAAACAGGTCGTACTGCGGGCCGGACACGGCGTTGGCGTGGCCCGGATCGTTGAAATCCTGGACCGTGAAGGTCACGCCGTTGGAATAGACGTGCTCGCCGTTGACGTAGGCGAGGTAGTTCGTGTCCATGCTGGCGTTTTCGAGCTTGATCTCCTGCGCGGCCGAGGCGTGCGAGGCGACAGCCAGCGCCGCGAGGCCCGCCGCGGCGGCCAAGGCCTTGATCGCGCGCGAACCCGAGTACCTGTTGGAAATGCTCACTTGCGCTGTCTCACTCTTGAACACGACTTGCCCCAATTGGCCCTCAGGACGTCCTTTGCATCGATGATGCCATCGACGCCGCGCACAGCCCCTGAGCGCTTGCTTACGACGTTACGCAAACTTTAACGGACAGCGCAATCGGACTCGCCTGGAGGGGGATTAACCACCCCCGATCGTCGGGATCGCCTTCGATTTCGGCGCCTTACGGGGGTCAGGCGCCCTTCCGGGCCGCGATCCAGGCGTCACCCGTCTGGTCGAGGATATCCAGCGGCACGCGGCCGCCGCTCAGCACCGTCTCGTGGAAATCCTTGATGTCGAACTTCCCGCCCAGGGCCGCCTTGGCCCGCGCGCGCAGGTTGACGATGGTGGTGTGGCCGAGCTTGTAGGAGCAGGCCTGCCCCGGCGTGGCGCAATAACGTTCGACCTCGCGGGCGGCGAAGCCGGGGGCCTCGCCCTCGTTCTCGACGAATCGGGCGATCGCCTGCTCGCGGCTCCAGCGCATGTGGTGGATGCCGGTGTCGACCACGCAGCGGTTGGCGCGGAAGAGCTGGAACTTCAGGTAGCCGATGCGGCCCAGCGGATCGTCGTCGTACATGCCGATCTCGTCGGCCAACTGCTCGGCGTAGAGCGCCCAGCCCTCGCCGTAGCCGGAGAAGCCGGTGGACTTGCGGATCAGCGGCAGGTCGGCGTTGGAGAGCGCCAGCCCGCCCTCGAGCTGGTGGCCCGGCAGGCCCTCGTGGAAGATAGTGGTCGACAGGCAGAACCTCGGCCATTCGGCGCTGTCGTGCAGGTTGAAATAGACGATGCCCGGCCGCGAGCCGTCGATCGCCGGGCCCTGGCTGAAGGCCGAGGCCGCGCCGGCCTCGGTCTGCACGGGCACGCGGCGCACCTCGAACTTGTAGGGCGGCACGCGGTTGAAGACGCTGGGCAGGCGCGGGCGGATCTCGTCCAGCCGGCGGTTGCAGTAGGCGATGGCCTCGACCTTGCCGGCGTCGGTGTTGGCGAACAGTTGCTTGGGGTCGGCGTAGAGGTGCTTGATCCGCTCGGCGATGGAGCCCTGGGTCAGGCCTTCCTTCTTCAGCAGCCCGTCGATGCGCGCCGAGATCTCCTTGCCCTGTTCGAGGCCGATCTTGTGCACCTCGTCGGGCGTGTACTTCGTCGTGGTCGTGGAGTTGAGGGCGGCTTCGTAGAAGGCCGGGCCGTCCTTGAAGCGCCAGACGCCGGCGTCATGGACCGCGGTGGCGCGCAGCTTGCGGGTGGCCGCCAGTTGCCGCTCCAGGGCCGGCAGCACCTTTTCGCCGTAGATCTTCGCCGCGTCCTTGCCGTAGCGGTCGCCCAGGCCCTTGTCCGCGGCGCGCCGGGCGATGGAGGTGACCACCAGCGCTTTGTCGGCCGGGGCCACGGTCTTGCTCATCTGGTCCAGGGTCAAGTCCAGGATGAAGTCCGGCGGGACGATTCCCAGCGCCACGTCGTGCGCCAGCCGGTCGGTGTCGGCGTTCAGTTGGTCGCCGAAGGCCGACAGGCGCGAGAGATAGGCGTCGGCGTCCTCGGCGGTGTTGATCGTGTGCTTGGTGTCGAGGAAGTCGGGCGTCGACTGGTACGAGCCGGTGAGCTGGCTCAGCACATAGGTGGACGGGCTGAAGGCCGAGCCGCCGAAGTCGAAGCTCTGGGTGCGGGCCGTCGACTGGCGGGTGTAGAGCACCACGTCGTAGTTCAGCCGGTCGGGGCCGGTGAGCCTGACCCGGTCGATCGCCTGCAGCCGGCGCAACTGGTCGGCGTTCAGCGCCCGGGAGGCCGCGCGGCCGGCGCTGGAGGGGTCGTCGAGCTTGGCCTTCAGGCCGGCGTTCGCGCCCTTGTCCAGGCCGAGCTGGGTGGCGCTCTCCGGACGCTGGTGCAGGCCCTCCTTGAAGAAGGCGTCGAACAGGGCCGAAAGCTGCGGATCGCCGGCCGCGAGCGTGGGGCGCGCCAGTCCGGCGGCCGCCGCCGCGGCGCCGGTGGACAGGAGCATGGCGCGGCGGTTCAGCATCGTCTGTGTGTCCGATCAGGGGAAGGGAAGGCAGCGGACCCTAGGGCGGACTCGGGGCCGCTCGCAAGGCGTGGTCCAGCACAAAGGCGGCGCGCTCGGCAAGCGGAGCCTTGGGCATAATGACCGGCGTGTAGCCGAAGCGCGCGAGCCCGCGAAGAATGCGCCCGAACGTGGCCTCCGCCTCCGCCCAGTCCTGGCGGCGCTCGGCGTCGGTTTCGTAGATTTCGAACCACGGCGGAAAGACGAAAACCTGGCGGTTGTACCGGCGCGCCTGCGCCGCGGCGATCAGTTCGCCCGGCGCATTCCACCTCGGGTCGAAGCCGTCGAGAATGCTGCGGTCGAAGAACACGCGGCCCGTCTCGTGGGCCAGGGCGTCGAACTTGGCGATGTCGCGCCGGACGCACTGGTCGCAGTAGGCCGCGTGGTCGTCCCAGGGCACGGCGGAACAGCCGGCCGCCGCCTGCTCGGCGATGACCGCGCGATGGGTCTCCTCGACCACCCGCTCGCCCAGGCTTTCAAGATGGCGAATGAGCGTCGTCTTGCCGACCCCGGGTCCGCCGGTGAAGACGAAGAAATTCGGTTTTTCGATCAAGGGATTCTCCAGACAAGCTGATCGGCGCCGAGGAGTCGGCGGGCGCGCGGTCCGGGGAAATGTTTGGGCGAGCCGGAGCTCTAGCCTGGCGGGCAGCCTTCGAAGTCGCCGACCTTGACGGCGGTCAGGCTGGCGAGGTTCAGGCTGCGGACCGCGCCCATCGAGCCGGCGTTCTTGCCGGTGTAGAGGTCGATGCGCTTGCCCTTGATCGCGCTGCCGGCGTCGGAGGCGTACCAGTAGCCGTCGTGGACCGAGCCGTCGGGCATCTTCAGGCCGACGGTTTCCTTGATGAACAGCACGCTGCGCTTGGGGATCAGGTTCTTGTCGACGGCGACGGTGCGCATGGCCACGACCTTGCAGCCCAGGGCGTCCAGCGCGCCCACGCCCTTGGCGCCGGCGTGATAGAGCGTGGCCTTCAGGTTCCAGCCGGGGCCGGAGGGCAGGGCGCCCGTGACCACGGACATGATCAGGTCGCCGACCGGATCCGCAGGCGCAGCCTGGGCGGTGGAACCGAGGAATATCAGGGGCAAAACTGCCAGGGCGGCGAGGCGGCGTCGAATGACGGCGTCCTCCTTCGTCGTTGAACTGGTGCGCCGACGAACCTAGCCGGACTGGCCGGGGCTGCCAACCCCGCGCGGGCTGCGGCCCCTTGGCCTGTCAGCAACTCTAACAGGCGACGTTAGGCGACATCGCTTGCGCGCCCAGGCGGATCGCCGCCTTATCCGCGCCGCGAGCAGGGGAGGGTTTCATGAAAATCTATGGGGATTCCATCTCCGGAAACTGCCTGAAGGTGAAGTGGGTCGCCGATTCCCTGGGGCTTTCCTACGACTGGATCGAGACCGACATCCTGAAGTCGGAGAGTCGTACGGCCGAGTTCCTGGCGCTGAATCCGGCCGGGCAGGTGCCCGCCGTGATCCTCGACGACGGCCGCCCCCTGGCCCAATCGAACGCCATAATCCTGCATCTGGCCGAGGGCTCGGCCCTGATCCCCGCCGACGCCTACGAGCGGGCGAAGATGCTCGAGTGGATGTTCTGGGAGCAGTACAGCCACGAACCCTATGTCGCCGTGGCCCGCTTCCACGTTCGCTACCTGGGCAGGGCCGTGGCTGACCTGGAATCGCGGATCGTCGAGCGCGGCGCCGCGGCCCTGCAGCGACTGGAGGATGGCCTGGCGGCCGCGCCGTTTCTGGTCGGAGCGTGCGTCAGCCTCGCTGACGTCGCCCTGGTGGCCTACACCCGCGTCGCCCACGAAGGCGGTTTCGAGCTTGGCCCATACCCCCGCGTGCAGGCCTGGATCGCCCGCGTCGAGGCGGCGCTGAAGATCGCCTGAACCCCCCTTGCCATCGGGGAGGCGAGCCGACAAACCGGAGGGCATGAAACGCGCCCTCATCGCCGGCCTCGCCGCCCTCGTCATCGCCGCGCCCGGCGCCGTCTTCGCCTGGGGCGGCTCGGGCCACCGGATGATCGGCGTGGCGGCCATGCGGGCCCTGCCGGCCGAGCTGCCGGCTTTCCTCAAGACGCCGCAGGCGATCGTCGACGTCGGCGAGTACAGCCGCGAGCCCGACCGCATCAAGCGCGCCGGCAAGGCCTTCGACAGCGACCGCGACCAGGGCCACTTCCTGGACCTCAACGACGACGGAACGGTCCTCGGGGGCCCGAAGGCGGCCGCCCTGCCGGCGACGCGCCAAGACTATGAAAAGGCGCTGCAGGCGGTCGGCCAGGACAGTTGGAAGGCCGGCTACCTGCCCTACAGCATCCTGGAATACTACCAGCAGGTGACCGAGGATTTCGCCTATTGGAAGGCGCTCAAGTTCGCCGAGTCCAACCCGGCGTGGGCGGCGCACAAGGCCTTTTTCACCGCCGACCGCGTGCGGCGCGAGAGGCAGATCCTGATCGACATCGGATACCTGTCGCACTTCGTCGGCGACGGCAGCCAGCCGCTGCATGTCAGCGTCCATTTCAACGGCTGGGGCGACTATCCGAACCCCGGCGGCTATTCCACGTCGAGGACCCTGCACGCCGATTTCGAGGGCGCCCTGGTGCGCCGGGCGGTCACCCAGGCCGATGTGGAGAAGGCGATGAGCCCGCTGCACGCCGCCGACGCCGGTGTCGACATCCAGCAGGTCGGCGCCTACCTCGCCGCCACGGGGGGCCAGGTGGTCCCGCTCTACGAGCTGGAGAAGGCCGGCGGCTTCAAGTCCGGCGATCCGCGCGGCGCGGCCTTCGCCACCAAGCAGGTCGCCATCGGCGCTTCGGAGCTGCGCGACATGATCGTCACGGCCTGGCGCGGGGCGAACAAGCAGACCGTGGGCTGGCGGCCGACGCCGCTGGCGGACATCCTGTCGGGCAAGGTCGATCCCTATCCGGCCTTCTATTCGATCGACTGATGAACGTCCCGCAGTTCGGCCAGCCTGAGCCTGGGCGGTCCTATCCGGACCGGCCTGCGGGCTTTGTGATCGTCCCGCGCGGGGATGAGATCGCCGTGGTGCGGGTGACCTTCGAAAGCGGCGGCGAGCGCCTCGACCTGCCCGGCGGCGGCCTCGACCCGGGCGAGACCGCCCCGCAGGCGGCCGCTCGCGAATGCGGCGAGGAGGCGGGGCTGAAGGTGGCCGTCGGCGCCGAGGTCGCCCGCGCCGACCACTATTTCACCAACGAGGACGGCTCGAGCGTCAACACCCGCGGGACCTTCTTCGCCGCCCGCCTGGAGGGCGAGGCGCCGGAGCTGAAGGTCGAGGACGACCACACCCTCGAATGGATGACCCCGCAAGAGGCCCTGGTCCGGCTCGACCGCGAGTCCCACGTCTGGGCCCTGGCCGCGTGGCTGCGTCGCGCCCGGGATTTGCGCTAGGGACCTCAAGCGGCTAGTCGGGGCGCCATTCCAGGAGCCGCCCATGCCCGAGTCTCCCGCCAACTTGATCGACGGCAAGATCTACGCCGAGCGCCTGCGCGCCGACGTGGCGGCCCAGGTGGCGGAGCTGAAGACCAGCCACGGCCTCCAGCCCGGCCTGGCGGTGGTGCTGGTCGGCGCCGACCCGGCCAGCGAGATCTACGTCCGGTCCAAGGGCGAGCACTCGCTCGCCGTGGGCATGCATTCCGTCACCCATCGCCTGCCCGCCGACACCAGCCTGCACGAGCTCCTGCGCCTGGTGGGCGAGCTGAACGTCGATCCGCTGATCCACGGCATCCTGGTCCAACTGCCGCTGCCCAAGGGGCTCGACGAAAAGGCCGTGCTGGCGGCGATCAACCCGGACAAGGACGTCGACGGCCTGCACGTGGTCAACGCGGGGCGCCTGGCCAGCGGCCAGCCGGCCCTGACCCCCTGCACGCCGCTGGGCTGCATGATCCTGCTGCGTGAGACCGTGGGCGACCTCGCGGGCAAGCGCGCCGTGGTGGTGGGCCGGTCCGTGCTCGTGGGCCGCCCGATCGCCCAGCTCCTGCTGCAGGCCGACTGCACGGTGACCATCGCCCACTCCCGCACCGTCGACCTGCCGGCGGTCTGCCGCGAGGCGGACATCCTGGTGGCCGCGGTGGGCCGTCCGCGGATGATCACCGCCGACTGGATCAAGCCGGGCGCCGCGGTGATCGACGTCGGCATCAACCGCGTGCCCTTCGACGATCCGGAAAAGGCCGCCGCCGGGCGCACCAAGGTGGTCGGCGACGTGGACTTCAAGTCCGCCAGCCGCGTGGCCGGCTGGATCACCCCGGTGCCGGGCGGCGTGGGCCTGATGACCGTGGCCGTCCTGCTCCAGAACACCGTCACCGCCGCCAAGCGGCAGGCGGGGATCGAAGCTTAGACCGCCTTGGTCCCGGTCCAGGCGACCAGCTTGCTGATGACCTCCGTCGCCGCCTTGTCGTAGGCCGCGACGATCGCGCCCACGCGGTTGTCCGACGCCGGCACGCGCGCCTCGAAATCGCTCTCGCCGACGCTGGACTGGTCGGCCTTGGTCAGGGCCGCATGGATGTACACCACCACGGTGGGCGCTCCGTTCAGCCCGGAGTCGTAGCGGGCCTCGAAGCTGCGGACGTCGATCCGCAGCGCATAGGCCGCGTGGCCCTGCTGGCCGCGGGCGATCAGGCGCACGGGGCTGGCGTCGAAGGCGTTGGCGACCGCCTGGTCGAACAGCACCTGGGCCGGGGCCACCCAGCGCGCCTCGGCGACATAGGCCGCCTTGCCGCCGCTGACGGTCAGAAGGCGGTCGTCGGCCGCCTCCTCCTGGAAGTCGCCGTTGGTGCGGAAGACCGAGACGTTCCCCGCCTGCGCCGCCGACGCGGCGGCGGGCGGGGGCCCGAAGCGGTACATCTGGGCGACCTTTGTCTTGGGCAGCAGCGAGATGCAGCCGCTGAGGGCCAGGGCGCAGGCGCCGATGGCGGCGAGCGCGAGGATGCGGCGGGTCATGGCTTCACCTTCACTTCTTCGGACGGTCCCTTGCCCAGGGCGCCCGCCGGGCTGCGTTGGATCTCGTTGACCAGCCGCTGCAGCGATTCCGCGGCCTTCTGCAGCTCGACGATGGCGCTGGTGATCTGCGGCAGGCCGCTGTTGGCGAAGTCGGCGGTCGGGCCCTGCAGCTTGTCGACCATGCCGCGCAGGTCATGGGCCGTCTGCTTGGCCTCGTCGGCGGCGTCGGCGATATTCTTCAGGCTGCGCTTGGCGTCGCCGTCCACGAGCCCCTGGGTGGAGACCAGGATGCCGTCGGCGTGCTGGGTGGCTGTATCCAGGTCCTGGATCAGCTTCTGGGCGTCGGCGACGATCTCCTTGCGCTCGCGGACCTCGGCGGTCACCGCCTGCGCGTCTGAGAGCGCCGCGCCGAAGGTCTTGATATTCTGGTCGGACAGCACGCGGTTCACCCGGTCCAGCGCCTCGATGGTCCGCGTCAGCACCGTGCCGCCGCCCTCCAGCAGGTCGGAGAGCGCGCTGCGCTGGCTCTTCAGGATCGGGATGCAGGTGCTCAGGCCGTTGCTCTGGCACTTCGCGCGCTCCACCACCTTGAGCAGCGGCTTGGACGGCGTGCCGGCGGTGATCTGGACGTAATTCACGCCGGTGATGCCCTGCGGCTCCAGGGTGGCGTAGCTGTCGACGCGGATCGGTACGTCGGACGTCACCCGCGCCCGGGCGATCACGCGAGCGGGGTTGGTGCGGTCGAGCGCGATCTTGGTGACCTCGCCCACCTTGATGCCGTTGAAGTGGACTTCGCCGCCCTGGTTCAGGCCGCGCACCGGCCCGTCGAAGACGATGTCGTAGAGGTCGTACTCCTGCGAGAACGACACCCTCGCGAGCCAGACGACGAAGATCACCAGTCCTACGAAGAGGATCAGCGAGGAGAGGCCCACCAGGGCGTAGTTGGCGTTCTTTTCCATCAGGCTTCCGTCTTCACCTTAGCCGCGGCGCGGCCGCGGGGCCCCAGGAAATACTCTTTGATCCAGGGGTGGTTGTTGTGTTCGAGCTCTCGCACCGGCGCGGTGGCGACCACCTTCTTGTCGGCGATCACCGCCACGCGGTCGGTGATCTCGTAGAGGGTGTCGAGGTCGTGGGTGATCATGAACACCGTCAGGTCCAGGCTGTCGGACAGGTCCTTGATCAGTTCGTCGAAGGCCGCCGCGCTGATCGGGTCGAGGCCGGCGGTGGGCTCGTCCAGGAACAGCAGCTCCGGGTCCAGGGCGAGCGCGCGGGCCAGGCCGGCGCGCTTGCGCATCCCGCCGGACAGCTCCGCAGGCTTCAGGTCGCCGGCGTTGGCCGGCAGGCCGACCAGGGCGGTCTTCAGGTCGCTGAGGTCGTAGATTTCCTTCCGGGGCAGGTTGGTGTGCTCGAACATCGGCGCGGCGACGTTTTCGCGCACCGTGAGGTTCGAGAAGAGCGCGCCCTGCTGGAACAGCACGCCCCAGCGCCGCTCGATCGCCGTCCACCGCCGCCGCGAGGCGTGCTCGATGTCCTGGCCGAAGACCCGCACGATTCCCGCCTGCGGCCGGCGCAGGCCGATGATGGTGTTGAGCAGCACCGACTTGCCGGCGCCGGAGCCGCCGACCACGCCCAGCACCTCGCCGCGTCGGCAGATCAGGTCGAGCCCGTCGTGGACCAGGTTGTCGCCGAAGGCCGAGACCAGTCCGTGCACCTCCACCGCCGGGCCCTCGGTGTCGAGCAGCTCGTCGTCGGTGAGGTCGGCCTCGTCGACCGCGGGGGGAGGCGAGGCGTCGCTCATATGTTCAGCTTCATGAAGAGGAGCGCGAAGGCGGCGTCGATCATGATGATCGCGAAGATGGCGTGCACCACCGCCGCCGTCACCCGCCGGCCCAGGCTCTCGACGTCGCCGCCGACTTCCAGGCCCTGGCGGCAGCCGATGCCGGCGATCACCGCGGCCATCACCGGCGCCTTGGACATGCCGACCCAGAAATGGACGGCGCCCACGTTGTCGACGATCCGCTGAAGGAAGAAGGCCGGCCCCAGGTCCAGCGCGGTCCAGACCACCACCATGCCGCCGAACAGGCCGGCGAGCGTCGCCACGAAGGTCAGCAGCGGGATGATCGCCAGCAGCGCCACGAAGCGCGGCAGGACCAGGGCCTCGAACGGATCGACGCCCATCACCTGCATGGCGTCGATCTCCTGGTTCATCTTCATCGAGCCGAGCTCGGCGGCGAAGCTGGAGGCTGACCGGCCGGCCAGCAGCACCGCGGTGATGATGATGTTGAACTCGCGCAGCACCGCGATGCCGATCAGCTCGACGGCGAACACCTCCGCGCCGAACTGGCGCAGCATGTTGGCCCCCAGCAGCCCCACCACCGCGCCGATGAAGAAGGACGTCACGGCGACGATCGGGATGGCGTCGAGGCCCGCCCGCTCGGCCAGGGAGAAGATCGCCGCCCAGCGGATCCGCTTGGGATTGGTGAACAGGAAGACGATGGCGCGCGCCACCACCACCAGCAGGTGGCCGAGGAAGGCCAGGGTGTCGATCCACTCGTAGGCGACGTTCGAGACGCCCTTGCCGATCCGCACGGTCATCTCGTGGAAACCCCGAGGGGGCTGGACCGCCACCGGCTCCACGCTCACCGCCGCGCCCACCAGCTCCAGCAGCCGCGCGCTCTCCGGCCGGGCCTGGACGGCCTTCAGGTCGAAGTCGCGGCCGATCGCGCGGATCAGGGCGTAGGCTCCGGCCGTGTCGAGCCGGCGGACCTTGCGGATGTCGACGCCCACCGCGTGGTCCGACGGGATCGCCTGGGCCAGCCGCGCCGGGGCGTCGCCCAGGCTGTTGGCCGTCCAGTCCCCGGTCAGCGCAACTGTGGGATGGTCGCCGCCGCGCCTGACAGTGAATTCGGCCGAGGTGTCCACAGTCTTTGCGGGGCTCCGAGGTCAGGGCGACGACTTTCGAGTCGCGCTCCCTAAGGAGATATGACCCTAACAGAGGCGGCGCATCGCCCGAACGTCTTACGGCGCCGGTTGTTCCCGCATCGGGCCTTCTTGGGCCGTCCGAACTGGAGAAGGCCTCTATGGTCAAGCTGAGCCCCTTTTTGGCCAAGCCTGCGTCGAACAATGGCGCGTGGTCGCTCGGCCGGGCCGAAGACCGCGTCGTCCAGGGGTGGAGAGTTGCGTTGAGCCGTCAGTTCGAACTCGCCGGAAAGTCCGGCGCCCGTTACCGCTATACCGCCTTCGAAGAAGACCGCTTCCTGCCGCCGGCGGGGGCCAATTTCGTGATCGCCAAGCTGACCAAGGAAGGCCCTACCGTGGTCTACGCCGGCGAGACCGACAACCTGGCCAACCAGACCTGGCGCTCCGCCCTGGAAAAGGCCCGCGCGGCCTATGGCGAGGCCGCGATCCTCACCCGCCTAAACGTCACCCGCGCCGTGCGCGAAGCCGAACGCAGCGACCTGATCGAACAGCACCAGCCGCCGATGAACGGCTAGGGTCAAAACCCCGCTCATCCCGGCGAAGGCCGGGACCCAGATCATGAAGCTGGGTGGCGGATTGGACGAGCTCTGAGCTGATGGAGCCCAAGTCTGAGTCACGCCATCTGGACCCCGCCTTCGCCGGGGCGAGCGGTGGAGAGTGGGGCTCTCGGTCCCTTCAGAACTGTCCGAACCTGATCTCCTGACCGTTCGCCGGCAGTTCGATGGTCATGCCGTCCTTCGAGATCCGCCAGTCGAGCGGCCCGCCCGCGTCCATGCCCTTGGTGAAGGCCTCGGGGGTGAACATCGGCAGGCCCGCCTGGGTGATGTGATAGAGGACGAGCCGCTTGACGCCGGCCATGCGGGCGATATCCGCCGCCTCCACCGGGGTGGTGTGATAGCTGAGCGTGTCGGCCATGATCGAGCTCATCCGCGGGTTGCCCATCATCGCCAGGCCCTGCGACATCTGCCGGGTCATGTCGGCGTTCTGCGCCTCGTGGATCAGGACGTCGGCGCCCTTGGCGGCGGCGGCCAGTGGCGGCCACTTGATGGTGTCGCCGCTGACCACGACCGAGCGGCCCTTGTAGTCGAAGCGGTAGCCGTAGGCCGGCGTCACCGGATTGTGGTGCACGACGATGGCGGTGACGGTCAGGCCGTCCTGGCTCCAGACCACCGCGGTCCCGCCGGCCGGGACCGGAACCACCTGCGCCTTCAGCAGCCCCGCGGCGATCGGCAGCTTGACGCTCCCGTGTTCATGGTGGGCGTTGCGGAAGCCGTGGTCGGGGCCATAGGCTTCGTTGAAGCCGGCGGCGACCTTTTCGGTCCCCGGCGGCCCCACCAGGGCCAGCGGCGCCGGGCGGCCGGCCACCCAGCTTTGCAGGTTGAACTCGCCGACCTCGCCGATGTGGTCGGAGTGCAGGTGGGTCAGGAACACCGCCCGCGCCGCGGCCATGGGCATCCGCCAGGTCAGCATGTTCTCCGTCGACTCCGGCCCGACGTCGACCATGTAGAGCGCGTCGCCCGCCTGGATCGCCACGCAGGCCTTGGCGCGGTCCTTGACCGGCAGCGGCCCCGAGGTGCCGCAGAAGGTCACCTTCAGCCCGTCATAGCCGGCGGCCGCAGCCGGGGGCTGGGCCGCCGCCGGCGCCGCCCAGAGCGCCAGGACCGCGGCCGCCGCCGCACCGATCGCGCGCCAATCCATTCGCCATCCCCACTTGCTGTCGGAAAACTTATGGCACACCTTGTGTCACAATAAAATGGATCACGACGGGGTTCGACGAATGACGCTCAGCTACGACCTCTACTGGTCCTTCCGCTCGCCCTATTCCTACCTGGTGACGCCCCGGCTGGCGGCGCTGGAGCGGGACTACGACGTCGCCTGCAACGTGCGGCCGGTCTATCCCCTGGCGGTGCGCACGCCGGAGTTCTTCGAGCAGCAGGACCCCCTGTGGGTCCGCTACTTCATGGTCGACGTGTTCCGCGAGGCGGCCTTCCTCGGCCTGCCGTTCCGCTGGCCCCGGCCCGATCCCGTGCAGCGCTCGCCGGAGGCGGGCTACCGGATGAAGCAGCCCCACATCCACCGCCTGACCCACCTGGGCGTGGCGGCGGCGCAGCGCGGCCGAGGCCTGGCCTTCCTCGACGAGGTCAGCCGCGTCATCTGGGGCGGCGGCGTCGACAACTGGCACGAAGGCGACCACCTCGCTCAGGCGGCGAGCCGCGCGGGTCTCGACTTCGCCGAGATGGCCGCCGCGGTCGAGGCCGACCCCGAGCCCTTCGCCGCGGCGGTGGAAGAAAACCAGACCGCCCAGCGCGCCGCCGGCCATTGGGGCGTGCCCATGATGACCTTCGGCGGCGAACCGTTCTTCGGCCAGGACCGCTTCGACCAGCTCAAGTGGCGGATGGAGCAGCAGGGGCTACAGCGCCGCTAAAGCGCACCTTCGGCGATCGGCCGGCGGCTTCGAGGCGGATGGGGCCAGACGCCCGGGGGTGTCGCCCACCGGGCCTCAGTTCAGGCGGCGCTTCTTCATCATGGCCATGCGGTCGGCCGATCGGACTTCCAGGTCGAATACGTCGGTTTCCCGCTGCACCCGCAAGGGGATGGTCGCGCCCGCCGGGCCGCAGGCCCATACGCGGCTGTAGAAGTCGGCGAGGTCGGCGACGGCGCTGCCGCCGACCGCGAGGATGGAGTCCCCGGCGCGCAGTTCGGCGCGCGCCGCCGGCCCGCCGGGGCTGACGCCGGAAATCAGCACATGGCGCCCGACATCCTGGGCGAAGAGCCCAAGCCAGGGCCGCGGCGGATGCGCCGGCCGGCCGCTGGCCAGGTCGTCGAGGATGGGCGGCAGCAGTTCCGAAGGCACGAACAGGTTGTTGGACGCGACCGCGCCGTCGGCGGTCCGGTGCTGCATGGTGAGCGAGCCGACGCCCATCAGCTCGCCGGCCGCGCCGATCAGCGCCGCGCCGCTCCAGTGGGGGTGCGGCGGCTCGGTGATGATCGCGTCCTCGAGCAGGTATTCCCAATAGCCGGCGAAGCGCTGGCGCGTGAGGACGTGGCCCGCGGCGGCGTGGGCGCGGCCGCCGCCGCCGGCCAGGATCACCGAACTGCCGGCCTTCAGCCGACGGGAATCGCCCAGCGGCAGGCCGGGCAGCCGCAGGGGTTCGAGCGCGTGGAGCAGGCCGAAGCCGGTCACGGGATCGGAGCCCAGGACGTGGGCGGGGACTTCGCGCCCGTCGTTGGCGGTCAGGGTGACGCGGTCGGCCTCCATCAGCAGGTAGCCGATGGTCAGCACCAGGCCCTCGGTTCCGAGCACGATGCCGTTGCCCAACCGATCCGTGCCCAGTGAGGCGGCCGTGAAGGCGTCGGCCGGAACCCGGGCTTCCAGCACCACCACCGCATCCAGCGCGCCGTCGAGGTCGAAGTCGTAGCGGGCGGCCCGAGGGCGCAGCCGCGGTTCGACCTCATAGCCGTCGAAGGGGGACGTCACCTAGGGGAACTCCTGTGAGGGGTTCCAATTTGGCGCCCCGTGTCCGGAGCGCAAGACCCGCGAGGCACGCGATTTCCAGAAAGCGATGGTGGATGCGACAGGGACTGAACCTGTGACCCCCTCGGTGTGAACGAGGCGCTCTCCCGCTAAAGCGCGCCTTTGGCGATCAGCCGAGCCAACTCGTCATTCACGCGGGTCTGCCACCCCTTGCCGCTGGCGCGCAGCCGTTGGACGATCGCGGAGTCCAACCGGATGGTCACAGGCTCTTTCGGCGCGACCGTCTTGGGCCGGCCGGGCTTGCGGGCCATTTCCATGAAGGCCTCGCCCATGACCTCGGCGGCAGGACGCGCGCGGGCGAACATCTCCTCCGTCCATTCTGGGTTTTCGTCGTCAATCAGTTCGGGGTCGGGCTTGGGCATATTTCTTGACCTCTCTCGCATTGGCCTTGCGGAAGCTGATCACGCGAACGCCAGTGGCCGTTGGCGTGAAGACCACCGCATGGAGGCGGCCGCCGATCAGTCCATGAGCCAGGAACCGAGGTTCCGGGTAGGCGTGGCGCGTGTCGGCGACCACCAGGGCTGTGGTCCAATCGAACTCGGTCACCCCTGAAAAAGGAAGGCCTCGGCGCGCCGAATTCGCCTCGCTCTTGTCGGGGTCGAACTCGATCTCCACGGCATAAATGTATGTACGGAATTTATCGCGCGCAAGGGCTTGTACGTACAAATAAGATGGGGTGCGATGAGGCGGCAAGTTGTGACATCGGAGGCTCCAGATTTGAGGAGCCTTTCGAATAACGTCACGACCGAAGCTGCTGTCGCCCAATTCGCCGGGTCGAGACGGAATCTGCGATGCGGGCGCGCCGCTCGCCAAGGCGGCGATGGTGGATGCGACAGGGATTGAACCTGTGACCCCCTCGGTGTGAACGAGGTGCTCTCCCGCTGAGCTACGCATCCGCTCGCGCGAAGGCTTGGCGCGCTTCGCGAAGGAGGGGGCGTATAGCCCGAGGGCTTACGGCTCGCAAGCGCCGAGCAGGCGCACGCAGGCGTTCGGCAGCTCGTCGAAGTGGTCGATGAGGATGTCGGGGGCCAGGTCGCGGGCCGGCGTCTCGGTGTAGCCGAAGCTGACCAGGATCAGCGGCACCTTCGCCGCGCGCGCCGCGCCGGCGTCGGTGCCGGCGTCGCCCACCAGGACCGCGCGCGCCGGGTCGCCGCCGACCTCGGCGATGGCGGTGAGCAGGTGGCGCGCGTCGGGCTTGATGGCCGGGGCCCGGTCGGAGCCGATCACCGCGTCGAACAGCCGGCTCATGTCGAGCGCGTCGAGCAAGGCGGCGGAAAGGCGGGTCAGCTTGTTGGTGCAGACCACCAGCTTGGCGTCCTTCGCCCTCAGCGCCTCCAGGGCGGCGATGCAGCCGGGGAAGGGCCGGCTCTCATCGGCGATATGGGCCTCGTAGCGGACCAGGAAGCGGTCGAGCAGAGGCTGGACCTGCCCGGGCTCCAGGGGCGCGTCGGCGGCCTGGAACCCCCGCTCGATCAGCCAGCGCGCGCCGCGGCCGATAAACGGCCGCGCGGCATCCAGCGACAGGGCCGCCAGGCCCTCGGTCGCCAGCAGCCAGTTGAGCGTGCCGACCAGGTCGTGGACGGTGTCGACCAGGGTGCCGTCCAGGTCGAAGGCGATGACGGCGCCCGAAAGCGCCGCCGTTTTTGACTGGCCCCCCGCCCGATCAGCCCCCATTGAGGATGGCGGTCGCCCGGTCGAGCTCGCCAGCGTAGGCGACGAGCGCCTGGCTGGTGAGGCCGACGTACTTCTGGGCGTCGTCGAACCGCCGCTCCTCGATGGCCTCGCGCACCCCCGGCAAGGTCTTGGCGCCATAGCCGGTGAAGCGGCCGGGCGCGTAGACCATGTTCATGTACCAGGGTCGGCCCGGCAGGCCTTCCGGGCGCAGCATGGTCTGGTCCAGCGGGCGGATCACCGCGTCCAGCCTGGCGCGCTGGGCCTTGTTCAGCCCCTCGCCCTTGGCCGACAGCGCCGCGTCGAAGGCCGCCGCGCTGGCCTTCAGCTTGCCGACCGCGCCGTCCAGGGCCGCGAAGTCCGTCGTCGGCGAGGCGGCGAACGGCGCCGGATTGGCGTGCGGCTTGGTCGGGTCGGCGGCCAGCTGATAGGCGTTGGCGCCGAGCAGGCGGGCCTGGGTGCGGGCGGTGTCGCGGGTGGTGTCGGCGAGCTTCTTCACCTCGTCGAGGTAGGTCGCCACCGTGTCGGCGAAGTCGCCGTAGCGCTGCACCGGCAGGTCGGTGTCCGCCAGGCGCATGACCGCGCGGCCCACCGTCTTGGCCAGGGTGGCGTCATAGGCGAAGCCCGGGTCCACGAAGGTCGAGTGGTGCTGATAGTCGTCGTAGAGCGAGTGATAGACCCCGCCGCTTTCGCCCTCGCCGCCGTAGCCGAAGTCGATCGACGGCACGCCCAGGTGTTGCAGGAAGGCCGAATAGTCGGAGCCGGAGCCCAGGGCGCCGAGCGGGATATCCTTGCTGGGATCGTTGGCCGCGGCCTTCATCTGCGGCGACTGGCCTTCGCCACGGCCCCCGCCGCCGCCTTCGGACAGGCCCACCGCCAGCCGGGCCCGGGCGCGGTCGCGCACCGAGACGCCGGTCTCCGGGTCCTTCACGTCGGCGCTCACCTGGTTGACGAAGTGCTGGAAGGCGTGGCTGCCCTCGGCGCGGAAGAAGCCGCGGCCGTTGCCGTCGGTGTTGATATAGACGACGCCCTTGGCCTTCAGCTCGTCGCCGTGGGTCTCGGCCCATTCGGTGGAGCCCAGCAGGCCGGGCTCTTCACCGTCCCAGCTCGTGTAGACGATGGTCCGCTTGGGCTTCCAACCGGTCTTCATCAGGGCGCCGAAGGCCTTGGCCTCGGCTAGCAGCGCGATCTGGCCGCTCAGGGGGTCGGACGCGCCCATCACCCAGCCGTCGTGGTGGTTGCCGCGCACGATCCAGTCGTTGGGGGCCTCCGAGCCCTTCAGCGTGCCGACCACGTCGTAGAGCGTCTTCTGCGACCAGTCGGACTGGACCGCCAGGTGGGCCTTGCCGGAGCCTTCGCCGCCGCCGACGTGGTAGGTGATCGGGAGCGAGCCGCGGAAATTGGCCGGCGCCACCGGGCCGTTCAGCGAGGCCAGCAGCACCTGGGCGTCGCCGTAGGAGATCGGCAGGCAGGGGATCTTCAGGATGACCGGCGCGTCCTTGCGGTCGATCCGCTTGGCGTCCTTGGTGGCGCCGACCCCCGGCGTCAGCGGATCGCCCGGATAGATCGGCATGTCGGCCACCGAGCCGCGCTGGAAGCCATGGGCCGGGCGCGCCGCGCCCTTCGGATAGACGTCGTCGGTGGCGTAGCCGTCGTCCTTGGGATCGGAATAGATCAGCGCCCCGGCCGCCCCGTGCATCTGGGCGAGCAGGGGCTTCAGGCCGCGCCAGCCGCCGCCGTAGCGGGTGATGACGATCTTGCCCTTCACCGAGACGCCCATGCGCTCCAGCGCCAGGTAGTCCTCGGGCATGCCGTAGTTGGCGTAGACCAGCGGGGCGGTGACGTCGCCGTCGCCCTGGAAGGCGACATAGGCCGGCAGGGCGTCCTTGGTGTAGGTCGGCTGGTCGCCGGGGACCGGCGGCTCCTGCAGGGTCGCCTTGAACGGCGCGCCGGGCCCGCCCACCAGCTCCAGGGCCTCGCTGATCGGAGTCGGATAGAGCACGCTGAAGGTCTCGATCTTGGCGTCCCAGCCCCACGACTTGAGCTGGGCGGCGATCCATTCGGCGTTGGTCTTGTCGTGGACCGATCCCACGTGGTTGGGTTCGGCGGCCAGCAGTTTCAGCCAGGTCCCCATCTCGGCCGGGTCGATCTGGGCGTCGAACCTGGCCTCCAGCGCCTTCGAGTCCATCGGAGGGGGCGCGGCCCAGGCGGTGGTGACGGCGCCGATGGCGCAGGCGGACAGAAGGGTGGCGAGACCGACGCGACGTTTCATGAACTACTCCCCGACGAAGGCCCGGAAGCTAGCCGCTTCTCGCGCCCGGCGCCAAGGCTTGGTAAGCCACGCAGCAAGATTGCTGACTCGGCCCGGAGACCCTGCCTGATGACCGCGCGCGCCGCCGTAATCCTCGCCGCCGGACAAGGCACGCGGATGAAGTCCGCCACGCCCAAGGTGCTGCACAAGGTGGGCGGGCGCGGCCTGCTCGAGCGGGTGATCGACACCGTCGAAGCGACGGGCTGCGAGAGGATCGTGGTGGTGGTGGGCGCCGGCCCCTCCGCCGTGCGCGACCTTGTCGTCCGCCGGCTGGGCGAGGGCGCGGTGGCCGTGCAGGACCCGCCGCTCGGCACCGGCCATGCGGTGATGGCGGCGCGGGAGGCCCTGGCCGGTTTCGAGGGCGACGTCCTGGTGACAAACGGCGACTGCCCCTTGCTCGCCCCCGCCGACCTGGAGCCGCTGTTCGAGCTGCGCGGGCAGGGCGCGGACCTGGCCCTGCTGGGCTTCGAGCCGGTGGACGCGCTGCTCTACGGGCGAATGATGATGACTGCGAGGGGCGAGGTCAGCCGAATCGTCGAGCCGAAGGACGCCAGTCCGGCCGAACTGGCCGTGCGGACCTGCTACGCGGGCATGCTCTGCGCCGACAAGGCCCGCCTGTTCGGCTGGCTGGACCGCACCACCAACGACAACGCCAAGGGCGAGTACTACCTCACCCAGATCGTGGCCCTCGCCGCCGACGACAAGGCCGCGACCCGGGCCGCAATCGTCCCCGAGAGCGCGGTGATGGGGTGCGACACGCCGATGCAGCTCTCCCAGGCCGAGCGCATCTTCCAGGATCGCCGCCGCGCCCAGGCGCTGGCCGACGGCGTGGCCATGCCGGCGCCGGAGACGGTGCACTTCTCCTACGACACCGAGATCGCCGCGGGCGTGACGGTCGAGCAGTTCGTGGTCTTCGCGCCGGGCGTGACGGTGGAGACCGGCGCCGTGATCCGCGCCTTCAGCCACCTGGAGGGCGCCCGTGTAGGCCCCGGCGCCCTGATCGGCCCCTACGCCCGCCTGCGGCCCGGCGCCGACATCGGCGAGGACGCCCACATCGGCAACTTCGTCGAGGTCAAGAAGGTCACGGTCGGCAAGGGCGCCAAGGCCAACCACCTGACCTACCTGGGCGACGGCTCGGTGGGGGCGGGCGCGAACATCGGCGCCGGCACGATCTTCTGCAACTACGACGGCTTCGACAAGCACGAGACCCACGTGGGCGAGGGCGCCTTCATCGGCTCGAACACCGCGCTCGTGGCGCCGGTGAAGGTGGGGCCGGGCGCCTACACCGGCTCCGGCTCGGTGATCACCAAGGACGTGGCCGCCGACGCCCTGGCCGTCGAACGCTCGGCCCAGGTGCAGCGCGAAGGCTGGGCGGCCAAGTTCCGCGCCCGCAAACTGGCCGCCCGCGCGGCGAAGGGAAAGGCATGATCTTCCCTTCCGCTCATCCCCGCGAAGGCGGGGACCCAGGTGTTTTGGTGCTTCTGAGTCTGGGTTGGCGCCGCCGCGATAGGTCTGCGCGCCGCAACGAAAAAAGCCTGGGTCCCCGCCTTCGCGGGGATGAGCGGGGGTTGGGTTGAGCTCGGCGGACGATCAGAAGCGGGCCGCGGGCGAGGCCGCCGCGGCGCTTGTCGAGACCGGCATGGTGGTGGGCCTGGGCACCGGCTCGACCGCGGCCTGGTTCGTGCGCGCCCTGGCGGCGCGGGGCCTGAACGTCACCTGCGTGGCGACCTCGCAGGCCACCGCCGACCTGGCGTCCAGCTTCGGCCTTGCCATCGCCGAACTGGGCGAGACGCGGGCCATCGACCTCACCGTCGACGGGGCCGACGAGATCGGGCCGGGGCTTTCGCTGATCAAGGGCGGCGGCGCGGCGCTCTTGCGCGAGAAGCTGGTGTGGGAGGCCTCGGGCCGCTGCGTGGTGATCGCCGACGCCGCCAAGCAGGTGAAGACGCTGGGAAAATTCCCCCTGCCGATCGAGGTGGTGGCCTTCGGGCACAAGACCACGGCCTTGCGGATCTGCGACGTGCTCAGCGAATTCGACATCGCCATGATGCCGCGGCTGCGGGTAACCGACGGCGGCCCCGTGCGAACTGACGGGGGCAACCTCATCTATGACGCAGCTTGCGGCCGGATCGAGGAGCCGGCGGCCCTGGCGGCGGCGCTGAAAAGCGTCACCGGCGTGGTCGACCATGGCCTGTTCCTAGATCTGGCCGACCTCGCCTTGATCGGCGCGGACGGCGGCGTCATGACCCTCGAGCCCTGAACGGCCGAGCGAACCAAGGAGGCCCGACGGTGGCCAAGTACGACTACGACCTCTTCGTGATCGGCGCGGGCTCCGGCGGGGTGCGCGCCGCGCGCTTGGCGGCCATGTCCGGCGCCAAGGTGGCCGTCGCCGAGGAGCATCGGGTCGGCGGCACCTGCGTGATCCGCGGCTGCGTGCCCAAGAAGTTCATGGTCTACGCTTCGGAATTCTCCCACCATTTCAAGACCGCCAAGAGCTACGGATGGACGGTCGAAGGCGCGACGTTCGACTGGCAGGCCTTCCTGGCGGAAAAGGACAAGGAGATCGCCCGGCTCTCCGGCATCTATGTCCGCAACCTGCAGAACGCCGGCGCGGAGCTGGCGCACGGCAAGGCCCGCCTGCTCGACGCCCACACCGTCGAAGTCGACAAGGTCGGAACCCGCACCGCCGACAAGATCCTGATCGCCACCGGCGGGCGGCCCTGGGCGCCCAAGGACCTGCCGGGCGTGGAGCTCGCCATCTCCTCCAACGAGGCCTTCCACCTTCCAGAGCTGCCCAGGCGCATCGTCATCGCCGGCGGCGGCTACATCGCCGTGGAGTTCGCCGGCATCTTCAACGGCCTGGGCGTCGAGACCGCCCTGGTCCATCGCGGCCCGAACGTGCTGCGCGGCTTCGACGACGACGTCCGCAGCCACCTGGCCGAGGAGATGGAGAAGCGCGGGATCACCGTGGTCCTGGGGACCCAGCACACCGCCATCGAGAAGACCTCCGGCGGCCTGCTCAGCCGGTTCTCCAACGGCCACGAGGTCGAGAGCGACGTGGTGATGCTCTGCCTGGGACGCGAGCCCTATGTGGAAGGACTCGGCCTGGAGGCGGCCGGGGTGAAGCTGACCGAGCGGGGCGCGGTGGCCGTCGACGACCATTCGCGCAGCAATGTCGAGAACATCTGGGCGGTGGGCGACGTCACCGACCGCATCAACCTGACGCCGGTGGCGATCCGCGAAGGCCAGGCCTTCGCCGAGACCGAGTTCTACGGCCGGCCCACGGCGTTCGATCACGAGACCGTGGCGTCCGCCGTCTTCTCCCAGCCGCCGATCGGCTCGGTGGGCCTCAGCGAGGCCGACGCGCGCAAGGTCTGCGGCAAGGTCGACATCTACCTGGCCCGCCTGAAACCCATGAAATACGCCTTCAACGGCAGCGACGAACGCGCCCTGCTGAAGCTGGTGGTCGACTGCGCCACCGAGAAGGTGGTGGGCTGCCATGTGGTCGGCCCCGACGCCCCGGAGATGATCCAGATGGCCGCCATCGCCATCAAGATGGGCGTCACCAAGGCCCAGTGGGACGCCGCCTGCGCGGTCCACCCGACGCTCGCCGAGGAGCTGGTCACCATGCGTGAGAAATTTGTACCCATGGGCCTGGGGCAGGTGGCGTGAGCGCCAGCCGCACTGCCGCCGCCCCGCGTGACCTGCTGGCCGCCTGGTGCGGCTGGGTGCTGATCGGCGCGGCGGTGCTGGTCGCCCCCTTCGGGTGGCTCTGGCCGCTGGGGTTCTCCGGCCTGATGTCCCTCGTGGGCCTGCTCTGCCTGCCGGCGGTGCGGATCGACGACCGGGACCGGCCGGCGGCGATGATCCTGTTCGCGGGCCTGATCTGGGCGGCGGTCTCGACGACCTGGAGCCCGTACCATCCGACCAAGCCCGCCAACAACAGCATCCTCAAGCTCGCCTTCGAGCTGCCCCTCTACTGGAGCGCCATCTCCGCGGCGCGGCGCGCCGACCCGGTGCTGCGCACCCGCGCCCTGCACATCCTGGCCTACGGCTGCGCGCTGTTCGGCCTGGTGCTGCTGGAGGAGGGCCTGACGCGGGGCGTAGCCTACAAGGCGCTGCACGCGGTCTACGGGCCGATCCGCGACGACCTGGCGGAATCCAACGACGGCCACACCACCCAGGTGCTGGGCCTGCTCTGGCCCCTGGCGGCGCTCAGCGGACCCCGCCGCCTGCGGCCCTGGCTGGCCCTGGCGATGGCGGCGGGAACGGGCGCGGCGGCGCTGGCCTTCGGCTACGACGCCCCGGTCCTTAGCCTTTTCCTGGCGCCGATCGTGGCCCTGCTGGTCTGGCGCTGGCCGCGCGGCGCGCCGAAGCTTCTGGCCCTGGCCGCGGCGGTGCTGTTCCTGGCCATGCCGTTCGGCATCTGGGCGGTCCGCCACTTCTTCGACTACGAGGCGATCCGCGCCGACCTGCCCAAGACCGACTCCATGCGCATGGGCTACTGGAGCCACGCCATCGACTGGATCAAACTGCGGCCCCTGCAGGGCTGGGGGCTCGAGGCCAGCCGCATGTTCGGGCCGGGCATCATCCTGCATCCGCACAACAATCCGCTGCAGATCTGGCTGGAGCTGGGCGCCGTGGGCGCGGTGACCGCGGCGGCCTTCTGGGGTGTGGTGCTGAGCCGGCTGTCGCGGCCGGCCCCCAGCCTGGCGGCCGCCGCCACCGCGGCCAGCGCCTGCGTCTACTTGCTGTTCGGCGTCAACTTCGGAGTCTGGCAGGAGTGGTGGCTGGCCCTGGGCGCCCTGGTGGCCCTGCTGGCCGTGGCCAACGCCGCCCAGGAAAAGGCCCTGTAGGCCCAAACCCTGGAAGCCCGGGCCTGCAAGCATCGACCTGCGCCCCTATCTTGGAGTAGAACGCCCGGCTTCCCCGCCGGACCGCGGGGCGCGGAGTTGGAGCGATGACGGAACATTGGACGCCGGCCTCCTGGAGGGGCAAGCCCGGCAAGCACATGCCGGGCGACTATCCGGACCTGGCCGCCCTGGCCAAGGCCGAGCAGACCCTGCGCGCCATGCCGCCGCTGGTTTTTGCAGGTGAGGCCCGCCGCCTGAAAGGCCTGCTCGCCGACGTCTCCGAGGGCCGCGCCTTCCTGCTGCAGGGCGGCGACTGCGCCGAGAGCTTCAAGGAATTCCACGCCGACAACATCCGCGACACCTTCCGCCTGATCCTGCAGATGGCGGTGGTGCTGACCTTCGCCGGCGGAAAGCCCGTCGTGAAGGTGGGCCGCATGGCCGGTCAGTTCGCCAAGCCGCGCTCGGCGCCCACCGAGACGGTCGGCGGCGTGACCCTGCCGTCCTACCGCGGCGACATCATCAACGGCATGGAGTTCACCGCCGAGGCCCGCACGCCGGACCCGCAGCGGCTGATCCAGGCCTATTCGCAGTCCGCTGCGACGCTGAACCTGCTGCGCGCCTTCGCCGGCGGCGGCTACGCCGACCTGCACAATATTCACAAATGGACGCTGGGCTTCGTGAACGACAGCCCGCAGGGGGCCCGGTACCGCGAGCTCTCCGAGAAGATCTCGGAATCGCTCGCCTTCATGGAGGCCATCGGCGTCACGCCGGAGAGCCACCCGAGCCTGCACCAGGTGGAGTTCTTCACCAGCCACGAGGCGCTGCTGCTCAACCTCGAAGAGGCGATGACCCGCGTCGATAGCACCACCGGCCAGTGGTACGACACCTCCGCCCACCTGGTCTGGATCGGCGAGCGCACCCGCGATCTCGACGGCGCCCACGTCGAGTTCTTCAAGGGGATCCGGAACCCCATCGGCGTGAAGTGCGGCCCGACGATGGAGCCCGACGACCTCCTGCGCCTGGCCGACGCGCTCAGCCCCGCCAACGAGCCCGGCCGCCTGACGCTCTACGGCCGCTTCGGCCACGACAAGATCGACAAGCGCCTTCCGGCCCTGCTGCGCGCCACCAAGGCCGCCGGCAAGAAGGTGGTCTGGGCCATCGACCCGATGCACGGCAACACGCTGACCGCCAACAACGGCTACAAGACCCGGCCCTTCGACCGCATCCTCACCGAGGTCAAAAGCTTCGTGGAGATCTGCAAGGCCGAGGGCGTGCACCCCGGCGGCGTCCACCTGGAGATGACCGGCCAGAACGTCACCGAATGCACCGGCGGCGCCCGCGAGGTCACCGAGGGCGACCTGGCCGACCGCTACCACACCCACTGCGACCCACGCCTGAACGGCGAGCAGGCCCTGGAGCTCGCCTTCCTGGTGGCCGAAAAGCTGAAGGAAGAGCGGCTCGACGAGGCCAGGCGCGCGGCTGCAGGCGGGGCCTAGCGGGCGAGCGGGAAGGGCGCGCGACACCCAATCGCGCTCATCCCCGCGCAAGCGGGGGCCCAGGTGTCTTTCGGGAGCACCGAGCAAACTGCAGGCCGGTGTCTAGCTAGGCCTCCAGCAGCCTGTCGAGCAGCGCGGGCCAGCGCATCTCGAAGTCGGTGTCGCGTTGGAGTCCCCGTTCCATCACCGCCTTGATTCGCCGCTGAGCTTCAGGCCACGTCAGGGCGCTCTCAAAGGAGATGAGCGCCCCGAGGAGCTGGTCGGCGGTCGGCAGCGAGACCTGGTTGACCAAAGCCTTGGCTGCGCTGAGCGCGCGACGATCGAAGGAGGCGATCCGCCGCGCGAGCGCGTCGACGAAGCCGTCGAGTTCGGCGTCCGGAAGGCACCGGTTGACATAGCCATACCGTTCCGCGGTCTCGCCGTCGAAATCGTCGGCGCCGAGTATGATCTCGAGCGCGCGGCCGCGACCGACGAGCCGCGGAAGACGTTCAGCGCCGCCCCCGCCTGGATGCAGGCCGACCCCGACTTCCGGTTGGCCTAGCGAGGTGTTCTCACGGGATGCAAACCGCATGTCGCACGCGAGGACGAACTCGCTGCTCACGCCCCTGACGCACCCTCGGATCCTCGCAATGCTGACGACAGGCGACTTGCTGAGGCGGACGAAGGTGTCCATCAGGACCGGAAGGCCGGAAGGTCCCACGCCGGTGAGCGTGTTCCCGAGGTTCCCGCTCAGATCGAAGTGAGCCAGGTAGAACTCCGGGTAGGCGCTTTCGAACACCACGACCCGCAGGGACTCACTCGCGTCGAAACGAGCCAGCAGGTCCTGGAGGCCGCCGAACAGCGCCCCGTCCACGATGTTGAAGGGCGGGTTTTCGAACACCACCCTCCAGTAACCGGGGGACTCCTCGACGACGCGCAGGGGAGGTGCGGCATTGACCATGGTTCAATGCTCCTAGGTCAGTGGCGGAACGCGGCGGCGTCCTGGCCGGAGACCCAGGGGCGTCTCAGGCCGAGACCGGGGCGAGCGCGTTCGCGGCGTCGCGGATCACGCCCAGGACCACATCGGGCTTGGAGAGCATGGGGACGTGACTGGCGTCGACCTCCACCGTCCGGGCGCCCATGCGCTTGGCCGCGAACCGTTCCAGCTCCGGGTTAACGGTGCAGTCCTGCTTCGCCACGA
This sequence comes from Phenylobacterium sp., assembly GCF_035569475.1. Lineage (GTDB taxonomy): Bacteria > Pseudomonadota > Alphaproteobacteria > Caulobacterales > Caulobacteraceae > Phenylobacterium. Next base: position 33,271 of record NZ_DATMNA010000042.1, read on the forward strand.
CATACCAGCTCGGCTTTGTGCGCCAGGCGACGCCGTCCAGTTTCTGGGTGAACAGATCGGGGACCGGCACGGCCTGGGTGGCCCAGACGAGCTTCTGCTCCGCCTCGGGCAAATCCCCGCAGAAGTCTGGCACGCCCTCCGGACGCAGCCAGATCCGGCCGTCGACGACCTCGATGTGGGAGAAGACGGGGGTGACGGGGAACTTCTCCTGCTGGCTTTGCGAGGTCTCCGTCTCGTCGGGCGCGAGGGCCGCGATGTAGACCAGCGCGGCAACCCGGGGGTCCGTCCCCGCATGCGTGATCAAGGTCCCGCCGTAGGAGTGGCCGACCAGGACCACGGGGCCGCTGACGCGCCCGAAGCAACGGGTGACGCACTCGACGTCGCCCTCCAGGGAGTCCAGGCCGTGCTGGGAGCAGATCACCTGATGCCCCTCGGCCTGCAACGCCGGGATCAGCTTCTGGAAACATGAGCCATCGGCCCAGAGCCCGTGGGCGAAGACGATGCTCGGCTTGGCTGTCATGGCGCGCCTCCTTCATTCAATGGAGCAGCAAACGTCCCACAGGCGCGCGCGGGTGTTCTTGGCAGACTCGACCGTTCTTGGCCGGACGGATCAATTTATTTAATTTCCGCTGCTGGCGCCGCGTTCGGCTCCCTGGCCGGATACTTACAAGCGGAGCTGTGGAGAGCGGCTGGACAAGGCGACGACCCTTTCCTACTGATTTTGTCTCGCCGCTCAGGTTCGCGCCATGAACAATGGACCTGACCCCTTCCGACAGACGCGCCTAGACGCGACGGAGGCGTTCGGAAGCAATCTGGCCGCTCACTTTCACCTGAAGGAGAGCGAACAGGTCTCCACGGCATGGGCGGGGCCGAGCGTGTTCGGGATCACACGCCTGCGGTCCGACACCGGCATTCCGGACCGCACGACGCGAGTGCCGAGCGAAGCCGCATTGCACATCTCGGTCTCCCTCCTGCCGGTCCCGACGCGCACCTATGATCTCTGGATCGACGGAAAAGCGATCGACGTTCCGTACATCGCGTCACTGCGAACCAGCGTCATGGACCTCGAATCCGACCCGGTCTGCTGGGTCGGCGCGGGGTTCGACTATGTGCACTACCATGTGCCGAAAGCGGGATTGGACGAGATCGCGAGGGACCACGGCGTCGAACCGGCGGGCTCATACAAGTTCGCGATCTGCGAGCACGACATCGTGCTGGCCCAACTCACCCAATATGTCCTCCCGTTCATCGGCTCGCGCGACTGGACAGGCTCCCTTGCGCTCGACCAGTTCAGCCTGATCCTGGGTGCGCATGTGCTCAGAACCTACGGGGGGCTCCCGGCGTCGGAGAGGGCGACGAGGGGTGGGCTGGCGCCCTGGCAAGCCAGGCGCGTCGCCGAGATGATCCGGGAGAGTCTCGAGGGGAACATTCGCCTGGCGGACATGGCGCGCGAGTGCGGGCTTTCGGTCAGCCACTTCACGCGCGCGTTCCGCAGCAGCTTCGGGGTGTCGCCCTATCGTTGGCTGCTCGAACGGAAGATCGAATGCGCGAAGGCGCTGCTGCAGACCAGCGGCTTCTCCATAGCTGACGTCGCCATCGGCTCCGGCTTTGCGGACCAGACCACGTTCACGCGCGCATTTCGACGGATCGTGGGTGACAGCCCGGCCCGGTGGCGGCGCGCCATGGGGTCAAGGCGCTGACATTGTAGATTCGAGGAACGCTCACGCCGTGCGCGGTCGCGAGCCGAAGGTCCGCTTTTCGGAAGCGAACCAACGCCGCGAGTGGGGACACGCATGAGTTCGCTGAACACGCGCCGTTAGAGCCGCGCCGGAAGCCGCGCGTATCCCCGCTTTCCGCCTTGGGCTGGGGAGGGACTACGCCCGTAGAGCCGCCGCCGCCGTTGCTGTCACTCGCCGCCGCTCGCCGAGAATGCGTGGCGCAGCGTCGCCAGGTACGTGGCGCGGATCGGGTTGAGGTCCATCGCCGGGTCGATCAGCACCTGGATGGAGAGCCCCAGCAATTGGCTGCCGACCATCAGGGCGGCTGCGGTCGCGTCCAAGTCCGGTCTGATCTGACCCTCCGCCTGACCCTGACGGATCCAGCCTTCGAAACGCGCGCCGATGCGGTCGTGCTCGGCGGCGAACACCGTCCGGAAGGTCGAGATGTCCGCCACCGCCCAGGCCAGCAGGCGGAAATAGGCCTGGACCTCGCCCAGGTGCGAGAGCCTCTGGACGTAGTGGTTGGCATAGGTGAGGAGCGCCTCCAGGCCGGGCAGCCCGTCGAGCTTTCCGCCGTCGGCGAAGCTCTCCCGGCCGTCATGCAGGTAGGCGATGACCGCCTCGATCAGGCCCAGCTTCGAGCCGAACCGTTGCCCGACCAGTCCGCGGCTGTAGCCGCTGCGGCGCGCGATCGCCTCGAAGGTGCTCGCGCTCACGCCCTCCTCAGAGACCAAGGCGACCGCGGCCCTCACCAGTCCCCGCTCGGACTCGTCGCGTCGCTCCGCCTGTGTCCGCCGCCGATTCGTTTTCTGCGCTGTGTCTTCCATCAGAGTGGAAAGCTACCCTCCGCGCTCCTGCCCGCCAAACCCCGTCCGAGGGGCGCGCGCCAGCATCCTTGCGCCAGTCCCCACAAAATGCGTTATTGTTGGCTGTCCAGCCAGTAAGTTGCGCGGAGCTGGAGGACACCGACGAGCGACGGCCCTGCAAGAGGGCGAGGGAGAGGCGCCATGAGGACTTCACAGAAGGCGATTGCTGGGCTGGGCTTGCTGGCGACGGCGGCCAGCGCCATCGCCCTTATGGCGTCTCCGCACGGCGTCTCGAGCGCCAGGGCCGAGGCGCCGAAAGCCGGCGGGCCGGCGCGGGTCGACGACTTCCTGCTGGCCGACCAGAACCTGTTCGGCCGCCAACTCTACTGGATGAGGCAGGACAAGGCCGTGGTCCTGGTCACCTACGCCTCCGGCGACAAGCAACTGCACGCCGACGCCCAGGCGCTGATGGCGCTCAGGGCCGCCTACGCCGGCAAGGGCGTCGAGATGATGGCGGTCGACAGCCGCCTGGGCGACCGCCGCGATCCGGTGATCGCCGACGCCAAGGCCGCGGGGCTCGCGGATATGCCGATCCTGTTCGACTACGAGCAACTGGTGGGCGAGGAACTGGGCGTGACCCGCGCTGCCGAAGTGATCGTGATCGATCCGCGGGGCTGGACCATCGCTTATCGCGGTCCCGTGGATGGCGCCAAGCCTGCCATCGACGCCCTGGTCGCCGGCCAGAAGGTCGCCCTGACGTCGGTCGAGGCCAGGGGCGAGCTGATCGCCTTCCCGGAGCGGGCCAAGGCTGCGACCTTCGCGCAGATCTCCTACGCCAAGACCATCGCCCCGATGGTCGAGGCCAAGTGCGTGACCTGCCACCAGCCGGGCGGGATCGGCCCGATGCCGCTCACCAGCTACGAGCAGGTCAAGGGCTTCTCGCCGATGATCCGCGAGGTCATCCGCACCCACCGCATGCCGCCTTTCGAGCCCGACGAGACGGTGGGCCAGTGGAAGGACGACGGGCGCCTGTCGCCGCAGCAGATGAAGACCCTCGTCCACTGGATCGACGCCGGCGCACCGCGCGGGAGCGGCGAGGACCCGCTCAAGAAGATCGACTTCAAGGCCCCTGAATGGCCGCTCGGCAAGCCCGACAAGATCGTCGAGATTCCGACCATGAAGGTCCCCGCCAGCGGGGTCATCGACTATCAATATCCGTCGGTGAAGAATGTCATGACCGAGGGCCGCTGGCTGAAGGCCTCGGCCTTCGTGGTCAACGACCGCCAGGCGGTGCACCATATCCTGTCGGGCGTGGCGCCCAGCGACACGCCGGCGGGTGAGACGGTCGCCGGCTCTCCGTTCACGACCCTGCTGCAGGGCTATGTCCCGGGCGTGGGCTACCAGAAGATGGCGCAGGACAGCGGCCTGTGGATTCCGTCCGGCAGCGGCCTGGCGTTCCAGGCCCACTACACGACCTATGGCAAGGCGACGGTCGAGAACACCAAGCTCGGGCTCTACTTCTATCCCAAGGGCGAGGAGCCGAAATATCCGCGGCGCACCTTCGGCATCTTCGACTTCTCCATCGAGATCCCGGCCGGCGAGGCGGACCACAAGGAGGTCGCCTACATCGAGTTCCCGAAGGACGCGGTGGTCTACGCCTTCACCCCGCATTCCCATAAGCGCGGCGTCGCGGCCAACGTCTCGATCCGCTATCCGGACGGCAAGGAAGAGATGCTGCTGGCCATGCCGCGGTACGATTTCAACTGGCAGTGGGACTATGTGCTGGCCAAGCCGCTCAACGTGCCGGCCGGCTCGAAGATCATCACCCGCTGGGTCTACGACAACTCGACCCGCAACCCCGGCAATCCCGATCCGACCAAGACGGTCTACTGGGGCGAGCAGTCCTTCGAGGAGATGCTGGCGGTCTACATCCACTACCATTGGGCCGGCGAGACCGCGAAGGCCCCGCGGGACGACTACGACAAGCTGATGCAGGCCAACCTCATGCTCGACGTCATGGACGACAACATGGACGGCAAGCTCGAGTATTCGGAGCTGAAGGGCGGCCCGCAGAGCCCGGGCACGATGCTGAAGAAGTACTTCGCCCTGATCGACACGGACCACGACGGCTCCATCGACGCCAAGGAGCTCGCGGCGGCCATGAAGCTGCTGCCGAAGCGCGGTGGCGGCAGGGCGGCGGCGTCTTCCGCTGCGCCCGTCCAGCCCGCGCCAGCAGCGACCCCGACGGCCGGAGGGCGCTAGGGTGGAGGGGAGGGCCCCATGAGACGCGCCACGTTTCCCGTCCTCCCGCTCTCACGGCCGGCGTTGCGGCAGCGACGCCTCCAATGACGACGCCTCCGCCCGACAAGCCGCCCGTGGCCTTCCTCGGGCTGGGCAAGATGGGCGTCGCCATGGCCACGAACCTCCGGCGCGCGGGCTATCCGCTGGTGGTTTGGAACCGGTCGGCCGGAAAGGCGGAGTCGCTGCGCGCGGCGGGCGCGACCCTCGCCCAATCCCCGGCGGCCGCCGCCCAGGCCGCGGACATCGTGATCTCCAGCCTGGCTGACGACGCATCGCTGCGGGCCGTGGTGTCCGGGCCGGATGGCGTCCTCAGCGGCCTGCGCCCCGGCGCGATCCACATCGGCGCGAGCACGGTCTCCCCGGGCCTCTCGGACGAACTCGGGGCGCTGCACGCCGCGGCGGGAGGCCGCTACATCGCCGGCCCCGTGGTGGGGCGCGTGCCGGCCGCCGAGGCCGCACGGCTCGTGACCTTCGTCGCCGGCGATTCCGATGCGATCGAGGCCGTGCGGGCGGTGATCAGCGCCTACGCGCCCATGATCGCCGTTGTCGGCGAACGCCAGGGCCAGGCCGCCGTGGCCAAGCTGATCGCCAACTTCCTCGGCGCCTCGGGCATGGACCTCATCGGCCAGTCGCTGGCCTGGGCCGAGAAGTCCGGCCTGCCGCCGGACCTCGTCCCGCAGATGCTGTCCGGCTTCTTCGGCAATCCTGGGACGCGGGAGTACATCACCAAGATCGGCGAGCGCGACTTCGACGACGTCGGCTTCACGGCGGCGGGCGGTTTGAAGGATGTCCAGTTGATGATCGACGCCGCCCAGGCTGTGGACCTGCGGCTGTCGAGCGCGGAGGCGCTGCGCGCCAAGCTGGACGCCGCGATCGCGCGTGGCTGGCAGAACAGGGACTGGAGCTGTTTCACCGACATCGATCGCGCGCCCTGGCGGACGCCCTGAGGGAGACAACGTTGCTGGGCGTGAAGCGGGCGGCCTATGCCCTGCTCACGGGCCATCGCGTCGACGCCGCGACCGCCCTGGACTGGGGCATGGTCAACGAGGTGCTGCCGCGCGGGGCGGCGCAGCCTGCGGGCTGAGGAACGGGGAAGGGTTCTTCAACACTCGGGCCCTACAGTCGCCGCGCGTAAGGTGAGGTGGCGTAGAATGCGGTCGGGCGGCGGCGACGGCGACGAGCGAGAGTCATCCGTTCCCTCGCCGTGGCGCGGCGACACCGCGGCGATGCTTCGGCGCGGGTCCGGCCTGTGCCTGCCGCTGTTGACCGCTATCGCCGTATTTCCCGTGTCGGGCTGGCGGCTTGCGCTGGGGTGGCTGCTGGCGATGCTCGCCGTGGCGATCGCGGAGCGGCCGTGGCGGCCGGCCAGAGGCGCAAAGACGCGCGGCGATGCGGTCTTCGCGTGGCTCCGCAACGCGGGCTATTCGCTCGCGGCCTTCTATCTCGTCGCCCTTCACACCGGGGCGGCCCAGACGTTCGGCGTGTCGCTGATGGGCCTGGTCCTGTTTCAAATCGTGGCCAAGGACTACGACCACCCCCGCCGGTTGGCGGCGAACCTGATCCCCCCGATCCTCTGCGTCGCGGTCGTGCAGTGGGGCGCGGCCATGAGCCTGCTCGCCGGCCAGCAGCCGCTGATGGTGATCACCCTGGTCGCCAGCCCCCTGGCCGTCGCCGGATTGCTGCGGACCGTCCAGAAGGACCTGGCCGCCAAGCGGGGCCGGCTCGACGCGGCGGTCGTGCAGGCGCAGGCGGCGGCGGAGGCCAAGTCGGACTTCCTCGCCAACATGAGCCACGAAATCCGCACCCCCCTGACCGGGATCATCGGGTTTTCGGATCTCCTGAACCGCCTGCCCGACCTGCCGCCGACAGCGGTCACCTACGCGGCCCGGATATCCTCCAGCGGCCAGACCTTGCTGTCGGTGGTCAACGAAATCCTCGACTTCTCGAAGCTGGAGGCCGGTCAGGTGGAGCTCGATCCCCGGCCGTTCCAGGTGGGGCCGTTCTTCGAGGACACGCTCGCCCTGGTCGCGGCCCAGGCCGCCGCCAAGGGCCTGGCCACGCGCCTGGAGATCGACCGCGACATCCCGCCGGTGCTCGACGCCGACAGCACGCGCCTGCGCCAGGTCCTGCTCAACCTTCTGGGCAACGCCATAAAATTCACCGCCCAGGGATCGGTCGGGATCGTCGTGGCGCACGATGCGGCGGAAGACCGCCTGCGCGTGACCGTCTGGGATACGGGGTGCGGCGTGCCTGCGGACAAGCTGGGACGCCTGTTCCACCGCTTCTCGCAGGCCGACAACTCGGTGAGCCGCGACCACGGCGGAACCGGGCTCGGCTTATCGATCTGCAAGGCGCTTGTTGAATTGATGGGCGGCCGGATCGACGTCGCCTCCGTGGTCGGCGCCGGCTCCCGGTTCGAGTTCTGGATCGCGGCCCCGCAGGCCGAGCTGCGTGAGCTGGAGCAGGCTGCGGCGGCGGTCCGCTCAGGCGAGGTCGTGCGCGCGTCGCGGATTCTCGTCGTCGACGATCTCGATCAGAATCGCGAGCTCGTGCGCACCATCCTCGAGGCGACCGGCCATTCGGTCGTGGAGGCCGCGGGCGGCGCCGAAGCTGTCGATGCGGCCCGGCAGGCGGCCTTCGACCTCATCCTGATGGACCTGCAGATGCCGGGAATGGACGGCTTCACCGCCGCCCGCGCGATCCGCAGGGGCGCCTCGCCCAACAGCCGCACGCCGATCGTCGCGCTCAGCGCCAACGTGCTGCCCGAGCACCTCGCCGAAAGCGCCAAGGCCGGGATGAACGGCCACATCGGCAAGCCGATCAACATCCCCGAGCTGTTGAGCGTCGTGGCGGCCTGGGTCGAACCGAGGCCGGACGAAGGCCTCGGCGCCCACGGCGAACTCAGGCGGGTTGGGCGGCGGTGATCTTGTCCTGATCGGCCTGCCAGGGCCGCGGGTTATTGTCGCGCTTCGCGCCCTCCTCGCCTTGCAGGCGCAGGTTCAAGCCGCCACCATGGCGGCGCGGGGGAGATCAGCATGCGGAACTTCAAGCGGGTTGCCGGGATCGTCGGCGCGGCCCTGGCGCTCATCGGCGCGGCCCCGGCCGGCGCCACGAGCTTCAAGGTGGCCTTCCCGAAGGCCGCCAGCGCCAAGCCGCTGGACGGCCGCATCGTCCTGGTCGTCAGCCCCAAGGCCACGCCGGAACCGCGCCTGCAGGTCGACCTCGAGGGGACGCTGCGCAGTCCCTTCATGTTCGGCCAGACCGTCGAGGCGATGGCGCCCGGCGCCGCCGTGGCGATCAGCCCCCAGGCCATCGGCTGGCCCGCCGAGCGGCTCGCCGCCCTGCCGGACGGCGATTATACCGTCCAGGCGGTGCTGAACCGCTACGAGACCTTCCATCGCGCCGACGGCTCGGTGGTGAAGCTGCCGCCGGACATGGGCGAGGGCCAGCACTGGAACCTGAAGCCCGGCAACCTCTATTCCAAGCCGCTGCTGGTGCACGTGCGCCGCGGCGGCCCGGTCGTGGCGCTCAGCCTCGACCAGACCATCGCGCCTATCCCCCGCAAGCCCGACACCGAGTTCATCCAGCACGTGCGGATCAGGAGCGAGCTGCTCTCGAAATACTGGGGCCGCGACGTCTACCTGGGCGCCCACGTCCTGCTGCCGGCCGGGTTCGCCCAGCACCCGGAAGCGCGCTTCCCGCTGATGGTCTTCCACGGCCACTATCCGGACGACATCTCGGGCTTCCGCACCACGCCGCCCGACCCGAACCTGAAGCCCGACTATTCCGAGCGCTTCCACCTGGCCGGCTACAACCGCATCCAGCAACAGGAGGCCTACGCCTTCTACCAGCGCTGGATCGCCAAGGATTTCCCGCGCTTCCTGGTCATCGAGATCGAGCACGCCAACCCCTATTACGACGACAGCTATGCGGTGAATTCGGCCAACCTCGGGCCCTACGGCGACGCCATCAACAAGGAGCTGATCCCGGCCATCGAGAAGCAGTTCCGCGGGATCGGGCAGGGCTGGGCGCGGTTCACCTACGGCGGCTCGACCGGCGGCTGGGAGGCCATGGCCACCCAGGTCTTCTATCCGGACATGTACAACGGGGCTTTCATCGCCTGTCCCGACCCCATCGACTTCCGCGCCTATACGACGATCAACCTCTACAAGGACAGGAACGCCTTCTATCAGCAGGGCGTGGCCAACCGGATCGAGCGGCCGGCGCAACGCGACTACCTCGGCCAGACCTTCTCCACCCAGCGCGAGCAGAACCGCATGGAGGCCGTGCTGGGCGACAAATCCCGCTCCGGCGAGCAGTACGACATCTGGCAGGCAGTGTTCGGGCCGCAAGCGCCGGACGGCTATCCCAAGCCGATCTTCGACAAGCTCACCGGCGTCATCGACCCTCAGGTCGCCGCCTACTGGAAGGAGCACTTCGACCTGACCCACATCGTCCAGCGCGACTGGGCGACGCTGGGGCCGAAGCTCGCCGGCAAGCTGCACATCTACGTGGGCTCGGCCGACACCTATTTCCTGACCGACGCGGTCTACTTCGCCCAGGAGACATTGGAGAGCCTGAAGGATCCGGCCTGGGGTGGCGAGGTGGCCTATGGCGACCGGGCCGAGCACTGCTGGAACGGCGACCCCAAGGCGCCCAACGCCTATTCCCGCCTGCACTACAACACCATGTACCTGCCCAAGATCCTGAAGCGCATCGCAGATACCGCGCCGCAGGGCGCCGACCTGACGAGCTGGCGGTACTAGCCGGATCGCCCTTCGCCTGCCTGAGCGCTCCGCGTCACGCTGACGCACCGGCGGGCTTGTTCGCCGCGGCTTAAGGCGCACCCGCCAACAGTCGAAGATCCCCGATCTCGGGTGCGAAGGGCATTGGCGCGATGCGAGCGAATTCCAGGCGTCCCACGGAGAGGGCCGCCGACGCGGTGGTCGAGGGCGAGGTCACGCCCTATCAGCTCACCCTGGCCGCGCTCACCTACTCCTGGGGCCGGCAGGCCGCGTTCGACATCGCCATCGGCCTGGCTTTCGCCCTGGTCGGCGGGGCGCTCCTTGGCCTGGCCTGGACGCTGGGCCTCTGCGCCTTGGACTGGGTGCTGCAGCAGATCTATCCGCGCCTGGCGGCCAGGGCCGCCGGGGTCCGGTCCGACCGAGGAATGACGTGGTTGAGCTGGCTGGTCTTCGCCAAGGGCGCCCTCTGGTACGCGATCCCCACGGGGTTCACCGTCCTCAACCACAGCGCCGTCGGCCTGGCCTACGTGGCGGTCCAGGCGGTCGGGCTCACGGCCCTGGCCGTGTCCACGGCCCGCCATTCGCGGCGCGTGTTCCTGACCATGGTCGCCGTGCCCGTGGCCGCCCTGCCGCTTTGCGTCGTCGCGACCCTGGGCGTGGGCCAAGGCGCCGGAGTGCTCTGCGAGACCCTGGTCCTGGCCTTCGCGCTCTGGCTGATCGGGTCGGGCACCAGCCGGGTCGTGTCGGAATGGAACCAGTCGCAGGCGGAGCGCCTGCAGGCCATGGCCGAGATGCGGGCGGCCCTGAAGCGCTCGGAGATCGCCGAGGCGCGGCTGTCTGAAGCGCTGGGGCGGGCGGAAGCGGCGAACCGCGCGAAGAGCGAATTCCTCGCCACCATGAGCCATGAGATCCGCACGCCGCTGAACAGTGTGCTGGGCATGGCCCAGGCCATGCACCGCGGCGAGCTTTCCGAGCCCCAGAGGGGCCACCTGCGGATGATCAGCACCGCCGGCGAGTCGCTGCTGAGCCTGCTGAACGACCTCCTCGACCTCTCCAAGGCCGACGCCGGCAAGATCGAACTGGAAGACGGGGTCATCGACACCGAGGCGCTGGCCGCCGGCGTCGAAGCCTTCACGCCGCTCCTCCAGGACAAGGACGTGGTCCTCTCCGTGGCCGTGGCGCCCGAGGCCGCGGGCGGCTGGTCCGGGGACCCCACGCGGGTGCGCCAGGTGCTGCACAACCTGATCTCCAACGCCGTGAAGTTCACCGATCGCGGGACCATCTCGGTCACCATCTCCCACGACGGCGCGGGCCTGGTCCTCGCCGTCGAGGATACCGGCATGGGCATCTCGGCCTCCCGGCTCGACCAGGTCTTCGAGCCCTTCGTGCAGGCCGACGCCTCGACCACCCGCCGGTACGGCGGATCGGGCCTTGGCCTCACCATCTGCCGCGACCTCGTCGCCCTGATGGGCGGGACGATCGACCTCGTCAGCACCGAGGGCGTGGGCAGCCGGTTCATCGTCACCCTGCCGGCGCGGGCCGTCGCGCAGCCGGCCGCGGCCGCCGAGGCGCAAGCCCCGATAATCGCCGTCGATGGCCTGCGGGTGCTCGCGGCCGAGGACAATCCGATGAACCAGGTCGTGCTGCGGACCCTGCTCGAGGCCGCCGACATCTGCCCGGTCGTGGTCTCGAACGGCGAAGAGGCGGTCGCGGCGTGGAGGCCGGGCGCCTGGGACGTCGTCCTGATGGACGTCCAGATGCCGGTCATGGACGGCGTCGCAGCGACCCAGGCCATCCGGCAGGCGGAGCGCGACGCCGGCGCCGCGCGGACCCCGATCATCGCCCTGACCGCCAACGCCATGGACCACCACCGGTCGGAATACCTGGGCGCCGGAATGGACGCCGTGGTCGCCAAGCCGATCAACCTTACGGTGCTGCTGAACACCATCCAGGCCCTGATCGCCCCGGCCGCCGACCAGGTCCCGCCATCCGAGACCCTGGCCCCCGACCGCCGGCTCGCCCACGCCTCGCGCTGACCGACGAAGCCGCGCCCGTCGCCGTCGAACGCGGTGATCCGGATGTGCCTTCCACGTCACGGCCGCCGCAGCAGGCGTGGCCAGGGCCAAGCTCGGCTTGCTATTTTTGACGCCGGCGCCAGTCTCCGCGCCTCTTTGAAAACCAGGCGCCAGACCCATGGACCGTCCCGCGGCCCAGGCGTCCTCCGTTACGGGAGGGCGCGTCCTTCCCGTTCGCACCGAACTGGCCGAGCTGCTGAAGCTCTCCGGGCCGGTGGTGATCTCGCGCCTGGGCATCCAGGCCATGGGGCTCTCGGACGCCATCGTGGTGGGCCGCTATTCGGCGACGCAGCTCGGCTACCACGCGCTGGGCTGGGCGCCGACGGCGGTGGTCGTCACCATGGCCATCGGCCTGCTCTCCGGCGTGCAGGTGATGACCGCCCGCGCCATCGGCGAGGGACGCCGCCACGAGACCGGCGCGGTGCTGCGCCGGGGCCTCAGCTACGGCCTGTGGATCGGGGTGGCCGCGGCGGTCGCCCTGGCGCTGGGCGGACCCGCCTTCCTGCACGCTATCGGGCTTGAGAAGAGCCTGGCGGATGGGGCCAGCCGGGCCCTGCTGGTCTTCTGCCTCTCGCTTCCGGTCTATGCCTTGAGCGTCACCGCCAGCTTCTGGCTGGAGGGCCTCTCGCGGCCCGGGCCGGGCGCCTGGGCCATGTGGATCGCCAACGGGGTCAACCTGGGCTTCGACCTGCTGCTGGTGCCGGGGACCTTCGGCCTGCCGGCGCTGGGCGCGGTGGGCGGCGCCTGCGCGACAACCGGCGCACGGACCTTCCTGGCGATCTTCATGCTGGTCTACATCGCCCGGATGCCCGAGGCCCGCGCGCTCGGCGTCTTCGACAAGCCGCCGCGCGACCGCGCCGCCGAGGCCGAGCAGCGGCGGATCGGCTTCGGCGCGGGCGCCTCCAACTTCTTCGAGGTCGCCGCCTTCGCCAGCATGAACGTCATCGCCGGCTGGATCGGCGGGCTGGCGGTGGCCGCCTGGGCCATCGTGCTCAACGCCGCCTCCATCGTCTTCATGGTTCCGCTGGGCCTGGCGACCGGGGCGGCGGTGCGGGTCGGCCGCGCCTATGGCGCCCGCGAGCCGCGCGGCGTGGTGCGCGCGGGGCTCGTCGCCTTCGCGGTGACCGGCGTCTTCGGGCTCGTGATCTCGCTCGTCGTCTGGCCGAACGCGGCCCTGATCTCGCGAGCCTATACGGAGAACCCGATGACCCTCGCCATCGGCGTGCCGGCGCTGGTGATCTCCTGCCTGATGTACTTCCCGGACTCTCTGCAGGTGGTGGTCGCCCAGGCGCTGCGGGCCCGCGGCGACGTCTGGATGCCCACCGTCACGCACCTGACGAGCTATATCGCGGTCATGATGCCGCTGGCCTGGTGGCTGGCGATCCCGCGCCACATGGGCCTGATCGGCATCGCCTGGGCGGTGGTGATCGCCAGCGTGGTCTCGGCCGGCCTGTTGCTGGCGCGCTTTTGGGTGCTGAGCCGCCGGGGCTAGCCGGCCCCCAGGATCCAGCCTTCCTCGCGCTCGGCGTCGAGCACCACGTCGGCGGCCGTCCCCTTGGGCGGCCCGAAGACCTCGCCCAGCTTGCCGGCCTCGTCGAGCCTGGCGAAATGCTCGGCCGTGGTGCGCACCTGGGTCAGGTCCTTGACCTCGCCCGGCAGGGCCGCGCCCTTGATCAGCGACGGATAGACCTCCGCCAGCACCAGGTCGACGCCGGCCAGATCGGCCTCGGTCAGGCTCTTGAAGCCGGTCTCGAACGGCCAGGCCCTGGCGGCCCTCGCCAGCCTCAGGCGCCTCACCACCGGGATGCCCAGGATCGCCTGACCGCCCACCGAGCCGTTGTAGTAGAGTTTCCAGATCGAGGCCGCGTCGGCCACCAGGTCGGCGTGGCGGAACTCCGGCAGGTCGCCGGGGCCGTGTGGCCGCTGCTTCTTGGGCTGCAGGGTGGTCAGCGTGTCGCGCGGCGGGCAGCCCCAGAACGGGAACGGCCCGCCGGTCAGCCGCCGGTTGATCTCGGAGGCCACGCCGAAGCGGTTGTTGGTGTTGTCGGGCTTGTCCTTGACCATCTTGTCGACCTGGTCCCAGGCCGCGCGCCAGGGCGCCTCGCCCGGCAGCTTCAGCGCCTCGGCGAAGCCGCGCGGGAAGCCCAGCGGGAAGTCGAAGCCCACCAGCGCCCGCTCCGAACGCTTCTTGAAGTCGTCGAGCAGGCCGTTCAGCCGCGTCTGCGCCTCGGCGCGGGTGGGCGTGTTGAAGCTCTCGAAGGTCAGGCGGAACCGCACGTCGCGTTTCAGCACGCCGATCCAGACGGAGTCCGCCCCGGTGTTGGGCTTGGAGGCCGCGCTCCAGTCGACGATCACATAGGCGCTGAAAAGGCGCGGCACAGGGGCAGGCTCCGGGCTCGGTGGATGAGCGGTTCTAGCCCCTGGCTCAGGGCGGGCCAATGGCGCTTTTCCCTCCCTTGACGGGGAGGGAAAGGATCTACGCGAGCTTCACCAGCATCTTGCCGAGGTTCTCGCCCTTGAAGAGGCCGATGAAGGCGTCGGGCGCCTTTTCGATCCCTTCGAAGACCGTCTCCTGCCAACTGACCTTGCCTTCGGCGACCCATTTCGAAAGGTCGGCGATGTACTGGGGCATCATCCCGAAATGATGGGAAACGATGAAGCCCTCCATGCGGATGTTGCGGCCGATCAACTGGGCCAGGTTCGAGGGGCCGGGCTCAGGCTTGGTGGCGTTGTAGATCGAGATCATCCCGCAGATGGCGAAGCGGGCGAACAGTTTGGCGTTGTTCAGGGCGGCCTCCAGGTGGGCGCCGCCGACGTTGTCGAAATAGACGTCGATCCCGCTGGGCGCCGCGGCGGCCAAAGCCGCGTTCAGGTCCTTCGCGGCCTTGTAGTCGATCACCTGATCGACCCCGATGGACTTCAGGTAGGCGACCTTGTCGGCCCCGCCGGCCGAGCCGATCACGGTGTGGCCCTTGGCCTTGGCGATCTGACAGACCATGGCGCCGACCGCGCCCGCGGCGCCGGACACGAACACCACGTCGCCGTCCTTCAGGCCCGCGACCTTGAGCAGGCCGGCGTAGGCGGTCAGCCCCGGCATGCCCGCCGCGCCCAGGAAGGCCTGGACCGGCAGGGCGCCCGGATTGAGCTTCTGGACCGCGCCGGCCGGCGCATTGAAGCCCTCGCGCCAGCCGAAGCCCGACTGCACCAGGTCGCCCGGCTTGAACGCCGGGTCGTTGGACGCCGTGACCTGGCCGATCGCGCCGCCGTCCATCACCTTGCCCAGTTGGAAGGGCGGGGCGTAGCTCTTCACGTCGTTCATGCGGCCGCGCATATAGGGGTCGACCGTCATCCAGAGGTTCTGCACCTGGATCTCGCCCGCGGCGGGCGCGCCCAGATCGATGGTCGCCAGTTCGAAGTTGTCGTGCGTCGGCAGGCCGGACGGCCGGCTCTTCAGGCGGATCTCGCGGATTTTGGTCATGGCGTTCGGCTCCCTGGGACCCTTCCGGCCCGTTCAAACAAATGTTTAGCTGGGCCTCCGGGTGGCGTCGAGGGCCATGACCTGATAGGCGGCGGGCCTCATTTCGGAGCTTCCCATGCCTGAGTCCCCCAATGCCTGAATCCTTGCGGGGCGGCGTGATCGGGGCGGGCGTGTTCGGCGGCTATCACGCAGGCCAGTACGCGCGGCTTCCCGGCGTCGTGCTCTCTGGCGTCTACGACGTGCATCCGGACCGGGCCGCGGCCGTCGCCATGCCGCTGGGCGGGCGCGGTTTCGCCGACCTGGCCGAGTTCCTCGACGCCGTCGACGTGGTGACCGTGGCCTCGCCCGCCACCTTCCATGCCGAGCACGCGCTGGCCGCCCTGGCGGCCGGCCGGCACGTCTATATCGAGAAGCCCATCGCCACGAGCGTCGCCGACGGCGAGAGGGTCCGCGCGGCCGCCGCCGCCAAGGGCCTGATCGTCGCCTGCGGCCACCAGGAGCGGGTGCAGTCGCGCGCCATGGGCCTGCTGGACATCCCCGAGCAGCCCCTGCGGCTCGAGGCCCTGCGCCACGGCCCGCCCTCGGACCGCAGCCGCGACGTCTCGGCGATCCTGGACCTGATGGTCCACGACATCGACCTGGCCCTGGCCATCTCCGCCGCCGACCCGGTGACGGCGGAAGGCGAGGGGAGCTTGAGCGACGATGGCGTCTGGGACATCGCCCGCGCCGAGGTCAGCTTCGAGGACGGCTTCACGGCCTTCTTCGACGTCTCGCGCCAGGCGCCGGCGCGCAAGCGCACGATGAAGATCGTCTATCCCTCCGGAGAGGTGGACATCGACTTCGTGGCTCGCACCCTGCGCAACACCACGCCCTTCGCGCTCGACGCCGGCTACGCCGACACCCCGGCCGGCAAGGACCCGCTGGGGGCCAGCGTCGAGGGGTTCCTGATGGCCGTCCGCGGCGAGGCGCCCCGGCCCATCGTCACGGCCGAGGAGGCGATCCGCGCGCTCGACTTGGCGCTGGCCATCGAACAGGGGCTCGCGGGGTAGGGCGATCGGGGCTAGCGTCCTGCGGCCTTTTTGCTGGAGGACCCGCCATGAGCAGCGCCTACGACTACGAGTTCAAGACCATCGACGGCGCGCCCCTGCCGCTGACCCGCTTCAAGGACAGGGTCGTGCTGGTGGTGAACACCGCCTCGGCCTGCGGCCTCACGCCCCAGTACGATGGGCTCGAGAAGCTCTACTCCGACTACAAGGACAAGGGCCTGGTGGTGCTGGGCGTGCCCTGCAACCAGTTCGCCGGCCAGGAGCCGGGGACCGAGGCGGAGATCAAGGCCTTCTGCGAGACCCGTTTCAACGTCGACTTCCCGCTGACGGCCAAGGCGGATGTGAAGGGCGACGGCGCGCACCCGTTCTACAAATGGGCGGAGGCGGAGCTCGGCGAGCCGGCGGTGCCGGTCTGGAATTTCCACAAGATCCTGATCGGCCGCGGCGGCGAGGCGATCCAGGCCTTCGGGCCGCGCACCGAGCCGGAGGCGCCCGAGGTCACCGCGGCGATCGAGAAGGCCCTCTAGGATCGCCGTTGCGTCCTGAAGACATCGTCGCGGCGAGCCTGGAGCTCGTGGCCGAGCGGGCCGGCGACCCGGCCGCCGCGGTCTATGGGCGCCTGTTCGCCGCCTATCCGGAGATGGAGGCGCTGTTCGTGCGCGACACCAGCGGCGCGGTGCGCGGCGAGATGCTGGCGGTGGCCTTCGAATGCATCCTGGATATCGGCGGGGCCGGCGCCTACGCCGCCAACCTGATCGCCGCCGAGCGGGTCAACCACGAGGGCGTCGGCGTGCCGCCCGAGGTCTTCGGCCGCTTCTTCCCGCTGCTGGCGGAGACCTGCCGGGAGCTTCTGGGGGCCGACTGGACGCCCGAGGTCGACGCCGCCTGGGCCGGACTGCTGGCCCGGCTCGACGCCGTCGTTCGCGGCCTGCTCCCAATCGGCGACCCAAGATGACAAAGGCGCCCCGCCGTGGGGGCGGAGCGCCTTGGCCCTGTGGGCGTCGAAGCCTTAGACCCCGTCCCGGCTGACTTGGATCAAGTCAGCCGGGGAAAGAACAGGGCCGTCGCCTATATCTGGGCCCTTTTCGTCCGTTCAGGCTGATTCAACCTGAGTGGGAAGGGCTCTAGAAGCGGTACTGCAGTTCGATCCCGTAGCTCCGTGGCGGGGTGAGCGCGTAGCCGGTCGAGATGCCCTGCAGGACAGGGATCGCGGTGGACGCGGTCTGTCCGGCCCCTGGGGTCAGGCCGAGCGTGTGCAGAGGCACGAAGCCGGCGTTGCGCACGGCGCCGATGCCGCTGATGCCGCCGCCGCCCTCGTAGCCGATCGAGTCCCCGACGTTCCGGGCGAAGGCGATGATGCTGTAGTGGTTGTCGGTCGCCTTCCAGGTCAGGCGAAGGTCGACCTGATCGTAGGAGGGCGCCAGGTACCAGGGACGGTTGAAGATCGAACCGTACTGCTTGTCGCGCCAGACGTAGCTGATCGAAGGCGTCAGCGAGCCCCTGTCCAGCTCCCAGGTGTAGTTGACGTTCAGCGACACCTTGTTCTTGGGCGCGTTGGGCAGGGCCTGCCCGCTGAGGTTCTGACCGCGCTGGAACCCGCCGTTGGGCAGGCCGGTGGTGAAGACGTCCGCCGTGCAGGCGTTGGCCGTGCCGACGGCCGCCAGGCACTGCGCCTGGGTGATGACCGGGCGCGCCGACGGGTCGAGCGCGGCCGGGTCGGCCGGGTCAACCACGCCCACCGCCTGGGTCACATGGGCGTCGTCGTAGGAGTAGTTGAACAGGATCTGCAGGTGGTCGATCGGCTGCCAGGTGGTCTCGATCTCGACGCCCTTGGAGACGGCCTTGGGGACGTTGAAGAACACCGACTGCGATTGCGCCAGGCCCCCTGACGTCGCCGCCACGTTGATCGGGATCTGGTCGTTCGAATAGTCCTCGTAGAAGAGCGCGATGTTCGCCTGGAAGGTGCGGCCGAAGTTCTTCTTCAGGCCGATCTCGTAGTCGTTCATGTGCTCCGGATTGCTGTTCGGGGACGGGCCGATGGTCGTGTTGATCCCGATCCGGAACGCGCCGGCCTTGTAGCCGCGGCTGTAGCGGAAGTAGGCCATGGTGTCCGGATCCGGATCCCATTGCACGCCCGCCGTGCCGGTGGTGGCCGACCAGTGATTGTCGTAGTGGCGGGTCGCGAAGCCGGTGGCCGGGTCGATCGTGGTGAGCGACGACACCCCCGGGGTCACGCCCGGCGCGCCGGGCTGGCCCGGGACCAGGCCGCTGATCACGGTCGGCAACTGCGTCAGGTCGATGATGAAGTTGGTGAAGTTCTCCGGCGAGCCGGCGCAGGCCGGGACGTCGAAGCACAGGAGCCGGATCGACTCCTGCCCGAACTTCTTGTCGTAGGTGTAGCGCAGGCCGATCGTGGTCTTCCAATGGGGCATGAAGGCCCAGTCGATCTGGCCGAACACCGCCTCGGACTTGATGTCGAGCTGCGGCCGGTCGTCATAGATCCGGTTGTTGCCGGCCAGTTGCGGGCACTGGCCGCCGGTGAAGGCGCAGACCGCATTGGTCAGGAACGGCCCGTGGGTCACCGGGGCGCCCATGTCCGGCAGGTAGGTGTAGACCGGCTGAGTGTAGTTCTCGTGGTAGTAGTAGAGGCCCCCGATCCACTGGAACGGGCTGTCGCCGGTCGAGGCGACGTTGATCTCGTGCGAGTACCAGTTTTCCTTCTCCTGGTAGTTGAAGGCGTAGCGCGGGTTCACGACGATTCCCGCCACCCCCGGCAGCACCGCGTTGCCGCTGACGAACGGCAGTTGGAACGAGGTGATCGGCGCCTGGTCGACCGGCGTCGGGCCGTTCAGGTAGTAGTGGTAGTGCGTGCCGCCCGCGATGTACTTCACGTCGATCGTGTCGGTGAGGTGATAGATCCACTCCGAGGCGAAGATCGTCGTGGCCTTCAGCTTCACCTGATAGGGCACGTCGCTGGTGAACTTCCGCGGATCGTTCTGGTTGGCGTTGGCGCAGGCCTGCGCCAGCGTCAGCCCGCCCGCCGTCACGATGTTGGTGACCCCGGTCTGCGCCGTCGGCAGGCAGGCGTAGCCCGAGGTCGGCGTCAGGCCCGCGGTCGGGGCCAGGAAGGTCGGGAAAGTCGGGTTGCCGCCGCCGACCGGCGACAGGCCGGGCGTGAGCGTGCCGGCCGGATAGCTGACCTTGGTGAAGGTGTTGCGCGAGCCCGGCCCGCCGCCTTCGTTGTCCCAGTTGGCGCCGGCCAGTTTCATCCAGCCTTCAAACTTGTCGTTGAAGTGAAACTTGAGCTGCCCTTCGTAGTACTCGGTCTCGATAATGTTGCCTTCGTCCGGCTGGCCGGGGACCGTGTTCTTGTACCAGCCCTGGGCCTGCCGCTCCCAGTTGGCGCCGAGGCGGAACTGCACGCCGGGGATCGACGTCGGGCCGGACGCGGCGGCTTCCAGGATGGTGTGCTCGTAGTTCTGCACCTGGCCGCGGACCTCGGCGTAGAAGTCCTCGGTCGGGCGCTTGGAGATGATGTTGATCGCCCCGCCGATGGAGTTGCGGCCGTAGAGGGTGCCCTGCGGGCCCCGCAGCACCTCGACCCGGTCGGTGAACAGCGGCGTCTTGCCGGCCTCCACCGTCGAGGAGGTGTAGATTCCGTCGGAATACTGCGCCACCGAGCCTTCCGCCGCGTGGACGTTGGTGTTCCGCCCGATCCCGCGAAGCGTGTTGCGGTCGTTCTGGGCGTTGTATTCCAGGCCCGGCGTGAAGTTGGTCATGTCGGCGATCGTGGTGATCCCGAGGAGGTCTCGCCGCGCTGAGGTGAAGGCCGACACCGCGACCGGCACGTCCTGCAGGCTCTGGGCCCGCTTTTCGGCCGTCACCACCAGTTCCTCGATGGTGTTGGCGGCTGCGGCCGAGGTCGCCGGCTTGTTCTGTGCATGCGCCGTTGAACCGAGCGCGGCGGCCAGCATCGCGCTGGACGCCATGAGGGCGTGTTTCCACTGCATCTGAACTGCCTCCCCGCAGCCTATGTTTATGGAGCGCTATTACCTGCGCTTGCGGGGGAGGCTGAAGCACAGCCTGCGAGGCGTCAATGTGATTGGGCTATATGAACGCCGATAACCAATGCAGGGTCCGCCACCTTGGCGCCGGAGACACAGTTGCGGGCTCTCCGGCTTCTGTAAATTGCGCCGTTCACATGTATCGAGAACTCAGTCATGGGCGACCGAGTACAGGATCTAATGGCGGTTGCTGGGGAGGAATGCCAGTGGTGATTGCGCGTACACTTGGACTGAAAATGGATACCGGATTTTCGAACTGCCAATTTTCCCTTGAAAAAACATCGGTCGCCGACGTACGGACCCTCTGAAAAGATTGCTGACCAGAAACAATGCTGCAACACGGTCGGACCCTCACAGCCAAGGATTGAGTCCGGTCCGGCGGGAGCGGGCGGGAAGGACGCGAGGCGCCAGGGCCATCCGACTGCCCACCCAGCGCCGCGATGAGCCACGAAAAAGGGCCGCCCCTTGGAGGAGCGGCCCCGGTCGATCCGGCCTTGCGGCGCAGTCAGAACTTGTAGTGCACCTCGAACCCGTAGGTCCGCGGCGGGGTCAGGTCGTAGGCCGGCGCCTGGGTGAACCCGCCGCCGCCCACCGGGGAGGCGATGGGATAGCCGCCGGCGGCGGCGTCGTAGCCCAGGGTGTCGAACAGGTTCCGCACGTAGGCGACCAGTTCGTACTTGTCGTGGTCGCCCTGCCAGGTGGCGCGCAGGTCGACCTGGTCCCACTTCGGCGCTTCGTCATAGAAGCGCGTGAAGATCGAGTCGTAGGACTTGTCCTTCCAGATGTAGCTCCCGGAGAGGATCAGGTTCCCGGGGCCGAACTCGAAGGTGTAGTTGGCGTTGAAGGCGACCTTGTTCCGGGGCGCCTGCGGCAAGGGATTGCCGCTGACCGCCTGGGCGCCCGTGGCGCCGACGGGCCTGGCGCCCACCGCCGTGGCGCCTGGGTCGGCGATGTCGACGAAGCACGAGCCGGTCGCCACCCCGCCCACCAGGCTGCAGCCCGAATCGATCCGTGTGTCGTCGAAGCCGTAGACCAGGCTCAGGTTCAGATGGTCCATCGGTTGCCAGAAGGCGGTCAGCTCGAAGCCCCTCGAGATCGACTTCGGGATGTTGATGAACTCCGTCACGCTGACCGCGCCCACCGGCACGCCGATCGGGATCTGGGCGTTCTTGTAGTCGTAGTAGAAGACGTCGGCGTCGAGGGTGAAGCGCCGCCAGGTCTTCTTGATGCCGGCTTCGAAGTCGTCGACGTACTCGGGCGCGGCCTCGACGTTGGCGCCGATGAAGCCCGCATTGAAGCCGAACGCCTTGTAGCCGCGATTGTAGCGGCCGTAGATCAGGGTCTCCTTATCCGGCGTCCATGAAAGGCCCAGCGTACCGGTGAAGGCGCTGGAGTGGTCCTTCAGGCAGCGGACCCAGTCGCCGGCGAACTTGCCGGTGGTCTGCAGGTTGGGCGTGGAACAGATGCCCTTGCCCGGGGTCATGCTGATCTGGATCGGCGTGATGTCCACCGCCGGCAGGAATGAACCGAGATTCTCCGCGCTGACCGCGGCCGAAAGGTCCTGGAAGGCGATGTAGCGGGCCTCTTCCTGGCCGTGCTTCTCGTCGTAGGTGTAGCGCAGACCGGCCGTCAGCTTCAGTTGGTCGGTGAACTTCCAGTCGATCTGGCCGAAGGCCGCCGTAGACGAGATGTGGTCCTGATAGTCCAGCAACAGGTAGTCGAGGCTTGGGTTCGGCGGGGCCGGCAGGCCGGGCGCCACCGGCGCCGGGGCGCCGATCTGCGGCTGGTCGGGCTCCTGGAAGCGCTCGGGGTTGTTGTCGAACTCGTCGTACCGATAGAAGCCACCGATCCATTGTATCGGGCTGTCGTTGGTCGAGGAGAAGTCGAGCTCGTGGCTCGACCAGTTGGGGTGCGCCTCATATTCGAAGATCTGCCGCGGATGGACGGTAAGGGGCGTGCAGATCGGCGGGCCGAGCGTGGCGCAGGTGCCGCCGGGCGCCAGCGGGATCTGATAGGACGTCACCGGAGAGTTGTCGTTGTTGAAGTAGGCGGTGTGCAGGTCGTAATGATACTGGCTGTAGCCCCCGATGTACTTCACGTCGAACCCGTCGAAGTGATGGGTCGCGTGCAGGGTCACCGTATAGGTGGCGTTCAGGACGATGTTGGTCGGCTGGGCGTGGGCGAAGGTGCGGATGTTCTGCAGCGCCGGATTGTCGGTCAGGCCGGCGGGAATGCCGACCACCGATCCCGGCACGGCGCCGCCGCCGAACGGGAAGTTCGGGTTGAAGACCAACTGGCCGGGCTGGGTTTCGGACTTGTCGTAGTGGCCGCCCGTGGGAATGCCCAGCAGCCCGCCCGGGCCGCCGCGGTCCTTGTTGAAGCCCAGGATATAGGCGTCCAGCCAGATCTCGTTCTTGTCGTTCTTGTACTCCAGCATGGCGTCGAAATAGGGGTCATGCCGCACGTCGCCCTCGGAGGGGCCGACGAGGTTCCTGAAATAGCCCTGGGTCTGGTTGAGGTCGTAGGCGCTGAGCCGGAAGTTCAGGCCCTTGATCATGGTCGGGCCGGTGACCGTGCCCTCGAACTTGGTGTAGCCGAAGTTGCCGACGACGGCCCGCACCTCGCCCCCGAAGTCCTCGCTGGGATGCTTGGAGAGGGTATTGATCAGGCCGCCCACGGCGTTGCGGCCATAGAGCGTGCCCTGCGGCCCGAGCAGCACTTCGACCTGGTCGATCAGCATGTCGTCGCGCCCGACCAGGAAGGTCGAGTTCGAGAAGAAGTCGTCGTAGTAGACCGCGACCGCGCTGTCGGAGAGGTAGATGTTGTTGTTGCGGGCCAGGCCGCGGATCACCGGGCGGTCGAGCTGGCTCGAATAGGTCAGGCCCGGCGTGAAGTTGGTGATGTCCTGGACGGTGGTGATGCCCTCGATGGCGCGCTGTCGGGCGCTGAAGGCCGTCACGGCCACCGGCACGTCCTGCAGGCTCTGCTCGCGCCGCTCGGCGGTGACGACGAGCTCCTCGATGGTGTTGGCGCCCGCGGCGGCGGCGGCCGGACGGGTCTGGGCATGGGTCGTCGTCGCGAGTGCGGCGGCCAGCAGGGCGCTGGACGCCAACAGAGAGCGCTTCCACATCATTCGAAATTCTCCCGGCGTTTCCATTGACGCTATTGGCTGCGCCTATCGGGAACGCTGGAGCCACAACCTGTGGGCGTCAACAGCCCAGGCGCTCATTATCGCCGATAACTAACTGTAGCTTAGTTGGATTGGCGAAAGAGCCACAGTTTCCGCGAGGTCAATGCGCAAATTGCACGCAGGAAACTGGCGATGTCTGCGGTCAGGTACTGAGGCGACGGATGCGATGACCAGCGAATTGCTGCCGCGTACTTCGTAAGCACTTCGCGGGTTTCGCGGTTTACATGCGAACCAAAATTTCTAATTCCGGAATTTCACCTGATAAAACATCGATTTGCCGAATACCAATGATACGACTCCGGCCTCGCGGCGCCGTGGGGATGTGCCGGTGCAGCCGGGGCGGGTGGTTTGCGGTCGCGCGGGGGCGCCGGCGGGGCTTTCCCGCGCTGCGCCGCGCGCTTAAGGAACGGGCCTCGACCTGGAGGCCTATTCAATGCATCGCAAGCCGGACGGAAGCTGGGACAAGACGAACCTTCCCAGCCGTCACGTGACCGAGGGGCCGAGCCGTGCGCCGCACCGGTCCTATTACTACGCCATGGGCCTGGGCAGCCGCGAGATCGCGCAGCCCTTCGTGGGCGTGGCCTCCTGCTGGAACGAGGCGGCGCCCTGCAACACCGC
Source organism: Phenylobacterium sp. (assembly GCF_035569475.1). Lineage (GTDB taxonomy): Bacteria > Pseudomonadota > Alphaproteobacteria > Caulobacterales > Caulobacteraceae > Phenylobacterium. The sequence goes on from NZ_DATMNA010000042.1 coordinate 57,312, forward strand.
CCTGATGCGTCAGGCGCACGCGGTGTCGGAAGGCGTCAAGGCCGCCGGCGCCACGCCGCGCGAGTTCTGCACCATCACCGTCACCGACGGCATCGCCATGGGCCACGAGGGCATGCGCTCGTCGCTGGTGAGCCGCGACCTGATCGCCGACTCGGTCGAGCTGACCATGCGCGGGCACGCCTATGACGCGCTGGTCGGCATCGCCGGCTGCGACAAGTCCCTGCCGGGCATGATGATGGCCATGCTGCGGCTCAATGTGCCGTCGGTCTTCCTCTACGGCGGCTCGATCCTGCCGGGCTCGTGGCAGGGCAAGGACGTGACCGTGGTCGACGTTTTCGAAGGCGTCGGCATGCACTCCGCCGGCCGGATGAGCCTGGAAGACCTTTGCAGCCTGGAACAGGTGGCTTGCCCGTCGGACGGCGCCTGCGGCGGCCAGTTCACCGCCAACACCATGGCCTGCGTTTCGGAGGCCATCGGCCTGGCCCTGCCGCTCTCGGCCTCCTTGCCGGCGCCCTATCTCAGCCGCGACGCCTATGCGGTGGCCTCGGGCGAGGCGGTGGTCCGGCTGATCGCCACGGGCTTGCGCCCGCGCGACATCGTCACCCGCAAGTCCTTCGAGAACGCCGCCGCCGTGGTGGCGGCGACCGGCGGCTCGACCAACGGCGGCCTGCACCTTCCGGCCATGGCCCATGAGTGCGGCATCGAGTTCACCCTGCGCGACTTCGCCGAGATCGCCGCGCGCACGCCGCACATCGCCGACATGAAGCCCGGCGGCCGCTTCGTGGCCAAGGACATGGGCGAGGCGGGCGGCATGCCCATGCTGCTGAAGACCCTGCTGGAGGGCGGCTACATCCACGGCGACTGCATGACCGTCACCGGCAAGACCCTGGCCGAGAACCTGAAGGACGTGGTCTGGCGCGACGACCAGGAGGTGATCCGCCCGGTCTCCAACCCGCTGTCGCCGACCGGCGGCGTGGTGGGCCTGTGGGGTTCGCTTGCCCCCGACGGCGCCATCGTCAAGGTGGCCGGCATGACGTCGCACCGCGCGCACCGCGGCCCGGCCCGGTGCTTCGACGGCGAGCAGGCCTGTTTCGACGCCGTCGAGGCCGGCGACTACAAGGACGGCGACGTCCTGGTGATCCGCTATGAGGGCGCGCGCGGCGGGCCCGGCATGCGCGAGATGCTGTCGACCACGGCGGCGCTGTCCGGCCAGGGCCGCGGCGACAAGGTGGCCCTGATCACCGACGGCCGGTTCTCCGGCGGCACGCGGGGCCTCTGCGTCGGCCACATCGGGCCGGAGGCGCAGATGGGCGGGCCGATCGCGCTGATCAAGGACGGCGACATCGTCGCCATCGACGCCGACGCCGGAACCATCGAACTGGAGGTCGATCCCATCGAGCTGGAGAACCGCCGGCGCCACTGGGCGCCGCGCAAGACCGACTACGGCTCCGGAGCGCTCTGGAAGTACGCCCAGATCGTGGGCCCGGCCCACGAGGGCGCCGTGACCCATCCGGGCATGGCCGGCGAGACCCACGTCTACGCGGACATCTGAGCGTGAAGACCATCGGCCTGATCGGCGGCATGAGCGCCGAAAGCACCACGGTCTACTACCAGCTCATCAACCGGCTGGTGCGCGAGCGGCTGGGCGGACTGCATTCCGCGCAGATCGCCCTGTGGTCCCTGGATTTCGCGCCGATCGCCGAGCTGCAGGCGAAGGACGACTGGGCGGCCACGGGGGTGATCCTGGCGGACGCGGCGCGGCGGCTCGAGGGCGCGGGCGCGCAAGCCATCCTGATCTGCGCCAACACCATGCACCTCAACTACGCCGAGGTGGCCGGGGCGGTCTCGGCCCCGGTGATCCACATCGCCGACGCGACCGCCGAGGCGCTGAAGGCCAAGGGCGTGACCAAGGCGCTGCTGCTCGCCACCCGCTTCACCATGGAGAAGCCGTTCTACGCCGAGCGGCTGGCGGCCCAGGGCATTGAGACCGTCACCCCGCCCAAGGGCGACCGCGACCGCCTGCATGCGATCATCTACGACGAGCTGGTCGTGGGCGTGATCACCGAGGCCTCGCGGGCGGCGGTGCTGCAGATGATCCAGGACGCGAAGGCCGCCGGCTGCGACGGGATCGTCTTCGGCTGCACTGAGATCGGCCTGCTGCTGGACGTCGCCGCCATGCCGTTGCCCGCCGTCGACACCGCCGTCGCCCACTGCGAGGCGGCCGTGGACTTCGCTCTGGCCTAGTCGGCGGCGCCGCGCGACACTCGCCGCAAACGGGGCGCAGGCGGGGGCCGAACATGCGGGCGTGGGATCAGAATCGCCGGGGTTTCCTGGGGCTGGCCGGAGCCGGCCTGGGCGCGTCCTGGGCCGGGGCCTCCCTGGCGGGCCCCGACGATCCGGATCTGGTGGTCTTCAACGCCAAGGTGCTGACGGTCGAGGCGGCCGCGCCGCGGGCCCAGGCCTTCGCGGTGCGCGGCGGCCGGTTCGTGGCGGTGGGCCGCAACGAGGACATCAGGTCCCTGGTCGGCCCTCGCACCCAGACCTTCGACGCTCAGGGGATGACGATCGCCCCGGGCTTCATCGACTGCCACAACCACGCGCCCGGCGAGACGCTTCTCTACGACGTCCTGGTGGGCAACCCCTTCGAGGTGGAGTTCGTCACCATCGACAGCATCGTCGGCAAGCTGCGGGCCAAGGCCCAGACCCTGCCGCCGGACACCTGGGTCGTGGGGGAGTTCTACGACGACACCAAGGTCAAGGACGGCCGCCTGATCGACGTCCGGGACCTCGACAAGGTCTCCACCACCCAGCCGGTGGTGGTGCGTCACCGCGGGGGCCATACCTCGTTCTACAATTCCCGGGCGCTCGCCATGGCCGGGATCACCAAGGCGACGCAGAACCCGCCCGGCGGCACCTTCGACAGGTTCCCGGACGGTGAACTCAACGGCCGCGTCACCGACCGGGCCAACGTCGCCGTCGAGGCCGTCGGCCGCCGGCAGGCCTTCACCCCGGAGGAGCACGCGCGGCGCGCCCGCGACGGCCTGGCCCACATCTCAAAGCAGTTCGTCCGCTACGGCCTGACCAGCGTCCACCACGAGGGTGGCGACCTCGGCGCCCTGCAGGACGTCCGCGCACGCGGCGAGCTGAAACACCGGGTGAGCTACGAGGCCCAGCCGCTGGTCCTGGAGGCGATGATCCGCTCGGGCCTGCAGACCGGCTTCGGCGACGAATGGATCAAGCTCGGCGCCACGTCGGAGCACATCGTCGACGGCTCCTTCTCCGAACGCACCATGGCCATGAGCCACGCCTATCCGGGCGTCTCGCCGCCCTATTTCGGGAACCTGACCGAAACCCAGGACGTGCTGAACGGCTGGATCGAGCGCGTCCACCGGGCGGGGATCGACATCAACTGCCACGCCAACGGCGACGTGGCGATCGCCCAGGTGCTGACCGCGGTGGAGCGCGCCCAGAAGCTCTATCCCCGCTCGAACGCGCGGCCGAAGATCACCCACTGCACCCTGCTCAACGACGAGCTGATCGCGCGGATCAAGGCCGCGGGCGTCGTGCCGGCGGTATTCTCCACCTACGCCTACTACAACCCCGACAAGTTCCCGTTCTACGGGGCCGAGACCATGACCCACGCCATGGCGTTCCGCAGCCTGCTGGACGCGGGCGTTCCCGTCTGCGCGGGCTCGGACTTCAATCCCGGGCCGTTCTCGCCGCTGATGGCCATCCAGGCGATGGTCACGCGCAAGGGCTGGGACGGTAAGGTCTGGGGCGCGAACCAGAGGATCACAGTCGACGAGGCCTTGCGGGTCAACACCCTGAACGGCGCCTACGCCAGCCACGAAGAGGCGATCAAGGGCTCCATCGCCCCGGGCAAGCTCGCGGACTTCGTGGTGCTGGCCGAAGATCCCCACACGGCAGACCCCGACAAGATCAAGGACATCGCGATCGTCCGCACCGTCACCGGCGGGACGACGGTCTACCAGGCCTAGCGCAGGGCCCGCCGGTCCTCGGCGTCTTCGTCCTCGTCCCAGGGCGGGTCGTCGTCGTCCTGGTCGGCGAGGCGGGAGAACAGGGGCGTGAGCGGCGGGAATGGCTCGGCCGGCTCGGCGAACTCCGGCGCAGGCTGAGCGGGAACCGTGGCCGCGACCACCGCCGGGGCGACCGGACGCCGCGTGGTCATCGGCCGGCGCAGCAGGGCCTCGATGCGGGCGAGCCAGCGGTTGGCCTCGGCGATGGCCTCGGGCGGCGGCAGCTCGTCGCGGCGGCCCTCGTCCTCCGGCAGCCACAGGTCGAGCACGAAGTCCGGATGCGCCAGATCGTCGAACACCAGCCGCAGCGCCACCCGTTCGGCCGCGTCGAAGGCCTCCAGCGCCTTGCGCTGTTCGCCGCGGTGGACCCGGCCCACCACCAGGCCGTCGACGATCACCTCGGCGCCCATCAGCTCGTCCAGGGCGTAGATCAGGCCCCAGCCGCCGGCGTCCCAGACCACGGCGGCCTGGTTGGTCGTAAAGTTGAAGCCCATGCCCTTGCCGCGCCCGAGCGCCGGCAGGAAGCCGTGCAGGTCCCCCTTCAGCACGGCCTTCAGGCCCCGCTGGATCCGGCGGCTTTCGTTCATCCGCCACCGCGCGATCCCGGCCACCAGGGTGACCGCGACACCCGCAAACCCCAGCAACGCCAGCAGCCGCGTGAGCTCGTCCATGGCCGCAGGGTACGCCCCTTGGCTGAGTCTGCCCAAATCGCCGTTCGCTAGAGGTCGAGTTCGATGACCAGGGGGACGTGGTCGGAGGGCTTGTCCCAGCTCCGAACGTCGCGGTGGATGGTGACCCCGCTCAGGAGGTCGGCGGCCTGGGGCGAGAGCAGGGCGTGGTCGATGCGGATGCCGTTGTTCCGCTGCCAGGCGCCGGCCTGGTAGTCCCAGAAGGTATAGGCCCCGGGGCTGCCGTCGGCCTCCAGGAAGGCGTCGGTCAGGCCCAGGTGCTTCAGCGCGCGGAACGCCTCGCGGGTCTGCGGCCGGAAGAGGGCGTCGCCTTCCCAGTTGGCCGGGAACTCCGCGTCGCGCGCCTCCGGGATCACATTGTAGTCGCCGGTCAGGACCAGCGGCTCCTCGAGGGCCAGCAGGTCGTGGGCGTGGCGATGCAGCCGGCCCATCCAGGAGAGCTTGTAGGGGTACTTCTCGCTGTCTGCCGGGTTGCCGTTGGGCAGGTAGATCGAGGCCACCCGCACCGGCCGCGGGCCGGAGATCACCGCCTCGAGGTAGCGCGACTGTTCCTCCTCGCCGGGATCGGGCAGGCCGCGCCGGATGTCCTCCATCGGCGCCTTCGAGAGCAGGGCCACGCCGTTGTAGGACTTCTGGCCATGGACGGCGACGTTGTAGCCCAGCCGTTCAAAGGCCTCGGCGGGGAACTTCTCGTCGACGCACTTGATCTCCTGCAGGCAGGCGACGTCCGGCTGGGCGGCTTCGAACCACTTCAGCACCGTCTCCAGGCGCGCATTGACCGAATTGACGTTCCAGGTGGCGATGCGCATCCGAGGGCTCCGGCCTTTTGCCTCCCCTTTATGGGGAGGGGCAGGCCAGCGCTAGCTGGCCGGGGTGGGGAAGTGAAGATCAGGCTCCGAGTTTGGCCCGCGGCGCCCCACCCGTCTCGCTCTCGCTCGCTACCCTCCTCACGAAGGGGAGGGAAGGCTACTTCCGGGTCATGGTCAGCGGCAGGGTGGCGCCCTGGGTCCAGGTTCCGGCCAGGGTCTTGCCGTCCGGCGACAGCTTGGCCTTCAGTTCGCCGCCCACCGCCAGGAAAAGGGCCGAAAGCTCGCCGCCGTCGGTCTTCACGGCCGTGGCGGGAATGCTCGCGCCCTGGTCGAGGCTGTCGAGGATGGCGGTCTCCTGGCCGCCGACCGTCTTGAGGTGCAGCTCCAGCCGCAGCTTCTGGCCGCCGGCCTCCAGCGTGCCGGCCCAATCGCCGTCGTAGGACGGAGCCTGGGCGGCGGCGGGACCCGCGAGGGCGGCCGTGGCGAGGATCGCGACGCCGAGCCGGCGCGCAAGCGAGACGAGCTTCATACTGGCGTCCTTCCCCATGACTTTCGCGGACAGTCAGGCCGCGGCCCGCCGAGCGCAAGCCGAACCTCGGTATGTGACCTGCCGGCCCCCCACTGGCCGTGGCGGCATCCGGCCCAGATGGTGGGCGCCAACCTCGCTTTCGCGACCTGCGGGCGCCCATGGCGGTGCGCCGGGCGCGGGCGTCTAGCGGCGGCGGCCGCGGTCGCGCAACTGGATCAGGTCGTCCGGCGACAACCGCCCGCCGGCCTGGTTGGCGACCCGGATGAAGCCGGCGTTCACGCCGTGGTCGTGCAGCCGGGTGAGCTGCTCGGGAGTAAGGCCGTCGTAGCCCATGGCGTGCAGTTCGCCGACGAAGCCGCCGCTCACGCCGTGGTCGCGCAGGCGCACCAGGTCCTCCGGCTTCAGACCGGAATAGCCGGCCTGCCTGAGCTCGCCGATGTAGGTCGTGCTGACTCCGTGGTCGCGCAGGCGCTGCAGGTCGTTGGCGCTGAGCCCGGCGTAGCCATAGTCCTTCAAGGCGGTGACGTAGCGGGCCGAGACCCCATGGTCGCGCATCTTCACCAGGGTCGCCACGTCGCCGAAACGGTAGCCGGCGGCGTTCATCGCTAGGAGCTGCTTCAGCCCCGCGCCGTGGATCGCGGCGCGCGCGAGGTCGAGGGTGCTGGGCGTGGCGTAGCCCTCGCGTTTCAGCTCGTCGAGATAGGCGAAGCCGATGTCGCTCATGGCCATATGGAACTGCTGGTAGGGCTCCAGGCCGCCGCCGATCCCACGCCCGGCCAGCGCCGCAGGGAAGGCGGCGTTGGCGGCGTAGACGCAGGTCCCGACCCCACGGCCCTCGCCGGACACGCCCTTGCAGCGGAAGTCGCCGGCGTCGTGACGGATCGTGAAGGCGATAGGCTGGCCCGCGCTGGCGAGTTGGCCGTCCGACAGGCCGGCGAGCGTCGAAAGCGGGATCGTCTCCCCGATCGTCGAGGCGTGATGCTCGCTGCGGTAGCCGATCTCGAATTGGACCTGGCCCGCGCCGTCCTTGGCGTCGGCCGGACGGATCTGCCAGTCCAAACTCGCTGGGACCTCCTGGGCGACGTCGTCCCAGGCGGTCATGCCGGCCATGGCGGGCGACGCGGGTGGGGCAGGCGGTGTGGGCGGCGCCGGCGGCGCAGCCGCCAGGGCCAGGACGCTGAGGGCCGCGAGGGTCGTGGCGTTGAACATCTTGCAGGTCTCCCGGGGCCGGCGTGGGCGCTCGCGCCGTCCGGACCCTGGCGCAGGATGGGAGCCGCGCGCGCCGCCGCGGTCACGTTAATTCGCGGACAGGATCGCCGCCCCTTTAGCCGCCGATGATCTCCGCCGGTTGCGGGGCTCGGCAGCGCGTCCGGCTGCGACCTCCCGCGCCTGCGCGCAAGGAGCTGAACGATGCGAGGCCCGCGGAGCTGAGCGCCTTGGCTCCCCGCTTCGCGCGCATTGGCTGGAGATGGCCATGCATTGGCGCGGCTTGGCGGGCGATGAGAACGCTCAGGCGACGACGGCCCGCCTGATGGCGGAGGCTCGCGGCATGGCTCGGGCGCCCTCAGCCGATGCGGCCGATCCCGCGATCGCCAGGCCTGCCGCGAATGAGGGGGCCGTCAGATCGAGAAGCTGACGCCGCAGCCGCAGCTGGACTTGGCGTTGGGATTGCGGACCTTGAACTCAGCGCCGGCCAGTTCGTCGACGAAGTCGATCTCCGAGCCCTTGAGCAGGGCCAGGGACATCTCGTCGACCACCGCGGCGGCCCCGTCGCGCTCGATCTTCAGGTCGTCGGCCTGCGCCGTCTCGACCAGGTCGAACTGATACTGGAAGCCCGAGCAGCCGCCGCCTTCCACCGCCACGCGCAGCATCAGCGCCTTGCCCTCGGCCTTGCCGATGGCGTGGATGCGTTGCGCGGCCGACGGGGACAGGGTGAGTTCGGTGCTGGACATCATGGTTAGACGAATGAAACGCCTCGACTATATGAGGTGGCCAACGGCTTGGACCAAGGGCCTGTCATATAGATGGATTTGATGG
>NZ_DATMNA010000043.1:0-36160 GCF_035569475.1 Phenylobacterium sp.
GCAAGGTGTTCCGCGAGGTGGTGCCCCTGGTCTCCGACATGATCATCGAGCACGCCGGCGACCTCGGGATCGATCCTACGGGCCTGAAGCGGCTCTGGCTGCACCAGGCCAACATCAACATGAACGAGTTGATCGGCCGCCGCGTGCGGGCGATGATGGACTGGAAGGCCGCGCACCCGAAACCGGAGACGCCTCCGCCGGCGCCCGAAGCGCCTCACTGACTTCGCCTCCCGCCCTTGCCGCCGCAGTGGCGAGGTAGCTACCGCTTCCTGACGAACACCGTGCCGGCTGAATAGCCGGCGCCGAACGAGCAGATCAGGCCGGTCTCGCCGGGCGCGAAGTCGTCGTTGGCGCGATGGAAGGCGATGATCGAGCCCGCCGAGGAGGTGTTGGCGAACTCGTCGAGGATGATGACGTTCTCGCCCGGCGCCGGATCGCGGCCCAGCACGCGCTTGCCGATCATCTCGTTCATGTTGATGTTGGCCTGGTGCAGCCACAGGCGCTTGAGCCCGTGCGGATCGACGCCGATGTCCTGGGCGTGCTCGACGATCATGTCGGAGACCATCGGCACCACCTCGCGGAACACCTTGCGGCCCTCCTGCACGAACAGCTTGTCCGCGGCGCCGACCCCTTCCGGCGCGGCGCGGTTCAGGAAGCCGAAGTTGTTGCGGATATTGTTGGAGAACTGGGTCTTCAGCCGCGTGCCGAGGATCTCCCAGCCACCGGACGCCTGGGCCGCGTCCTCGACGATCACCGCGGTGGCCACGTCGCCGAAGATGAAGTGGCTGTCGCGGTCGCGGAAGTTGAGGTGGCCGGAACAGATTTCCGGATTGACCATCAGCACGGCCTTGGCCGAGCCCGAGGCCACGAAGTCCGCGGCGGTCTTGATCCCGAAGGTGGCCGAGGAGCAGGCCACGTTCATGTCGAAGGCGAAGCCTTCGATGCCCAGCGCCTGTTGCACCTCGATGGCCATGGCCGGGTAGGCGCGTTGCATGTTGGAGGCCGCGCAGATCACCGCGCCGATCTCGCCGGCCGGCTTGCCCCAGCGTTCGATCGCCTGCCTCGCCGCCTCCACGGCCATCTCGGCCAGCACCGAGATCTCCTCGTTGGGGCGTTCGGGGATGATCGGACGCATCAGGTCCGGGTCCACCAAGCCGGTCTTGTCGACCACATAGCGGGCCTTGATGCCGGAGGCCTTCTCGATGAACTCCACCGAGGACGGGGTCAGGGCGGCCACCTCGCCGGCCTCGATCGCCTGGGCGTTGGCGGCGTTGAACCGCTCCACATAGGCGTTGAAGGTCTCGACCAGCTCGGCGTTCGAGAGGCTGTAGGGCGGCGTATAGAGGCCGGTGGCGGAGATTACGGCTTGCGGCAAGGGGGTCACATCTCCAGAGGCGAAGGCGGCAGTGATAGCACGCGGGGCTCCTCCGTCTCCTAGACCCTGTCCCGGCTGACTTGAATCAAGTCAGCCGGGATCAAACAGGGTCGTCGGCTATATCTGGAGCCCTTCTCCTCCACTCAGGTCGATCCGACCTGAGTGGGAAGGGCTCTAGTTGCCGGCGAGCCACATACGGTGTTCGCCATACCAATAAGGCCGAACCGACAATCGCGAGCCGCGTTTGGAGCCGAACCCCACGTGGGTTGGGCTGTTCGCGTGACTTGTAAGGACGATTCCAGATGAAAGCTTTGATCACCGCCGCTTCTGCCCTGGCGCTATGCGCTCTCGTTCCGGCGGTCGCCTCAGCCCAGACGACCGCAACCAGCGGAACGACGTTCTACGGAACTCTCGGCTATGACGACACCTCGCTCAGCCACATCAACCTGGGCGCGGTCCAGGCGCGGCTCGGCGCCCGCTTCGGCCAATACTTCGGCGTCGAGGGCGAAGCGTCCTGGGGCGTCAAGGATGACACGGTCACGGTCGGTGGGACCTCCGTGAAGGAGAAGCTGAACAGCCAGGAAGCGATCTACGGCGTGGGCTTCCTGCCGATCTCGCCGAACTTCGACCTGCTGGCCCGTGTCGGCTATGGCCACACCTCCGGCTCGGCGGCCGTCCCCGGCGTGACCTCCTCGCTCAAGGGAGACTCGTGGAACTTCGGCGTCGGCGGCCAGTACACCTTCGACGGCAAGAACGGCGTCCGGCTCGACTACACCCGCGAGGATTTCCAGACTCACGGGGTGGAGGACGCCAACGTCTGGTCCGTCGCCTACGTGCGGAAGTTCTAGGGCCACAAGGCCTCAAACAGGCCGTGTCGAAGGGCCCTCCCATCTCGCCGCGGGCGAGGTGGGAGGGCTTTTCCTTGACCGCGGGGGCGCGCCATCCCAGCCTTGTGGCCCATGCAGCTCGCCGACCTGATTCAGCTCGCCGTGTCGGCGGCCGCCGTCGCCGCCATGGTCGGCCTCGCGGCCCTGGCCACCCGCGGCCGTGGCGCGCCTGTGCTGGACGAGGCCGCGGCCCGCCGCTGGCTGGCCGATGAATTTCCCGACGCCCGGATCGGCGGCCTCTGGATCGCCGCGGACGGCCTGGGCGCGGTGGCGAGGTCCGGCGAGACGGCGCTGGTGCTCTCGCGGATGGGCGACGGCTATGTGGCCCGCGCCATCGCCTGGGACGCCGCGGCCCGCGCTGGCGTCAAGGACGGCCGCGTCGCCCTGCCGCTCGGGGACTTCGCCGCGCCGAGGGCGGTGCTGGCGCTCGGGGCCTGGCCGCCCAGGGACCTGGCGGCATGAAGTTCCCCACCGATCCGGTCACGCTGGCGACCCCGTTCTTTATCCTGTCGGTGATCGCCGAGATCGCCCTGGCGCGACTGGGCAAGCTGAAGGCCCGCTACGAGACGAAGGACACGGCCACGTCGCTCGTCATGGGCCTGTTCTCGACCCTGTCGGGCGCGCCCTTCGCCGCGATCAGCTTCGCCGGCGCGATCTGGCTCTACCACCACCGGCTGTTCACGATCCCGATGACCGCGGCCTGGGCCTGGGTGCTGGTGTTCTTCGCCGAGGACCTGACCTACTACGTCTTCCACCGCCTCAGCCACGAGCGGCGCATCTGGTGGGCGGCGCACGTCAACCACCACTCCTCGCAGCACTACAACCTCTCGACGGCGCTCCGGCAGACCTGGACCGGCGGCGTGGCGGGGACCTGGGCGCTGTGGCTGCCGCTGTCGCTCCTGGGCTTCCCGCCGGCCATGGTGGCGATCGAGAAGGGGATCAGCCTCGTCTACCAGTACTGGATCCACACCGAGGCGATCCGGCGGATGCCGCGCTGGTTCGAGGCGGTGTTCAACACGCCCAGCCACCACCGCGTGCACCACGCGAGGAACCCGCGCTACCTCGACAGGAACTACGCCGGCATCCTGATCGTCTGGGACCGGATGTTCGGCACCTTCCAGCCGGAGCTGGACGAGGAGGCCTGCCGCTACGGCCTGGTGCACAACCTCGGCACCTTCAACCCGCTGCGTGTGGCCTTCCACGAGTGGGTCGGCATCGCCGCCGACCTGATCCGCTCGCCCCGTCATGCCCTGGGCTGGCTGTTCGGCCCGCCCGGCTGGAGCCCCGACGGCAGCCGCGACACCTCGGCCTCGCTGAAGGCCGCGTGGGCGGCGCGCCAGAAGGCCGTCCAGGCGCCGGCGAAACATGAAGCGGCCTGATCCTGGCTTCGCCATCGCGCGATGGCGGCGGTTCAGTCCCGCAGCAGCGGCAGGCTGAGGCCCGAGACGGGCCGCGCGCTCAGGATCTCGCGGCGGAAGCGGTAGAGTTCAGCAGGGCGACCGCCGGTCTCGGAGTCCATCCGGCCGAGGCCTTCGACCAGCTCGGCGCGCTCCAGGGCGCGGCGGAAGTTCTGCTTGTGCAGGGGCACGCCGGCGATCGCCTCGACCGCGCGCTGCAGGGCCGAGAGCGTGAAGGCCTCGGGCATCAGTTCGAAGACCACGGGGCGGTATTTCAGCTTGCCGCGCAGGCGGCTGACGGCGGTGGCCAGGATGCGCCGGTGGTCCGACAGCATCGGCTCGCCCAGCGCCGCGGCCAGGGCGGCGGGTAGGGCGGTGGCGGCCTCGCCGCGGTCGCGGGCGGCTTCCGGAGCAAGACCCGCCTCGTAGAGCAGCTCATAGCGCTCCAGCACCCGCTCCTCGTTCCAGGGCGCGTCCTCCAGGGCGAAGGCGAGACGCGCGCGGGCGAGGCGCCGGGCGTCCCCGGCCGCCCAGCGGCGCAGGGCCTCCTCGATCGCGGCGAGTTCCGGCGGCCGTCCCGCCCGCCAGTCCTCGTAGGGGAAGAACCGCGTCCACGGCCGCCACTCCGACCCCGGCGCGTGGGTGTCGACCGCGGCGGTGGCCAGGGCCAGGTAGCCTACGGAGATCACCCGGGCGTGCTCATCGCCCCCGTCGGCCATCGGGCCCATGTCGGCGAGCGGCGCGTCGCGGCCCTTGTCGCCGAAGGTGTAGAGCTGCTCCACATAGCCCAGGGTGAAGCGCGTCTGCTCGGTCACGAAGGCGCGCATGGCGAGTTCGAAGGTGCGGTGCCCCTTGGGGTCGAAGGGGCCGAAGGGCAGGCCCTCGGCGCTGGCCCCCGCGGGGCGTACGGTCAGCACCACCGCGTCGTCCGCCTGGATGGCCACGACCACGGCCGACAGGCCGATGATCACCGCGCTGTCGGCGGCGACGCTCATTCGGTGTCGAACGCCGCGGCGACGGTGACGTAGCCGGCGGCCTCGGACAGGACGTGGAACCGCTCCACATAGCGCGCCTGGGCCGCGGCCGGCGGCAAAGGGTCGATGGTCAGGCTGTAGCCGGGCGGCGGGGCGTCGAAGAAGGCCAGCGCCTCGGCGTGGGTGAACCCCGCCAACTGGGTGGCCTCGAAGAAGGCGCAGGCCCGGTCGGCCTGCTTGATCAGCTTCTTGACCAGGACCGGCGTCTTGGCCGGCAGGCCGAACCGGGTGTGGATGGCGTTTTCCAGCCGCTCCTCGAAATCCTTGTAGTTGACCCCGAGCGCGGCCTTGAACGGCGAGATCATGTCGCCGATCACATATTCCGAGGCGTCGTGGAGCAGGGCGGCCAGGCGCCAGCGCGGGGCCACGTCCGGCTGGATGTGGGCGACGATCTCCTCGACCACCACCGAATGCTGCGCCACCGAGAAGGCGTGTTCGCCCACCGTTTGGCCGTTCCAGCGGGCGACCCGCGCCAGGCCGTGGGCGATATCCTCGATCTCGATGTCCATGGGCGAGGGGTCGAGCAGGTCCAGCCGCCGGCCCGACAGCATCCGCTGCCAGGCGCGCGGTTCCGACGCCGAACGACGCAGCCCTTTCCTCACCGAAGCGTTCCCTCCACAGTCAAGCCAGTCACTGGCAAGGTCGTGACCTGACCCATGGCCCGGGAAAGATCAATGCGACCCTACGCGCTGGGGCGTCGAAGTTCACGTACGAGGAGCCGAACCGATGAGCTGGGCCCGTATCATGGCGCCGCTGTCCGGCGGAGCGGGCGACGCGGCCGCCGTCGCCGCCGCGGTCATGCTGGCTGAGCCTTTCCAGGCCGAGATGGCCGGCGTCTACACCCCTGCCGACGTGGCGGACGTCATGCCCTGGATGGGCGAGGGGTTCCTGGGCGGGGTGCAGACCACGGCTCTGGAGTCCCTGAAGGAGGCCGCCCAGGCCGGCGAGAAGAACGCGCGCGCCGCCATGGAGGGCGTCACCTACGCCAAGAGCCGGTTTGTCGCCCTGCAGACGCCGGTCTGGGCCGGGCTTTCGGCGGAGAGCCGGCTGTCCGACGTGGTGGTGTTCACCTCCGACCCCTCCCGCGGCCGCGGGCCGCTGGCGGAAGCCTTCCAGCAGATGCTGGCCGACGAACAGCGCCCGGTGCTGATCGCCCGCGACGGCTTGAAGATGGGCGGCACGGTGGCCGTGGCCTGGGACGGCGGCAAGGAGGCCAGCCGCGCGGCCCGTCTGGCCCTGCCGATGCTGGAAAAGGCCGCCAAGGTGGTGATCCTGTCGGCGCCCAAGGCCAGTTCCCGCAGCTTCGATCCGGCGCGCCTGAAATCCTACTACGCCGCCCGCGGCGTCGACGCCGAGGTCGACATCCTGCCCGACAGCGGCGACGCGGCCCCGCTGTTGCTCTATGCGGCGAAGAAGGCAGGGGCCAATATCCTGGTGGCGGGCGCTTTTGGCCATCCGCGGCTTCAGGAGTTCATATTCGGCGGAACGACGCGCAGTCTGTTGAACTCCGACGAGCCTTCGCTGTTCTTGTCCCATTAGTCTCAAGAGGACGTCCAATGACCCTGTCGCGCATCGTCATGCGGCTTGCCCGCAACCCTGGCACGGAATTCGCCGGCGGCGACGACCACCGCGGCTATGCCCTCACCGCGCCGCTCACCGATGAGGGGCGCCTGGACGAGGCGGCCTATGCCAAGACCAAGGACGCGTGCGCGGTGCGCCGGTTCGCGCCCGACGAGGATCCGGCGGATGGGCGGCTGATGAAGCGCGGCCAGCGCTGGTACTTCGACTACGAGGAGGGCGATGTCACCGACGATGAACAGCCCTATCGCCTTGGCGAGCACCGCTTCGCGGTGGGTGAGTACGTGACCGTCACCGACGAGGACGGCCGGCCCCTGACCTACAAGGTCGTCGAGGTGCAGCCGGCGGGGTAGGCGCCGCCCGCTCCGCTAGACGCCGCCGTTGTCGCGGACCAGGCGCTTGACGTCTTCGGAGACGTTGTGGCGGTGGCCCTCGTGGACCTTGAAGACCGCGACGGTGATCGGCCCGCTCTTGGGACCACCGGCTTCGTAGCCGACGGTCTTCCAGCCGTCCTTCAGGTTGTCCCTGGCCAGGATGTAGGTGGCGCGGAAGCCGTGGCGCTCCGGCGACAGGGCCTCGCCGCGCAGGCGCACGTCGCGCGCGACGCGCACCGTCGCCCCGTTCTCGCCGGCGTCGACATGCACCATGCCGACGTTGACCTTGGCCTTGTCGTCGTCGGCGCTGATGTGGATGCCGGGCAGGTTGATGTCGGCGTGGTCGCCGTGATCTGAGCCGACATCCCCCGAGACCTTGTCGTCCGCGTCGATGTCGCGGTCCTTCCTGGCGTCGCGCATCTGCCCGACCGCATCGTCGGCGGCCTGCTTGGCGGCCTTGGCCGCCTCCGCGGCAGCGCCCGAGGACGCCTTGGCGGGGGCCTCCCCCTTGGCGTCGGCGGCCTTGCCGGTCGCCTGATCGCTGGGCGCTTCGGCCTGGAGCTCCTGCTCGATGGGCTGCAGCGCCGCCTCGTAGGTGGTCGACACGGGGATCAGCCGCAGGGACACCTCGTCGCCGTCGCGGGTCACGTAGGTGCAGCTCTTCCGGTCCGCGGCGGTGGCGGTGAGCTTCAGGTCGCCCTTGTTGGCCGGACAGTCGAGCGCCACGCGCGCCGTCGCCGGCTTGGTGGGCGCACAGGCGGCGGCGCCGGCCATCAGGCCGCAGACGGTAAGGAAGAGCAGCGACTTCATGAAAAAGGCTCCAGTCCGTTCGCGAAGGAATCTGACCGGAGCCCCTTCAGAAGGCGAGTGAATTCGACGTAACGCCCGTTACCTACTGGCCCGGACGCGAGCCCGCGCCCTCGCGCCGCGCCAGGAAGGCCAGGCGCTCGAACAGGTGGACGTCCTGCTCGTTCTTCAGCAGGGCGCCGTGCAGGGGCGGGATCAGCTTGGTGGGATCGCGCTCCTTGAGCGCCTCGGCGTCGATGTCCTCGACCATCAGCAGCTTCAGCCAGTCGAGCAGCTCGGAGGTGGACGGCTTCTTCTTCAGGCCCGGCACCTTGCGCATGTCGTAGAAGATGCGCAGCGCCTCGGCGACCAGCTTCTGCTTGATGTTCGGATAGTGCACCTCGACGATCTCGTTCATCGTCTCGGCTTCCGGGAAGCGGATGTAGTGGAAGAAGCAGCGGCGCAGGAAGGCGTCGGGCAGCTCCTTCTCGTTGTTGGAGGTGATGATCACGATCGGCCGGACCTTGGCCTTGATCGTCTCGTCGGTCTCGTAGACGTAGAACTCCATCCGATCGAGTTCCTGCAGCAGGTCGTTGGGGAACTCGATGTCGGCCTTGTCGATCTCGTCGATAAGCAGCACGGGCCGCTTTTCGGCGGTGAACGCCTCCCAGAGCTTGCCCTTCTTGATGTAGTTGCGGACGTCCTTCACCCGCTCTTCTCCGAGCTGGCTGTCGCGCAGCCGGGTCACCGCGTCGTACTCGTAGAGGCCTTGCTGGGCCTTGGTGGTCGATTTGATGTGCCAGGTGATCAGGTCCGCGCCGAGCGCGTTGGCGATCTCGTAGGCCAGCACCGTCTTGCCGGTGCCCGGCTCGCCCTTGATGAGCAGCGGCCGCTCCAGCGCCACGGCGGCGTTGACCGCCACCTTCAGGTCTTCGGTGGCGATATAGTTCTCGGTGCCTTCGAAACGCTGGCTCATGGGGCTCCCCGCGATGGGCGCTCAGGCCCGAGTTCGAACAGTTGTTTGTCTGCCGCAGCCTAAAGCCACGCGCGCGGCTTGCAAGCGGCTTCAACGCCGCGCTCCTCCCCAGACCCGCCGGTCAGGGACAGGCGCGCAGCACGTTGTCGCCGCGCCAGATTCGGCGCTAGGTGAAGGGCGCAAGGAGGCGCCGCCGTCTTGAATCTCGCCATTCTCCAGGCCCGGATGACCTCCTCGCGCCTGCCCGGGAAGGTCATGGCGCCGGTGCTGGGCGAGCCGATGATCGGCCGCCAGGTGGAGCGGCTGCGCCGCGCCAGGCGGATCGACAAGCTGATGGTGGCGACCAGCACCGACCCGTCCGACGACCCCCTGGCGGCCTACTGCGAGGGCCTGGGCCTGGAGGTCTTCCGCGGCGCCCTGGAGGACGTGCTCGACCGCTATCGCGCCGCCCTGGCTCGCCATCCGGCGGCGAGCGCGGTGGTCCGCCTGACCGCCGACTGTCCGCTGACCGATCCCGACCTCATCGACCAGGTGATCCAGCACCATATCGACGTGGGGGCCGACTACACCTCCAACACCCTGGGGACGCGGACCTATCCGCACGGCCTCGACACCGAGGTGATCAAGCCTGGCGCCCTGCTCGAGGCCGCGGAGCGGGCCCGGGACCCCTACGAGCGCGAGCACGTGACGCCCTATGTCTACCGGCGGCCGGAGACCTATCGGCTGGCCGGGGTGGCCCGGCACGAGTCCCTCGCCGCCCTGCGGTGGACCGTCGACGTGCCGCCGGATCTGGCCTTCGTGCGCGAGGTCTACGCAAAGCTCTATCCCTTCGACCCGGCGTTCGGCGCCGACGCTGTCGTCGCCCTGCCGGTGAACAGCTCGGCGATCCCGGCGTGAGCGGCGCTCCGCACGTCGTGCTGCGCCCGCTGGCGGCCGCCGACCGGGACCGGCTGCTCGCCTGGCGCAACCAGCCGGAGGTGGCGCGCTGGATGTACAGCGACCACGCCATTTCGCCGGAAGAGCATGCGCGGTGGTTCGCCGGCGTCGTGGCCGACGCGCGGCGTCGCTACTGGGTGATCGAGGCGGACGGCGCGCCGGTTGGCCTGGCCAACCTCTACGACCTGGCGCCCGAGCATGGGCGGACGTCCTGGGCCTACTACCTGGCTGAGCCGTCGACGCGCGGGCAGGGGATCGGCGCCTTCGTCGAATACTGGGTGATCGAGCACGTGTTCGGGGAGCTCGGGCTAAACAAGCTCTGGTGCGAGGTGCTGGTCGACAACCAGGGCGTCTGGAAGCTGCACGAGGGGTTCGGTTTCCAGCGCGAGGCGCTGTTCCGCCAGCATGTCCGCAAGGACGGCGTGCCCGCCGATGTGGTGGGGCTTGGCCTGCTGGCGTCCGACTGGGCGAAGCAGCGGCAGGCCAGCCGCGATCGCCTCGTGGCCCGGGGCTTCGACCTGCCGGCTTAGCGCTCGGGCTTGGCTCGGACGCCGCCGCCGCGGGCGGGCTCCGAATAGCCCATCGACTGCAGGTCGGCGTCCGAGACCTCGGCAGCCTGGAAGTCGGTGACGTCGTCCTCGCCGCCCTCGACCGTTCCCGCGTCGGCGACCTGGTCGAGGCCCTCGACGCTGCGCGCCGAGACGCGATCCTCGTTGAAGCCGTCCTCCGGCCCCTGGCCATCGAGGTCGTCCTCGCGCTCCTCGGTGGCGGCATGCAGGTCGAGTTCGTGGTCCTCCTCGGTGTCGGCGTCGCCGAAGGCATCCTCGTCGAACTCATCGGCGTCCAGGGCCACGGCCTCGTCGTCGTCACGGTCGCCGTCCGCCTGGGTCATGTCCAGGAGATCGGGCAACTCCTCGAAGGTGCGCATCTCGTTGCGCTCTTCGGCGAGGTCGAGATTGTCCTCGTCGAGGGCTTCCGCGCCGTCCTGCGGATCGGCGTCGCCGAAGGCGTCGGACAGATCGGGCATGGTCGGGCTCCTGGCTCGCGGCGCCCGGCGGCGCCGTCCCAGCATCAACCCGGCTGTCGGCTCAGCGTTCCGCCACGAAACCGGCCAGCGCCTTGGCGACGTCGGCCATGACCGCGTCCCATTGGCCAAAACCTGGCGGCAGGAAGACGCGGGTCTTCGGATACCAGGGATAGGAGGTTTCCCGGCCGAGCCGCGGCCATGCGCCGGGGGTCGAGATCAGGAAGGTCGGCGCCCCGCAGGCCCCGGCGATGTTCAGGGTGGCGTTGGAGAAGCCCACGATAAGGTCCATGGCGCCGCAGAGGGCGGCCACGTCGTCCAGGTCCTGCTTCAGGTCGATCCCGGGCGGCGTCCAGATCTCGACGCCGTAGTCGCGCCGCGCGGCCTCGATCTCCTCCGCGCAGTCGCCGTACTGCAGGTTGACGAAGGTCACGCCCGTCTGCGCCAGCACCGGCGCCCAGGTCTCGAAGGGCGAGAAGTAGCGATGGCGCGCGTCCTTGGCGACCGCGCTCTTCCAAAGCAGGCCGATCTTCAGGCCCGCCGGCGCCTCGGCGAGCGCCTTGCGCCAATGGGCGACGCGCGCGGGGTCGGCGGCCAGGTAGCTTTCTTGGGTCGGATAGGCCTCCACCGAGCGGCGGAACTCGCGCATCAGCGAGCCCATCGGCGTCCAGAGATCGGCCTGCAGGCCTGCCTGCAGCGGCGGCACGACCCGGGTGAGGCGGCCGCCGACGACATAGGTGGCGTGGGCGTCGACCTGCGCCTGCGGGAACGCGCGCTGGAACAGGGGGACCAGGCGCGGCTCGACCGAAAGGACCAGACGACCCTTCGGTCCCAGGCGGTCGATCACGTCCGGCAGGACGTTGCCGAACAGCACCTCGTCGCCCAGGCCTTGCTCGCCTACCACCAGCAGGGTCTTGCCGGCCAGATCGGCGTCCGGCGCCCAGCGGGGCAGGTTGACGGCGAAGTCGGTGCGGTCGTTGAACTGCGGATTGAGGCGCGCTTCGTAGTCGTCCCAGCCCTCGCCGATGCGGCCGAGGTTCAGCAGGATGGTGGAACGCGACAGGCGCATCATCTGCCGCTCGTCCTCGGCGAGCACGCCGCTCATCGCCGCCTCGCAGTCGACGATCGCGCCTTCCGCGTCGCCCAGCAGCAGCTTGGCGTTGCCGCGGTTGTAGCGGGCCTTGGGGAAGGTCGGATCCAGCCGCAGCGCTTCCTCGAAGAAGACCAGGGCGTTGGCGAAGTCCCCCTGGTCGGAGACCACGGTGCCCATGGTGTTCCACAGCATGGGAATCTCGGGCGACTTGATGATCGCCGGGCGCAGGATCTCGATCGCCTCGTCGTGGCGGCCCTGGTCGCGGATCGCGCAGGCCAGGTTGTTGGAGCCTTCCGGGTGGTCCGGATAGCGCTCCAGGAACAGGCGGAACAGGGCCTCCGACTGCGAGGTCATGCCCAGGCGGAAGGCCAGGCGGCCGAGGTCGTTGGCCACCTCGCCATGATCGGGGATCAGTTTCAGCGCCGCCTCGTAGGCCGAGATCGAGCTGGCGAAGTCGCCGGCGCGTTCGAGCGCGATGCCCAGGAGATACCAGCCGAAGCCGTTGCGCTCGTCCTGCTCCAGGGCCTTGAGCGCCCAATCGCACGCGCCCTTGGCGTCCTCGGCGCGGATCGCGTCCATGGCCCGTTGCAGCATCGGGGCCGCGGAGAGCGCCTTCAGCTCCGATATGGCGCTGTTCAGCTTGGTGAGTGCGTCGCTGGAGCCCGACTGGCCAAGGCTGTCGACGGTCAATCGTGCGGGAGTCGGCGCCGCGGCCTGAAGGGCGCGGGCCGAGGTGGCGCTGGTCGGGGCCTGACGCGACATGGACAAGGAGTCTCCGGCGGATAGGGGAGTCCTCGGCCAACATGGCTAACGGGAGCTTAAGGCCGCCACGGAAAGCGCCAAAAGCGCGCTCACCCTGGACATGTCCGAGCTTTGCAATGGGCCGTTAACCCGGCGCTGCCTAAGTGTTCCGTGCGCGGGGCCCTGCAGAAGGCGACAATGGGTCATTCGAATCGCGAGCCAGGTTCGCAACGCGCAGGGATCGGGAGGCGGGTTTGCCGCTGAAATTGTCGCTGAAGCCGGGGGAGAAGTTCGTCCTCAACGGCGCTGTGGTGCAGAACGGGGACCGACGCGGCGTCCTCGTCCTCCAGAACAAGGCCTCTGTCCTTCGCGAGAAGGACATCATGCAGGAGGACGAGGTCAACACGCCGGCCCGACGCATCTACTTCCCGGTGATGATGATGTACCTCGATGAGGCCGGGGCCGAGCGCTACTACGATGAGTTCGTGCGGCGCCTGACGGAATTCATGAACGTTATCGGCAATCCCGCGATCCTTAACGAATGCGTGGAGATTTCGCGCAATTGCATGGAGCGCGAGTACTACAAGGCGCTCATGCGGTGCCGGAAGCTCATGGAATACGAAGAGGAAAGGTTGGGGCATGTCCCTTCAGGCGTACAATCAGGCGGCGAAGCGGGCTGAAAGCCCGCGGCAGGCCGAATACCGCCTGTTCGCGCAGGTGACGCTCGCACTGATGGAGGCCGCCAAGGCCGAGGTCAGCGACATCCCGGCCCGCGTGGACGCGCTGGATTGGAACCGCCGCGTCTGGACGGCGCTCGGCGAGGATTGCGCCCAGCCCGGCAACGCCCTGCCGGCCCCGTTGCGGGCCTCGATCATCTCACTGGCGATCTGGGTCGGCCGGCACACCTCGGCGGCGATCCGCGGCCAGGAGAAGATCGAGCCGCTCATCGAGATCAACCGCATGATCATGCAGGGCCTGGCGCCCGCTCAGGTCGCCGCCTCCAGCGCCGCCGCCTGAGCCGCAGAAACACCCTGCGACCACCGGATTTCCGACGCCCGCGCCCTCGGCGCGGGCGTTTTGATTCCGCCTGGGCGCCTTCTGCCGGGCAGGGTCGGCAGAAATTGCCGGGCTGTCGCGGGGCTAGGCAGAATATGCCGCTCCGAAACGTGGCTAACAGAAATATAACGTAATAATTACAGTTGGTTGCGTGCCGGGCGCGAGGGGGTCGAAATGGCCCGATGCTTGCTGATTAGAGGTCCGAGCAAAACGCTCACGGCTGTCAAAATGGCGGTCGACGACCTGAGAAAAGGACCAACGCGATGTCGTTTAGCGTCAATACCAATGCCGGCGCCATGGTTGCGCTGCAGAACCTCAACTCCACCCAAGCCCAGCTGATGACCACTCAGAACCGGATCAACACCGGCCTGAAGATCTCGTCGGCGAAGGACAACGCGGCTATCTGGGCCATCGCGCAGAACCAGCGCGCCACGTCCAGCTCGCTGAACTCGGTCATTTCCTCGCTGCAGCGCGGCCAGTCCACCGTCGACGTGGCCATGTCGGCCGGCACCTCGGTGTCCGACCTGCTCACGCAGATGAAGGCAAAGGCCCTGGCCTCGGCGGACACCACGCTGGACACCAACAGCCGCGCGGCCCTGAACACTGAATTCCAATCGCTGCGCGACCAGATCAGCAAGGTGGTCACGAACGCGGTGTTCAACGGCGGCAACATGCTGCTGGGCGGCGGCACCGGGACGACCGTGAAGGCGATCGCCAACGCGGACGCCACCTCGGTGATCACCGTGAACGCCCAGGACCTGTCGCTGGGCGGCGCGAACCTGACGGCCAATATCGGCACCACGGCGTCGATCGGCACGGTGACCACGGCCACCAACATGATCGGTTACCTGAACACCGCCATCTCGAACGTGTCGTCCGCGCTTGGCAAGCTCGGCACCGGTTCCACGGCTCTGTCGTCGCACATGACGTTCATCCAGAACCTGCAGAACACGATCGATACCGGCATCGGCAACCTGGTGGACGCGGACCTGGCGAAGGAAAGCGCGAATCTCCAGGCGCTGCAGACGAAGCAGCAACTGGGCATTCAGGCGCTCTCGATCGCCAACCAGTCGTCTTCGATCCTACTCGGCCTCTTCAAGTAGGCCGTACGGCGGCGGCGGAGGGTTCGTCCCTCCGCCGTCCGCCTTTTCCCTCATTGGAGCGTAGACGCCAAAAGCGTCCACGACAGGAGAGATGGACAGCAAGGTTGCGAGCTTCGCAGCCACCCCAGATCCCACCTTCGGCCAAAAGCCGGCGCCTCAGCGCCCCGATGTCGGGGCGCCCGAAAAGCGCCGGGCTCCAGGCCAGGATCCGGCGGACCTGCGATTGGTCATAGAAGAGGACAAGGCGACCAACTCCTACGTCTACAAGACGGTCAATCGAGCCACTGGCGAGGTCGTCCAGCAGTTGCCTCGAGAACAGGTCCTGCAGCTTCGCGAGCAACTCGACTACGAGGCCGGGGATGTGGTCCGCGCCAAGGCCTGACGCCTAAGGGACTCCCGCTGGACCGGGAGCGACCCGAGGGAAGTTAACCGCCCCGGCTCAGCCGGAGGCGGCAATCGTCGTCGGCGTTAACCATCTGCTCACCATGAATCCATAGCTTCACCTGCGAACGGCCCCCGACTCGCAAGGAAGCGGGCAGGCGGTCATCCAGGAGATCGCCGATGGCGTTGAGCGTACACACCAACGATGCCGCCCTGATCGCGCTGCAAAACCTGAACAAGACGAGCGCACAGCTCAACGAGGTTCAGAACCGCATCAGCACCGGCCTTGCGATCAACAGCGCGAAGGACAACGCCTCGGTCTGGGCCATCGCGCAGGGACAGCGAGCCGATATCGGTTCGCTCGCCGCGGTGAAGTCCAGCCTCGATCGGGCGACCTCCATCGCCGACGTGGCCTCCACGGCGGGCGCCACGATCTCCGACCTGCTGGTGCAGATGAAGACCAAGGTGGTCGCCGCGATGGACCCGTCCATCGACACGGCCTCGCGCAACGCGCTGAACGCGGACTTCAAGTCGATTCTCGGCCAGATCACCCAGGTGGTCCAGAACGCGACCTTCGACGGCGCCAACATGCTCGACGGCAGCGTCAGCCAGATCAAGTTCATCGCCAACGCCAACGCCACGGGCTTCATTACGCTTTCCAGCCAGAACATGTCGCTGGGCGGCGGCATCATCAGCGTGGCGGCCACCGCGTCCCTCGGCACCCTGACCTTCGCGACCAACGTCCTGGCGCAGCTCACCACCTCGATCAGCAACACCAACCAGGCGCTGGGCAACCTGGGGTCGCAGAGCAAGGCGATCAGCAATCACAACACCTTCGTCCAGCAGCTTTCCGATCAACTTACGACCGGTGTCGGAAATCTGGTGGACGCGGACCTGGCCAAGGAAAGCGCCCGGTTGCAGGCCCTGCAGGTGCAGCAACAGCTCGGCACCCAGGCGCTGTCGATCGCCAACCAGGCGCCGCAGATCATCCTGTCGCTCTTCAAGTAGCGGCCAAACCGTTCCGTTGGGGCGTAAGGAGGGCCCGGGGCAGCAGGCTGCGTCCCGGGCCTTTTTGTTGTCCGCGATCGGGCCCGCCGTCTCCCCGGCTTAACGGATTTCCCGAGAGGAAATCGGCCGTTTGTTAACGAACGGGCAGGGGTTGCGGCGGCATGGTGCGACACGCGGGGCCTGTAGCCCGCGCAAGGCGTACCCATGGTCTCGTCGCTCGCAACTCAAAGCTACGTGCTCGGCCTGTTCAATACGTCGAACACCAATAGCAACGGCATCATCAGCCTGGACCTGTCCTCGCTGATCACGGGCCAATCGAGCGCTGCGGCCACGACGCCGGCCGCGCCGGTGGCGCCTGCGCCGCCCTGGAACACCAGCGAGACCGCGACCCAGTCCACCGCCAACGTCCAGAAGGCCCTCGCCGGCCAGCCGCTGATCAGCGCCAGCACGGCCAAGCTTAGCGGACCCGATCCCACGGGCGACTACCAGAAGCTCTTTTCGCTCTACCAGGGCCTGCAGAGCCTGCAGGACATCGCCAACCAGGCGGCGAAGACCAGCCTCAGCCCCCAGGATCGGTCGCAACTCGCCAACGCCTTCAGCACCGGGATGGCGCAGCTTTCGACCTATGTCAGCTCCACCGCCTTCGCCAAGCTGCGGCTGGCGGAGGGCGCCGACTCGACGAACGTGAAGAGCACGCTGGCGGTCGCCGCGCCTGCGACCACCTACGTCACCCCGCCGCTGACGACCTCGCAGACGGCCGACGTGCCGGCCTTCGACGGGAATGTGCAGTTCAACATCGCGGTGACCCTGAACAAGAACACCACCAACATCCCGATCGACCTGTCGAACCTGGGCACGGCGCCGCGCAGCATCAGCAACGTCATCAACTACATCAACCAGCAGTTGTCGGCCGCCGGCGTGCAGACGCGCTTCGCCTCAAGCCGCATCCCCGGACAGCCGCAGACGATCACCGCGGGCGGGACCACCGTCACCCTCGCGCCGACGGCCGACCAGTTCGCCATGCAGATCAATCTCGGCACCAGCGAGCAGGTCAGCTTCAGCGCGCCCCAGACCGCCGGCGCGGTCTATGTCGCGCAGACGGTGGGCAATCCC
The DNA here is from genome assembly GCF_035569475.1 of Phenylobacterium sp. GTDB lineage: Bacteria > Pseudomonadota > Alphaproteobacteria > Caulobacterales > Caulobacteraceae > Phenylobacterium. The sequence goes on from NZ_DATMNA010000043.1 coordinate 16,863, forward strand.
AATCCGGACGGCGACCCGACCACCAACGACGGCAACACCCAGGCGCAACTCACCAAGTTCCAGACCGACACGACCAATGTCGCCGCGCCGCCGCAGATCCCCGGGCAGGCGAACTTCAGCCCCGGCCGGGTGTTCGCCGACAATCTGGATCCGAACGTCGGCACGGTGCACGCCATGCAGGTGGGCTCCGACGGCTCGGTCTACATGCTGGCCGACGTGACCGGCACGACCAACGGCCAGTCGATACAGGGGACGCAGGACGTGGCCCTGCTGAAGTACGACTCGGCGGGGCACCTGATCTACAACCGCAACCTGGGCGCCTCCAGCACGGCGACCGGGCTGGGCCTGGCGGTGTCCTCGACGGGACAGGTCGCCGTGGTGGGCTCCGTCACCGGCGCGCTGAACGGCGCGAGCGACGGGCCCCTGAACTCCGGCGCCACGGGCGCGTTCGCCGACCAGACCGACAGCTTCACGACCCTCTATGACAGCAGCGGCAACGAGGTCTGGACCGCCCGCCGCGGGGCCACGCTGCAGGACCAGGCCACCCAGGTGTCGTTCAGCGCAGACGGCAGCACGGTCTACGTGGCCGGCCAGGCGCAGGGGGCTCTGCCGGGCGGCGGCGCGCCGATCGGCGGGTACGACGGCTACATCGAGGGTTTCAAGACCTCGGCGACGGGCGCGCCGCAGTCGATCTTCACCCAGACGTTCGGCACGACGGGCGCGGACATGACCAAGGGCATGGTCGTCAGCGGCAACTCGCTGATCACCGCCAGCGTCGAGGGCGGCCACGCGATCCTGCGCAACTTCGACATTTCCTCGGGCGCGCCGGTGCTGGCCGCCACCCGCGACCTGGGCGACCTGCAGGGCGGCACGATCGCGGGCCTTGCGCTGAACGGCAGCCAGGTGGTGGTCGCCGGGACCACAGCCAACGGCGCGCTGTCGGCCGGCACGATCACCAACGCCGCGTCGGGAGGCACCGACGCCTTCGCCGCCCAGGTCAACACCAACCTTTCGTCCAGCCCGACCGACGCCGTCGCCTACTACGGCGGCAGCGGCAACGACCGCGCGACCTCCCTGGCGGTGTCCAACGGCCAGGTCTGGATCGGCGGCCAGGCGGGGACCGACCTTCCGGGCCAGCCGGCGGTAGGGACGAAGGACGGCTTCATCGCCCAGCTCAACATCTCGACCGGCCAGGTCGTCACCTCCAACCGGTTCACCGGCAAGAGCAGCATGACCACGCCGACCGCGATCGCGGTCGACACGAGCGGCTCGAGCGTGCTGGACCGCCTCGGCCTGCCGAAGGGGACGGTCGGCGTCGACACCTCGCAGCAACTGACCGCGCAGAGCTCGCTGCGGGCGGGGGAGCAGTTCACCGTCGCGGCCGGCTCGGGGCCGGCGACCACGATCACCATCGACAGCAACGAGACCCTGGACAGCCTGGCCACGAAGATCGCCCGCGCCACGGGCTCCCAGGCCACCGCCAAGGTGAGCAGCTCGCTCACCGGCGCCAAGCAACTCAGCATCACGCCGGCCTATGCCGGGGCGACGATCACCCTCGGCGCCGGGCCCACCGGCAAGAACGCGCTGCCGACGCTGGGCCTGGCGGAAGGCGTGCTCAGCCTGAACACCACCAATGCCAAGGGCGTCACGTCGCCGGCGGACGGCAAGCCCACGATCTATGGCCTGGGGCTTTCGACCACGCTGAACCTGAGCAACGCCTCCCAGGTCAGCCACGCCCAGTCCACCATCAACCTGGCCATGGGCGTCGTGCGCAAGGCGTACCAGGACATGGTCACCGCCGCGACGCCGAAGACCGCCGCCCAGACCGCGGCGGCCACCGGCAAGACCGGAACCGTGCCGACCTATCTGACCAACGAGCTCGCCAATCTGCAGGCCGGGCTAGCGCGCCTGACCGGCGGCAACCCGGCCCCATCCACCTCCACCTTCGCCTGATCGGCGCTTCGGCCGCCCGAGGGGCGCTTGAAACGGGCGCCCCCGCGGTCTAGCGAGAGCCATGGATTTCCTGAAGGACCGCCGGATCGTGCTGGCCCTGGCCGGCGCCGCCGTCGCGCTCGCCGCCGGCCTGGCGATCGCCTGGTCGCTGGTCGCCGGCCACCGCGGGGAGACGTCGGCCCCGCCGCCCGCCTCACACGCCGGACTGGTGATCGATTCCACCGGCGCGGCGCCGGGCCGCCTGGATCCCGCCAAGCCGCTGCGCTGCTTCGTCGCCGGCCAGCTTGTGGGCGACCTGACCCTGGCCGACTGCGCCCGGCGCAACGGGGTGGCCACCGACGCCCTCGACGTGGGGATCGACCAAAGCGGCGCCCTGGCGGCGGCCGACCAGGCCGGGACGGCGATCACCCCCCTGCCGCCCGGCGAGGGCAAGGTCGCCGAGGCGGAGCCGGCCGAGCCCGCGCCGGCCGCCGTCGCTCCGCAGGCGGCCGCCGGGCCGACCGACGCCTGCTGGCGCTACGCCGCGGGCCAGTGGCGCAGGCTCACCCCCGACATGCCGCTCGCCGCCTGCGCCCAGGCTCTGTTCGCGGGCCGGTGCGAGCGGATCGGGGAGGCGGCCTACGGGCGCTGGGCGGCCCAGACCCTGCGGCTGGTCCCGGGGCGGATCGAGACTTCGGGCGACAACCGCAATTTCCGCCCGCTGATGGAGCAGCCCGGGTGCCCGCCGCCCGGCTGACGGCTCGCGCGACGGAATTTACCCGTGTAGGATCGGCCCCATGCAACGCCTTGCCTTTGTGACCGCCGCCGCAGCCTGCGCCGTGGCCCTCTCCGCCTGCAGCCAGCGCACCGAGCCGCCCGGCGATCCGGGGATCTGCTACCACGTGTCGCCCCAGAAGGACGGCAAGCTGAAGTACTTCAAGCTGGTCAACGCCGCGAACCTGGAAACCTGCGCCGCGAATCTTGAAGCCATGCGGCTGAAGTTCCTGCGGATGGGCGGGTCGCAGCAGGATATTCTTGGCGCCTATCAAGCGAATTTCCTGTTTCTTCAACAGGAAGGCGTGTTGACTTCAACGAGCCTGGAAGGCCCGCGTTACGTCGCCCTGGTGCGCACCGGCGACGGCCGGCTGGCCATTCCCGGCGCCATGCCGACGCAGTAGCCGGCGCGAAAGCCTGTGGACGGTTCCCTTGGATCGTGAACGTAACGGGAACAAAGTCCTTGCTCACCCGTTAACGGGTCGCTAGCTTGCGCGCGGGCTGACAGCCCGCAACCACGGAAGCTTAGGACATCGACATGGCGGGCAGCGTCAACAAGGTCATTCTGATCGGCAACCTCGGGGCCGACCCCGAAATCCGCTCGCTCACCTCCGGGGACCGGGTGGCGAACCTGCGGGTCGCGACCTCGGAGACCTGGCGCGATCGCGGCACCGGCGAGCGCAAGGAAAAGACCGAGTGGCACCGGGTCGTGGTGTTCAACGAGAACATCGTCAAGGTCTGCGAGCAGTACCTGCGCAAGGGCGCGAAGATCTACGTCGAGGGCTCGATCCAGACCCGCAAATGGTCCGACCAGTCGGGTGTCGAGAAGTATTCCACCGAGATCGTGCTGCAGAAATTTCGCGGCGAGCTGACCATGCTGGACGGCCGCGGCGACGGCGACGGCGCGCGCGAGGAGGGTGGCTACAACGCCGGCTTCGCCTCGGGTCCGCGCGCCCAGAGCTCCGCGCCCCGGGAGGACTTCTCCGCCGATCTGGACGACGAGATCCCGTTCTAGCTAGCCGGCGGGCGCGGCGGGGTCCGGGCAGGTCTCGCTCAGCCGCCGCGCGTCGGTGGTCGCGTGCACCGGGACGCTCAGGCCGCCGATCTGCGGCGTGATCCGCGCTTCCAGGTGCATGGTTTCGGCGGTGAAGGTCCCCTGGCCGGAAATCGGGATCGCCGGGCCGTCGCGCGTGGCGCAGGTCCCTTCCAGCCGCATCTTGCCCGCGCCGATCTCCTTGGTGGGATAGGTGCAGGTGTAGATGTGGTTGATCTTGCCTTCCATGAACTTGGCGACGTCGGCCGGCTGGAGGCAGCGGCGCTCGGTCTTCTGGGTCGGGAAGGGCGAGGTGACCTTGCTGGTGGTCTCCCAATAGCCGGGGCTGATCGCCTTCTGGGCCGCGGCTGGACCGGCCAGCGCCAGGGCCAAGGCCGACAGGGCGGGGAACGAGAGCAGGACGGCGAAGCGTTTCATCTCGGGACCTAAAACACGCGATTGCGGCGGAGTTGGGAGCGCCCGATCCAATCCGCAAGCGACGCAAAGCTCAAGAGGCGGCCTCGACGGCCGCCGCGTTGCGTTCTCGGATCGCCTGGCCGGCCTCGTCGTAGAGGAACGGCAGGAAGGCGTAGCGCCGGCCGCGGGTGACGGGCGTGGCTTCGTGTTGCAGGCTGCAACAGAACACCACGGCCCCGCCGGTCGGGGGGCGATAGGTGCGGCGGCCGAACTCGGGAAAGCGCAGGTCGCCGCCTTCGAAGTCCTCGGCGTTCAGGTTGATCGAGACTGCGAAGCGGCGGTGCGCCGTGGCCAGGGTCTCGTTGTCCCGGTGCGGGCGGAAATAGCCGCCGTCCGCGGCGTCGTAGCAGGCGACGAGGTAGCGCTCGAGGCGGGTGGCGGTGAATTGGAACACCCGCTCGATCGCCGGGGTCAGGCGCTTGCGGATTCGGCTCATCAATTCGTCCTGGATCGGCTTCTCGCGCAGGAACAGGTCGCGACGGCGCTTGAAATCGTCGAGCACGCCCACGGTGCGGCCGTCCACGTCGCGCATCACCCCGGAGGGCGCGCCGCCCTGCGCTTCGTAGGTGGCGATCAGCCGCTGGCACAGTTCGGGCTCCAGCACCCGGGGCAGGATCAGAACGGGCGCGCGGAGTTCCGCGCCGGCATAGTCGTCGACCGGCGGCAAGGCTTCGATGCGGGCGTAGAGCTCGTCCAGGTCGTCGAACGCGATCGTCGCAAGCGTTCGGTGGGTCGGATCGAGCAGCAGCCAGTAGGGGTGCTCGCCGCCCCGGTCGTCGAGGGCGCCGTAGAGGCGGCTGACCCGCCCCTCGGCGTCGAGGAACCAGCGCAGGCCCGGGCGCTGGTTGCGCGCCTGGGCGATCGAGGCGGCGTCGCGCAGCACCAGAAAGGCCGACAGGTGCTCGTCGTCGAACCGGGCGCGGTGCGCCTGGAAGGCGTTGAAGGCGGCGTCCCGCCGCGGCCCTGACGGGGGCATGAAGCCCAGCAGGATGTAGCGCCCGGTGGTGGCGCTGAAAGCGAATTTCGGATTGCTCGGCGACGGCGCAACGAACCAGGGCGCGGGGTCGCCGGGCTCCAGCGGCGGCGTCCAGGGGGAGGGTGTCGGCGCGTCCATCAGGCGGCGGGCTCCGTAAGGGTCCGCGCGCGATAGGCCTCCAGGATATCCGCCCCCGCCTGGTCGTAGAAGAACGGCAGGAAGGCGTAGCGCCGTCCCGCCGTCACCCGGGTCGCCTCGTGCAGCAGGGAGCAGGAGAACACCGTCGCCCCGCCGGGCGGCGGGCGGTAGGTGCGCGGGCCATACTCCGCGAACCGCAGGTCGCCGCCCGCATAGCCGTCGTTGAGGTTCATCGAGCAGGCGAAGCGGCGGTGCGCGGTCCCCTGGGTCGTGGAATCGCGGTGCGGGTGGAAGACCGCGCCGTCGTCGGCGTCGTAGCAGCTCACGACGTACCGCTCGATGTGGGTGACCCGGAACCCGAGGCCTCGCTCCACCATGGGGAACAGCCGCCGCTCCAGCCGGTCGCGCAGGATCGCCTGCAGGGCCTCGTCCTCGACCAGCACGTCGCGGCGGCGCTTCAGCTCGTCCATGACCATCACCGTGCGCGCGCCCTCGTCGCGCATCACCCCGGTGAACGCCCCGCCGTCGGCCTGATGCAGGGCGATCAGCCGCTGGCACAGCTCCGGTTCGAAAATCCGCGGGACGGTCAGCACCGGCGCGTGCATCGGCGTCCCCGCGTGGTCGGCGGGCGGGCGCAGCCGGGCGACCATGTCGAAGATCTGCTGGCCGGCGGCGAGCTGCACGCGGGCGACCGCCCGCAGAGTCGGGTCGAGCAGAAGCCACATAGGCGCGTCGGTTCCGTCGGCCTGCAGGACCCCATAGAGGCGGCTGACGTCGCCCTCCACGTCGAGCACCCAGTGCAGACCCTGCATGTCCTGCGCCGTGGCCGCGGTCTGCGGGTCGCGGGCCACGACGAAGGCGCTCAGCGTCTGGTCGTCGAAACGGGCGCGATGGGTCGCCAGCAGCCTCAGGGCTTCCGCTGCGGCCGGCGCGTCGTCCTTCGGCAGGAAGACCATCAGCACATAGCGACCAGCCGCGGTGTCGAACACGAATTGCGGGTTCGTGGGGGTCGGCGCCGTGAACCAGGGGGCGGCCTCGCCGAGGTTCAGGGGCATGGGCTCAGGGACTTGCGGGCGGGCGGCATGGACGGACGAGACCTTGTGGAAACTGCTTCTTAGGACGCCGCCAGCCCGCGGTCACCGTCCGCGATGGGTCGCGATGCAGTCTTCGCCAGAGTGTTGCTATTGCACTCCGCGCGTGCGTGCGCGCGTACGCGCGCACGAAAGTTGGCGTCGGGGTCTTCAGGATGCTAACCATGGACCCCACATACGAAGTCCGATTCTAACGGCTAAATCCCTCCCTTGACCGACGAAAACACTACCCCGCCGGCCGACCGGCATGGGGGCATCGCCCCTATCGCGATCGAAGACGAGCTGAAGCGCTCCTACCTCGACTACGCCATGAGCGTGATCGTGAGCCGGGCGCTGCCCGACGTCCGCGACGGCCTGAAGCCTGTGCACCGGCGGATCCTGTTCTCGATGAACGAGCAGGGCCACACGCCGGACCGTTCCTATGTGAAGTCGGCGCGCGTGGTCGGCGACGTCATGGGCAAATACCATCCCCACGGCGACCTTGCGATCTACGACACCCTGGTGCGGATGGCGCAGCCCTTCTCCATGGGCCTCCTGCTGATCGACGGTCAGGGCAACTTCGGCTCGGTGGACAACGATCCGCCCGCGGCTATGCGCTACACCGAGTGCCGGCTGACCAAGGCGGCCATGTCGATCCTGGCGGACCTCGACAAGGACACCGTCGACTTCAAGGACAACTACGACGGCTCCGAGCACGAGCCGGTGGTGCTGCCGAGCCGCATCCCGAACCTGCTGGTCAACGGCGCGGGCGGCATCGCCGTGGGCATGGCGACCAACATCCCGCCCCACAACCTGGGCGAGGTGATCGACGCCTGCCTGGCCTACATCGACGATCCGGAGATCTCGCTGGAGGCTCTGCTCGACATCGTGCCGGGGCCGGACTTCCCCACCGGCGGCCAGATCATCGGCCGCACCGGCGCGCGCAACGCCCTGATGACCGGCCGCGGCTCGGTGATCATGCGCGGCGTGGCGACGATCGAGGAGATCCGCAAGGAACGCGAAGCGATCGTCATCCACTCGATCCCCTACCAGCTCAACAAGGCCGGCCTGGTCGAGCGCATCGCCGAGCTGGTGCGCGAGAAGCGGATCGAGGGCATTTCCGACCTGCGCGACGAGAGCGACCGGCAGGGCATGCGCATCGTCATCGAGATGAAGCGCGACGCCACCGCCGACGTGATCCTCAACCAGCTCTACCGCTACACGCCCCTGCAGTCGTCGTTCGGCGTCAACATGCTGGCCCTGAACCGCGGACGCCCCGAGCAGATGGGCCTGCAGGAGATGGTCACCGCCTTCGTGAAATTCCGCGAAGAGGTGGTGGAGCGCCGGACCAAGTTCGAGCTCTCCAAGGCGCGCGACCGGGGCCACGTGCTGGTCGGCCTCGCCATTGCGGTCGCCAATATCGATGAATTCATCCACATCATCCGCTCCTCCAAGGACCCGGCGGAGGCGCGCGAGCGCCTGATCGCCAAGGATTGGCCGGCCGGCGACATGCTGCCGCTGGTCGAGCTGATCGCCGACCCGCGCACCCTGGTCATCGACGCGAACCTGATCCGCCTCTCCGACGAGCAGGCCCGCGCCATCCTGGCGCTGACGCTCTCGCGCCTGACCGGCCTCGGCCGCGACGAGATCTTCGGCGAAGCCCAGACGCTGGCCGACGCGATCCAGGGGTATCTGGAGCTGCTGGCCTCGCGCGAGGCCGTGATGGCCATCGTCCGCGAGGAGCTGGTGGAGGTCCGCAACGCCTTCGCCGTGCCGCGCCGCACCGAGATCGTCGAGGGCGACGCCGACGTCGAGGACGAAGACCTGATCGCCCGCGACGACATGGTGATCACCGTCACCCACGGCGGCTATGTGAAGCGCACGCCGCTGTCGATCTACCGCACCCAGCATCGCGGCGGCAAAGGCCGCTCGGGCATGTCGACCAAGGACGAGGATGCGGTGACCCGCGTCTTCTCGGCCAACACCCACACGCCGATGCTGTTCTTCTCCTCCGGCGGCAAGGTCTACAAGCTGAAGGTGTGGCGCCTGCCGATCGGCACCCCGACCTCGCGCGGCAAGGCCTGGGTCAACATCCTGCCCATCGAGCCTGGCGAAAGCATCACCTCGATCCTGCCGCTGCCCGAGGACGAGGCCACCTGGGACCAGTACGACGTGATGTTCGCCACCCGTTCCGGCGGGGTGAGGCGCAACAAGCTGTCGGACTTCGTGGACGTCCGCCGCAACGGCAAGATCGCCATGAAGCTCGACGAGGGCGACCAGATCGTGGGCGTCGGCACCTGCAACGCGGGCGTCAACGACATCCTGCTGACCACCGCGCTCGGCCGCTGCATCCGCTTCGCCACCGATGAGGTGCGGGTGTTCGCCGGCCGCGACTCCACCGGCGTGCGCGGCGTGCGCCTGGCCGAGGGCGACCGGGTCATCTCCATGGCGATCCTGCGCTCGGTCGACGCGACGCCGGCGGAGCGCAGCGCCTATCTGAAGCACGCCACCGCCATGCGCGCGGCGGCCAACGGCGAGGCCGGGGAGGGCGAGGACGCCGCGCCGGCCGACGAGGACGAGGCCGATGCAGACGGCGAGACCGTGACGCTCGGCCTCGAGCGGATCGCCGAGCTGGGCGCGGCCGAGGAGTTCATCCTGACGGTCTCCACAGAAGGCTACGGCAAGCGGTCTTCGGCCTACGACTTCCGGCGCACCGGCCGGGGCGGCCAGGGCCTGCTGGCCCAGGATCTCAGCAAGCGCGGCGGCCGGCTCGCCGCCTCCTTCCCCGTCGAGGACAGCGACCAGATCCTGCTGGTCACCGACCAGGGCCAGCTTATCCGCACCCCGGTGAGCCAGGTGCGCATCGCCAGCCGCAACACCCAGGGCGTGATCATCTTCCGCACGTCCGAAGACGAGCATGTGGTCTCGGTCGAACGCCTGGCCGACACCGGAGAGGATGACGCGGAGGCGGAGGCCGAAGGCGACGCGGGCGAGGGCGGCGACGCTCCGGACACCTCGGAAAGCTGAGGGCGGACAAGTTTCCCCTTGCCAGAACCTTGCGCGGCGGCGAAAGGCGAAGCCGAGGTTGTTGGGGGACCAAGCCGCATGACCCGCATTGGGCTCTATCCGGGCACCTTCGATCCCATCCACAACGGGCACACCGACATCATCGGCCGGGCCGTGAAGCTGGTCGACAAGCTGGTGCTGGGCGTCGCCATCGACACCGGCAAGGCCCCGATGTTCGATCTCGACGAGCGGGTGGCCATTGTCGAGGAGACGGTCGCGCCCTTTCGCGGCGCCACGGAGATCGTGGTCGAGCCCTACGAGGGCCTGACCATGCACTTCGCCCGCAAGATCGGCGCCGGGATCGTCGTACGGGGCCTGCGCGCCGTGGCCGACTTCGAGTTCGAGTTCGCCCTGACCGCCATGAACCAGCAACTCGACCGCGAGATCGAGACGGTGTTCCTGATGGCGGACCCCCGCCATCTGGCGATCGCCTCGAGGCTGGTGAAGGAGATCGCCCTGCTCGGCGGCGACGTCGCGAAGTTTGTCAGCCCCAGCGTCAAGGACCGGCTGATGGCCAAGGCCGGCCGCGACTGATCCGCAGCGCTGGCGTCCGGCCCGCCGGCCCATTACGAAGAGCCTCATGAGAACCCTTCTGTTCGCCGCCTGCGCCGCGGCCGTCGCCGTCACGGCGTCCGCCGCCCCCAAGGACAAGGCCAAGACGCCGCCGGCTCCGGCCGCGAAGCCTGCCGCCCCCGCCGCGCCTTCCGCGCCCGGTCCCGCCGACTGGCGCACGCCCGACCCGAACAATGTGCTGGTGATCGACACCAACAAGGGCCGCATCGTCCTGGAAATGATCCCCGAGGTCGCGCCGCAGCACGTCGCCCAGATCCGCGCGCTGGCGCACGAGAACTTCTACGACGGCCTCAAGTTCTTCCGGGTCATCGACAAGTTCATGGACCAGACCGGGGACCCGCAGAACAACGGCCAGGGCGGCTCGTCGAAGCCCAATGTGCCCGCCGAGTTCACCTTCCGGCGCGGCGCCGACCTGCCGTTCGCCATGGCCGCCGACCAGACCGTCGCCGAGATCGGCTTCATCAAGTCGATGCCGGTCGAGAGCCAGTCCATGGCGCTCTCGGTCATGACCAAGGATCAGAAAGTCACCGCCTGGGGCCTCTATTGCCCCGGCGTCGCCGGCATGGCGCGGGACGACAACCCCGACAGCGGCAACAGCCAGTTCTTCCTGATGCGCTACGCCTATCCCTCGCTGGAGCGGAAATACACCGCCTGGGGCCGGGTGATCAGCGGCCAGGATGTGGTCCGGGCGATCAAGGCCGGCGAGCCGGTGGAGCAGCCGCAGGACTATATGGAACACGTCCGCCTGCTGGCCGATTTGCCGGAGGCGACCCGCCCGAAGGTGCGGGTGATCGACACCAAGGGACCGTGGTTCAAGGGTGAGATCGATCGGGTCCGCGCCGCCAAGGGCGCGGACTTCACGGCCTGTGATGTCGATATTCCTGTTGAGGTGAAATGATGGCCCCCAAATCCAAGGCGAAAGCCGCGACCCAGACCCCGGCGAAGAGCAAGGACGACGAGAACACCCTGATCATGGAGCTGGCCACGGGTCCGGTGACGATCAAGCTGCGCCCGGATCTGGCGCCGCAGCACGTGGCGCGGATCAAGGAGCTGGCGCGGGAAGGCTTCTATGACGGGGTCGTTTTCCACCGGGTGATTCCCGGGTTCATGGCCCAGGGCGGCGACCCGACGGGGACCGGCTCGGGCGGCTCGAAGAAGCCCAATCTGCCCGCGGAATTCTCGCGCGAGCCGCATGTGCGCGGCGTTTGCTCCATGGCGCGGACGGCCAACCCCAACTCGGCCAACAGCCAGTTCTTCATCTGCTTCGACGACGCCACCTTCCTCGACAACCAGTACACGGTGTGGGGCGAGGTGACCGAGGGCATGGAGCACATCGACGCCCTGCCCAAGGGCGAGCCGCCCCGCGATCCGGGCAAGATCGTCTCGATGAAGGTCGCGGCGGACGCCTGAATCCGCGATCTAGCGCCCCGGCCACCGGCTGGGGTCGCCGCCGACCGGGCCGTCCCAGGCCAGTGTGGCGATCAACGGGTAGTGGTCCGAGCCCAGCTTCGGCCCGCGCTCGACCTTCACCGTGCGCCACAGGCCTCCGGCATAGACGTGGTCGATCGGCAGGAACGGGATCGGAAAGGCCCGGCCGTTCAGCATCGGCAGCCGCGCCGGCCAGCTCGGCAGGGCGCGGTCGCGCCGCTCCAGCCCGATCCCCGCCTCGGCTTGGCGGCGCAGGAAGGACCACTGGGTCGAGTTGAAGTCGCCGGCGAGGATGGCGCTGGGGCGATCGATGGTGTCGAGGGTGAGCGTCAGGTGGAGAGCCTCCGACCGCGCGCGCCGCGACGGGATCGGCCAGCCCTGGTGGGCGCCCACGAAGGCGAAGGGCTTCCCGTCAAAGCCATAGACCACCGGCCAGTTCAGATAGAACCCTTGCCCCGGCAGGTCGTGGACGTCCCAGTTCACCCGGGTGCGGATGAAAGGGTGGCGCGCGGCGACGACGATGTTGTCGGCCGAATAGGTCTCCAGGCCGGTGGCCTGGCGGAGGCGTGTCTCCAAGGCGGGATGGGGCTCGATCACCACCACCAGGTCGGGGTTCTGCGCGGCGATCCATGCCGCCACGCGGTCGGGGTCGCTGTGGATGTTCCAGGCGTTGAATTCGACCACCTTGACCTGGTGCGGCGCCGAAGCTTCGGCTCTGGGAGACCGCGGGCGGGTGAAGTCGGGCAGGATCAGGCCCCCGGCGGCCAGGACGGCGACCAGGGCCGCCAGGCGGATCAGCGTTCCGCGCAGCACGCTGGGCGACGCCCAGGACAGGATGAAGGCCACCGCGCCCGCCGCCAGCCAGATCAGGGCGAAGTGGGCCAGGAGATCCAGCTTGTCGTTCCAGCGGCCGCCCTGGGCGCCCACGGCGGCCGCCGCGGCGCCCAGCGCGAGCGCGGCGGCCGCGGCTTCCAGGCCCCAGCGGAAAGTCAGCCAAAGATTGCGCATGAGCGCTCCTAGCACCGGCCAAGCTTGACCGCGAGCCGTTCGCGTGCGCTTCACGCGCCGGCCATGCAACTTGCCGATTTCGATTTCGACCTGCCCGACGACCGCATCGCCCTGCGGCCGGCCAGCCCGCGGGACGCGGCCCGCCTGCTGGTCGTCGAGCCGGGCGGGGCGCTTCGAGATCTCACCGTGCGCGACCTGCCCAGCGAGCTGCGCGCCGGCGACGTCCTGGTGCTGAACGACACGCGGGTGATCCCGGCGCGGCTGAAGGGGGTGCGCCATCGAGGCGAGAGCCGCGTGGCGGTCGAGGCGACCCTGCACCGCCGGCTGTCGCCGCACCGATGGACGGCCTTCATGCGGCCCGGCAAGCGGCTGGCCGAAGGCGACCGGGTCGTGTTCGGGGACGTCTCGGACCGCGCCTGCCTGCTGGGCGCGCTGGACGCCACGGTGACCGGCAAGGGCGAGGGCGGGGAGGTGACGCTGAGCTTCGACCTCTCCGGGCCTGACCTGGACGCCGTGATCGCCGAGCGCGGGTCGATGCCGCTGCCGCCCTATATCGCGGCCAAGCGCGCGCAGGACGCGCAGGACCGGCGCGACTACCAGACGGTCTATGCGCAGGAGGACGGCTCGGTGGCGGCGCCGACCGCGGGCCTTCACTTCACGCCGGAGCTGTTCGCCCGGCTGGCCGACGCCGGCGTCGAGACGGCCTTCGTCACGCTCCACGTGGGCGCGGGCACCTTCCTGCCGGTGAAGACCGAGGCAGTATCCGAACATCGGATGCATCCGGAGTGGGGCGAGGTCGACGCGGCCACGGCGGAACGACTGAACGCGGTCCGTCGCGCGGGCGGGCGCATCGTCTGCGTCGGGACCACATCCCTGCGCCTGCTGGAGTCGGCGACGGGCGAGGACGGCGCGGTCCGGCCCTTTGTGGGCGAGACGGCGATCTTCATCACCCCCGGCTACCGCTTCCGCGCCGCCGACGGCCTGATGACCAACTTCCACCTGCCGAAGTCGACGCTGTTCATGCTGGTGAGCGCATTTGCGGGGCTTGGCGCCATGCGGCAGGCCTACGCCCACGCCATCGCCTCCGGCTACCGCTTCTATTCCTACGGCGACACGAGTCTGCTTTGGAAGGCGGCCTGATGGCGGCCTTTCCGTTCACGATCGCGGCGACCGACGGCAAGGCGCGGACCGGCGTGCTCGCCACGCCGCGGGGCGAGATCCGCACGCCTGCCTTCATGCCGGTCGGCACGGCGGGCACGGTCAAGGCGCTGACCGTCGAGCAGGTGGCCCAGACCGGCGCAGACATCCTGCTGGGCAACACCTACCACCTGATGCTGCGGCCCACCGCCGAGCGTGTCGCGCGCCTGGGCGGGCTGCACCGGTTCATGCGCTGGGAGAAGCCCATCCTCACCGACTCAGGCGGCTTCCAGGTCATGTCGCTGTCGAAGATCTCCAAGGTCACCGAGGAGGCGGTCACCTTCCAGAGCCACATCGACGGCTCCCGGCACGTGCTCACGCCCGAACGCTCCATCGAGATCCAGGCCGATCTGCTGGGCGCCGACATCGTCATGCAACTCGACGAGCTGGTGGCCCTGCCGGCCACCGACGACCGGGCCGGCGAGGCCATGCGCCGCTCCGCGCGCTGGGGCGAGCGGTCCAAGGCCGCGTTCGGCCAGCGCGAGTCCCAGGCCCTGTTCGGCATCCAGCAGGGGGGCATGTCGCCGGCGCTGCGCCGCGAAAGCGCCGAGCGGCTGATCGGCGCCGGCTTCGACGGTTACGCCATCGGCGGCCTGGCGGTGGGCGAGGGGCACGAGGGCATGGTCGAGGTGCTCGACTACGCGCCGGACATGCTGCCGCCGGAGCGGCCGCGCTATCTGATGGGGGTCGGAAAACCCATCGACATCGTCGAGGCGGTGGCCCGGGGCGTCGACATGTTCGACTGCGTTCTGCCCACCCGGTCCGGGCGGCACGGCCAGGCCTGGACCTGGGATGGGGCGGTCAACCTCAAGAACGCCCGCTTCACCGACGACGAGGCGCCGCTCGACGAGACCAGCGCCTGCCCGGCGTCGCGGGACTATTCCAAGGCCTATCTGCACCACTTGGTGAAGTCCGAGGAGATCCTCGGCCAGGTGCTGCTGTCGTGGCACAACCTGGCCTTCTTCCAGACCCTGATGGCGGCCCTGCGCGCCGCGATCGCCGAGGGGCGGATGGAGGCCTTCCGGCGTGATGTCGCCGCACGGCAGGCCCGGCGCTGATGGCCGAGCCCGCGCCGCGCTTGGGCGGGCCCGCTCGACTGGTCTTCATCGCAGCGCTCGCGGCCTATGGCGCGGTCGCGGGCTGGCTCGTCTGGCGCACTTCGATCCTCGAAGCCTATTCGGACATGTATGACTGGGTGGAGCGGTGGCGGCGGCTACAGGCGGACGGCGACTTCGGCCGTTATTTCTGGGCGCCGCACAACTTCCACCACCTGGTGTGGACCTTCGCGGTCCTCGACCTCGACATCGGCGCCTTCGGGGCCAGGAGCTACCTGTTCCTGGCGGTGGGCGTGGCCTGCCTGGCGGCGGTCGCCGCCATGCTGGCCTGGGCCGGCGCGGCGGCTGCGGGGCAAGGGCTGCGGCTGGTCGGCGGCGGCGTCGCTGCGGCCCTGTGCCTGATGGGCTGCAACGTGCTGGACGCCACCTCCGACATCGACACCACCTATGTCCACGCCCTGGTCTTCGCGGTGGCGGCGATCCTCCTCGCCGAGGCGCCGGGCGGCCGCCCGCGCCTTCGACTGGCCGCGGCCCTGGTCTGCGCGACGGCGGCGGGGCTCGGCAGCGCCGCAGGCCTGGCTGTCTGGCCGGCTTTGATGGTCGGGGCCTGGCGGCGCGGCGACCGGGTCGGGGGCCTGGCCGTGGCGGTCGCGGGCGGCGCGTTCAGCCTGCTCTATCTGGTCGGGCAGACGCCCGGAGCGGCCGCGGCGGCCGCGTCGCCGGGGTTGGCCGCTCATCTGGGAGACGCCACGGCCCTGGTGCTCAACTATCTTGGCCTGCCCTGGTTGCGCGCCCTGCCGCGGCTGGGCGCCGGGTTCGGCCTCGCGGTGCTGGGACTTTCGCTGGCGGCTCTGGCGTTGAAGGCGCGGCGCGGGGCGCCGTGGAGCGAGCGGGCGGCGGTCGGCCTGATCGCCTTCTCGCTGACCACGGCCCTGATGGCCGGCGCGGCGCGAACCGGCGTCATCGCGCCGGATCTGCTGCCGATGCGCTATTCGGTGTTCCTGGCGCCGTTGCACGTGGGCCTCTGGCTTCTCTTGCTGCCCTATCTGCGCTGCGCCTGGATCGCACGTCCCCACAGGCTGGAGATGCTGCTGATCGCGGCCTCTGCCGTGATGCTGGCCCACCAGGCGGTGATGACGGTCTATGCGGTGCGCACGGCCGACGCCAACCTGCGGTTCATCGCCGACTTCCGGGAGGGCCGGCGCTATCCGCAAATGCAGCCGATCGTCTACGGCGATCTTGGACATGTGCTCGGCCTGGCCGACTGGATGAGGCGCGAAGGCCTCTATCAGCGCGAGCTGCGGCGCGATCCGCCGGTTCAGCCGCCGGCTGGCGGACGGGATACTTCGGCTTCATCGACTGGTCGATGAACGACATCCCGGCCCGGCGTCAGCGCCCGCGCGCACTTGCGCGGGAAAGGTGCGGCGCCTAAGGTCCGCGCCGCTTCGCCAAGGGCTGTTCAAGGCCCCCCGCGTCGTGGGCCGGTAGCTCAGTGGTAGAGCATTCGACTTTTAATCGAATGGTCGTGAGTTCGAACCTCACCCGGCCTACCAGACGCCGCCTTGTATCGCGCGGCGCAGATCATAAGTGACGGCTATTCCGCCAGAAGGCGGATCCTCAGAAACAGGTTTGCGAGCGATGGCCGGAGCTTTTGGAGCCCAATCGACGGCCGATGAGGTGCTGGAGGGCGTAGATCTCAGAGGCAAGCGCATCCTCGTGACGGGCGTGTCGGCGGGGCTCGGCGCCGAGACCGCCCGCGCCCTCGCGGCGCACGGCGCCCATGTGGTGGGCGCGGCCCGCGACCTGCGAAAGGCGCAGGCCGCCACCGAGGCGGCGCGCACCGAGGCGGCCCCCGGCGGCGGCCTGGACCTCGTGGAACTGGACTTGGCGTCGCTGGCCAGTGTGCGCGCCTGCGCCGACAGGCTGGTGGCGGCCGGCGAGGCGTTCGACGTTGTGATCGCCAACGCCGGCGTCATGGCCACGCCGTTCGGTAAGACCGCCGACGGCTTCGAGACGCAGTTCGGGACCAACCACCTGGGCCATTTCGTGCTGGTGAACCGGATCGCCGATCTGCTGAAGCCCGGGTCACGGCTGGTCAACCTGTCGTCCGCCGGTCACCGGTTCTCCGACGTCGATCTGGAGGACCCCAACTTCGATCGCACGCCCTACGCCGAGTTCGTCGCCTATGGCCGGTCCAAGACCGCGAACATCCTGTTCGCCGTGGAGTTCGATCGCCGCCACAAGGCGCGCGGCGTGCGCGCGACGGCCGTGCATCCCGGGGTCATCGCGACCGAGCTTGGCCGGCACATGACGCCGGAGGTGCGCGCGCAGATCATCCCGCCCACACCGGACGCGGCCGAGCCGCCGATTCCGTGGAAGACGATCCCGCAGGGCGCCGCGACCTCGGTCTGGAGCGGTCTGGTGGCCGCCGCCGACGAGGTGGGCGGGCGCTATTGCGAGGACTGCCACGTCGCCGAGGTCGTGGATCTGGGCGCGGTCCGCGGCGGCGTGCGCCCCTATGCGCTCGATCCGGACACGGCGCGGGCGCTGTGGGCCAAGAGCGAGGCCATGGTTGGCGAGACCTTCTAGC
This sequence comes from Phenylobacterium sp., assembly GCF_035569475.1. Lineage (GTDB taxonomy): Bacteria > Pseudomonadota > Alphaproteobacteria > Caulobacterales > Caulobacteraceae > Phenylobacterium. The sequence continues at coordinate 34,180 of NZ_DATMNA010000043.1, forward strand.
TTCGGGATCGGGGCGCCGCTAGAATCGGGGACGCTGCGGCGGGCTACGACGGCCCTCCGGCGCGCCATGCCGGCCCCAGAACGGACGGAGGGTCAAAGCGTCCGCGCAAGCGCGCTTTCCCGCCGCAGCGCCTTGCCCTTTGCCGTCAGTGCGCGACCGCGAACAGCGGCGTCATGGGGCGGACGCCCTTGTCCGCATCCGCCGCGTGGCCGAGACGGTCAGGGAGACCGAAGGCGTCTTCGAGGGTCCGTAGCAGCGAATAGTGGTTGTAGGGCGTCTCGTCGCGGACGCCGTGCGCGCCGTGGTTGGTGATGACCACGGTCGGGATGTGGCCGCCCCCGAAGTTGGACGGCGCGTCCGGCGTGACGGCGCAGCAGCCGTCGCGGACCTTCCCGGCGCCTTCGTCGAAGGTGATCACGATGGCGAAGTTGCCGCGGCCCGCCCACGCCGGGGTGGCCTGGATCCGGCGCACCAGTTCGCCGGCGAAGGCGTCGCCGCGGCGGATCAGGCCCGCCTTGTTGGCGCCCTGGCAGTCGGCCGGCACGCCGTCGCCCGACAGGCCGTGCATCTCGTTGCACTGGTTGGGCACGATCAGGGCGAAGGCCGGCAGGTTGCCGCCCGCGAGGTCGCGGTCGAGTTGGTCGAAGCCCACGATGCGTTCGGCGCGATGCGGGTCGTTCTGCACGTCGGCGAAGTTCATGAAGCCGGAGTGCTTGGAGGCGTAGAGCGCCGTCTGGCGTGTGCCGTTGTCGAACCGCGGATCGCCGGCGATGACGGCCGGCGAGCCGGGCTCTGGCAAGGTCTCGTAGTAGCCCTTCCAGGTCAGGCCCGCCGCGGCGAGCTGGTCGCCGAGGTGCCGGGTGTGGACCGTGTGGTCGGCGTAGCCCGCGGCCATGGCCCCGTCGCAGAATGGGCGGGTGGACCCGGCCTTGCAGTAGTAGGCGTCGTCGTCATGGATGCCGAAGGTGTCGCCGCCGAGGATGGCGACGTAGTTGGCCTCGCTCGGATGGACCTCGCCGAAGAAGCGCGTGGCGTTGCCGTATCGCGAGGCGAGGCCCGCGATATTGGGCGCCGCAGCCGGATCGAGCACCTGGTCGTAGTCCTTGTTCTCCTCGACGATCACGAAGACATGGTCGTAGCGTGGGACACCCTCCAGGTTTGCGGCCCGGAGGGGCAGGGCGGCCGCAAGGGCCAGGGCGGCGACGATCGAAGCGACTGGGCGTTTCATGGATTCCTGCAGGCTCAGAGTTTGAAGCGGACGCCAGCCTCGTACGTCTGGCCGTAGAATTCACGCTGGATCGGGCGGTTGGCGCTGCCCTCGTAGTAGCGCAGCGGCGTGTCGAGCAGGTTCTTGGCGTTGAAATAGACGGTGAGCTGCGAATTGATCTGGTAGCTCGAGGTGAAGTCCATCGTCAGGCGCTTGTCCTGCAACACGTCGAGCGATTTGTCGCCGCCCAAGCCGAACAGGCTGTGGCTGACGTATTGGCTCGAAAGGCGCGCTTGAATGCCGTGGTCCTCGTAGAACGCGGCGAGGTTCCAGGTCACCTTCGACGTGCCGGGGAGCAGGCCGTACTGGGCGGTTCCCGAGCCGCTGGTCGCGGCATCGTATTCGAGGATCCGGGAGTCGACCAGCGTCAGGTTGGCTTCGGCGCCGAAGCCTGAGAAGGGATCCGGCAGGAAGGTGAACTTCTGCTGGTAGGCGAACTCCGCGCCCCGGGCGTAGGCCGAGGAGGTGTTCAGGAAGGTGGTCACGTTGGCAAGCTGGCCGGGGGCGAGGGGATCGGTGGTGGTCCCGTGCTGGACCCGCGGGACGATGTAGTTCCGGAATTCCTTGTCGAACAGGCCGACTTCCACGATGCCGCCGTTCGGCAGGTAGTACTCCAGCGACAGGTCGAAATTGTTGCCCGTGGTGGGCTTCAGGTCCGGGTTGCCGCGGAAGATCTCGACGGTGCCGGGATTGTTGGTGGTGTTGATCGAGGCG
>NZ_DATMNA010000044.1:0-87018 GCF_035569475.1 Phenylobacterium sp.
CGCCTGCTCGAAGTGCCCCGCCTGGAAACGCCGCAGGCCATGGCGGACCAGGTCGGTCACCTCGGCGCTCTCAGCCGCCGCCGGGGCGGACTCGGAATGGGCGTGACGGGCGGACAAAGCCATGCCGGATCTCTACGCAGGACGAGCCGGAACGGCGGGTCTGACTGCAGAGCTAGTTCGCAAGGGCTAGCGAATGGTTACCAGCGCAGAAACCATGTTTGCGGAGGGTGTCAGGACGGCGCCGCCGGCGCCGCGCCCAGCGGCGTTTCCAGAGGCTTGCCGCCGAGCACGGCCTTGCAGATCACCCGGATCGTCGCCGTCTGGAATTCGTTGGGCGTCATCCAGTCCGCGTCGGCGCCGGCCTTGCGGGCCAGTTCGCCCTTCAGGTTGATGTGGCTGTAGATGGTCATGCTGAGCACCGAATAGCGCGTGCCGGCGCAATCCACCGACCAATGCGCCAGGCCCGACCGGGCCCAGCCCGGGCCCATCTTCACCGGCTGGAACAGCTCGGTGCGGATGTCGGCCTCGATCGTGAAGGGCGCCGTGGCCTTGCCGCCCTCGGGCCGGACGAAGCGCGCGCCTTCGAGGTCGTGCGTGATCAGGGTCCACATGTCGCGGTCGATGTAGGCCGAGGCCCAGGCCTCGACATCGCCGACGTCGAGGCTGGTCGGCGGCGGCGGATCGACGACATGAGGGCTCGCCGGGCGCTTCGCCGGCGGGTGCGTGGCGCAGGCTCCGCCGCCGGCCAGGGCCGCCGCCATCGCCATCGCCGCACCCGCCGCCGCTGTCCGCATCCGCCTCATGTCGGTCATCCTCGCACAACGCCGCCGCGGGGCGAAGGCTTCAGGCCGCGTCCAGCGCCCGGCTGACGTCGCGGGAGAGGTCGCCGGGGCCTTCCAGGCCCACGCTCATCCGCACCCAGCCCTCGGTCAGGCCGATCTCCAGCCGCTCGGCCTCGGGCATGGAGCGGTGGGTGGTGGTGCAGGGGTGGGTGGCCATGGACTTGGCGTCGCCCAGGTTGTTGGAGATGTCGACGATCTGCAACGCGTCCAGGAACCGCCAGGCCGCCTCGCGGGAGCCCAGGTCGAAGGCCACGACATTGCCGCCGCCGGTCATCTGGTTGGCGACGATCGCCGCCTGCGGGTGGTCGGGGCGGCCGCAATAGATGGTCTGGCGGACCTTGCCGTGGGCGGCGATGGCGTCGGCCACCTTGGCGGCGTTCTCCGTCTGGCGGCGCACCCGCAGCTCCAGGGTCTCCAGGCCCTTCAGCAGCACCCAGGAATTGAACGGCGAGAGCGCCGGCCCGGTGTGGCGCAGGATGTCCTTGTAGGCCTCGGTCATCAGCGGCTCGGCGCCCAGGATCGCGCCGCCCAGCACGCGGCCCTGGCCGTCGATGTGCTTGGTCGCCGAATAGACGACGATGTCGGCGCCCAGGGCCAGGGGCTTCTGGAAGATCGGGGTGGCGAAGACGTTGTCGACCACCAGCTTGGCGCCGGCCGCGTGCGCGATCCCGGCCACCGCGCCGATGGCGGTCACCTCCAGCAGCGGATTGGCCGGGCTCTCCACCAGGAAGGCCTTGGTGTTGGGCCGCACGGCGGCTTTCCAGGCCTCCAGGTCGGTGGCGTCCACGTAGGTGGTCTCGACCCCGAACCGCGGCAGCCATTCGGAGATGATCCAGCGGCAGGAACCGAACAGCGCCCGGCCCGCCACCAGGTGGTCGCCGGCGCGCAGCAGACCGGTCAGGGCCACGTGCACCGCGCTCATCCCCGACGCTGTGGCGCGGCAGACCTCGGCGCCTTCCAGCAGCGCCAGGCGGTCCTCGAACATCTGCGTCGTGGGGTTGCCGAAGCGCTGGTAGATGAAGCCCGGGTCGTCGCCGGCGAACCGCGCATTGGCGGCCGCGGCGCTGTCGTAGGCGAAGCTCTGGGTCAGGAACAGCGCCTCGGAGATCTCGCCGTAGGGGCTGCGCGCCATGCCGCCGCGCACCAGCCGGGTCTCGACCTCCCAGTCTCGCGGATCTTCGGCCATGGCGGGCTCCTTCGGTTTGAGCGCCGCTTGAACGGCAGGCGGAGCGGGGCGTCAAGGCGCGGTTTCCTGAAAGCGGGCGCAACTCCGCTCATCCCCGCGAAGGGGGGCGGTGTCGGATTCTGGCAAGTTCATTCGTCGTCCCGATGGGAGGCCGGTGTTCGCAGTCCGGGTTGCAGCCTGGCCAAAATGGAAAAAAGGGGCCCTTGGCATGAGCGTGCGTGAGCAGATCGACAGATACATCGGCGACCAGTCTCCGGCGAAGCGCGAGGAATTGCGGGATCTGCATCGGCGCATCTTGGAGATTTCGCCTGACGCCAAGCTCTGGTTCCTGGATGGCAGGAACGACAACGGCAAGGTCGTCTCCAATCCGAATATTGGATATGGCTCGGAAACGCTCAGCTATGCCGCCGGGGGTTCGAGAGCGTTCTACAAGATCGGCCTGAGCGCCAATACGTCCGGAATATCGGTCTATGTCATGGGCCTTAAGGACAAGAAATACCTGTCCGAGACCTACGGTTCGCGGCTCGGGAAGGCCAAGATCACCGGCTATTGCATCAGGTTCAGATCCGTAAAGGACGTGGATCTCGGCGTGCTCGAGGAGGTCGTCGCGGACGCCCTGGGGCGGCGGTCAGCGGGCGCATCGTCCTGACGTGAGCTTGGTCTCATCGATGAGTACCGTCTCTATTTCCGGCCGGTTGTGCTGGGTCGCGGTGCGCCCTTCTTCGCGGGCTCCCGGCCGCCGTCCTCCCTTCCAGGCGCGAAGCGCTGTCGGAGAGGAGCGGGTCGATAAGCCAGCTCGTCCGCACCACCCCTTGCAACCTCCACCATCTCCGCTAACTCTTCGCCGCCCATGAGCGAACTGACCCGCCCGGGCATCCTGCCCTGCCAAGCCATCGAAGCCCTGATCGCAAACGGCGCGATCACGGCGCAGAGCGGCTTCGCATTCGACCAGGTCCAGCCGGCCAGCCTGGACCTGCGCCTGGGCGCGCGGGCGTGGCGGGTGCGGGCCTCGTTCCTGCCGGGAGCGCACACGGTGCGCGAGCGCATCGCCGAGGTGGCCATGCACGAGGTCGACCTGACGGTGGGCGCGGTGCTGGAGCGCGGCTGCGTCTACATCGCCGAGCTGCAGGAGCGGCTGAAGCTGCCCGCGGGCGTCTCGGCGCGGGCCAACCCCAAGAGCTCCACCGGCCGGGTGGACGTCTTCGTGCGTCTGCTGACCGACCGCGGCAACCGCTTCGACGACGTGGACGCTCACTACGACGGGCCGCTCTACCTGGAGATCGCGCCGCAGACCTTCTCCGTCCTGGTGCGCGCCGGCACGCGGCTGAACCAGCTTCGCCTGAAGGCGGGCGACCCGCCGCGCCTGCGCACCGAAAGCGTCGGGGTCGACCTGACGGGCGAGATCGCCGGCTTCCGCGGCCGCCGCCACGCGGGCCTCGTGGACCTCGACAAGGAAGACGGCCACGACCCGCGCGACTTCTGGGAGCCGCTGCACCCCAAGGACGGCCAACTGCTGCTCGACCCCGGCGAGTTCTACATCCTGGCGTCGAAGCAGGCGGTGGAGATCCCGGTGCTGGAGGCCGCCGAGATGACGCCGATCGACCCCTCGGTGGGCGAGTTCCGCGTCCACTACGCCGGCTTCTTCGACCCCGGCTTCGGCACGGACGAGGCCCACGGCAAGGGTTCGCGCGGGGTGCTGGAGGTGCGCAGTCACGAGACGCCCTTCATCCTGGAGGACGGCCAGACGGTGGCGCGGCTGGTCTACGAGCCCCTCACCGAGAAGCCCGAGCGGCTCTACGGCGACCTCGGGTCGCACTACCAGCGCCAGGGCCTCAAGCTCTCCAAGCACTTCCGCATCTGGGGCGAGTAGGCGGCGGCCCGCCGCCGTTCCTGTCCCGCAGCGCGGGAGAGGGGGACCGCTCGCCGCGGAGCGAGCGGTGGAGAGGGCAAGCCTCAAGCTCTGAGTCATCGGGCGGACGAAGCCACCGCGGCGCTCCCGGCTTGCCCTTCCCACCATCCGCTCTTCGGCGGACGGTCCCCTCTCCCATGAATGGGAAGGGAAGTAGACATTTTGTCGTGGGTGCTTGACAGGTTTTTATTGTCATGTTTCCTTGTCACAAAGACAAGGAGGCTATCCTATGCTCGATCGAAGAACCCTGCAGAGCTGGGCGTTCGTCGCCGTCGCGGTGGGCGGCGCGATCCCCATCCTGTTCCTGCCCAACCTGCTGGCGTCGGGACCGCATGCGCCCGGCGATGCGGAGACCGTGCTCAGCAACACGGCCTGCACGGTCCTGGCCCTCGCCTGGGCCTGCGTCTTCGCCGTCCTGGGCTTCCGCCGCGCCGACGAGTTCGTCCAGCAGCGCTCGAAGTTCGCCTGGTATTGGGGCAGCCTGATCGGCATCGTCGTGGCGGCGCCGCTCTTTGTTTTCGTGGGCCTGGGCGGCCTGCGGCTGCTCGACCCCGCCGCCTCGGTCGGCCGCGACCTGGCGCGCGCCTTCATGCTCGGCGTGACCCTGCCGCTCGCGGCCCAGGTCCTGGGCTTCGCGGGCGTGACCCTCTGGTGGAAGGCGACCAAGCGATGAGCCATTCTTCTCCCGCCGCCGCGCCCCGCCGCCGGGGGCCCGCATCCTGGTCTCCCGCCATGAAGCGCCATCAGAGGCGCGTCTGGCCGATGCTGGCGGTCTATGCCGCGATCCTGGCCGGCGTTCTGTGGCTGTTCCGGATCCACCCGCCGACCGGCGTCTGGCGCTACCTGGCCGCCGTCGCCCCGGCCGTCCCCTTGCTCGGGGTGATCTGGATCAACGCGCGCTACCTGGTGGAGGAGGCCGACGAGTTCCACCGCCGGATGATGATGACCGCCATGCTCTGCGCCCTGGCGATCGTGCTGGCGGCGACCACGGTCTACGGCTTCCTGGAGGTGCTCGCCGGCGCGCCGATGGTTCCGCTCTACCACGTGGCCACCCTCTATGTGGTCGCCCAGGGGATATCGACGCCGCTGGTCTACTGGAGATACCGGTGAAGAACCGACTGAAGGTCCTGCGCGCCGAGCGCGACTGGAGCCAGGCGGACCTCGCCGCCCGCCTGGACGTCTCCCGCCAGAGCGTCAACGCCATCGAGACCGGCAAGTACGACCCGTCCCTCCCGCTCGCGTTCAGGATCGCCAAACTCTTCGAGATGCCGATCGAGGCGATCTTCGAGGGATAGGTCGGATCGACATTCAGGCCGGCGCCTGAGGCGTCCTCCTCCCCTTGTGGGAGGAGGTGGCCCGCGGAGCGGGTCGGAGGTGGGGTTTCTCGGCCTCTCGGCGCGACGCGAAGCTCAGTCTCGCGCGGAGGGCGGAGCGCGACCCCACCTCCGTCAGCCCTCCGGCTGACACCTCCTCCCACAAGGGGAGGAGGAACGCCAAGCCACGGCCTCCAAATGAATGTCGATTGGCCTAAGTGTCGCGAGGAGCCTGCTTGGCGAGCTTCTTGGCCAGCAGCTTACTACTCGCGCCTCCACCTAGGAATTTCCGTCGATGAGAGACTCCGGTGCGCACCTCGCGCTGACTTAAGCCGCCGAGCTCGAGCTTTGGCAGCCGTTGTTTTCGTGTTGGTCTTTTCGAGGTGCCAACGGAGCTTTTCTTATGGCTCTTGGTCCGGCGCGGCCTCGGCGCGATTTCGACAATTGCTTTCGTCGAACTCGGTCGAGCACATCGCTCTTCGTATTCGGTCAAACTCGCCTTTGCAGCCTTTCGTGAGAGTGCCGGACCGCCAGGCGTTCGCTGGGTCCAAAAGCCCATGTGGGCGCTGTCCGCAGCGCGTTCCTCATCGTCAGATGCTTTCGATGGAAGGCCCACCAGGTGCTCCTAGCTGCGGGCTCAGTCCTTCTTGTAGATCGAGGTCCTGGGCGCGGCCACGACCCGCCGCAGCATCGGCTCGAAGGCCTCCAGCGGCATGGAGTCGTAGGCCGGATCGAAGCTGTTCTGGTCGTAGAGGTGGCAGAACTGGGCGCAGTATTCGAAATGCGGATGGCCCCGGAACTGCTCGCGCATGTCGCGGTCCAGGCCGATGTAGTGGAAGAAGTAATAGCCCTGAAAGACGCCGTGCTTGTCCATCATCCAGTGGTTGGCGTCGGACACGTAGGGCTTGAGGATCGTCGCGCCGAGCTCGGCGTGGTTCGCCGGCATCAGGATGTCGCCGATGTCGTGCATCAGGGCGCAGACCACATATTCCTCGTCCCGCCCGTCGCGGTGCGCCCGGGTGGCGGTCTGCAGCGAGTGCTCCAGCCGGTCGACCGCGAAGCCGCCGTGGTCGTTGTCCAGCAGCTTCAGGTGCGCCAGCAGCCGGTCGGCCAGCTCGCCGCGGTGCGGGGCGGCGGCGCGGCCGATGGCGGCCCAGTCCTCCGCCGTGCCCTCGGTCATGGTGTGGAACTTCGCCCGGTCCAGGACCACCTCACCGTCCGCCATCGCGGCCTCCTCTGATCGTTGCGCCTAAGGGTGCGGCTCAAGTCCAAGTGCGTCAACGATCCTTCTCCCCTCGCGGGAGAAGGTGTCAGGCGAACGCCTGACGGATGAGGGGGACTATGGGACAATGCCGCCAACCTCCCTTCATCCGACCTTCTTCAGAGGCCACCTACTCCCGCAAGGGGGAGAAGGCTGCCGACTAAGCCAACGCCGTCTCCGGCTCCGCGACAAAGCCCTTCCAGGTTTGCATGTACTTCACGAAGGCCGGGCCCAGGCCCTCGGCGCGCAGGTGCTCGGCGCTGACCGGGATCGGGATCGGGGTGAAGTCCGGGTCGGCGGCGAGCTTCCGGGGCCAGTCGTGGTGCAGGATCGCCGCGCGGCCCAGCAGCACATAGTCCATGCCCCGTTCCAGGCAGGCCCGCGCGTCGGCCGGCGTCATCACCTTGCCCGCGCAGCCCAGGCGCACCGCCCCGCGCGGCAGCTCGGCGAAATAGCTCATCAGGGTGCGGCCCTGGAATTCCGCCTCCATCGGCTCCTTGGCGTAGTCCCAGAGCGACAGGTCCAGGTAGTCGATCTTGCCGTCGGCCAGCACGCCGCGCGCCACCTCGACGATCTCCGCCAGCTTCAGGCCGAACCGCTCCGGCGACAGGCGAAGGCCCAGGCTGAAGTCGGCGCCGGTGCGCGCCCGGACGCCGTCGATGATTTCATGGACGATGCGCGCGCGGTTCTCGAGGCTGCCGCCATAGCGGTCGGTGCGCTTGTTGACCTCCGGGCTCAGGAACTGGGCCAGGACATAGCCGTGGGCGCCGTGCAGCTCGACGCCCTGAAAGCCCGCCCGCTCTGCGCGGACGGCCGCGGCGATGAAGTCGTCGCGCAGCGCCTCCACCTCGGCCAGGCTCAGCGCCCGGGCGCCGAACTCCTCGTTGTCCGACGGGCAGAGCGGCGCCTCGCCGATCAGCTCTCTGGGCGAGCGCATGCCCGCGTGGTGAAGCTGCGCCACCGCCACGCTGCCCAGCTCGCGGATCCGCGCCGCGAGCCGGGTCAGCCCCGGCAGGTGCTCGTCCCCGAACACGCCGAGCTGTCCGGGAAAGCCCTGGCCCAGCCGCTGCACATGCGCCGCGCAGGTCATGGTCAGGGCGAAGCCGCCCTGCGCCCGCAACGTCAGCCAGTTGAACTCGTCGTCCGACAGGGTCCCGTCGGCGTGGCTCTGCAGGTTGGTCAGCGGCGCCAGCGCCAGGCGGTTCTTCAGCGCCGGCCCGTGGGCCAGCGGCAGGGGATCGAGCAGATCGGTCAAGGCGGCGTCCTTCAAACGGCTGTTCGCCACCGTCTTAGCGGACCCTCTGAGCCCGCGGCAATGCAGCAGGCCTGACAGCGCCGCGAGCGCCTCTGCGGCGCCCGCCGTCTTGAGGCCCGCCGCCAGACCGGCTAAGGAGGCGCCTCCACGGAACGCGGCCGTAGTTCAGAGGTAGAACGTCAGCTTCCCAAGCTGAATGTCGGGGGTTCGATTCCCCCCGGCCGCTCCAAACTCCCCACGGATTGCCTAGTTGGCGGCTGCGCCTGCGGCGGTGACGCGCCAGACGGTGTTGCCGACGTCGTCGGCGATCAGCAGGGCGCCGGTGCGATCGAGCGTGACCCCCACCGGGCGGCCCTTGGTGGCCTTTCCGTCGGGGGTGAGGAAGCCGGTCACGACGTCCTGCGGCGGGCCGCTCGGCCGGCCGTCGCGGAACGGCACATAGACCACCTTGTAGCCGTTCAGCGGATTGCGGTCCCAGCTCCCGTGCTCGCCGATGAAGACGCCGCTGCGGTAAGCCTCGGGCAGGCTCGTGCCCTGGCTGAACACCATGCCGAGCGGGGCGACATGGGAGCTCAGGGCGTAGTCCGGCGCGATGGCCTTGGCGACAAGGTCGGGCCGCTGCGGCTGCACGCGGACGTCGAGGTGCTGGCCGAAATAGCTGTAGGGCCAGCCGTAGAAGGCGCCTTCCTTCACCGACGTCAGATAGTCGGGCACCAGGTTGGGGCCGATCTCGTCGCGCTCGTTGACGATCGCCCACAGCTTGCCGGTCTGCGGCTCGAAGGCGACGCCGGTCGGGTTGCGCAGGCCCTTGGCGAACTGCCGCTTCAGGCCGGTGGCGGGGTCGACCTCCCAGATCGCGGCGCGGTCGGCTTCCACCGCGATGCCGTTCTCGGTGATGTTGCTGTTGGAGCCGACGCCCACATAGAGCTTCGAGCCGTCGGGGCTGGCGGTCAGGCTCTTGGTCCAGTGGTGGTTGATCGCGCCCGCCGGGAGGTCGGTGACATGGACCCCCTTTTCGGTGATGTGCGTCTCGCCGGGCGTATAGGGGAAGCGCAGCAGCTCGTTGGTCGCGGCGACATAGAGCGAATTGCCGACCAGGACCACGCCGAACGGCGAGTTCAGGTGGTCGATGAAGATGGTGCGCAGCGCCGGCTGGCCGTCGCCGTTGGCGCCGCGCAGCAGGGTGATGCGGTTGCCGCCGTGCCCCGCCGAGCCGGCGATGGCCTTCACCTTGCCTTCGATGAAGTCCTTCGGGCGATAGACCGGCGCCTTGGGGCCGTTGGTCTCGACCACCAGCACGTCGCCGTTCGGCAGGGCGTAGACGATGCGCGGATGCTCGAAGCCGGTGGCCAGCGCCTGCACCTGCAGCCCGGCCGGCACGACCGGCGTCTGGCCCTTGGCCCAGCCCGTCGCCCGCGGCACCGACATGGGCGGCAGCAGGTACTCGTGCGGCGCCGGCAGGACGGGATTGGCCCCGTACTGGGTGCTGGGGTCGGCGACCTTCTCGCCGCAGGCCGAAAGGGTCAGGAGCGCGGCGAGCGCGGAGCTCCCGCCAAGAAGGATCCGGTTCACGAGCGGGCTCCCGCCGGCCTGGAGGGATGGGCGCGGCGCACCGCGTGAAGGCTCCAGCCGCGCCAGCCGAGGACGAGGAGGATCACGGTGACCAGGACGGAGAGCTGGAGGCCTTCGGGCATCACCGCGGCATAGGCGTCGCGGCTGTGGACGAAGGCGTTGAGCAGCGAGAGCAGGGCCGCGACGGTGAAGCCGGCGAACCGGCCCCAGGCCAGGGTCCCGATGCGCCGGCGCGCCACATCCAGCAGGAGGGCCAGGCCGGCCAGCGCCGCGAGCACCAGGCCCGCGGTGATCAGCCAGATGGAGAAGTTGTCCCACTGGAAGAGCAGCGTCTGCGAATAGAGGAAGTCGGTCGCGCAGGCCGCGATCAGCAGGGCCGCGGCGGGTGCGATCAGGAGCGGATGCAGCGACGGCCGCAGCGGCGTTGCGTGGGCGGTTTCGGCCATGTCCATTCCTCAGCTCCGGATCGAAGTCAGTGGCGGCGCCGGTCCGCGGCAAGAGTAGGAGGCTCCCCGCCGGCGTCCTTGGCGCGCGCCTGAGTTGTCCTGAGAAAACCTGAGCGCCGGGGTGTCGCGAGCGCCACGGGACGCCGTCCGATTGACGCGCGCCGGCCTTTGAACCTATCGCCTCCAGGAGAACCGGCTGACACCAGCCTTCCAAGCTGGATTCCGGGGCTTCGGTTCCCTAGGTCACCGCCATCCCGGCGGGTCTGCCGGATTTTCGGTGGGATCGGCGCGTCGTCGTTCAGTTAGGGTTGGCCATGAAGGACTTCGACCGGCGCCAGCTCCTGCAAGGCGCGACGCTCAGCGGCGGCGGCCTGGCGCTGAACGCCCTGCTGCCGGCCTGGGCGCGGAGCGCGACGCCCGGCCTCGCCCCGTCCCTGCCGACCCTGGCGGGGCCGAACATCGACCTGACCGTCTCCCGCGCCCACCTGAGCCTCGACGGGCGCGCCGGCCATGCGGTGACGGTCAACGGAACCGTGCCCGGGCCCCTTCTGCGCCTCAAGGAGGGCCAGAAGGTCCGCCTCTCGATCAGGAACGACCTTGCGGAAGACACCTCCATCCACTGGCACGGCATGCTCGTGCCGTTCCAGTTCGACGGCGTGCCCGGGGTGAGCTTCCCGGGCATCAAGCCCGGACAGACCTTCGTCTACGAGTTCCCGATCATCCAGTCCGGGACCTACTGGTATCACAGCCACTCGGGCATGCAGGAGCAGGAGGGCCAGTACGGCCCGATCGTCATCGACCCCGCGGGCGACGACCCGGTCGGGTATGACCGCGAGCATGTCGTGGTGCTCTCCGACTTCAGCTTCACGCACCCCCACACGATCTTCGCGCGGCTCAAGCAACAGTCCGGGGTCTTCAACTTCCAGCAGGAGACTGCGGGCTCGCTTCTGGCCGGCAAGGACCAGACGCTGCCGGAGCGGACCGAGTGGGCCAGGATGCGGATGGACCCGACGGACATCTCGGACGTCACCGGCGCCGCCTTCAAGTTCCTGGTCAACGGCCACGGCCCCAGGGACAACTGGACCGGCCTGTTCCAGCCGGGCGAGCGCGTGCGGCTGCGGTTCATCAACGCCGCCTCCCAGACCGTCTTCAACGTCCGCATCCCCGGGCTGAAGCTGACGGTGGTCGCGGCTGACGGCCAGCCGGTGCGCCCGGTCGAGGTCGACGAGGTCCAGATCGGCAACGCCGAGACCTACGACGTCATCGTCCGGCCGACGGAGGACCGGGCCTTCACCCTGGTCGCCGAGGCCGTTGACCGCTCCGGCCTGGCGCGGGCGACCCTGGCGCCGCGGGCCGGCATGTCCGCCGCCGTCCCGCCGCTCCGCGAACGCCCGCTCGCCACCCTGAAGGACATGGGCATGGACATGTCGTCCATGAGCATGGGCGGCATGAAGATGGATGGCATGGCCATGGACGGCATGGCCGAGCCGGGCATGGCACCGCCGAAGGCCCGCGGCTCCGACGTGATGGGCGACATGGGCGGCATGAAGATGTCCATGCGGGACGCCCGCAACGCGCCCGGCGTCAGGATGGGCCCTGGCGTCCAGACCATCGCGCCCATGCCCAAGGACCGCACCGGCGAGCCCGGCCAGGGGCTCGAAAGCGTCGGCCACCGGGTGCTGGTCTACAAGGATCTCGTCGCCCTGACCGCCGACCCCGATCCGCGCACGCCCACGCGGATGATGGACATCCACCTGACCGGGAACATGGAGCGGTTCATGTGGGGCTTCGACGGGGAGAAGTTCAGCGAGACGACCAGGCCCTACACCTTCGGCAAGGGCGAACGGGTGCGGGTCAACCTGATCAACGACACCATGATGACCCACCCGATCCACCTGCACGGACACTTCTTCGAGCTGGTCCATGGGCCGAAGGGCTTCGGTCCGCGCAAGCATACGGTCGTCGTCGCGCCCGGCGGCAAGGTGACCTTCGACTTCACCGCCGCGCCCGGCGACTGGGCGTTCCACTGCCACATGCTCTACCACATGCACGCGGGCATGTTTCAGGTGTTCAGCGTCCGGCCGGTCGATGGGGCTGCGACGTGAACCGCCTCGCCCTGATCGCGCTCGCGCCGCTGGCCTTCGCGGAGCCCGCCTTCGCCCAGGCCATGGACCCGTCGATGCCGGGCATGACCATGCCCGCGGCCAAGCCCCCGGCGAAGCCTGGAACGCCGTCGCCTCTGGGCGTCCTTCCCGGTGTGCAGGCGCCGGCCGCGCCATCGGCCCCCGCCGCGCCCGCGATGGCCGACATGCCGGGGATGAAAGGCATGGCGGCCCCCGCCACGCCTAAACCCGCGCCGGCGGAGGCGGCGCCGGCCGAGCCCGAGATTCCGCAGACCCCGTCGCCGCCGCCCGCCCAGGACCACGCGGCGGATCGCGACTACGATCCGGCGGCCATGGGCGCGGCGCGCGCCCAGCTTCGCCAGGAGCACGGCGGCGCGACGCTCTCCATGCTGATGGCCAACCTTGCCGAGTACCAGGCGGGCGCCGGCGGCGGCTATCGCTGGGACGGCGAGGGGCGCATCGGCGGCGATATCGACCGCTTTGTGGTCAAGAGCGAAGGCAGCGGAACCGGGCGCGGCGGTCTCGACGCCGCCGAGGTCCAGGGGCTGTTCTCCCGCGCCGTCACGCCCTACTTCGATCTGCAAGCCGGCGTCCGCCAGGACGTCGCGCCCTATGCGCGCACCTACGCCACGGTGGGCTTCGAAGGCCTCGCGCCGTACTGGTTCGACCTGTCGGGCGCGCTCTTCCTGTCCACCCGGGGCGAGCTCCTGGCGCGTGTGGAGAGCACCTACGATCTGCGGCTGACCCAGAGGCTCATCCTCCAGCCGCGGGTCGAACTGAACTTCGCGGCCCAGGACACGACGGAGACCCGCACGGGGTCGGGCCTCTCCAACGCCGAGCTCGGCCTGCGCCTGCGCTATGAGATCACCCGCGAGTTCGCGCCCTACATCGGGGTCTCATGGGACCGAAAGCTCGGCCGCACGGCGGACTATGCCCGCGCGCGCGGCGACGATGTCGGCGGCGCCGTTTTGGTCACCGGCATCCGGGGTTTCTTCTAGAGGGCGTCGGCTCAACCCAGCCGCGCCAGCGCCTCGGCGACGCCGTCCCCGTAGGCGGGGTCGGCCTTGGCGCAGTTGGCGATGTGCCGATCCTGGATGTGGGTCGCCACGCCGCCGATCTGCCGGGCGGTGTTGTCGAACAGGGCCTGCCGCTGCTGGGCGTTCATCATGCGGAACAGGTCGCCGGGCTGCTGGTAGTGGTCGTCGTCGACCCGGTGGTCCCAGTGATCGGCGGCGCCGTCGATCTCCATCGGCGGCTCGTTGAGCTCCGGCCGGTCGATCCATTCGTTGCGGCTGTTGGGGAAATAGGTCGGCGTCCGCCCGAGGTTGCCGTCGGTGCGCATCGCCCCGTCGCGGTGGTAGCTGTGGAACGGGCATTGCGGCGCGTTGACCGGGATGTGGTTGAAGTTGACCCCCAGGCGGTAGCGCTGGGCGTCGCCGTAGGAGAACAGCCGCGCCTGCAGCATCTTGTCGGGCGAATAGCTGACGCCCGGGACGATATTGGCCGGCGAGAAGGCGGCCTGCTCGATCTCGGCGAAGAAGTTCTCCGGGTTCCGGTTCAGCTCGAAATAGCCCACCTCGATCAGCGGGAAGTCGCCCTTCGGCCAGACCTTGGTGAGGTCGAACGGATTGAACCGGAAGGCCTTGGCCTGGGCGTTGGTCATCACCTGGATGAACAGGGTCCAGCGCGGGAAGTCGCCGGCCTCGATGCTGTTGAACAGGTCGCGCTGGTGCGTCTCGCGGTCCTTGCCCACCAGGGCCTCGGCCTCGGCGTCGGTCAGGTTCTCGATGCCCTGCTGGGTGCGGAAGTGGAATTTGACCCAGACCCGCTCGTTGGCCGCGTTGATCAGGCTGTAGGTGTGGCTGCCGAACCCGTGCATGTGGCGGAAGGTCCGCGGGATGCCGCGCTCGCTCATCACCACGGTGACCTGGTGCAGGGCCTCGGGCAGCAGCGACCAGAAATCCCAGTTGTTGTCGGCGCTGCGCATCCCGGTGCGCGGGTCGCGCTTGATGGCGTGGTTGAGGTCGGGGAACCGCAGCGGGTCGCGGAAGAAGAACACCGGAGTGTTGTTGCCCACGACGTCCCAGTTGCCCTCCTCGGTGTAGAACTTCAGCGCGAAGCCGCGGATGTCGCGCTCGGCGTCGGCCGCGCCGCGCTCGCCGGCCACGGTCGAGAAGCGGGCCATCATCGGCGTCTGCTTGCCGATCTCGGAGAAGATCTTGGCCTTGGTGTAGCGGGTGATGTCGTGGGTGACGGTGAAGGTCCCGTGTGCGCCCGCGCCCTTGGCGTGCATGCGCCGTTCCGGGATCACCTCGCGGTCGAAGTGGGCGAGCTTCTCGATCAGCCAGACGTCCTGCAGCAGGGCGGGGCCGCGCGGGCCGGCGGTGAGGATGTTCAGGTTGTCCGTCACCGGGGTCCCGGTGGCGTGAGTCAGATATTTCGGGGTCTTCTCGTCGGACACTGTCGCGCTCTCTCATGGATGGGACCGCCGCTGTGGCGCGACGGCCGGGTTTCCCAGGTGGGTTGGCGGAGCCGATTGGCTTCAGGCGTTCCGCCGGACGCCTTCAAAGATTCCGTCGGCGTTCGCCCGATGGTCCAGGTGAGCGCCGGTGACGGGCCGTCTAGGGTCTCAGCCTTTCCAGGCTGACCCGCGGATGACGCTGCAGAAGTCGCCGCGGTGGAAATGCGGCTCCTTGTCGGCGATGACGTCGGCCTTGACGTTGCCGAAGGTCGTATCGGGCTTGTGTTTGATCCCGTCGTAGAAGGCCTGGATGATGTCTTCCTTGAAGTGCTCCGTCCGGGGATGGGCCTTGACGATCGCCTCGCGCTCGGCGTCGCTGAAGGCGGAATAGCCCAGGCCCAGCACGTCCATTTCGACGCCCGCGGTCACCAGGGCGACGACCGGATTCATGTGCTGCGGAATGCCCGGCGTGGTGTGCAGCGCGATCGCCGTCCAGACGGTGTCGACCTCGCCCTCGGAGATGCCGTGTCCGCGTAGGAAGTCGCGGGCGACGTTCGCGCCGTCGACCTCGAATCGCTCGGCGGCGCTGCTGTGCTGCGGCATGAGGCCCATGTCGTGGAACATGGCCCCGGCATAGAGCAGCTCGGCATCGAACTTCAGGCCGCGGCGCCGACCCGCCAGCGCCCCGAAGTGGTAGACGCGGCTGGAGTGGTTGAAGAGCAGCGGCGTCACCGAAGCCCGCACGACCTCGGTGATCTCACGCGCCAGCTTGCTGTCGGGGACCGCGACCCGTTCGAGCGCCAATGACATCGTATTCTCCTCGGAAGACCTGTTGGCCGATGCGGCGCGAATGTCGGCGATCGACGAGGTCGTCGCCGGCGCCTGCCTCGCCAAAGTTCCGCTGACCTGGGGCTGAGAGTAGGAGCCCCCGTAACGGCGTCCTTGGAGCGCCGCTGAGTTGTCCTGAGAATATCTGAGCGCCAGGAACCGTGTGCGTCGCGGCGGCGCCTAGCCCGCGCTCGCCGCCTGCGCGTCGCGCATGTGCTGCGGCGGGGCGGCCAGGGACGGCTCGGCGGTCACGGAGGCGGTGAGGGTGGCCCTGACGTCCGAGCCGCGGTCCAGGGTGCGGTGCACCGGGCAGTGCTCGGCGATCTCCATGAGCTTCGCCTTCTGGGCCTCGTCCAGCGGGCCCTCGAGGGCGATGGTCAGCTCGAACAGATCCCGGGCGTCGAGGGAGGCGCGGTGGTGCAGGACGCTCACCTGCACGCGGCCGAGCGGCCAACCCTTGCGCTCCGCATAGAGGCGCATGGTGATGGAACTGCAGGCCCCCAGCGCCGCGCTCAGCAGGTCATAGGGATGGGGCCCCGAGCCCAGGCCGCCCACCGACACTGGCTCATCGATCAGGAGCGCGCCCGAGGTCGTGCGGGCCTCGACCTGCAGCCGCCCGATCCCGGTCTCGGCGACGACGACCTCTTCCCCGGCGGCGGCCAACGGATCTGCAGACATTGCCATGCTCTCCTCATGCGGGTGGCGGCTCGCGCCCTCGTAGAACTGCTTAGGTAGCCGCCACGAATGGTTGAGCTGGGCGAAGCGGCTTAGGTTCCTGGTTAACACCAGGAGGCCGCAGATGTCCGCCGCGTTCACACCGCCCCAGCCCATGCAGGCGCTCGTCTCCCGCACGGACGCGAGGCCGGGCGCGCCGACTTGCTACCTCATCCTGTCCGACGCCGGCGCCGCGGACTGGACCGCCGACCCGGCCCGCGCCACCGCCTTCGCCTCGATGCGCGAAGCCGCCCGCATGGCCCTGCGCCTCCCGGCCTCGATCCGCGCCTACGGCCTGCCGCGTCCGGCCGAGGGTTCGCTGCACTAGGGTCCGCACTCAATTCTAGATCAATAAAATCAGTAGCGTAGAAATTTTCACCGGGATGAGCGGTATTGAATTCTCAGCCTAAACCCCGAACTGCGCGCGCCAGGCGCTGAGCTTCTCCAGGCTCACCACCACCCCGCCGCAGGCGATCACCGCGACGCGGGCGTAGGGCTTCAGCGCCGGATGGTCGTCGTAGGCGAGGCTGAGCGCCGCCCCGCAAGCCGGCTCGACCAGCGCCAGATGATCGTCGGCGAACCGCGAGCAGGCCCGCACCGCGTCGGCGTCGGACACCACCGCCGGAACCACCGGCCGCGTCTGCGACCAGGCGAAGGCCGCGTCGGCCAGCCGCCGCGCGCCCAGGCTGGAGGCGATCGTCTCGATGCGCTCGAGGGTGACCGAGCGGCCGGCCTCCATCGACCGCGCAAGCGTCGCGGCGCCCTCGGTTTCCACCGCCACGATGGCCACCTCGTCCAGGCCGTGCCGCGCCAGGCCCTCGGCGACGCCGCACATCAGCCCGCCGCCGCCCACCGCCACGACCACGGCGTCCGGAACCGGCCCCCGCGCCACGATTTCGTCGATCAGGCTGGCGTGGCCGGCCCACAGTTGCGGATGGTCGAAGGGCGGGACATAGGCGCCTTCGCCGCGGCCGACCATGGCCTGCGCCAGCGCGTCGGCCTCGTCCCAGACGTCGCCTTCGACGCGGACCTGGGCGCCCAGCGCCGCGATCCTGTCGCGCATGAAGGCCGGCGTGGTCGAGGGCACGACCACGGTCACCGGCACGCCCAGCGCCCGGCCCGCGTAGGCGGCCGCATAGCCCGCGTTGCCGCCCGACGAGCAGACGAAGCTCCGGGCGCCCTCGGCCTTCAGCGCCTGGCACAGTCGCCCGACGCCGCGGATCTTGAACGATCCGGTGGGTTGGTAGGCGTCCAGCTTCACCCAGGTTTCGCGCCCGCTGGCCGGCAGGCCGCGGTGCGGGACGTAGGGCGTCTCGATGTGCAGTTGGTCCAAGGGCGTCCCCATCGGCGGCGGTCAGGCCTTTTGGCCAGTTCCGCCAGCCAAGGCCAGAGGCGGGTTTGCCGGGCCGGGCGCGGCGGTGTCAGATAGCCCCATGTGGCGCCGCCTCCTCATCCCGCTCGCGCTCGGACTGGCCGCCGCCGCTCCGGCGCGCGCCCAGCCGGCGGCCGGGGTTCGCAGCGAGACGCCGATCGTGGAGTCGAGCCTGAGCAACGGCGCGCGCCGCTACGCCGTGGAGGTGCAGGTCGGCGCGACCCGGCTGCTGGCCGCCCTCGACACCGGCTCCACGGGCCTGCGGATCCTGCCCGGCGTGCTGAAGGCCGGGGACGCCGGCCCCAGCGAGGAGCCGGAGACCTACGGCTACGCCTCCGGCTCCCGCTACGAAGGCGTGGTCAGCGAGGCGGCGGTGAGCATCGCCGGCGCCAGGGGGACCTCGCCGGTCCACCTGATCCGGACCATCGGCTGCTACGCCTACCTGCCGCATTGCCCGGCCTCGCGCACCACGCTGGAGCGGTACGGCATCGCCGGCGACGGCCTGCCGGGCGAGGGCTTCAAGGCGATCCTCGGCATCGACATGGCGCCCGGCCGGGTGGGCAATCCCCTGCGCTTCCTGGGCGCGCGGCGCTGGATCGTCGAGTTGCCGCGGCCGGGCGAGGGGACCGGGCGGCTGATCCTCAACCCCACCGACGCCGAGGTCGCGGGCTACGCCATGGCCCCACTCGCCGCGCCCTACGCCCACGAGCGCGGCGGCGGCCTGCACGACGCGGCGCCCGGCTGCCTGGCCAACGCCGCGGCCCGCCAGAGCGCCTGCGGCGTCGTGCTGATGGACACCGGCGCGCCGGGCCTGGCGGTGGCCAACGGGCGGCTTGTCGGTCCGCCCTGGCCGGACGGCTCGGCGGTCAGCCTGGAGCTCTTCGACGCCACCGGCGGCCTGGCCGCGCGCGCCGAAATGACCACCGGCGATCGCGACCTCGGCACGCGCCTCAGCTACCGGCGCGAGACCCGCGTCTACGGCACGGTGATCTACGCCGGGACCGCGCCCTACTTCGCCTGGTCGGTGCTCTACGACCCTCGCCGCCAGACCATCGGGCTGAAGCCGCGTGCGCCCGCGCCCGCGCCCGCGCCCGGCGCTCCAAGAGCGGCGGCCGTGGACCGCTAGCCCCAGGGATGGCGGTGGCGGATTCTCCCGGGCGTCGTTTGGCGGCTTAAGGCGCGGTTAACGTTCGCGGATCGGAGAACTGAATTCCCTGTAAGTGCTGATTTGTAGATGAATGATTTCGGGGCGACTCGTTTCGAGGCGCAAAGAGACAAAGCTTTTCTCCGGCCGGGCGTCATCATGGAGGTGACTTCAGACCAGGGGTGTCCCGCCATGTTCCGCGCCTTCACCGAGCATCCCGAGAGCGTCGGCGAGACCTATTTCGAGCACATGCACTCGGCGTCCTGGTTCGCCACGACCATGTTCGTGGGCGCCTTCGCCTGCCTGATCCACGCCGTCCTTCCGTTCGCCTGCCAGAAGAGCGGCAGCCGTCGGATCAGGCTGCTCTACGAGCGCATGGTGACCAATCGCCACCGCGCGCCCGCCTCGGACGGTTTCCTCGGCATGGCCGAGGGGATCTGAGGTCAACGGAACAGCCTCGCCACGCCCAGCCCGATCAGTCCCCAAAGGACGAGCGACACCAGGATCGCGATCGTCAACCCGATCCCGCGACGCCAGTGTTCTACGCCGTTTCGGGCTTCGCCGTGGGCTGAGGGATCGTCCCCCGCCTCGACCGGCGGGGCGCGATCTGGGTCTGGTGGCCGTCCTGGCGGCTCCGCCCGCGTCGACCTGCCGCCACGCCTGTGCGTCAGGGCCGTCGCCTTCATACGCGCCTCCTTACGCAGCCAACAGGGCCGCGACGGACTGCCGATGGGGCGACAGCCCGTCTTCACTACTTAAGCTTGAGTCACCTTTCTCGTCTGCAAAAATTTGGGGGGAATAAGCACCCTCCCTAGTTGTAATTCGGGGTCTCTGCGGACCTTACCAGATCCGCACCCTCTGCTCGGGCGCGACATAGAGCTTCTCGCCGGGCTTCACATCGAACGCCGAGTACCAGCCGTCGATGTTGCGGATCACGCCGTTCACCCGATAGACGGCCGGCGAGTGCGGGTCGGTGGCCAGGCGCTGGCGCAGGGTGTCCTCGCGGATCTTCTCGCGCCACACCTGGGCCCAGCCCAGGAACACCCGCTGGTCGCCGGTCAGGCCGTCGATCACCGGGGCGGGCTTGCCGTGCAGGCTGGCGTGGTAGGCGTCGAGCGCCAGGGAGAGGCCGCCCAGGTCGCCGATGTTCTCGCCCATCACCAGCCCGCCCTGGATGTGCGCGCCCGGCAGCGGCTCGAAGGCCGAGTACTGGGCGCCCAGCCGGTCGGTCTGGGCCTTGAACTTCGCCGCGTCCTCGGCCGTCCACCAGTCGGTCAGCACCCCGTCGCCGTCGGACTTGCGGCCCTGGTCGTCGAAGCCGTGGCTGGTCTCGTGGCCGATCACCCCGCCGATGCCGCCGTAGTTGATCGCCATGTCGCCGTCCGGATCGAAGAACGGCGGGGCCAGGATCGCGGCCGGGAAGACGATCTCGTTGTTTGAGGCGTTGTAGTAGGCGTTGACCGTCTGCGGGGTCATCCCCCACTCGGCCTTGTCCACCGGCCCGTTCAGCCGGGCGACCTCCCGATGCCACTCGAAGGCGCCGGAGCGCAGGACGTTGCCGTAGAGGTCGTCCCTTTTCAGCGTCAGCTTGGCGTAGTCGCGCCACTTGGACGGATAGCCGATCTTCACCGTGAACTTCGACAGCTTCTCGAGCGCCTTGGCCTTGGTCGGGTCGCTCATCCAGGGCAGCTTCTCGATGCGGGCGTGGAGGGCGGTGTGGATGTCGCCCACCAGGGCGTCCATCTTGGCCTTGGCCGACGGCGGGAAGTAGCGCGCCACATAGACCCGACCGACCGACTCCCCGACCGCGCCGTTGGTGAAGGCCACCGCGCGCTTCCAGCGCGGCTGCTGCTCCGGCTGGCCGGCCAGCTCCTTGTTGCGGAACTGGTAGTGGGCGTCGACGAAGGCCTTCGACAGATAGGGCGCCGCGCCGTCGGTCACGTGGAACGCCTGCCACGCCTTCAGCGTCTCCAGCGGCGTGTCGGCGTAGATCTTGGCCACCTTGGGGAAGGCGGTGTTGGTGGTCACCACGACGCGGGTGACGCCGGGCAGGTCGGCGGAGGCCAGGTAGCTGGCCCAGCCGATCCCGGGCGCCAGCGTGTCCATCTCGGCCGGCGTGGCGGGATTGTAGGTCTTGTCCCGGTCGCGCCGCTGCACCCGCGTCCAGGAGACTTCGGCGAGCCGGCTCTCGAAGTCGACCACGGCCTTGGCGTTCTGGGCGGGCCTCGGCCAGCCGGCCAGCGTCAGCATCTGCTGCACATAGGCCAGGTACTTGGCCTTCTTGTCCGCGAAGGAGGCCTGCAGGTAGTAGTCGCGGTCGGGCAGGCCCAGGCCGCCGTTGGCGGCGTGCACGGCGTATTGCCTGGGGCTCTTGGCGTCGATGGCGATGCCCACCGGGAAGACGGTGGCGAAGCCCGTGGAGTTGGCCTTGGCCATCAGGGCTGTGAACTGGGCCTTGGTCTTGGCCGCCCGGATCTGCGCCAGCTCCGGCGCGATCGGCTTGGCGCCCAGCCTGTCGGCCAGGGCCTCGTTCATGAACGAGGCGTAGGCCGCGCCGATCTTGGCGGCGTCCTTGTCGGTCAGCTTGCCGGCCGCGGCGTCCATGTCGATGGCGTGGGCGCGGTTCTCGGACAGCACCGACAGCTTGTCGAAATTGCCGAACCGGGTGCGGTCGGCCGGGATCTCGGTGCGGGCCGCCCACTTGCCGTTGGCGTAGCCGAAGAAGTCGTCGCCGGGCTTGATCGAGGTGTCCATGCCGGAGACGTCGAAGCCCCAGGTCCCGTACTTCGGATTGGCCACGTCGGCGGCGGGAACCGGCGCCTCGCCCGTACCCTGCGCCAGCGCCTGCGTCGTCGTGCGGTGGCCCTCGTGCCCCAGGGGCGCGGCCAGGGCGGGCGCGACCCCCAGGGCGGCCACCGCCGCGGCGGCGAGCAGGATGTTTCGGCGAGCGGAGGTCATCGGCGTCTCTCTGATGCGCGGGATGGGGATCGCAGGGCTTGAGCCTGCGCTGGGCGTCAGGAAACGGGGAATTTTGATCCCACGCAAGCCTTCCTCTCCCGCAACGCAGGAGAGGGCGCGCTCGCCGAAGAGCGAGGGGTGGAGAGGGCAAGCCTCAAGCTCCGAGCTATTGGGGCGGATGGGGCGAGCGCGGTGTCCCCGGCTTGCCCTTCCCGCCATCCGTTCTTCGCGTTGCTCGGCGGATGGTCCGCACTTCCCGCGAAGCGGGAAGGGACGTCGCAGCTCTCGCTACTCTTCCGGCAGCAGGCGCTCGTAGGTGCGGCGGATGACGCCGTAGCATTCGCAGGCGAGCTGCTCGAGGACGCCGCGGTCGATGATGTCGACGACGCCCCGGCGATAGCGGATGGCGCCCTTGGCCTGCACGCCGCGGGCGACGGCGGTGACGGTGGTGCGCTGCACGCCCAGCATGTCGGCCAGGAACTCCTGGGTCAGGGCCACCGTGTCGCTGGAGATCCGGTCGTGGCAGGTGAGCAGCCACCGGCAGAACCGGGCTTCCACCGAATGCAGGGCGTTGCAGGCCACCGACTGGATGGCGTGGCCGTAGAGCGCCTCGTTGTGGCGGTCGACCAGGTCGCGGATGCGCGGGCTCTTGTCCCAGGCCTCGTGAAGCTGGGCGGCGCTGATCCGCGCCGCGCGGGTGGGCGTCTGCACGATAGCGCGCGACAGGGACTGGCGCGGGGCCACGGCCGCCATCAGGCCGAGTGCGCCCTCGCAGCCGATGGTGGCGCTCTCGATCGCCGCCCCGTTTTCCATCAGGGTCATCAGCGAGATCACCCCGTCGTGCGGGAAGTAGACGACGTCGATCCGGTCGCCCGGGTCGTAGAGCAGCCGTCCTCGCTCCAGGTCGACCTGAGCAAGATGAGGGGCCAGCAGCCCATGGTCTTCGGGCGACAACGAAGCGAGCAGTCTGTTGTGCACCTGGGTGAGGAGCCTTTGCATCGGGGAATCGAAACGTCGCCGTACGGCTTGGGTTTCAAGGTTATCGATGCGAATTGTCAGGGACTGTCGACGACTCGACACTTCCCACTGGAGAAACGGTAAAATCCAGAAATCGCTTGAAGAAATCACGCAGACGCGGAGTTTTCCCGCGTCCTCGCCATGTCGGATAGTCGACTTTCAAAGAGCCGAAGACATCCGGAAGCCCCTTATTGCAGCCAGATTCTCTCGCCGGGCCGGCCTCGGCCTCGAATCACTATTGAGTCGGCCGGCGAGTCCTTCGCCGACGCAGCTAGTGCAGGGTGGCCTGCGCGCGGCCGCCCAGCTCGAAGGACTGCAGCGGCGCGGCGCCCCAGGCGATCTCCCAGGTGAACTTGGTCAGGCCCAGGCCCGCGACCCACACCTCGGCGTCCACGCAGTCCATGCACAGCATGGTCAGCTTCGGATCGTCCAGGCCCTCCGGCAGCCAGGCGGCGACCGCCGCGTTCCAGCAGCGCGCCATCCGCCGCCGGTCGTCGACCCGGCTCAGCGCGCCGCCGATGGAGGCGATCAGGTCGCCGTCCTGGTAGACGAAGGCGCAGCACCCGCCGTCGCCGACGCTCTGGACCAGCTCGGTGTCGGTGCGGGCGATGAACCACAGGCGCTTTCGCCTGCGCTCCACGACCGCCAGCATCGGCTGGGCGTGCAGCCCGGACTTGGTCAGCCCGAGCATGCCGACCCCTCGCGTCTCGATCGCCGCCCACAGCCGTTGCTGCGTGGCATTGCCCTCGTGCGTCGTCTTGATCATGGAATGTCCCCCCGGAGCCTTCCCTTGTGGCCGCGCGGCCTCTGTCGGACCGCGCGCCCACGCCTTGTCTATGCCGTCAATTCTGGCGCGTCGTGATCATCGCGGATGACACCCAGCCGCGATTTCCGTTCTCGTCGTCCACTTCCCACCAGATGCCGTTCTTCTGCCCCGTGGGATAGACCATGTCGCCGATGCTGAAGCTACGCACCTGCGCCGCCTGCGGCGACGGCGTTTTGCGCATCACCACCGCCTGCTTGACCGTGTAGCCTTGGACGCCGGCCGCCTTGCTCGCCTGTTCGCCCGTCGGCGCGTCGCGCTGCATGTAGTGCACGAGGTCAACGAAGGCGTTGAAATAGGCCGCCGTCACCACCTTGCCGATGTCGGTGTTGGAATAGCCGCCGCCGGCCAGGGCCGCAAAGCCGCTCCAGCCATAGCTGCCGCCGCCGGCCCCGAAGGAGATGTCGGTCTTCTGGGCCGTGCCTTCCGCCACATAGAGCTGCTCGGTGGAACGGGCGTCGATCAGAGTGATCAGGGCCTGGGCCTCGGACCGCTTGGTGTTGATGCTGCCGGCCAGGGCGCCGAAGCCGCCCAGGCGGCGGCCGAAGGCGCCGGCCACGCCGCCCAGGTTGTTGCCGCTGGCGTTGGAGTTCGAGTTGGCCAGGTCGGGCACGATGAAGAAGTCGGCGCCGGCGACCTGGCCCTTGCCGATATTGGCGCCGCGGCGCAGGTCGCCCGAGGCGCCGAGGGCGGTCTCCTCGTTGCGCATGGCCAGGCCCGCGTTGCGGTCGACGATCCGCAGGCAGTTGGAGCGCGAGGCGAACAGTTTGAGCAGGGTTTCGGGGCTGGAGAGGCCGTATTGCGTCCACCACTGGCGCTCCGGCTCCTTGATCGCCGCGCGGCCGAGGGGCTTGTCGCATTGCGGCAGCTCCGGCGTCCCGGCGGGCTTCTTCTTGTCCATGCCGTATTGGGCGATCGCGGGCGAGGCGCAGAAGGCGACGACGACGCCGGCGGCGAGCCAAGTCAGCTTGTGCATGTCTACCCCCAGGCCAATCGAGGTTAACCAGGCCGATCGAGGTTAACGCCCCAGCCTAAACCTCGAACGACGCAGCTTCAAATCAAGTCGCTCTTGGGGCGAGCACGGAGCATTCCCGCACCTCATCGGCGAGCGGTCCACGGCGGCCTTGAGCCGGGCGCGCGGCCACCTTAAGTGTGCCGGCGGAGGAGCTTCCGCATGATCCGAACTGCTGTCGCCGCGCTCGCGGCCCTGGCGCTCGCCGGTTCCGCCGCCGCGTCCGCCGCGCCGCCGAAGCTCGCCATCGACAGCTTCGCCCAGCTTCAGACGCCCTTGCCCTATCCCTACGACGAGGCCGCCGACGCCAATGCGGCGGTCGCCCGGGCCAAGGCCCGCGCCCGGGCCGAGCACAAGCTGCTGCTGGTCGACCTGGGCGGCAACTGGTGCGGCGACTGCCGCATCCTGTCGGCGACCCTGGACCGGCCGGAGCTCAAGGCCTTCATGGACAGGCGCTACACGACCGTCCTGGTGGACGTCGGCCACTTCGACAAGAACCTGCAGATCCCGGCCCATTGGGGGATCACCGAGCGCCTCGAAGGCGTGCCGGCCCTGCTGGTGGTCGATCCGAAGACCGACCGGCTGCTCGATGGCGGCCACGTCGCGGCGCTGGAGGACGCGCGCCACATGACGCCCCAGGCCCTGGCCGACTGGCTGGCGCAGTGGACGCGGTAGAAGCCTAGCCCGTCAGCCAGCGCCGGGGGTGGCGCCAGCCCAGCTCGCGCACCTCGCCCTGGGCCAGGCCCAGGATCTTCATCTTGGCCGCCGAGAGCGCCCGCACCGCCTCCACAGGCTCCTGGCCGCCCACCGGGCCGGTCGCCACGCGTCCCGTCCGCCCGGCCCAATCGACCGCCGTCCATTCGCTCTTGCCCTGGTCCTCGTGGCCGACCGCGAAGTAGTGGCGCAGAGGCGCGGGTTCGCCGGGGATTTCCACCAGCACTGCGATCAGCCAACCGCCCGCCATCCCTGCCTCCTTGCTGAGCGCAGACCCCTTAGCCTCATTGCACAGCGTCGTGCGAGTTGAATGCGCCCCGAACTGCCCATAGGCTGTCTGTTCAGGATGAGGAGCATTCGCCATGGCCGAGACCCCAGAAGATCCCAAGACCACCGATGGCCCGCGGGCCCGGCCGAACCAAAAGGACAAGGGCACCGTCGTCAACTCGGCCTTTGGCGAAAAGATGGACGGTCATCTTTCCGATATCGCTGACGGGGACGACAGGCGCAGGACGCACGCCGCGAAGGCCGATGACGGGAAAGCCCACCCGGGCCAGATCGACAAGGGCAAGGTCGTCAACACCGCCTTCGGTGAAAAGATGAGCGGCCATCTCTCCGACATCACCGACGGCGACGACTAGATCCGACTGAATTCCGAGCCGGCGGGGCCTGTGCGCCCTGCCGCGCCTTGCGAGTTATCGTTTGTCGTAGACCACCTGGCCGTCGACCACGGTCAGCACGGCGTGGCCCTTTGGGATCGCCGCCTCGGGCGCGGTCATCAGGTCCACCGAGAAGCCGGAAAGGTCGGCGCGCTTGCCGACGCTGATGGTCCCCAGATCCTTCTCGGCAAAGCGAGCATAGGCGGCAGACGCCGTGAACAGCTTTAGGGCCTGCGCGCGGCTGAGCGCCTCTTCCGGATGCCAGTCGGCGTTGGAGAAGCCGCCCAGGTCCTTGCGCGCCACCGCGGCGTAGAACTCGATCAGCGGCGCACCGCGTTCCACCGGCGCGTCGGAGCCGCCGACCACCACCGCGCCGGACTTCAGCAGGCTCTGCCAGGCGTAGGCGCCCTTCAGCCGGTCCCTGCCCAGGCGCGCGGGCGCGAAGTGGAAGTCGCCGATGGCGTGGCTGGGCTGCATGGAGGCGATCACCGCGTCGGCGTGGAAGCGCGGGATGTCGGCGGGCCGCAGGATCTGGGCGTGCTCGATCCGCCAACGCGCGGCCTTGCCCGCCACCGGATTGGCCTTGAACGCCTCCTCGTAGAGATCCAGCGCCGTTGCGTTGCCGCGGTCGCCGATCGCGTGGGTGGAAACCTGGATCCCCTTGGCCAACGCCGTGTCGAGATAGCCGGACATCACCCTCGGCTCGGTGATCAGCGTGCCCCTGATCGCCGGCGCGTCGGAATAGGGCTCGAACAGCGCCGCCCCGCGCGAGCCGAGCGCGCCGTCCATGTAGACTTTGATGCCCCGCGTGACGATCCGCCCGTCCGGGGTGGCGCGCGGGCCGCCGGCGAACAGCGGCCCGGCCTGATCGGCCTCGACCATGTTGTAGACCCGCAAGGGGGCCTCGCCACGCTTGTCCATGTCCTCGAGCAGGCCCACGTCGGCCCAATTGACGCTCATCGAATGGACCCCGGTCCAGCCATAGGCCGCCTCCGCCCGGAAGGCCGCCTTGAAGGCCGCGAGCCGGTCCACCCCGGTGGCGGGGCGACGCTGCGCGCTGAGCAGTTGCATGGCGTTGTCCACCAGCATGCCGGTCAGCTTGCCGTCGGGACCTTTCAGGATCTGGCCGCCGAACGGCGCGGGCGTCGTCTCGTCGATGTGGGCGGCCTTGAGCGCCGCAGAATTGGCGACCACCGCGTGACCGTCGGCGCGCCGCAGCAGCACCGGGACATCCCCTGACACCGGGTCGATGTCGGAGCGGTCGAGGAAGCGGCCCTCCGGCCAGCCGGTCTCGATCCAGCCGCCGCCGACCACCGCGCCCGCGCCCTTGTGCTCGGCGATCCAGGCCTTCAGCCGCTGGGTGACCTCAGCGGCGGACTTCGCGCCTTCCAGGTTCAGCGTCAGCTCCCGCTCGCCGATTTCGCGCAGGTGGGCGTGGCTGTCGGTGAATCCGGGGAACAGAGCCGCGCCCGCAAGATCGATGACCCTGGTCTTTGGCCCCACCATGGCCTGGGCCCCGGCCTTGCCGCCGGCGTAGGCGATCCGCCCGTGGCTGACCGCGACGGCCTCGACCTTCGGCCGGGCGTCCACCGCCGTGTAGATCGGCCCGCCCCAGATCACCAGGTCGGCGGAAGGGGACGCCGCAGCGGACGCCGCCAGCGGGGCGGCGACGGCGACAGCGGCGAGCAGGCGGAGACTGGTTGTGCGCATACGGCGAAGCTAGACCTGCGCAGGACTGGCGGCAATCGGCCGTGGCTTCCCGTTGAAAGCCTCGCGGAGGGTCAGTGCGGCGCCGATTTCACGAAGGCCGCGACCGCAGGCATGGCGCCTGGCGCCAGAGGACGGCCGGGATCGGCGTAGGTCGCGACGTTGCCGGCGCGATCCGCCGGCGCGGCCTTCAGGACGTGGTTCATGCCCGGCACGATCACCAGCTTGGCGTCGGGCCTCGCCGCCGCCAGCAGGCGAGCGTCCTGCACCGAGACCTGAACATCGTTGTCGCCCTGCAGGATCAGGACCGGCGCCTTGACCCCCGCCAGGGCCTTGGCCGGATCGAGGGTCAACTGGGAGATGAGATAGGGCTGGACGCTGGGCCGGAACAACGCTTCCAGCCCTGGAATATTCGCGATCTGGCGCCCGTGCTCCAGCTCCGTCAGGCCCGCCTCGATCTGGGCCATGACCGGCGGCGGCAGGTTCCGGGCGGCGAACTGTTCCCGCAGGACCACGCCGAACGGGCGGCCCGCGCCGGAGACCTCGATCACGCCGCAGGTCTCGATCTTCTGCGCCGCCAGGGCCGCGACCAGCGCGCCTTCCGAATGGCCGAGCAGGACCACGCAGGTCACCCCCGGCTGGGCCTTCAGGAGACGCGCGAAAAGCACCGCATCGTCGACGGCCGTGGTGAAGCGCAGGTCCGCCTCGTTCACCGCGGCGGGCGCGCTCTTGGCGATGGCGCGCTTATCGTAACGAAGGCTGGTGACGCCCGTCGCCGCAAGCCCCTCGGCGATCAGTTTCAGGCTGGCCGGTCGAACGCCGGGGACGGTCGAATTGCCGTCGCGATCCGTCGGGCCCGAGCCCGCGACCAGCAGGACCGCCGGCCCAGGCCGCGCGCCGGTCGGCATGAGCAGCGACCCGTAAAGCGGCGCGGCTCCGCCATCGACGGTGACTTCTCGCTCCATGCCCGTGTCCGGCCCCTCGGCGTGGGCCGCGCCGGCCAGGACCACGGCCATCATCACCGTCGCCGCCGTCAGGCAGGCGATCCAGATGGTCAGTCTGCGCAGGATCGACATCTTCCCCTCCAGCTCCCGAATCTGGCCTAGCGGCGCCGGGGCGCCGGCGGGGCCGGCGTCGGGGCGGCGGGCGGCGGGACCTGGCCGGCCTGGGCCGCGGCCACCAGCCCCAGCAGGCCGCCGGGGTTCATGGCGTCGACCATGGCGGTGGGCATCAGGATGGTGGCCCCGCGCTCCTTGGTGGTCTCGTAGATGATGTTCATGGCGCGAAGCTGCAGGGCCGCCGGGCTCTGGGCGTAGATCTCCGCAGCCTCGACGAACTTCTGCGCCACCGAGAGCTCGGCCTGGCCGAGGTGGATGCGGGCGGCGGCCTCCCGCTGCGCCTGGGCCTCGCGGCTCATGGCGTCCTGCAGGGCGTCGGGCACGCCGATGTCGCGGATCTCGACGCTGATGGCGGTGACGCCCCAGTCGGCGGTCTTGCGCCCGATCTCCTCGCGCAGCAGCTCGTCGCCGTGCTTGCGGTCGGAGAGCAGGGTCGACAGCAGCGAGGAGCCCACCATCTCGCGCAGCGAGGTCTGGGCCACGCGGCTGATGGCGGATCGGTAGTCGGTGATCTCCAGCGCGGCGCGCTCGGGGTCGTGGATCTGCCAGAACACCACCGCGTCCACGTCCACCGGCACGGTGTCCTTGGAGAGCGCCTGCTCGGCGTTGAACTCGGTGGTCTGGATGCGCTGGTCGAGCCAGGACGAGACCTCGTCGATCACCGGAACGATGAAGAACAGGCCCGGCCCCTTGATCCCCTGCAGCTTGCCCAGCCGCAGCACCACCGCGCGCTCCCACTGGTTGGCCATTTTCATCGACATGGGCGTCAGCACGCCCAGGATCAGCAGGCCCGCGCCCAGCCAGAAGGGGAGGTAGGACCCTCCGCGCGCGCCCTCCTCGAAGGCCAGGCCGGCGAAGCCCACGAACACCACGGCCAGGAGGGTCGCCAGCGGATTGCCCCCGCGCCGGCGGAAGCCGCTGGCCGGGAACGTCACGCCCGGAATGTAGGCGTTGCTCATCTTGAGGTCTCCTTTTGCGCGGCGAGCGCCGCGATGCGATCCGCCAGCGCCAGGGGGTCGACCCCGAGCGCTGCGGCGGCGGCCAGGGTCTGGCGCGCCAGGTTTTCGGTTTCCCGTTCGTGTTCGTGGCCCTGCATGGCCGGCGGCGGCGTCGCCACGAAGCTGCCGCGCCCGCGCACCAGCTCCAGGGCGCCCAGCCGCTCCAGCTCGTCGTAGGCGCGGCGCACCGTGTTGAGGTCGACCTTCAGGGCCACGGCCACCTGGCGCATGGTCGGCATCTGCTCGCCGGGGCTGAGCAGGCCGGCGCCGATCGCGCGCAGGAACTGCTCGCGCAGTTGCACATAGATCGGGACCCCGGTCTCCCCTAGCCGCAGGGCGGCCAATATTTGCGCCTGTGTATGCATACACTCATACAATACGCCGACGGTAAGGCTTGTCAAACGGCGTTCGAAGAACGGACGGGCGCGACGTCTCCTCTCCCCCGCGAAGCGAGAGGGAGAGGGTAGGGAGAGGGCGGCTGAGCGTCTCAGCTACGCCGAGTGAGGCGAGGGCCCTTGTCGACCTTTCGCGAGAGCCGCTCGCGCCGAGCCGCCCTCTCCCGGCCTCTCCCCCTCGCTTCGCGGGGGAGGGGAGGTCAACCCTGCGGGAAGCTCAGGCTGGGCTGGGCGGTCCAGGGGTCGACCCGGGTCCGTGGCGCGGCGATCACCATCCGCCCGCCCAGGCTGGAGCGGCCGATGCCGTCCACCTCGTAGAGCGCCTCGAAATTGTCCTTGGCCTTCACCGCGCGGCTCAGCGCCTTCAGCGCCTCGGGGTTGGCCATGGCCTCGGCGGCCTGCTGCAGGCCGTTGTCGCGGGCCCCGGCGATCACCACGATGTGGTTGCCCGAAGGGCCCTGGAAGGCGGCGACATAGCCATAGTCGCGCCGGCTCGTGTCGCCCTGGTTCGGCCCGCCTTCCTGGCTGCGGTAGACGTGGCGGGTCGACCCGTCGACCAGCTCGTCGTAGGTCTCGCCCACCGTGAACCGCGACCCTGCGAACACCGGATTGCGCAGTACGCCGAGGCCGCTCAGGTAGCCGAGGTAGACGATATTGTCCCGCTTCAGCATTTCCGGCGTCAGGTCCGAGGCCATCACCACGTGCAGGCTTTCGGCATGCGCCCCGCCCCGCGACAACAGCGGCACGACGCTGCGCAGGGCGAAGGCCGCGCCCACCGGCAGGTAGTAGAGGTCGAGGTCGCGGTAGCGGCCCATGGCCTTGGGGTTGTCCATCAGCCAGTCGTCGAGGTCGGAGGAGGAATTGATCGAGTACTGGCGGATCAGCCGGTCGATCCCCGCCGCCTCGTCGATCTCGCCGAAGATGTAGTAGTCGCCCAGCACCAGCAGGGTCGGCGGCTCGGATTTCAGGAGCGCGCTCCAGGGCGCGGCCCCCTGGGCGCGGGCCAGGGTCCGCTCCGCGCCGTGGGTCATCCAGAACCCCGCCCAGGCGCCCAGGTTGAGCAGCAGCAGCGCTGCGACGGCGGCGATGGCATAGGCCCGCCGCGGCCTCGCCGGCGCGGGCTCCGCGGGCGCCGCCTCGCCGGCCCGGGGCTCGGCGACCATGCGGTATTCGCCCTTGGGGACGGTCAGCCGCACCGGCTCGTCGCGGCCGGCGCCGGCGTAGAAGTCGTCCAGCTTGCGGCGCAGGCGGTGGACGGCGACCCGCACCGAGGCGTCCTGCGAGCCGTCGAAGGCCGACGAGCGGCCGAACACCGCGGCGGCCACCTCGAACTCCTTGGGCCGCGCCCCGGCCACGGCCTGGGCGGCCAGGTAGTCGAACAGCCGGTTCAGCCCGTCCGAACGGCCGAGCGCATGGCGCGCGCGCAGCCGCGCCGCCAGCTCGGCGATCCCGTCGCCCGCCTGCTCCGTGGCCGCGTCGGACAAAGCGACTGTAACCTTCTGTAACCCCCCGGAGACCGTATTTAACCGGACAGGCCCCTGAATGGCAAAGTATGGCTTGGATCAGGAAAATCCCGGGGGACTCCCTTGAAGCGCCTTGTCACCTTCGCGGCCTGCGCCGCCCTGCCGATCTCGCTGATGCTGGCCTGCTCGCCGCAGAAGCCGGCGGCCCCCGCCAGCCCGGCGAAGTACAACGTCGACGCCTTGGACATGAAGGAGTTCATGGGCCACGTGGTCGACCCGGCGTCCTTCGCCTACTGGAAGGGCTCGGGCACGGATGAGACGGCCCAGGGCACGAAGGACCTGACGCCCACCACCGACGAGGGCTGGGAGCAGATGGAGACCGCCGCCGCGGTGCTGATCGAAGCCGGCAACGCCCTGCAGCTGCCGGGCCGCCCGCGCGCGCCGGAAAGCGACTTCGACAAGTTCGCCCAGCAGCTTACCGCCGAGGCGATCCTTGCCAAGGCCGCCGCGGCCAAGCACGACAAGCAGGGCGTCTATGACGAGGGCGCCAAGCTCTATCTGATCTGCACGGCGTGCCATAAGGAGTACGTTATCGATCCGGGCATCAAGGCCAACGGCCCCGCCCAGGGCGCGCCGCTGCCGGACTGGCCGGCGGATGTGAAGGCCAAACAGGGAAAGTACGCGGCCAAGCCCGCCGGCTGACCGCGCCGACCAGGAGTTCGTCCATGCGCAAGACCGTCCTCGCCCTCGCCGCCGCCGTGACGGCCTTCGGCCTCGCCGGCCAGGCGGCGGCCCACGCGCGGCTGATCACCGGCTCGCCCAAGGCCGGCGCCACCGTGGCCGCGCCGAAGATGCTGACGCTGCAGTACAGCGAGAGCATCGTGCCGGCCGCCTCGCACGTCACCGTGACGGGCCCGGCCGGCGCGGCCGTCGCCACCGGCCCGCTGACCCTCGACCCCAAGAGCAAGCGCACGGTGATCGTGCCCTTCACCGCCCCGCCGGCCGCCGGCGCCTACAAGGCCGCCTGGCACATGAAGACCGAAGACGGCCACGAAACCGACGGCGACTTCGCCTTCCACGTGAAGTAGGTCTTCCAGGAGGGGGAGCCTCGCGGCCGGTCAGGCGTTCCGGCGAGGCTCGCTTGGGAGGCGACCCGAACATGACCGAACGCGCCGTGGATTCTGCCCGCCCGGATTCCGACGTCAAACAGCCTGAGCGGCCCAAGCTGCTGCAGGTCCTCGGCCCCGGCCTGATCACCGGCGCGTCGGACGACGACCCCAGCGGGATCGCCACCTATTCCCAGGCCGGCGCCCAGTTCGGCTTCGGCCTGAGCTGGGTCATGCTGTTCTCCTGGCCCCTGATGTGCGCCATCCAGGAGATCAGCGCCCGCATCGGCCGCGTCACCGGCCGCGGCATCGCCGGCAACCTGAAGAGGCACTATCCGGCCCCGGTGGTCTATTCGCTCGTCACCCTGGTGATCGTGGCCAATGTCATCAACCTGGGCGCGGACCTGGGCGCCATGGGCGCCGGGCTGAGGCTCCTGATCGGCGGGCCGCAGCTCGTCTATGTGGCGCTCTTCGGCCTGGTCACCGTGCTGCTGGAGGTGTTCTCCCGCTATTCCCGCTACGTCTCGATCCTGAAGTGGCTGACGCTGTCGCTGTTCGCCTATGTCGGCGTGGCCTTCGTCGTGAAGATGCCCTGGGGCGAGGTGGCCAGGAGCCTGGTGGTTCCGCAGATCACCTTCACGCCCGCCTACATGACCGTGGTGGTGGCGATCCTCGGCACGACCATCAGCCCCTACCTGTTCTTCTGGCAGGCCGAGGAGGAGGTCGAGGAGGTCAAGGAGCGCGACGACGCCAAGCCGCTGGAGCGGGCGCCTGAGCAGGCGCCGGCGGAGCTCGCCCGCATCCGCGTCGACACCTATGTCGGCATGGCCATCTCCAACGCCGTGGCCCTGTTCATCATCCTGACCACGGCGGCGACCCTGCACGCCCACGGGATCACCGACATCCAGACCTCGTCCCAGGCCGCCGAGGCCCTGCGCCCGATCGCCGGGCGCTTCGCCTTCACGGTCTTCGCCATCGGCATCATCGGCACCGGCCTGCTGGCCCTGCCGGTGCTGGCCGGGTCCTCGGCCTATGCGCTGGGCGAGACCCTCGGCTGGCATGTGGGCCTGGCCCGCAAGCCCAGTCGCGCCAAGGCCTTCTATGGCGCCATCGCGGTGGCCACCCTGCTGGGCGTGCTGCTCAACTACAGCCCCATCGACCCGATCAAGGCGCTGTTCTGGAGCGCGGTGATCAACGGCGTGGTCGCCGTGCCGGTGATGGGGATGATGATGCACCTCTCCAGCCACAAGGAAGCCATGGGCGACTTCAAGCTCGGCCGGGGGCTCAAGATCGTCGGCTGGCTCGCCACCGGCGTCATGGGCGTCGCGGCGATCGGCCTCTTCGCCACCTGGGGCAAGTAGGGCGGACCCTACCGCTCCAGGTGCAGCCGCAGGGAGACGACGTCCACCGGCCCGCGGTCGCGGTTGTAGGCGGGGTTCTGGATGAGCTGGTTGTCCAGGCTGAACGTCATGCCCTTGGCGAAGCCCAGGCTGTAGTAGGTCTCCAGGATGCGCTCCGCGCCGGGATGCGGCAGCCGCCCGTCGCCGATCAGGATGCCCAGGCCGCCGGCGTTCAGGTAGCGCTCGCCCGCCGACGACAGGTCGTTGACCACCACGGCCGCGGCGACCGTGTCGCCCTTGCGGCCCCAGCGCTCGCCCGACACCGAGACCCCGGCCTGCGCGGTCCGGTCGATGTCGGTGTATTCGTAGGCCTCATAGGTCCCGTCCGCCCAGCCCAGCCGGCCGAACAGGCCGACGCCGTCGGCCACCTCCTGCTCGACGTTGAGGTAGGCGCCGGGGCGCGAGCGGTAATGGCGCACCAGCGCGGCGTCGGCAGGCTTTCCGGTCGCCAGCGCGAGGGCGGTCGCGTCGTCGTAGCGGCCCATGCCCCCGCGGGTCACGAAGCCCGCCAGCCGCACGGCGCCCGGCCGTCCGCCCAGGGTGAACCGCCGCTCCGCCTCGCCGATCACCTGGAACTGACTGAAGTCTGAGGTCAGCACCGCGTTGTTGGGCACGATGGAAAGGTCGAACACGCCAGCCCGCCAGGCCCAGTCGCCGCGGTACCACTCGGCCGCCGCGCCATAGGTGTAGCCCCAGGCGTCGGCCGCGTAGTCGAAGCTGCCGGCGGTGATCAGGCTCCAGTTCAGGAAATCCTGCCGGGGGTCGTGGGCGTATTTGTTGGTGTCGAAGACGTCGGTGGCGTTCAGCTTGCCGGCGGTGAGCACGACCCGGTCCTTGGTGCGGCGCCGGCCGAGCGCGTTGAGGTCGGCCTCCTGGTCGTCGGCCTCGCCGCCCAGGTCGAAGGTCTGGCGGATGAACAACCGGGCGATCCGCGCATAGGGGTGCGAACGCCCTACCTTGGCCCCGTCGCCGTTCACATAGCCCGCCGCGCCCAGCGTGTTGTTGGGGGCGTAGCCCTGGTACATCTCCAGGTTCCCCCAGATCTCTCCGCCCGCCCAGGGCTTCACCCCTGCGTAGAGGGTGGCGTCCACCGTGTTGCCGGTGGTCGCCTGCGGCCGGAAGCTGTTGGGGCCCTGGAAGGCGGAGTGGAAGGCCGGATAGTGCTGCAGGATGTCGGTGACCTGGAGATGGACCGCCCAGGCCTCGGGCGTCACCGGCGTCTTGTCCTCGGCCGGGGCCTGCGACGGCGCCTGGGGCTGGGCGTCCTGGGCCAGGGCCGGGGCGGCGAAAGCGAGCGTCATTGTGGCCGCCAGCGCGAGCGGCTTGAGGATCGTCGTCATGGGTGGGCTCCAGCTCCGCGCTTCAAGCGCGATGGCGCAGGGCGAGTTCCACGATGCGGACCGCGACGAGGCCGCCGGCGATCACGAGATAGCCGCGCAACGCCAGCATCCAGAGCTTCTCGGGGCGGCTCAGCGCCGCCGGCGCCAGCAGGTCCAGGGGCGGCATGCGCCAGTCTTCCCGGCCCGTGCGGTCGATGCGCCCGCGCCGCTGCCGCGGCTGGAAAGCCCAGCCGGCCAGCGCCAGGGCCCCGCCGCCGGCCAGCGCGTCCACGATGAAGCGGTCGCCGATGTCCGGGTAGAACACCGAGGCCGTCAGGATCACCGAGAGCACCAGCAGGAGGGCGATGACCCCGCCGGTGAACAGGTTGAGCCAGGGGCCGTTGCGCCAGGGCCCGAGCACCGCCTTGTCGTTGCACAGCAGCAGCAGGAAGACCGTCGCGCTGGGCAGCAGCACGCCCGCCAGGGTCTGGACGGCGTTGGTCAGCAGGCCCAGCGGCGTGCCGGGGATCAGCACCAGGGCCGCGGCCGCCGCGATCAGGCCGGCGTAGATCAGGTAGAAGACCCCGGCCTCGCGCGGCTTGCGGTGCAGCGAATGGTTCAGCTTGAAGACGTCGCCGATGGCGTAGGCCGTGGAGAGCGACACCGCGCCCGCCCCGATGATCGAGGCGTCGATCAGGGCGATGGCGAACAGGACGCCCACGACGTGGCCGGAATGGCGGCCGAGCGCCGCGGCCACCGCGCCTGCGTCGGTGAAGTGGCCCTGGCCGGGCTGGCCCGAGAAGGCCGCCGCGGCGAAAGCCATCATCGCCACGCCGCCGGCCACCACGAACAGGATGCCGATCACCAGGTCGGCCTTCTCATAGGCCATGAAGCGCGGCGTGATGCGCTTGTCGATCACGTAGCTCTGCTGGAAGAATAGCTGCCAGGGCGCGACCGTCGTGCCGACGATCGCGATGATCAGCAGCATGACGTCGCTCAGCTTGCCGCCCCTGGGCAGGCCGGGGACCAGGAAGTCGTGGCTCAGTTGCGCCACCGGCGGGTGGGTTGTCAGGAACACCGGCAGCAGCGCCAGGCTGCCGGCCACCAGGACCATCATGAAGCGCTCGAAGCGGCGGAAGCTGCCCGTCGAGGCCGCCGCGATGGTGACGATCGCGGCGACCACCACGCCCCACGCCTTGGGGATGCCCAGATACTCCAGGCCGAGCTCGATCCCGATGAACTCGGTGACGATGGTCAGCGCATTGAGCAGGAAGAGGTCGATGACCGAGAACGCGCCCCAGAACTTGCCGAAGCGGTTGAAGATCAGGCGCGCATGGCCGACCCCGGTGACCACGCCGAGGCGCACCACCATCTCCTGGTTCACGTACAGCACCGGGACCAGCAGCAGCAGGGTCCAGAGCAGGCCCGTTCCATAGTTCTGGCCGGCCTGGGTGTAGGTGCCGAACGCGCCGGCGTCGTTGTCGCCGACCATCACGATCAGGCCCGGGCCGACGATGGCGGCCAGCGTCAGGAGCCGCCGTCGCCAGCCCGATCCGGGGGCGTGGCCATGTTCGGCGATCGAGCCGAAGGCGCCCTTGATGTCGCCCCGGTGGGCGGTGTCGAGGTGGGCGCCGGGCGGGGCGTTCCCGACGGCGGTGGTTTCCATGACGGACATGACGCAATTCCTGTACGCGGAGCTTGGGGGATCGGGACGGGGCGCCCGCTGCGGGGCTGCGGGCCGCTCAGCCGGGCGGGCGCGGCGATCCCCGTCTCCAGATCCGCGACGGACGGCCGTCCGCGTCGAGACGCCAGGCGGCGCTCAGCGCCTCGCGCGGCCGCGACGACGCGCCGAACGGGTTCAGCCCGCCGCGGACGACGTCGGCGGTCGGAAACGAGCTGCGGGGAATGAAGATGGCCATCTGGAGCCTCCTTCTGCCTAAGCGGTTTGCTCAAGCCCGGGAGGCGACGGCCGACAGATCAGGCCTCGGCCTGCATCCCTTCGACAATCACGAACGCCCGGGCGACGAACCGGCCAGCCGCGGGGTGTGCAGGCGACGCCAAGCGTCGACTGTCGCCCTCGGTGGTCGGGTTGCTAGATCGCGGGTTCATTTTGATCCGTGGTCCTGTTGCTCTCGGCCGACGCGAACGACGGCCACGCCGGGCGGGAAGGGGACAACCCTTCTCTCCCGGCGCAAGGGCGGATATACCCTAGGGGGCTATGGTTTCAAGAGGTCAGAGTCAAAAAAATGAGCCACGTCGCCAAGGAAAAGACCAAGCTGCTGAATCGGCTGCGTCGGCTTCGCGGCCAGATCGAGGCCATCGAGCGCGCCGTGGACAGCGACGAGGAGTGCGCACGGATCCTGCAACAGGCGACCTCCTGCCGCGGGGCCCTGGACGGCTTCATCGCCGAGGTGATCGAGGATCACATCCGCGAGCACATGGTCGACCCGTCGTCAGACGCCGCCGATCCTCGGCGCCAGGCCGCCGAGGAACTGGTCGACATCGTCCACGCCTATC
Organism: Phenylobacterium sp.; assembly: GCF_035569475.1. Lineage (GTDB taxonomy): Bacteria > Pseudomonadota > Alphaproteobacteria > Caulobacterales > Caulobacteraceae > Phenylobacterium. The sequence continues at coordinate 37,633 of NZ_DATMNA010000044.1, forward strand.
TGACCTGACGGCGTCCGCCGCCCAAAGCGGGTCGGCGCCGCGGCGGTCAGGCCGCGCTCGCCCTGCGGAAGGTCTCGTTCGGATGGCGCCAGGAGAACGCCTTCATGAAGGCGTTCACATAGTCCCCGGCCTTGGCCCCGTAGTCCATGTGGTAGGCGTGCTCGTACATGTCGAGCGCCAGCAGCGGGGCGCCGTCGGCCAGGACCTGGGTGTGGTCGGACGCCCAGGTGTTCACCAACCGCCTGTCGTGCCGGCTGTAGGTCAGCAGCACCCAACCTGAACCGCCGCCCAGCGCCTTGCCCATGGCGGAGAATTCGGCCGCCCAGCGGTCGTGGCTGCCGAAGTCGCGTTCGATCGCGCCGGCCAGGCCCGGGCTCACCGGTTCGGGGGGCCGCAGTCCATTGAAATAGACCTCGTGCAGGATCATCGAGTTCCAGGCGATCAGCTCCTCGCGCTTCAGGCCGTTGACCGTGAACACCGGGGCGGTGGCCGGATCGAGCTTGCCGAACTCGGCGCGTATGGCGCCCAGCCGCTTCACCGCGCCCACGTAGTTGTTGTCGTGGTGGCTCACCAGCAGCTTCTCGGAGAGGCCCGGGACGGCCTTCGGGTCGAAGGGCAGGGGCTGTTGGGCGAACCCCCCTGCGGCGGGCGGCGCGGGCTGGGCCGCGGCGGTCGTGGCGACAGCGGCGGCCGCGCCGGCGAGGGCTGCGCCGCCCAGCAGCATGCGGCGGTCGAGGGTGGGTTCAGTCATGGGGTTTCTCCGTTGGACAAGGTCGGGGTTTCCAGGCGGCGCGGCCGCCTGGCCGCGGTAAGCCGCTTCCGTGTCGTTTCGGCCAGCGCCTGCGGCGCCTCATCCGGAATCGGAAAGACCGAACTGACATTGATCTCGCAAAGCACGTAGCTGTCATCGCCCTGCGGCGTCCGCGGCCCCAGCAGGAGGTCGGCGTCCCAGATCACCGGCAGGTCGTCAGGGGCGATCCCCAGCCGGCGCGCAAGGCCCGGGGTCCAGTCCCCCTCCATCAGCGCGCGCAGGCGCTGGAAGCGCGCGTCGTTCGGGCCGGAATAGAGCCTGGGCCCGGCCGGCCCCGCCTCAGGCGGCGCCAGCGCGCGGACCAGTTGGCGCCCGAAGCCCGCCACGCGTCCGCCGGACATGTAGCAGCGGACCATCCCTTCCAGATGGCGCGGCTGGAACGGCTGGTCGACCAGGCCGCCGCCCGCGGTGAAGTCCGCCGCGCGCTCAGCCATGAAGGCCTCCAGGGGAAGGGTTCGCGGTTCGCTCCCGCCCTTCGCCTCCTGGACCCTGACATCGCCGCCGGATTCGCGCTCTACCTTCCAGACCCCGATCCCGCCGTTGCCGCGGTTCTGCTTCAGCACCCGCGGGCCGGCGGAGAGCCGGCCCGGGAACGCCCGCTCGAAGGCGTCCCGGGTCTCATAGAAGGCGGTGTCCGTCCCCCAGCCCAGGTCGCGGGTGGCGTGCAACACGCTCTTGACCCCCATCTTCGAGGCCACGTCGGGATGGGCGCTGACGAACACCCCCGCGCTCGCCACCTCCCGCAAGATTTCGTCCAGCATCGCTCGTCGCGCGCCGTTGGCCGTCGAGATCGGGTCGACCCAGACGAGCACCCCGTCCATGCCCAGGAGCTGGGCGCGGACCTCGTCGGCCAGATCCTCCGACCAGACCGCGGGCTCGGCGGCGATGCCCTGACGCTCCAGCGCGGCGAAGACGGCGTTCAGCCGGCTTGTCTCGCCGCGCGCCTCGTCCCGGGCCTGGCGGTCGCCACGCCACACGACGGCGACCTTGAAGAGTTTGGTCTCAGACACCTCACGCTCCCTCGCGCCCGGCGTTGCGCCAGGCTGACAGGAGCGGGTCTTGGACGGCGCGCCGTCTGGCCGGGCGCCCGCGTCGGCCCGGAAGCCGGGCAGATTAGCCGGATCGCCGCGGGGTTCAACCCCGTCGGGATGCCGATCACGAGATCACCCGGACCGCAACGCAGTATCGCGGTCGAAGCGAAGCGGAAGGCTGGGCCAGGGGGATGGCTTTGCGGCCTGCCTGCTACTTCGGCGCCTTGCCGGCGTCCTTCAGGTCCTTGTCGATGTCGTGCTTGTAGAGGCTGTCTTTCGGCCGCTGGATGTAGCGGCCGTGGCACTGGAAGCAGGCGTCGTACATGGCGCTGCCCGCGTCGTTGGTCTTGTCGTGGTCGTGGGCGGCGGCCGCCGTCATGCCGGCGATCCCGGCGGCGTTCAGCGCGATGGCGTATTTCATCCACGGGCCGTTCGGGTCGCGGGCGCGGCCGTCCATCATCAGCAGGTTGCCGGCCTCGGCGATCTGGGCGGCGGTGTCGATGTTGATGTTCCACTCCGACTGCGCGGTCGGCACCCGGTCGTTGGCGCCCTTCTCGTCATCCACCTCGCCGGAGTGGGCCCAGTAGGTCTCGGCCGCCGGATTGATGATGTGGCGCATGACGTCCTTCACCGACAGCAGCACCCGGCCCTGGGCGGCGACCGGGGGCGCCGGCCTGGGCGCCGGGCTCTGGGCCAGGGCCGGAACAGAGCAGGCGAGCGCCAACCCGGTCAGAAGAAGTGGCAGACGCATCGAAGTTCCTCCCCGTTTGACGCCACCTTAGCGGCCGGGCCGGCCGGCGGAAGCCCCAACCTCCGCCGTCCGGCCGACCCGGGGCCGTTCAGCTTGGGTCGGGGACCCGTCGCGGCATGGGTGCGTCGCGGTCGACGGGTGGCGCGGGCCTGGCGGGGGCGGCGACGGCGGGTGGCGGCTCCGGCGCCGTCGCGAAGCTGGTCAACGGCTGCGGCGGCGGCAGTTCGAGCTGTCCGATCGAGGAGGCGGCCGCGGGCGCAGGGGCGGCGTCGGCAAGTCGCGCCGGCCGCGCCGCGACGGTCGGGGTCCTGGGCGCGGGCGGGGACGCCGCCGCCACCGGCGCCGGCGCGGCGGCGACCGCAGCGGGCGGGGGCAGGGCGGGCGCGGCCTTTCCTCCGACCAGATCGCCCACCGCCAGCGCCGTCCCCGCCGTCGGCGGCGCCGGCTCGCCGCGCGGCGGGGCGACGCCGATCAGCAGGAAGAGGGCCAGCAGCCCGCCTGCGCCCACGGCGGCCGCGGCGATCAGCGGGGTCAGGCGCAGCTCCCGGCGCCGGGGCCGGGCGCGCCGGACAGCCGCGACGCGCATCGGCGCGACGAAGGGCGGCGGGGCAAGGGGCGCAGGCTCGGGGTCGAGGGCGGGCGGCGCCGGCTGGGGGGCCACCGGCGCCGCCACGGCCGCCACGCGCGGCCGGGCGCGGATCGCCAGCGGCGCCTGCGGCAGGTGCGGCCAGATGCTCTCGCGGCTCCAGGGATTGGCCGCGTCGTTCCGGAAGGGCGTCATTCAGCCTGCCTCCACGGACGCCAGGCTGTGGGCGCAGTTCGGCGCTTCTGTGGCCCCGGGCGCATCGCGCGGCGGCTCAGTTCAGGGCTTGGGCGGGGCCGTATAGAGTTCCACGTTGTTGCCCTCCGGATCGCGGATGAAATAGGCGACGTTCGGGATCACCTCGCGGGTCTCGACCCCCTGGCCTTTCAGCCAGTCGGCCAGGCCCCTGGCGTTGGGCGTCGCCAGGATCACCCGCGAGAAGGCGTTCGGCCCCGCCGGCCGCGTCGTGCTCTTGGCCAGCGCCAGGATCGCCCCGTTCGGCCCGTCGCCGTAGCCCATGACGTACTCGTAGGCCGTCCCGCCCCGCTGGATGGTGTCGCGCACGGCCAGGCCTAGCTTGTCGGAATACCAGGCCCTCTGCGCCTCCAGGTCGGCGACATAGAGGCCGGGCCCGGCCACGTGCGCCGGCTTCAGCTCCGCCGGCGGCCCGGCGGCCAGCGCCGTCCCCGCCGCGCCCATCGCCGCCGCCGCGCCCAGCACGGCCATGGTCCACGTCTTCATCCGTACCCCCTCGTTTCCCGGGCCGCATCCTGGCGGGTTCTGAGGTCCTGGCAAGCGGCTCAGGCGCTCCGCCTAGCTGTCCAGCGCGCCCTGCCGGTCGCCCATGATGTGCTTGTAGACCGCGAGAGCCATGCCGCGGACGTTGCGCGAGGCGGTGGTCAGCGCCGCCTCGCCCACCAGCGTGGCGCCGCGCGCGGCCATGTCGTCCAGCTCGTCGGCCAGTTCCGTGAGCTTCTGGTAGACGGCGATGTCGGACGTCTCGACCATGGCGCCATCCTTTATCCCGCCCGGCAGGCCGCGCAAAGCCGCGGGCCGGGCCGGTTCAGCCCTCGCTAACCACGAAATTTCACCTTGAATTGAGGGGGCAGGGCCTAGAGCCGGCAGCAGCAATTCTAACGGGACCTTCCGCCTGTGCTTTCGATCGCCCCTTTCCGGATGATGCGGCTGGCCTGCGCCGTGATCGTGCTGGTCTGCGCGATCGTGCTGGTTTCGCCGCTGTCGATCCGCAACGTGGTGCTGCCCGAGGACCTGACGGTCGACGCGCTCACCTTCTACGGCGTGACCGCCGGCGCCTACGGCCTGCTGCCCTTCGTGCGCCGCGCCGACATCGCCATCGTGGCCATGTGGGTGGTGCTCGGCGTGGGCATCGCCCCCTGTTTCCTCGGCCAGGAGATCTCGGCTTCGCACATGTTCGCCGACATGGCGGGCGTGCTGCTGGCCGCCGCCCCGGTCTTCATCGCCCGCTTCCGCCAGGTGATGCAGGGCGACGTGCGCCTCTACCGCCGCCGCGAGGACGAGGCGGCCGGGTTCCTGCCCGCCCATCCCGGCGAAGCCCGGGACCCGGATGGAATGACTCCGGCCCAGGTCCTATAGGCTCGGAGCCGATCCAGGCCGCCGCCCGGCCTTGAGATCTGCGTCCCGGCCGTCGCCGGGCTCAGCGGCGCCTGGGATCACTTCAGCGCCTGCAGCCAGTTGACCACCGCCGCCTCGAGCGCGATGCGCTTGCCGCTCCAGCTATGATCGGTGGCCTGGTGGATCGCGGTCACGCGGACATCGCCGCGCTTTTTCAGGTCGGCCACCAGGGCGTCGCTCATCGGCGCCAGGCCGTCGTCCGAGGTCAGGACCAGCAGCGGCATCCTGGCCAGGCCCGGGGCGGCCTGGGCGAAGCCGGTGTCGCGGAAGGTCGCCATCTCCTGGGCCATGCTCTCCGGCGTGACCCCGGCCAGGGTCTCCATGTTGTCGCGCGCCATGGACAGCCGCGCCGCCGGCGGCGCTGCGGCCAGGCGGCCCATGTCGGCCGCCGAGATCATCACCGCGCCGGCCAGGCCGGGATCGCCGCCGGCGGTCATGGCGGTCACCCAGCCGCCCATGGAGTGGCCGGCGATCACCAGCTTGCCGGTGTCGACCTGCAGCTTGGCGGCGTTGGCGGGCGCACGAACATAGGCCAGCACCGCCTTGGCGTCGGCCAGGTTGCCGCGGAAGCTGTAGGTCCCCGGGCTGCCCCAGGAGCCGCGGTAGTTGAAGGTCACGCAGTTCCAGCCGGCCCGGCGGATCGCCTGGGCGAGGTCCAGGTTCTTCTCGTTGCCCGGCAGGCCGTGCAGTAGGACCACCGTCGGATGCGGCCCTGCGCCGCCGGCCAGGTAGGCGACGCCGTTGATCTCCACCCCGCCGCTCGGGATGTGCAGCACCTCCATGCGCGGGGGATTGGCCTTGTCGGCGGGCGGATCGGTGAAGATCGCCGCGGGGATGGCGGGATGCGCCGCCGCCTTGGCCTCGGCCCATTGCGGCGCGACGGCCAGCATCAACAGGCTCGCCGCCAACAGGATCCTACGCTTCATCTCGCCCTCCGATTTACGACGTACACAAAACCACGGCCCAGCCGCCTCGGGAACCCTCCGCCCCAATTCCGGCTGGCCCGCCGGTCCCTAGATCTCCAGCCGGTAGACCTTGGTCGCCGTGCCGGAGAACAGGGCGGCCTTCTCCTCGGCGCTCGCCCCCTTGGCGATGCGCTTGAAGGCGTTCCACAGGGTCGGGTAGTCGCAGGCGCCCATGTCGACGGGGAAGTTGCTCTCGAACATGCAGCGGTCCGCCCCGAAGGCCTCGATGCAGGTCTCCACATAGGGCGCCCATTCGGCGGCCAGTTGCGCCGACGGCGCCCGGGGCTCGGCCAGGAACGAGGGGAAGTTGCAAAAGGCCATGGCCAGGCCGCCCAGCTTCACCACGACCTTGGGCGACTTGGCGAGTTCGCGGATGTTGTCGCGCCAGATCCCGAACCGCTCCGGAAGGCGCCCCTCATAGGCGCCGCGCCCAAGCGGCGTGCCCACATGGTCGAGGACGATCGTGGTGTCGGGGAAGGCGCGCGCCAGGTCGATGACGTCCGGCAACTGCGGCTCCAGCAGCCAGGCGTCGAAGGACAGGCCCATGGGGGCCAGGCGCTTAAACCCCGCGCGGAATTGGTCCGACAGATAGAGCCCCGCCTCGACCCGGTTCAGCGGCCCCAGCACCGCCTTGTCCGCATCGAAGGACGCCGAGTTGCGGATGCCGCGGAAGCGGTCGCCGCCGGCCCGCACATGGGCCTCCAGCACCGGCGCCACCGCGTCGCCCAGCAACAGGTCCGCCTTGGAGACGATGCCGGCGCAGGCGCGGAAGTCGCCATAGGTCCCGCTGGCGCTCATCGCCGCCACGCCGTTGACGAACTCGGTCTCGCCGATCCCCCGCAGCTCGGCGGGGCCGTCGGCCTTGTACATGGCCCCGCACTCCACGAAGACCGTGGCGCGGACATTGTGCCCGGATTGGGTGTCGGCGATCAGCTCGTCCAGCAGGTAGCGGCGGGCCTCGGCGATGGCGGTGACGAAGGGATGCTCCGGCCCGGCCGGCGCCCCGGACGCCGCCGGCGGCGCGTAGTTGCGGCGGTCCCACAGGTGGTGGTGCGGATCCACGATCGGCAGATCGGGCTCCAGGATCTCTTCGGCCATGCAGTCGCTCCCGCCTCTGAGTTCAGAGTGCGGGCGGCACTAAGCCCATCGTCCCGCCGCTCCGCAAGACGGGTCTAGCTTTCGGCGGGCAGGGCGTAGGCCTTGAGGCTGCTGGGCAGGCGCATGGCGGCGCGGGTGGCGTCACGGAACGTCTGGAAGCGGGCCGCCGCCTGGGCGCTGAGCGCCCATTCGGCGCGTCCGGTGTCCCGGACAAGGTACTCCATGCCGTTCTGGCTGGTACGCGCGACAACTGCGGCAAGGGCCATCTCGTGTCTCCGGCGTTGATGGAGCCGACTGTTACGTTACGGCTCAACGCTGCGGAGAGTTTCAAAACCCGTGCCGGGCTTCAGTGCGAGGCGAACACCTTCAGCACCAGGCCCAGCACCGCCATGCCGATGAAGGCCCACATGGCGATGGAGAACCCCACGGCCGCCAGCAGGCCGAGGATTCGGCTCGACCGCTTCGCAGGCGGCCGGTCCTCGCTCTCGCCTTGAGGTGGTTCCATCCTCGCCCCGTCCACGCCACCTCACCCTGCCGGTTCTCGTCCGCGCTGACTCACGCCGCCGACAGTTCCGGCTAAGGGGCCACGTCCGCGCCTGCGGCGCAAGGGCTACGGTGGCGTAGCGTCCACGGAGGATTCGGCCCGTTCAGGGCGCCTTGGGCGGAGCGATCGCGGTCAGCTCGACGTCGAAGATCAGGGTGGCGTCGGGCGGGATGCCGCGCTTCTGGATCGCCTGGGCCTGCGGTCCGGAGGTCGCCTGCGCGAACGGCCGCCCCGGGCCATAGGCCAGATAGGGCGGCATGGTGATCCGCCAATGGTCGCCCACCCGCATCAGTTGCAAGGCCGCGCTCATGCCGGGGATCACCCCGTTCACCGCGAAGGTCGAGGTCCCGGCCCCCTCGCCGGGCGAAGTCGAGAACACCTCGCCGTTCTCCAGCCGGCCGACGTAGCGCATGATCACGCTGTCGGCCCGCGTCGGATGGGCGCCGCCGGCCGGGCCCGAGGCCAGCACCTGGTAGCTGAGGCCCGGCAGGGTCACCGTCCTGCCCGCGGCCGGGCCCTGGGCCGCGGCGGCGTGGGCGTGGGCGAGGCCGAGGCCGGCGGCCAGGGTCAGGGCGAGGGCGGAAAGGGGTCGGCGCATGGGCCGACTATAGGCGGTTCGCGGACCATCTCCACAGCCGCGCCGGACTGGACTACCGTCAGCCAGGTTGAGTCCGCGCCAGGACGGGCCCGGACGGCCAAAGGGAGGCTCGAAGGACATGAAACTCAAGACGCTCGGCCTGGCGTTCGTCGCCACGGCGTTCATGGCGGGCACGGCGCTGGCGCAGTCCGGCACCATGCAGCCCATTCCGAACCCGCCAGAAAAGCACAAGACCGTGCATCACAAGAAGAAGGCCAAGGCCGCGGCCTCGAACGACGCGGCGAAGCCCGCCGACGCCGCCAAGCCCGCGGACAAGCCGAAGAAGTAGCGCTGATCGCCCTCCTCCCCGGCTCGCGCGAGGAGGAGGGCGGCTCGGCGTCCGAGCTCTAGGCGAGACCCGCCGGCTGCAGCGCGCGGCGGCGCGAGCGCATCAGGCCGCCGGCTCCGCCGAAGCCCAGCATCATCAGGGCCCAGGAGGCCGGTTCCGGCACGGCCGCGGTCGGCAGGGCGAAGGACAGCGTGCCGGCGTAGGAGCCGTTGCCGCCGCTCGTGCCGCTGACCACGACCTGCTGCGGCCCGCTGGTCACCGGAACCCCGACCAGGGAGCGGAACTCGACCTGGCCCGTGGACCCGACGTTCAGGGCCTGGCCGTCGAAGGTCACCGAGGTGAAGTCGATATTGTTCATCTGGTCGGTGGTGAAGTTCGACGAAATGGTGATGCCGGCGACACCGGTCGGCATGCTGAAGTTGAAGGTGTCGGTGAACGCGCCACCCGCGATCGCCGTATTGCCGAACATGCCGGTGAACGAGCCGTCAGGCGCGGTCGCAGCGAAACTGATCGATTGGGCGGCGGAGGCGTGGGTGGCGGCGGCGGCAAGCAAGACAGCCGCGACTGCGGCGGCGAAGGGGGAGGATTTCATGCTGCATCCCTAGGGGGAAGGATTTCCCGCGCGCAAAACTGTCGGTTGCAGAGCGCGGTTCCAGCATTCGGTATGTTTCTTGTGGTCGAGCCGTTGTTTTTCGCGCGGCGGCTGCGGGAACGCCACAGCGCGCGCCCGCAGCCGGCTAGGCGGGCTCTTCCGGCGCCGGCGCCTCGTCCGCGGGGTCCAGTTGGCTTTCCTTCAGCGCCACCAGCTCCGCCTCGGGATCGGCGGGCTTGGCCAGGGCTTCGGCCTCGCCGTCGACGCGGTTGACCACATTGGGCATGTCGCGGCGCAGCTCCTCCAGAAGCTCGATCATCTTGGCAGCCTTCTGCTCGGACAGCAGGGCCAGCTCCAGGGTCAGTTGCTCGCGCAGTTCGCTGAGCTGGTCGCTCCGCCGCTGGGTGATCAGGATGAACACCGTCATGAACAGGGCCACGCCCGTCGCCAGGCCCTGCAAGGCGGAGAACGGCGGGGGATCGAACGTTCGGCCGCGGGTGACCAGCAGGGCGAGGTTCAGCGCCAGCCAGGCCGCCAGGAAGGCCACCAGCATGGCGGCGAACCGCGGACGGCCGAAGAACCGCGTCAGCCGATCGACGGTGCGCTGCCAGGGCGTGGCCCCGCGGTGATGCTCCAGATGGAGCCGCGCGATGGCCTGCAGCGTCTGTTCGATGTGCGCGGGCATCAGCGGGTCGTCGCCCGCGAAGGTCGCGTCGTTCAAGTTCGTCATGCGCCTACAACGCCCGAGCCGGGCGTTTCACCCCGCGAGATGCGCCGGGCTACTTCTGCTTGGCGGCCGCGTCGGCGGCGGCGTCGGCCTTGCGGCCGGCCTTGGCCGCGGCGGCGGAGGTTTCGGCGGCGGCGCTGTTCACGGCGGCGGAGGTGTTGACCGCGGCGTCATGCGCGGCCGAGGCGGTGGCGTCGCCGGCCCGGTCCGCGGCGACGGCGGCGTGGTCGCCCGCCGCGGCGGCGTCGTTTTGGGTCTTCTGCGAGCAGGCGCCCAGCGCCAGGCAGGTGAGGGCGGCAGTCGCGGCAAGGGTCAGGCGCATGGGAGTCTCCGTGCGGCGCCCCGGAGCGGGAAGCCTGGCTGACCCAACGCGACAACAGCGTTCTGGCTCCGCAAGGGGGCCCCGGGGGGCCTCTCGCCCCCCGGGGATCAGGACCCCGGCGCGACCTTCTCAACGACCGTGTTCAGGGCCTGGCGCTGCTCGGGCGTGCAGTGAGACTCCTCGCAGGTGCGTTCGACCGCTGTCTTCACCGCGCTGGACGTCATCCGCTTGATGAGCGGCGCCTGGCGCAGCAGCAGCTCTTCGGAAATGGCCGGCATCTTGGCGCGGATCGACTGGGCGCTCGGGCTCCGCGTATAGGCCAGCAGGTCTTGCAACTCCGGCACGGTCAGGTGTTCGGCATAGACCGTCGCGAGGTCGTCGATCATGGCGGAGGCGGCTTTCAGTTCCTCCTCCTCCATGTGGTTCATCAAGGCGTTCGCCATGGCCGCGCCCTGCGGCGAGGCGGCGGTGGCCGGCATCATGCTCTGGGTCAGCTTGGCGATCGAGCCGAACATGCTCTTCAAGCGCGCCTGCAACGCCTCGGCGCCGCCGTTGGCCTGCATGATCTCGCGGGCGAGCTGCAGGCGGTGCGGATCGGGGGCGGGCTGCGCCGGCGGCGGCTGGGCCATCGCCGTGGAAGCGGCGGCCAACAGGGCCACGGCCACAACCCCAATTCGCATGCGCTTCATGGTTCACCCCTTGGTCGCGGGCGCGAGGCTATGCGATTTCGAGCGTCGAGGCCATTCCCGCAAATCCCCCACCATCCCCAGAATCCAGGTGACGCCTGCCGTCGGCCATCCCTAGGCTGGGCCGATGGACGACGCTGAAAAGGCCGCCGCGGCCCTGGAGACCTTGCGCCGGGCCGAGGACGCCGTCCTCGCAGCGTCGCCCCTGCGCGGCATGGAGGCGTGGGTGACCTCCGGGCGCTTTCCGGACGCCGCGGCCATCCGCGGGTTCGGCTTCCGGGAGGACAGCCAGGATCGGCCGCAGGACATGCGCCGCGCCCGCGGCGCCTTCACCCGCCGCTGGGGGTTCTCGATCCCCTGCGCCGAGGCGGTGGCGGGCCTCGTGCGGCTGTCGCCCCTGGTCGAGGTGGGCGCGGGGACCGGCTACTGGTCCTGCGCCGTGAAGGCGGCCGGCGGGGACGTGGTGGCGACCGACCTGCATCCGGCCGGCGGGTCCCAGTACGCCTTCGGCCCCGCGCGGTGGACGCAGATCGAGCCCCTGGGCGCCGTCGAGGCGGTGCGCGCCTATCCGGACCGCAACGTCTTCTGCTCCTGGCCCTCGGAGAAGGAGGGCTGGATGGCCGAGGCCGCGCGCGCCATGCGGCCCGGCCGCTGCCTGGCCCTGATCGGCTACGACCGCGGCGGCGTCACCGGCGACGAGGCCCTGTTCGACCTGCTGGACGAGGGCTTCGAGCCCGCCGGCCAGTTCGCCATCCCCCAGTTCCCCGGCAAGCGCGACCGGCTGACGGTGCACCGCCGACGGTAGGGCGACGCGCCGCTGACTCTTGATCCATCGGCGGGATCGGCCAGTCCTTGGCAGGCGTGCGAGGCGGGGACGGCGGCATCCACGCCGGATAGCGTGTTGGACTTGAAGTCGGAACAAAAAGCGAACATCCTTCTCCCCTCGCGGGAGAAGGTGTCAGCGAAGCTGACGGATGAGGGGGACTCGGATGTCGGAACCACGGCCCCGCGACGCCACCACCAACCACGCCCGCGCCCTGCGCCGCCGCGCCACCCTCGCCGAACGCACCCTCTGGAAGCTGCTCCGCCACCGCCGCCTCACCGGCCTGAAGTTCCGCCGCCAGGTCCCGCTCGGCCCCTATGTCCTCGATTTCGTCTGCTTCCCGCATCGCCTGATAGTCGAGGCCGACGGCCCGTTCCACGATCCGGCCCACGACGCCCTCCGCGACCAGGGCTTGGCCCGCGCCGGCTTCCGCACCCTGCGCTTCAGCGTCCGCGAAATCCTCGGCCGCGACGAACGTGTCATCACCCGCATCCTGGCCGCCACCGAACCCCCTTCTCCCCTCGCGGGAGAAGGTGTCAGGCGAATGCCTGACGGATGAGGGGGACTTCGGGGAGGGCGCCAACCTCCCCCTCATCCGTCACCCTTCGGGCGACACCTTCTCCCGCGAGGGGAGAAGGGACGGGGAGGCCCGCTCCTCCCCTGCGAAGCGGGAGAGGTGTCAGCGTAGCTGACAGAGGGGGCGCGCGCCGCGCCGGGGCGAAGGCTTCGCCCTCGTCCTTGACGAAGCCCGGCGCCAGAGCGGCAATCTGGCGGAGGTTTTGAGGAGAGGTCTAGCTGCACAGAAAAAACCCCGCCAACGTCACCGCCGGCGGGGCTTCCCCTAACTCACAACCAGCTCAAGCCGCGCCAAGCGCGGCCCGGCCTCAGTACCCCTGGATCCGCGCGTACCGGTCCCGGTGGAACGCCTGGTTGCCGAACGCCGCTTCCGCCGCCCGGGCGCGCTTCAGGTAGAAGCCTGCGTCGTGGGCGTCGGTCATGCCGATGCCGCCGTGCATCTGGACCATCTCGTTGGAGACCAGGTGGAAGGTGTCGCCCATCTTGGCCTTGGCCAGGCTGACCAGCTCGGGCGTGTCGGGGCTGTCGGCGTCGATGGCGGCCAGCGCGGCTTCCACCGCCGAGCGCGACAGTTCCAGGTCGGTGAACATCTTGGCCGCGCGGTGCTGCAGGGCCTGGAAGGAGCCGATCACCTGGCCGAACTGCACGCGGACCTTCAGGTAGTCGAGGGTGGTCTCGAAGGCCTGGACGGCGCTTCCCAGCATCTCGGCGGCGATCCCGGCGCGGGCGCGGTCGAGGACCTTTTCCACCAGCGCGGCGCCGCCGGTCAGCGGCTCGGCCGGCGCGTCCTTGAACTCGATGTTGGCGGCCCCGCGGGAGTCGGCGAGCGCCAGGCGGTGGCGGCTGACGCCCGGGCCGGCGGCCTTGACGAGGTAGAGGCCGATGCCGTCGGCGCCCTTGGCCGAGACGATCAGCACGTCGGCGGCCATGCCCTCGAGCACGAAGGTCTTCTTGCCGGTGATCTTGCCGCCCTTGAATTCCGTGGCGACCTTTTCCGGGTTGTGGTGCGGGCCCTCGTCGATGGCGAGCGCGCCGACCGCCGCGCCCTCGGCGATCTTCGGCAGCCACTCCGACTTCTGCGCGTCCGACCCGCCCAGCACCAGGGCCGAGGCCGCGGCCAGGCCCGAGGCCAGCAGCGGCGAGGCGGTGAGCGTGCGGCCCAGCTCTTCCAGGATCAGGCCCAGGCTCAGGTAGCCGAAGTTCGAGCCGCCGTACTCCTCCGGGATGATCACCCCGGCCCAGCCCATCTCGGCCATCTCGTTCCAGGCGGCGACGTCATAGCCCAGCTCGGCGCCGGAATCGCGCATCTTGCGGAAGGCGGTGACGGGGCTCTTTTCCTGCACCCAGCTCTTGGCTGCGTCGCGCAGCATGCTCTGTTCTTCGCTCAGAACGGCCATGTTGTTGGTCCTCGTGAAATGCTTGTTGGTTTCGAAATTCCGTGCGCCGGCAGCGGCTCATCACTTGCTCTGCGTCAGGTCCGGCAGGCCCAGGATGCGCTTGCTGACGATGTTCGACTGCACCTCCTGGCTGCCGCCGAAGATCGTGAAGGCCTTGCCGAACAGCCAGCCGCGCACGGCGCCCAGCTCCTCGGCGGTGAAGTCCTCGCCCTCCCAGCCCAGGCCCTGGTGCCCCATGATCTCCAGCGTCATCTCGTGACGCTCCTGGATCAGCTGGGTGCCGGCGTTCTTCATGATCGAGGTGGCGCTGGAGGGCCCGGCGTTGCCCTTGGCCTCCATCATCGCCCGGACCGCCGTCTGCTGGAAGGCGCGGAAGTTGATGGCGTTGGCCACGAGGCGGGTGCGCAGGTCCGCGTCGGCGATGCGGCCCTGCTCGTCCACGCCGACATATTCCTTGGCCAGGTCCTCCAGCGACCGGCCGCCCGAGCCCAGGCCGCCGCCGGCGCCGGTGAGGCCCGAGCGCTCATGCTGCAGCAGGCGCTTGGCGATGGTCCAGCCGCCGTTCAGCGGCCCGACCAGGTCCTTCTTCTCGGCCCGCGCATCGGTGAAGAAGGTCTCGCAGAACGGCGAGGAGCCGGCGATCAGCGGGATCGGCCGCACCTCGACCCCCGGCTGGTGCATGGTGAAGAGCACGAAGGAGATGCCCTCGTGCTTCTTGGTGCTGTCCGTGCGCACCAGGCAGAAGCACCAGTCGGCGTATTGCGCGCCGCTGGTCCAGATTTTTTGGCCATTGATTTCAAAGTGATCGCCCTTGTCGACCGCCTTGGTCTGCAGGGACGCGAGGTCCGATCCGGCGCCCGGCTCGGAGAAGCCCTGGCACCAGGCGATCTCGCCCCTGACGATGGGCGGGATGTGCTCCTGCTTCTGCGCCTCCGTGCCGTACTCCAGCAGGGTCGGGCCGAACATCATCACGCCCATGCCGCCGATCGGGTTATAGGCCCCGGCGCGGTTCAATTCCTGTTGGACAACCCGCGCTTCCGCCGGCGAAAGACCCCCGCCGCCGTAGGCCGCCGGCCAGGTGGGAACGCCCCAGCCCTTGTCGCCCATCGCCTTGCGCCAGGCCTCCTGGTCCGCCGAGGGCGTCGCGCGCTCCTCGCGGATCATCGGGTTCGGCTTGCCCTTCAGCGAGGCGGGGAAATTGGCCTCGATCCAGGCCCGCGCCTCCGCGCGAAAGGCCTCAAGGTCCGTACCGCCAAAATCAGCCATTCAAATTCGCTCCATCCCTTATCCGCGGGTAACTTATCAACGATCTCTACGCGCTCACCACCGCCGCGTGGAGTCCCTCCAAAACCTCACCCGCAACGCGGGGGAGGGGGACCACGAAGTGGTGGAGGGGGCGCTGCCGACGCGCGGCCCCAACGCCCCCTCCGTCACCTTCGGCGACACCTCCCCCGCACGCTGCCGCTACGGGGGAGGAACCGAGGGTTCGGCTCGCCTCTCTTTCAGCCGTTCTGCGTCGTGTCCGGCAAACCCAAGATGCGCTTGGAGACGATGTTCGACTGGATCTCCTGGCTGCCGCCGAAGATCGTGGTGGCCTTGCCGGACAGCCAGCCGCGCACTGCCTGGATCTCGTCGTCGGAGAAGTCGTCGCCGCTCCAGCCCAGGCCCTGGTGGCCGAGGATCTCCAGCGTCAGCTCGGCCTTCTCCTGGCCGATCCAGGTGCCCGAATTCTTCATCACCGAGGTGGTGGCCGACGGGTTGACGTTGCCCTTCGCCTCGGCCGCGGCGCGGGCCATGGTGAGCGCGTGGGCCTTGGCGTCGATCTGGTGCTTGGCGATGCGGGTGCGCAGGTCCGGGTCGGCGATGCGGCCCCTGTCGTCGACGCCGACGTATTTCTTGGCCAACTCGTCCACCGGCAGGCCGGCCATCATCCGGCTGCCGCCCTGGCCGGAGCGCTCGTGCTGCAGCAGGCGCTTGCCCACCGTCCAGCCGCCGTTCAGCGGCCCGACCATGTCGTCCTTCTCGGCGCGGGCATCGGTGAAGAAGGTCTCGCAGAAGGGCGAGTTGCCGGCGATCAGCTTGATCGGGCGCGTTTCCACGCCGGGCTGATGCATATTGATCAGCACGAAGGAGATGCCCTCGTGCTTCTTCGAGGTGTCGGTGCGGACCAGGCAGAAGCACCAGTCGGCCCATTGCGCGCCGCTGGTCCAGATCTTCTGGCCGTTGATTTTCCAGTGGTCCCCGGCGTCTTCGCACTTGGTCTGAAGACTGGCGAGGTCGGACCCGGCGCCGGGCTCGGAATAGCCCTGGCACCAGCGCAGCTCGCCGCGCACGATCGGCGGGATGTGGCGGCGCTTCTGGGCCTCGGTGCCGTATTCCAGCAGCGTCGGGCCGAACATCGAGGTGCCCATCCCGGCCACCGGGTTCTCCGCCCCGATCCGCGCCATCTCCTGCAAAAGGACGCGCGCCTGGGCGCCGGTGAGCCCGCCGCCGCCGTACTCGGTCGGCCAGGTCGGCGCGCCCCAGCCCTTGTCGGCCATCCGCTGCTTCCAGAGGAGCGCGTCGCCGGTCGGCTTTTCGCCGCCGGGGATCATCGCGGTCTGGGCGTGGGCGAGCGACTTGGGGAAGTTGGCTTCGAGCCATTCACGCGCTTCGGCGCGGAAGGCGTCCAGTTCGGAACCGCCGAAATCGGCCATCTGCAATTCTCCCTAAATATCTAGTCTTTTCATTATCTTAAGGTTTAGCCTAACACGAAAATGCAACGGGTTGGAGTCTCCCCTTACTTGGGGTCGGGCAGGCCCAGCACGCGCTTGGACACGACGTTCAGATTGATCTCCGAGGTGCCGCCCTCGATGGAGTTGGCCTTGGACCGCAGCATGGTGCGGACCGCCGCCAGCTCGGCCTGGGAATAGGCCTCGCCGGACCAGCCGAGACCCTGGCTGCCCATGGCCTCGCACAGCAGCTCGTTGCGGTCCTGGGCGATCTTGGCGCCGGCGTATTTCATGATCGAGGTGGCCGCGCTCGGCCCCTGGTTCGACTTCGCCTCGTCCGCCGCCCGGCGCACGGTGAGCTGGAAGCTGCGGGTCTCCATCAGGTGCTCGGTGATCCGCCGGCGCAGGTCGCCGTCGGCGATCCGGCCGTCCTCGTCCAGGCCCACATAGTCCCGCGCCGCCTCGACCACGGTCGGCAGCGGGACCGCCTGGCCGATGTTGCCGCCGCCCAGTCCTGCCGAGATGTTGTCCCGCTCGTGCTGCAGCAGGCGCTTGGCGATCGTCCAGCCGCCGTTCAGCGGCCCCCAGAGTTGGTCCTTCGGGACCTTCACGTCGGTGAAGAAGGTTTCGCAGAACGGCGAGGTCCCGTTGATCAGCAGGATCGGCCGCGTCTCCACGCCCGGCGCCTTCATGTCGATCAAGAGGAACGAGATGCCCTCGTGCTTCTTGGCGGTGTCGGTCCGCACCAGGCAGAAGCAGCGGTCGGCGAAATTGGCGCCGCTCGTCCAGATCTTGGACCCGTTCACCAGCCAGTGGTCGCCCTTGTCCTCGGCGCGGGTCTGCAGGCCCGCCAGGTCGGAGCCAGCGCCCGGCTCCGAATACCCCTGGCACCAGCGCACCTCGCCCTTGATGATGCCGGGCAGGTGCTGGGCCTTCAGCTCGGGCGAGCCGTACTCGATCAGGGTCGGGCCGAACATCATCACGCCCATGCCGCCGATCGGGTTGCGGGCGCCGATGCGGGCCATCTCCTCCTGCAGCACGCGGGCCTCCTGGCGCGAGAGGCCGCCGCCGCCGTACTCCGCCGGCCAGGTGGGGGTGCCCCAGCCCTTGTCGCCCATGGCCTTGCGCCAGGCCTTGGCGTCGGCGCTCTCGTCGTCGGCCAGGCCCGCGGCCAGGGCCAGTTGCCGCGAGGGGTCGCGCCTGAAGCTCTCGGGAAAATTCGCGTCGAGCCACGCCCGGGCTTCGGCCCGGAAGGCCTCGGTGTCGCCGCCAACATCCGCCCCAAAATCGGCCATCGGGAAATCTCGCCTTGGAAAAACGTCAGAACTCGTCGGGGACCACGGCCGAAATAGGCCGCGCTCCGTATTCTCTATTTGGGGTCCGGCAGCCCGAGAACCCGCTTCGACACCACGTTCAGGTTGACCTCGGACGTGCCGCCCTCGATCGAATTGGCCTTGGCGCGCAGCCAGCCACGCACCGCCAGCCGCTCGGCCTCGCTGAAGCCGTCGCCGGTCCAGCCCAGGCCCTGGCCGCCCATGGCCTCGACCATCAGCTCCGAGCGCTCCTTGGCGAACTCGGCCGCCGCATATTTGATGATCGAGGTCGCCGCGCTCGGACCGTTCGCCGTGCGGCTTTCCGCCGCCGTGCGGCCGATGGTTTGCCGCAAGGCCTGGAAGTTCATCTTGTTGAGCGTGATCCGCTGGCGCAGGTCGGCGTCGGCCAGCCTGCCGTCCTCCAGGCCCACGTACCGCTTGGCCACCTCGCCCAGGTCGCCGGATGAGCCGCCGGCGCCGATGCCGCCCTCGCCGAAGCCGGCGGAGATGTTCTGGCGCTCGTACTGCAACAGCCGCTTGGCGATCTCCCAGCCGCCGTTCAGCTTGCCCACCAGGTTGCCCTTGGGGATCTTCACCCCGGTGAAGAAGGTCTCGCAGAACGGGCTCTCGCCGCTGATCAGCTTGATCGGCCGCGTCTCGACGCCGGGCAGGCGCATGTCGATCAGCACGAAGGAGATGCCCTCGTGCTTTTTCGTGGCGTCCGTGCGGACCAGGCAGAAGCACCAGTCGGCCTTGTCGGCGTAGCTCGTCCACACCTTCTGGCCGTCGATCTGCCAGTGGTCGCCCTTGTCCTCGCACTTCGTGGCCAGGCTCGCGAGGTCGGAGCCCGCGCCCGGCTCGGAGTAGCCCTGGCACCAGCGGATCTCGCCCTTGACGATCTTCGGCAGGTGCTCGGCCTTCTGGGCCTCGCTGGCGTATTCCAGCAGCACCGGCCCCAGCATCCAGACGCCGAAGGACAGCAGCGGCGGCCGATAGTGGCCGGCGGCCAGCTCCTGGTCGATCACCCGGGCCTGCTGGGCGGTGAGGCCCGCGCCGCCGAAGTCCTTGGGCCAGGTCGGCGTGGTCCAGCCCTGGGCGGCCACCCGGCGCATCCAGACGGACTGCGGGTCGTCGGAGCCTTCAAAGGCGCGGCCGCCCCAGACGGCTTCGGGATCGGTCTTGGCGTCGGGGTCGCGCAGCTCGGCCGGATAATTGTCGGCCAGCCAGGCGCGGACCTCCGCGCGGAAGGTGTCGAGGTCGGCGGCGCCGAAGTCAGCCATGGCGGGTTCGAACCCCTTGGGAAGCTGGAGACGGCCGCCACCTTAGCGCCGGGCCTTGTGCAACGAAACAGTCGTTTGACCGCTCAAGCCCCGACAACCGCCTGCCAAATCGGCTATAGAGCCTCTCCCTGAAACGGACCCCATGGGGCTGGATGCGCTTCCTCAGAGACCTTCGGCCCGCGGCCTTCGCCTTCGCGCCCTGGACGGCGGCGATCCTGACCCTGGCCGCGGGCGTGATGCTGCTGGCTTCGGGCGCGACGCCGTCGGAGCCGGTGCGCTTCATGCGGCTGATCCAGATCACTCCGGTCTATCTGATCGAGGCCAGCCACTTCCTGTCGTCGATCCTGGGCCTGGCCCTCGTGCTGCTGTCGTTCGGCCTGAGGGCGCGGATGAACGCCGCCTGGGGCGCGGCCCTGGGCGCGCTGCTGCTGGGCGCGACCCTCGCCCTTCTGAAGGGGTTCAACTGGGAGGAGACCGCCGCCCTGGTCGCCCTGGCGGTCCTGCTGCTGCCGTTCCACGGCGCGTTTCCGCGCAGGTCCCGCCTGACGCGGATGGAGATCACCCCCGGCTGGCTCTTCTCGGCGGCCTGTGCGGTGGTGGGCGCCGGCGCGCTCGGCCTGTGGTCGTTCCAGCATTCGGACTACGCCGACCGGCCCTGGTGGCGGGTGATGGCCGACGCGGACGCCGAGCGCGCGGTGCGCGCCTGGGCCGCGGCGGCGCTGCTGCTGTTCGCCTTCGGGCTCTGGCGGCTGGTGGTGTCGGCCGCGACCCCGCCGGTGGTGGGCGAGAGCGACCCGGACTACGAGCGGGTGCGCGCCATCCTGGCCAAGGCCGAGGTGGCGGAGCCCGGCTCCAACCTGGCGCTGCTGGGCGACAAGCGGTTCCTGTTCTCGGCCTCCGGCGAGAGTTTCCTGATGTTCGGGGTGCGCGGCCGGGCCTGGGTGGCGCTGGGCGCGCCGGTCGGCAAGCGCGAGGAGCGCTCGGAGCTGCTCTGGCGTTTCCGCGAACTGGCCGACAGCCATGCGGCGCGGCCGGGCATCCA
Source organism: Phenylobacterium sp. (assembly GCF_035569475.1). GTDB lineage: Bacteria > Pseudomonadota > Alphaproteobacteria > Caulobacterales > Caulobacteraceae > Phenylobacterium. Next base: position 57,464 of record NZ_DATMNA010000044.1, read on the forward strand.
CGGCCTCAACGCCGACGACCTGCCGGAGATCGTCGACCTGGGCTTCGCCATCCAGAAGGTGGGCGAAACCGCCGCCGTGCCGCTCGAAACCTTCTCCATGGAAGGCCGCAAGCGCGGCGCCGCGCGCCGCAACTGGCGCAAGCTGGGCGAGGCCGGCGTGACCTTCGAGGTGGTGTCGGGCGAGGCGGTGACGGCCCTGCTGCCCACCCTGCAGGCGATTTCCGACGAGTGGCTGTCGCACCACGCCGGCGGCGAGAAGGGCTTCTCCATGGGCGGCTTCTGGCCGGGCTATGTGCAGGAGTTCCCGGTGGCGGTGGTGCGGGCGGAGGGCCGGATCATGGCCTTCGCCACGCTCTGGACCACCGCCAGCCGCTCGGCCTTCTCCATGGACCTGATGCGCTACGCCGACGAGGCGCCCAGCAACATCATGGACTACCTGTTCGTCGAGCTGATCGAGCGGGGCCGGCGCGAGGGCTATGAGGCTTTCGAGTTCGGCATCGCGCCGCTGGCCGGCCTCGACGACCGGCCGCTGGCCCCGATCATGTCGCGCGTTGGCCGGCTGCTCTTCGAGCGCGGGGAGGATATCTACAACTTCCGCGGCGTGCGCCGGTACAAGGACAAGTACGACCCGCTCTGGCAGCCCCGCTACTGCGCCGCCCCGTACAAGTGGTCGATCCCCTGGCTGATGGCCGACGTGGGCCTGCTCTCCTCCGGTGGGGTCGCCGGCCTCTCCAAGCGGCCGAAGAAGGCCGAGGAGCCGAAGGAAGCGTCGAGAGAGACGGGCGTCGCGGCGGCTTAGGTGTCCTGGACGCCCGCGCTCAGCATGTGGACCGCGTGGCCGAGCAGGAAGATCAGCGCCGCGGCCGCCAGCAGCATGATGAAGCGCCAGGGCGCCAGGCGCGGCCCGCGGTGCGGGTCCGGCGGCCGCGCGCCGCGCCAGGCGGCGAAGGCGGCGAGGGCGAAAAAGCCTGCCGAAAGGCCCAATGTCAGGGGCATGTCCATGTGCGACGCCGTATCGCAGGGCGGGCCCCGAAACGGAAGCCGTCCCCGCCTCCGCGGAAATTCCATCCACAGATCAAAGGCCTCAACCACCACATGTTGCGTTAGGCCTTCATTTACACCCCAATCCACGGTGGTAGCGTTGGTTGGGCCAGGAGGGCGATTCGATGACGGCGGCGGCGCCCTGGAGCGTCAAGGGGATAGATCCCAAGGCCCGCGAGGTCGCCAAGGAGCTTGCCCGTCGTTCCGGCATGACTCTGGGGGAATGGCTTAACCGAATTATCCTAGAAGACGACATGCCGGAGGACGTCACCTCCGAGGAGCATTTCAGCGCGCGGCCGATCCGGAGCGCGATCGAGGCGCCGAAGTCGTACATGCCGTCCCCGACCTACAGCGCCCCGGGCTACAGCGCCAAGCCTGACGAACTGGGGCGCATCGCGTTCGCCCTCGACCGCCTGACCGACCGCATCGAGGCCTCGGAGACCCGCACCGGCCTGGCCATTTCCGGCGTCGAACATTCCGTGCGCCACGCCATGGCGCGCATCGAGACCGCCGAGCGCGAGCACATGGCCGTGGCCACCCGCTTCGACGCCGCCGCCGAGCAACTGGCCGCCGAGCAGGCCCGCGCCGCCGATCGCATGCGCCGCATGGAGACCGAGCTCAGCGGCCCCCGCTCGACCGAGGCGATCAAGATCCTCGAGGAGTCCGTGGGCCTGATGGCCGGGCAGGTCTCCGCCGGCGAGGAGCGCACGCGCGCCACCCTGGCCGACCTCGAGGCGAAGCTGGCCAGCGCCCCGGCGGGCGTCGATCCGGCGGTGGTGATCGAGGAGGCCGTGTCGCGGCTGGCGCAGCGGCTGGCCGACGCCGAGGGCCGCACCGGCGAGGCCCTGGACGCCCTGCGCGACAGCCTCGTGCAACTGGATCAGCGGATGTACGCCGCCGACGGCAGCGTGCGCGGCGACATGGACCAGCGGCTGGCGTCGCTCGCCGACGATCTTTCCCGCCGGGTCGAGGACGTGCGCGCCGAACTCGCCGAGCGGCTGACCACCGCGGGGCCCGGCCAGGTGGAGGCGCGGCTGGGCCAGATGGCCGAGCAGATGGCCGCCGCCGAGGCCCGCTCGGCCCACGCCATCGAGACCATGGGCCGCGAGGTCCTGACCATGGCCGAGACCCTCAATCGCCGCGTGCAGAGCGCCGAGCAGCGCAGCGCCGAGGCCATCGAACAGGTGGGCGGCGAGATCGCCCGCATCGCCGGCGCCGTGGAGAACCGGCTCGGGCGCACCGACCAGCTTCACGCCGAGGCGCTGGAGCGGCTGGGCGCGGAGATCGGCAAGATCACCGAACGGCTCACCGACCGCATCATCCAGTCCGAGCGGCGCGCGGCCCAGGCCATCGACGACGTCGGCGAGCAGGTGGCCAAGGTCACCGAGCGGATCGAACAGCGCCACGAACGCGCCGCCGGCGACCTGGCCGAGCGGATCCGCCAGAGCGAGGAGCGCACCGCGCGGCTGCTGGAAACCGCCGGGGCCCGCCTGGGCGAGGCCGCGCCGATCGCCGCGGCCGCGCCTTTCGAGGCGGCTGCGCTCGGACCGCGCCTGGACGAGGCCGAGGGCGACCTGCCGGCCGCGCCGCAGGTGTTCGGGGCGGAGCTCTTCTCCCGCGCCGAGCCGGTCAGCCAGCCGGCGCTCGATCCCAGCAACCCGGCCTTCGGCGAGGAGGATTTCGCCCACGTCGACGCCTTCGCCCCGGCCGACGACTTTGCGCCCATCGCCGAGACGGAGATCGAGGCGGACGCCGAGGAAGACATCCCGCCGGCGCTGCACGACGCCGCGGCCGAGGAAGACGAGCCGGCGCCTTTCGAAGCTGCGCCGCAACTCTCCACGCGCGAGGTGATCGAGCAGGCGCGCGCCGCCGCCCGCGCCGCCGCCGCGCCGCGCCCCAAGGTGCTGCGCGGCGAGCGCCGGCCACGGCCGATGCGGGCCGGCGGCCTGTTCCGGGCGCTGAAGGCGCGGCCGGCGTCCACCTGGCAGACCGCCCTGATGGTGGCCGGCGGCGCGGCCTTCCTGAGCGTCGGGGCGGCCGGCGTCGTGCTGATGGAAGGCCCCGCGGCCACCCACGCCGCGCGCGATGGGCTGCCGTTCGTCGAGGCGCCCCGCGCCGCGGTGGCGCTGACGCCCGACCCTGCGCCGCCGCTGCCGATCACCGCCGCCGAGACCCGCGCCTTGCCGACCGCGCCGCCGGCCGCTGCCGCCGCCCCGGCGCAGCCCGACGGAGCCGGGGCCGACTATGTCAAGGTCGCCGCCGCGGTGGAGCAGAAGCAGCCCGGCGCCCTCGCCAGGCTGAAGACCCTCGCCGAGGGCGGCCACCCGCCGTCGCAGATGTTCCTGGCGCGCCTCTACGAGACCGGCCAGGCGGGCGTGACCCAGAACCTCGGCGAGGCCCGCCGCTGGACCCAGCGCGCGGCGGAGGCCGGCGACCCCACCGCCATGCACAACCTGGCGCTCTACTATTTCCGCGGCGAAGGCGGCCCGCAGGACACCGCCGCGGCGGCCCAATGGTTCACCAAGGCCGCCCAGCACGGGGTGGTGGATTCGCAGTACAACCTGGGCCTGCTCTACCAGTCCGGGTCCGGCGTGCCGCGCGACCTGGCCCAGGCCTACAAGTGGTTCACCATCGCCGCCAATTCCGGGGACAGCCAGGCCCGCGCCAGCGCGCTCGACCTGGAAGCCAAGCTGCCCTCGGCCCAGTTGACCCAGGCCGAGGGCCAGGCCGGCGCCTTCGAAACGGCGGGCGCGGCGTCCACCCCGGCGAACGTCGCCAACGGCGCCTCGGTCGTCGCGGCCCAGAAGATCCTCGGCCGCCTCGGCTACTACAAGGGCAGGCCCGACGGCGCGAATTCGCGTGACCTGAAGCTGGCCGTGAGCGCCTATCAGCGCGACCAGGGCCTGGCGGCCACGGGCGCGCTCGACCCCACCACCGTTTCCCGGCTCTCCGTCTTCTCGCGTTGAGCCGCCAAGAGGGACAGGGCGTGGCGGCCGGTCTCGGCTGAAGAGGCGACGTTTGGACCTCTACCTGCCCATCGCCGAGGTGTCCGTGAACGCCCCGCTGCTGGTGGCGCTGGGCGCCCTGGTGGGCTTCATCTCCGGCCTGTTCGGCATCGGCGGCGGCTTCCTGATGACCCCGGTGCTGGTGTTCCTCGGCATTCCGCCGGCGGTGGCCGTAGCCAGCATGTCGAACCACGTGGCCGCCTCGTCCATGTCGAGCGTGCTGTCCTATGGCCGCAAGCGGGCCGTGGACTTCCGCATGGGCGGGGTGCTGGCGGCGGGCGGGGCGGCGGGCTCGGTGCTGGGGGTGGAGCTATTCCGCTGGCTGCGCCTGCTGGGCCAGGCCGACCTTGTGGTGGCCCTGTCCTACCTGATCTTCCTCGGCGTCATCGGCGGGCTGATGTTCTGGGAGTCGGTGGGGGCGATCCTGCGCCGGCGCCGCAACGCTCCGCCGGAGCCGAGGCGCGACCGCCGGCCGCCCTGGCTCTACGGCCTGCCCCTGAAGATGCGCTTCCCGCGCTCGCGGCTCTACATCAGCGTGATCCCGCCGATCCTGCTGGGCGCCTTCGTGGGCGTGCTTTCGGCGATCATGGGGGTCGGCGGCGGCTTCATCCTGGTGCCGGCCATGGTCTATCTCCTACGGATGCCGGCCAATGTCGTGGTCGGCACCAGCCTCTTCCAGATCATCATCACCACGGCCCTGACCGGCGTGCTGCAGGCCGGGCGCAACCAGACCGTCGACATCCTGCTGGCGACGCTCCTGCTGGCGGGCGGCGTGCTCGGCGCCCAGCTCGGCGCGCGGGCCTCGTCGCGATTCCGCGCCGAGGAGCTGCGCGCGCTGCTGGCGCTGATCGTCCTCGTGGTCGGCCTGCGCATGGGCCTGGGCCTGTTCTTCACCCCGCACGAGCCCTTCGTGCTGATGTCGGGGAACGGCTGATGGCCGCCCTGCCGCCGCCTCCGGCGCATGGAGGGCCCGTGGTCTCCGCGGCCCTGACCGAGACCAATGTGCGGGTCAATTCCGACTTCCGGGGCGACCAGATCGTGCTCTACGGCGCGGTCTTCGACCCCGCGTCGCGGCCAAGCGACGTGGTGGTGATCGTGCGCGGCCCCGACCAGCCGGTGCGCATCGCCAGGAAGAGCCGCATCGCCGGCGTCTGGATCAACAGCCGCCCGGTCGTCTTCCAGGGCGCGCCGGGCTTCTACATCGCAGCATCGACCCGCCCGCTCGACGACATCGCCCACTTCGCCGTGCTGCGCCGCCTGCAGGCGGGCGTCGACCATCTGGCGATGAACGCGCCGGCCGAGCAGACGACCGAGACCCGCTACGGCGTGCGCGACGTGGTGGTCTCGAGCCTGGGCGCCGACTACCTCGACTGGCGCAACGCCGTCGTGCGGCTGAAGACGGCGGACCACCTCTACGACGTGGACGAGCACGGCGTGCGCTTCGTCGACAAAGGCCTGTTCCGCGCCGAAATCCCCCTGCCGGCGGAGGCGCCGATCGGCCTGTACCAGGTGCGGATCCTGTTGTTCCAGGGGGGGCAGCCGGTGGCGGAGAAGGACCGGACGCTGACGGTCGAGAAGGTCGGCGTCGAGCGCGGTCTTTACCTTTGGGCCCATCGCAGGCCATGGTCCTACGGCTTGGCGGCGATGGCTTTCGCCCTGGCGGCCGGCTGGGCGGCGTCTTCGGCGTTTCGGAGAGACTGAATGGCGACGGACGAGCCGCACGTTTCAGCCCCCTATGACGCTATTCCGCCGGCGCTCTGGCTCATCGCGCTCTGCTCGCTCGCGCCCTTCCCGCTGGCCGCCGTCGCCTACGGCTGGGGTTCGCCCGAGGTGGCGCGTCCGGCGCTCACGGTGATCCTCAACTGGTCGGGCTGCGTCCTGGCCTTCCTGGGCGGGGTGCGCTGGGGCCTGGAGAGCGGGCGGCCGAAGCCGCGCCCTGCGCGCCTCTTGATCTCGGTCCTGTCGCCGGTGGTCGCCTGGGCGATCCTGTTCTCGCGGCACCGCATCCCCGACGGCTGGATCATCGGCGGCTGCATCGGCGCTTTCCTGGTCCAGTGGCTGTTCGACCATCAGGCGCCGGATGTGCCCGCCCGCTATCCGCGCCTGTCGACCGCGCTTACCGCCGGCGCCTGCATCTCGCTGGCCGTCTGCCTCGACCAGGCGCTGAAGACCGGCCACGTCTGAGGCGGGCGCCTAGAGCCCTTCCGACTCAGGTTGGATCGGCTTGAGTGGAAGAGAAGGGCTCCAGATATAGCCGGGACAGGGTCTAGTCCGGCCCGAGCGAACGCCAGCCCACCGCGTGTACTCGGTCGCGGCCGAGCGCGCCGGCCAGCGGCGGCCTCGCGAAAAGCCCGGCGAAGGCAGCGTCACGCACATTGAGGCCGCCGGCATAGGCGCCGAAGGCCGGCAGGATCAGCCGCTCGCCATCGGTGACGAAGCAGCGGCGGCGCACGCTGCCGCGCGTGGCCCTGACCCGCGCTGCCGGATGCAGGTGGCCCGCCACCTCGCCGGGTTGCAGCCCGGCCTGGGGCTCATGGCGCAGAGCGAGGCCGCAAAGTTCGAGTTCGTCGGCGGTTTCGCCGGGGAGGGCGCGGGGCCCGTCGGCGTCATGATTGCCGACCACCCAGACCAGCGTCCGTCCCCGCGCCAGGCCGCGCAGGCGCTCGGCGTCGTCGGCGGCCAGCCGGCTCTCCGACTTGCGGTCGTGGAAGGTGTCGCCCAGCAGGATCACCGTGGCCGGCTCCAGGGCCTCCACCTCGGCCATCAGCCTGCGCAGGGTCTCGCGGGTGTCGTAGGGCGGCAGCATCTGGCCGCGGGCGGCGTACGAACTGCCCTTCTCCAGGTGCAGGTCGGCGACCACCAGGGCGCGCTCGGCGGCCAGCCACAGGGCGCCGGAGGCCCGCAGCATCGCCTGCGCCGCGCCGATCGCCATGCGCAGCGACCCGCACTCGGCGACCGCGTAGTCGTAGGTGAATGCTCTGGACGCCAGGGCGCTCATTGCAACGCCTCGGCGATCAGATCTTCCTCGGCTTCCCGCAGGATCATGGTCTCGCCCGAATGGCCGGGGCTGCGCTCCTTGCCGATCTCCAGCAGGATCGGCACCGAGAAGGGCGACAGGTGCTCCAGGGCCGCGTGCCGGATGCGCCCCTTGATGCGCGCCAGCATCTGCCCCAGGCGCGCCACGTCCACGAGACCTGTCGCCGCATCCTCGCGCGCGCAGCGCAGCAGCAGGTGGTCCGGCTGGTGGCGGCGAAGCGTGTCGTAGATCAGGTCGGTGGAGAAGGTGATCTGGCGCCCCGTCTTCTGCTGGTCGCCCGGGAAGCGCCGCTCGATCAGGCCCGCGATGATCGCGCAGCCCTTGAAGGCGCGCTTCATCATGAAGCTTTCGGCGAGCCAGGCTTCCAGGTCGTCGCCCAGCATGTCCTCGTCGAAGAGCTCGGCGAAGTCCACCGCCTCCAGCGGCTTGATGGCCCAGACCGCCAGCGCATAGTCGTTGCAGACGAAGCCCAGCGGCCCGCGGCCCATCCGCTCCAGCCGGCGCGTCAGCAGCATGGCCAACGTGGTGTGCGCCAGGCGCCCCTCGAACGGGTAGCAGACCATGAATTGCCGGTGGCCCCGGGCGAAGGTCTCCAGCAGCATCTCGTCTTCTTCGGGGATCAGGGATCGGTCCCGCTGCGCCTCCAGCCATTCGCGCACGTCATTGGGCAGCACCGCCCAATGCGCCTGGTCGTACATCAACTGGCGCACCCGCTTGGCCAGGTAGGTGGAAAGGGCGAACTTCGAGCCGCCCCACGACGGCATCTTCGGGTCCGCGCCCGGCGCGGGCTGCACCAGGACGTCGAGGTTGGTCACCGCCGCCAGCCGCCAGACCTGGCCGGCGAAGACGAAGGTCTCGCCGGGCTCCAGCATCTCGACCATGCCTTCCTCGATCTCGCCGATCTTGCGCCCGCCGCGTCCCCCGCGCATGGCGATGCGGACGGCCAGCATGGCGGGGCTGACGATGGCCCCGACGTTCAGCCGGTGGCGCTGGGCGGTCTCCAGGTTGCGCACCCGCCAGAGGCCGTCCTGGCCCTTCACGATCCGGCGGAACCGGTCGTAGGTCTTCAGCGCATAGCCGCCGGTGGAGACGAAATCGACCACCTGCTCGAAGTCCTCGTAAGGAAGGTCGCGATAGGGGCCGGATGCGGTGACCTCGTCGTACAGCGCCAGCATGTCGAAGGGCTCCGAACAGGCGCAGCCCATGACGTGCTGCGCCAGCACGTCCAGCGCGCCCACCCGCGGCGGGTCGCCGTCGAGCTTGTTCTCGGCGATGGCCTCGCGCGCCGCCTGGCACTCCAGCATCTCGAAGCGGTTGGCCGGCACGAAGAGGGCGCGGCTGGGCTCGTCCAGGCGGTGGTTGGCCCGGCCGATCCGCTGCACCATCCGCGAGGCGCCCTTCGGCGAGGCGAGCTGGATCACCAGGTCGACGTCGCCCCAGTCGATGCCCAGGTCGAGGGTCGAGGTGCAGACGACCGCGCGCAGCTCTCCCCGGGCCATGGCCGCCTCAACCTTGCGCCGCTGTTCGGCCGCGAGACTGCCGTGGTGCAGCGCGATCGGCAGCGCATCCTCGTTCAGCCGCCAGAGCTCCTGGAAGGCGAACTCGGCCTGGAAGCGGGTGTTGACGAACACCAGGGCCGTCTTCGAGCCCTTGATGACGTCATAGACCTCCTGCATGGCGTGCTGGGCCGTATGGCCCGCCCAGGGCACCTTGCCCTCCGAAAGCAGCACCTCGACGATCGGCGCGGCGCCCGCAGGCCCCCGCACCAGGTCGACGTCGACCGACGCCCCTTCCGTCTCGCCGCTGCGCGTCGATCCACCTCCCCCGCCGCGCTGCGCTTGCAGGGGAGGAGCCTGGCCGTCCCGCTCCTCCCCTGTCGCGGAGACGACGGGGGAGGTGTCAGCGAAGCTGACGGAGGGGGCGCGCCGGTGGCGCCCCATCCAGGCCTTGATCACCTCCGGATCGTCGACCGTGGCCGAGAGGCCGACGCGGCGCATCCTCGGCGCGAACTGGGCGATGCGGGCGAGGTCCAGCGCCAGCAGGTCGCCGCGTTTCGAGGCGTGCAGGGTGTGGATCTCGTCGAGGATCACGCACTCCAGGTTCTCGAAATAGAGCCGCGCGCCCTCCCAGGCGCAGAGCAGGGCGAGCTGCTCGGGCGTGGTCAAAAGGATCTCCGGCGGCTTCACCCGCTGGCGCTGGCGGCGCGAGAGCCCGGTGTCGCCGGTGCGGCTTTCGGCGGTGATCGGAAGGCCCATCTGCGTGATCGGCGTGTTGAGGTTGCGCTCCACGTCCACCGCCAGCGCCTTCAGCGGCGAGATGTAGAGCGTGTGCAGGTTCGCCGGCCCATTGGGGGGCGGCCGGCCGGCCAAGTCGATCAGGCTGGGCAGGAAGCCCGCCAGGGTCTTGCCGCCGCCGGTCGGCGCGATCAGCAGGGCGTCGCGGCCGGCCCGCGCCCGCTCGATCATCGCCAACTGATGCGCGCGCGGGCTCCAGCCCCGGCTGGCGAACCAGTCGGCGAACCTTGGCGGCAGGAGATCGGCGGGCGCGCCCGCGCTGTCGGCCATCCTCGCCCTATAGCATGTTCCCGTTACGTTTCACGCAAAGCGGAGGATTTACTTACAACGTAAATTATAGGCAAGGTGCCGCCGCCGATTTCCAGGAGTACGCGCGCCATGAACCCCAACGCCGAGTTCGATCTCATCGTCTATGGCGCCACCGGCTACACCGGCCGCCTGGTGGCGGAGTACCTGGGCCAGCGCTACGGCGTGGGCGGCGACGTCGGCTGGGCGATGGCCGGGCGCAGCCGCGCCAAGCTGGAAGCGGTGCGCGACGAACTCGCCCTGCCGCCCGAGACGCCTCTGGTGGTCGCCGACGCCGACGATCCGGCGCAGCTCGAGGCCATGGTCCGCCGCGCCAAGGCCGTGGTCACCACGGTCGGGCCCTATCAGCTCTATGGCGAGAAGCTGGTCGCGGCCTGCGCGAAGGCGGGGACCGACTGCCTGGATCTCTGCGGCGAGCCCAACTGGATGGCCCATGTGATCGGCGCCTACGACGCAGCGGCCAAGGCGTCGGGCGCGCGGATCGTCCACTCCTGCGGCTTCGATTCCATTCCCTTCGAGCTCGGCGTGTTCTTCGCCGAGGAGACCGCCAAGGCCAAGCTTGGGGCCTATGTCCCGCGGGTGAAGGGCCGCATCCGGGCGATGCGGGGCGGGCTCTCCGGCGGCACGGCGGCCAGCGGCGCGGCCACCATGGCGGCGATCCAGAAGGACCCGTCGCTGGGGATGCTGATGATGAACCCGTTTGCGCTGACGCCCGGGTTTCAAGGGCCCGATCAGCCGCCCGGCAATGCGGTCGAGCACGACGACGACATCGGGGCCGACGTCGGGCCCTTCATGATGGCGATGATCAACACCAAGAACGTCCACCGCTCGAACGCCCTGCTGGGCCATCGCTGGGGGACGGACTTCAAATATGACGAGATGTCGGTGGTGGTCCCGGGCGCGCCGACCGAGTTCACCGGCATGGGCCCCGACGCCCCGAAGCCGGGCGAGGGGCCGTCCAAGGCCGAGCGCGAGGCCGGCTTCTACGACATCGTCTTCGTCGGCGTGGCCGGCGACGGGCGCAAGGTGAAGGTCTCGGTCAAGGGCGACCGCGACCCGGGCTATGGCTCGACCTCGAAGATGCTGGCCGAGGCGGCGATCTGCCTGGTGCGCGACGCGAAGGAAGCGCCCGGCGGCGTCTGGACGCCGGGCGCTCTGATGGGGTCGAAGCTGGTGGAGCGGCTTCAGGCGAACGCCGGGCTCACCTTCGCGGCGGAGGGCTGATCGCTCGACCCTCCCGAAATCCTACGCCTCAGCAGGCGAAGGCTTCGCGCATCGGGACGCGGCGGCCGATGTAGGGGTCCCAGACCCAACGGGTCGTGTAGCAGGTGCCGTAGTAACTCGGACCATAATAGGCGGGGGGCCCGTAATAGGGGCCGCCATAGTAGCTGCGGTAGTAGTGCGGGTGGTCGGACGCGAGGGCCGCGCCGATGGCCAGGCCCGCGATGCCGGCCGCGACGGCCGCACCGCCATTGCCGTGGCCGTAGTAGCCGCCGCCATGGTGACCTTCCCAACGCTCCGCGGACGCCGGCGTGGCCGCTGCGCTCACCGCGCCGCCCAGAGTAATCGCCGCGAGCGCGGCCGTCAGAATCTTCTTCATCTTGGCCTCCTTGTGAGCGTTCAACGGCTGAAACGCCGATCTGTTCATTAGATAAGCCTATGAATCATAAGCTGAACGGTGGCTGAACAGGCCGGTTAGGAAGCCGCAGGCTGGCTCAGGCCTTCGTGCTCAAGGGCCAGGCGAACGGCCGGCCGGGCCTGCATCCGCTTCACGAAAGCGGGCAGCGGATCGGGCAGGGGCAGCCCGTTCATCTGGGCCCACAGGCACATCACGAAGAGATAGCCGTCCGCCACCCCGGCCTGGCGGCCGAACAGGTAATCGTCCTTCAGCCGCGCGGCGAGATAGGCGAAGCGTTTGCCCAGGCGTTCGCCCGCCGCCGCCTTGTCCGCGGACGTGGCGCCCGGCTTGAAGAAGGGTGCGAAGCCCTTGTGGATCTCGCCGTTGATATAGGCCAGGGCCTCCAAGAGGCGGTAGCGGCCCATCGGTCCGGACGGCGCCAGCGCCGGATCCTGGTCGGCCACCCAGCTCAGGATCGCGACGTTCTCGGTCAGCACCTGGCCGTCGTCGAACTGCAGGGCCGGGACATAGCCCTTGGGATTGATCTGGCTGTAGTCGCGGCCGTCCTCCGTGGTCTTGGTCTTGAGGTCGACGGTGACCCGGTCGAAGTCGAAGCCGGCTTCGTGAAGGGCGATGTGGTCGGCGAGGCTGCAGGCCCCGGGGGCGAGATAGAGCTTCATGACGGGCGTCCCTTCCAAATTCGCTTGTTATCCGTCTCGCAAACCCGCCGCCGCTGGCTCCCGTTCCCCAGCGTGACGGTGGACGCGCGGCGCGCCGGCGGCCTAACTGGCGGCCGGCCCGGGGAACGCCGGCGCAAGGCGACGGGGAGGGACGACCATGCAGGACCTGGCAGGCAAGTTCGCCGTGGTCACCGGCGGCGGCACGGGCATGGGCCGCGAGCTGGTCCGTCAACTGATCGCCGAGGGCTGCAGCGTGGCCATGTGCGACGTCTCGGCCAAGACCATGGCCGAGACCGTCGCGCTCTGCGAGGCCGACGGCGTGCCGCAGGGCGCGCGGGTCACCGCCCACGTCGCCGACGTCTCCGACGAGGCCCAGCTGATCGCCTTCCGCGACGCAGCGGCCGCCCAGCACGACACCGACCGGCTGCACCTGCTGTTCAACAACGCCGGCATCGGCGGCGGGGGCTCGATGATCGCCGACGCCCGCGCGGAGTGGGAGCGGACCTTCAACGTCTGCTGGGGCGGCGTCTATCTGGGGGTGCGCACCTTCCTGCCCATGCTGCAGGCGGCCGACGAGGCGCACATCGTCAACACCTCCAGCGTCAACGGCTTCTGGGCGAGCCTCGGCCCCAATGTCAGCCACACCGCCTACGCGGCGGCCAAGTTCGCGGTGAAGGGCTTCTCCGAGGCGCTGATCACCGACCTGGCGCTGAACGCCCCGCACATCAAGGTCTCGGTGGTGATGCCCGGCCACATCGGCACCTCGATCGTCGCCAACTCCCGCAAGGTGATGACCGGCCGTGACGAGGACGCGCTGAGCGAGGCGGACCTGGAACGCGCCCGCGCCCGGATCGCGCGGATGGGCGTGGACGTGAGCCAGCTCCCGGACGCCGCGTTGCAGGCCATGGTCGACGAGCAGGCGCGCCGCTTCCTTGAGGAGGCGCCGATGACCGCCGCGGCGGCCGCGACCGTGATCCTCGACGGCGTGAAGGCCGACCGCTGGCGGATCCTGGTGGGCGAGGACGCGCAGAAGATGGACCTCGCCGTGCGCCAGGACCCGGAGGCGGCCTACACGCCGGAGTTCTTCGAGGTGCTGGTCAAGGAGATGGGCTGGCGCCTCGGGCGCTGAGCGCGGACGTCTCCGTCTCAGGCGCGATCTGCGAGAGGCCGGGCGAGGCGCGACTCGGCCAGGGCTTCGGTCTTAACGATCGTCGTTAGGATTTCAGGGTACGACAAGTCGGCGCGAAGCCGCAGATCGCAAGTAAATCCTCCCAAAATTCATGAACGCGGTCCGCGAATTGCGGGTGATCGGCTGAAGGCCTGACCGCGTGTGCCAATTCGGGACCGGGCGCAGCTTCAGATCTTCGAGGATTAACCTTCGCCTTGACTTGGTTGAGGCGACGCATCGAATTGAGGTGTCCGATGAGCATCCGCCATATCGTCCTCGCGGCCGGCGCCGCCCTCGCTCTTTGCGGCCTTGCCACCAGCGCCTTCGCCTCGGGCACGGCCAACGCCACGGCCAACGCCAGCGTGACCGTCCTGTCGCCGACCACGATCACCAAGACCCAGGACCTGGTGTTCGGCACGGTGATCCGGCCGACCACCACCAACACCACCATCGCCATGGACGCCAACGGCAATGTCACCGCCACCGGCGGCAACGGCTCCATCGTCAGCTCCACCACCAGCGCGGCGAAGTTCAACATCACCGTGCAGGCCGCGACGACCTACACCCTCGCCTCGACGCTGACCTTCGCCCAGTCGGGCCTGATCAATGTCGCGCCCGGGGCCCCGGTGGCCACCACCGGCGCGGTCGGCACGATCGCCGCGGCGGGCACCCAGGAGATCCGTTACGGCGGCCAGTTCGACGTGACCCCGGCGACCACCGCCCAGGCCTACACCGGCACGCTCAGCGTCACCGTCACCTACAACTAGGGCTGAGTTCGCCCTCGGGGCCGGTGGCGTTCGCCCCGGCCCTGGCCTAGCTTCGCGGCATGGCGACCATCCTGGCGGTCCACGCCCATCCCGACGACATCGAGCATCTTGCGGCGGGCGCCCTGGCGATCCTGGCGGCCAGGGGCCACGCGATCCGCATCGCCACCCTGACCGCCGGCGAGTGCGGCTCCGCGCAGACCGACCTTTCCGAGACGGCCCGCATCCGCAAAGCCGAGGCCGCCGCCGCGGCCGCCCTGATCGGTGCGGACTATCGCTGCGCCGACCTGGCCGACCTGGGCGTCTTCAACGACGACGCCTCGCGCCGCGCGGTGACCGAGCTGATCCGCTGGGCGGCGCCCGACATCGTGCTGGCCGCCTCGCCCGCCGACTACCACCCCGACCACGAGGCCGCGAGCCAGCTCACCCGCGACGCCTGCTTCGCCGCCTCCGTCCCCAACTACCGCACCGGCGCCGCCGCGGCCCTGGCGGCGATCCCGCACCTCTATTTCATGGACCCGATCGGCGGGCGCGACCGTGAGGGCCGCCGGATCGTCCCCGACTTCGGCGCGGACATCGAGGCGGGCTTCGCCATGAAGCAGGCGATGCTGTCGGCCCATGTCAGCCAGGCGGACTGGGTCGCACGCCAGCACGGCGTCGCCGACCACCTGGGCTCGATGGAGGCCTGGTCGCGCCGTCGCGGCCGCGACTTCGGCCGCCCCTTGGCGGAGGGCTTCCGCCAGTACAGCCACGAGCCCTATCCGAAGACGCCCGCGCTCCAGGACCTGCTGGGCGAGGCGCTGCTCACCGCCGCGTCGTAGGTTGGTGGCCCAAAGTCTGAAGCGAGGCCGTCGCTCGGAGATCCTCCTCCCACAAGGGGAGGAGGACACCGCGGGACGGCTTCCCGCGTCTCAGTGCGGGACGCTTCCGAAACCGAGGCTTAACCAAGCCTGGAAATAGACTGTTTATAACAACGCCCGACGTTAAGAGCTTAGAAATACTGCCATCCAGGGCGTGTATCAAAATCGAACACGAAAAGTCTACTTGCCGCAACTGCTTTGAAAGACTCGCCGGCTATTCTTTGCGGCATGAAACCGCAGACTTTGGTTCTTGCGGCCTCTCTGGCCACCGCCTTGATCCTGTCCGCCGCGGCCGCGCGCGCCGGCGGCAGCGTGACGGCCACGGCCAGCGTCAGCGTCACCATCCTGGCGCCCGTGACCCTGCAGGCCACCCAGGGCCTTGACTTCGGGGCGGTGACCAGGCCGGGCAATGCGGCCGCCAACACCATCACCCTCGACCCGGCCAGCAGCAACGTCACGCTCAGCGGGGCGGGCGACGGCGCGCGGGCCGCGGGCGCGGTCAGCCCGGCCAAGTTCAGCCTCGTGGGCGAGGCGGGCGTCACCTATTCGACCACCCAGAGCCTGACCTTCGCCCAGCCCGGCCTGACCCGGGTCTCGGTGTCGGCGCCGGTGGCCGGCAACGGCTCGCTGGGCGTCATCCCGGCGGCCGGCGTGCAGGAGCTGCGCTTCGGCGGCGCCTTCGACCTCAACGCCGCGACCCCGGCCCAGGCCTACGCCGGTTCGCTCACGGTGACCGTCAACTACAACTGAAGCTTCCCGACCCTCCGCTCATCCCGGCGAAGGCCGGGACCCAGATCGCCAAGCGCCCACGCGGGGTTGGTTTGCCGCTGAGCTGTTCGAGCCCACGTCTGAGACATTCCATCTGGATCCCGGCCTTCGCCGGGATGAGCGGATGATGAAAGGGGGGCAACCCCTAACCCGCCGGCGCAGTCGGCGTCGGCGTCGGCTGAGGCGCGGCCTCGCCCGGCGCGGGGGCGTCCACCGGGGTCGGGACGACGGGCAGGGGCGGCGGCGGCCCGGGCGGGATCGGGCCGTTGGGCAGGTGTTTCAGGGCGACGGTCATGTAGCTGCGCCAGATCTCGGAGGGGGCGCTCGCCCCCATGATCTTCTGCATGGGCTTGGCGTCGTCGCGGCCGGTCCAGACCACGGTGGTGATCCCGCCTGTGAAGCCGCAGAACCAGGCGTCCTTGTAGTCCGTGGTCGTGCCGGTCTTCCCGGCCAGGTCATAGCCCTTGATGTTGGCGTGGCTGCCGGTGCCCACGGCCATCACCGTGCGCATCATCTGCTGCATTTCGCCGAGCGGAGGGTTGGCGACCGCCTGCGTGGCGAACTGGGTCTTGTGCTGGAACAACACCTGGCCGCCCGCGGTGCGGATCCGCTCGATGCCGTAGGGCGCGATCCGGTAGCCGCCGTTGCCGAAGGTGTCGTAGGCCGTGGCCATCTCCAGCGGCGTCACGAGAGAGGTGCCCAGCGCCATCGCCGGGTCGGTATTGATCTGGGAGACGATGCCCATGCGATGGGCCACGGCGGCGACGTTGTCGCGCCCGACCTCGTCGGCCAGCCGGGCGGCCACGGTGTTCACCGAGTGGGCCAGCGCCGTCTCCAGGGTTATCTGGCCCATGAATTCCGGCTCGGCGTTGCGCGGCGACCAGCCGTTGATGGTCACCGGCTCGTCGACCACGATGAGGTCGGGCGTGCGGCCGGCCTCCATGGCGGCGGTGTAGACGAAGGGCTTCCAGGCCGACCCGGCCTGGCGGTGGGCGTCGACGGCGCGGTTGAAGGGCGCCTTGGCGTAGTCGTCGCCGCCGACCAGGACGCGCACCCGGCCCGAGCCGTCCAGCGAGACCACGGCGGCCTGCTTGACGCCCTGCTTGGCGAACTTGGTCGTGGTCGCCTTGATCGCCTCGCCGGCGGCGATCTCGCCGGGCAGGTCGAGCGTCGTCTCCACCACCAGGTCCTGCTTGGTGGTCGGGCCGATCGCCGCGCGGGTCTGGCTGTCCAGCCAGTCGATGAAGTACTGGGCCGGCGCGGTGGGCGCGGTCTTCCAGACCTTCGGCGTCTGGTCGAGCGCCCTGTCCCGCTCGGCGGCGGTGATGGCGCCGGTCTCCACCATGGCGTCAAGCACCAGCCGGGTCCGCTCGGCCGACTTCTCCGGCTGGTCGGCGGGATCGTAGTTGGTCGGCGACTTCAGGATGCCGGCCAGCGTGGCGGCCTCACGCACCGTCAGCCGGGCGGCGGGCTTGTTGAAATAGCGCTGCGAGGCCGCCTCCAGCCCATAGGCGCCGGAGCCGAAATAGACCCGGCTGAGATAGAGGGCGAGGATCTGCTTCTTGGAATAGGCCTGCTCCAGCTTCACCGCGATGACCAGCTCGTCGGCCTTGCGCTCCAGCGTCTGGTCGGCGCTCAGGAACAGGTTGCGCGCCAGTTGCTGGGTGATCGTCGAGGCTCCCTCGCGCGCCTTGCCCTTGGCCAGGTCGGCGACCACCGCGCGGGCCATGCCCACCGGATCGAACCCCGAGTGCTCGTAGAACCGCCGGTCCTCGATGGAGACGAAGGCCGCGGGCACGTAAGCCGGCAGCCGCGCCAGGTCCACCGGCGGGGCGTACTTGCCCCCGCGCACCCCGATCACCGCGCCCGAGCGGTCGACATAGGTGATCTGCGCCTCACGGGTGATCGGCGGCAGGCGCGACAGGTCCGGCGGGGAGAGCGCCATAGAGGCGGCGGCGAAAAGGGCGATCAAGCGTCAAGCTCCAGCACGACGGGCGGCCCCTCAGCGCGAATCCGTCTCCGCCGCCCTTTTCCCCCCAACCCTGCCCCGACAAAAGATAATTCGCGGTAATGCGGGGGATTGTCGCGTGAGGGTGCCAAAGACCACGCCGCCGCCAGCGGATACGGCGGCCCGCGTCATCGCAAGCGGTGACGCGAGATGTGGGCGGGGGTTCTGGCGGTGCCGGCAGTCTTAGGTCACGGCCCGGAACGCGGCTCGGTGTCCAATCATTGCGACCATGCCCTCTTCATCGGGCTCCGCAGTATGCGTGTAAAACGCAAACTCAGTTTCGAATGTTTGGGCGAAAATATCTTGGTATTGGACCCTTCCAAACACATTGATGTTGTTTTCAAACGAGATGCTTTCCTTAGAGACGCCCGATCTGTTGGCCGTGTAGACTTGGTTTTTCCTCGTGGCGGAGGCACCGATAAATTGTATTCTTCCCATGGATATATTTTCAGGCATAGGCGGAATGTCTGCCGGTCCGCAGAATACTATTTCTGCACCCGCTCTAAGGTTGATGGCGGGCGTCGCTCCGCTATTCCGGAATACAACGTTAAATACGGGTCCGTCATCGAGCCATAGCATGTCCATGCGCTCGACGTAAACGTACGCCCGAAGCTGTTTCTTAGCTGTGTCGTCCGCGATTTCTACTTGCCTGTTCGCGACGGCCAATTGCTGAGAAAACCTATCCGCTTGAGCGGCGGCGTCAGCTCTGGTGTGGTCCAGCGCCTCGGTGGCGGCCTTAGCGCTCCTCTCAGCCTCGCGCCAAGCGCGGCGCGCATACAGGACAGTCGCGCCCAAGCCAAGCAGTCCGGCAACGTTGAGCCAGATTTGCCAGACGGCGGCGTCAACGGCGTCTTGCTCTGCCCGCGCCTGCATCGCGGCAGACTTAGTCGCCTCGCAGGCCTCGTGGTTGAGCTGTTGGCAGTAGGCGGCGCTCTCGCGCTGGGCCACTTCGCGGCGGACGCGGATGGCCTCAGTGTGCTCCCAAAGAAACGCGATCCATCCGACAGCGACCATCGCAATGATCGCAGTCAGACCCTGGGTGACTAGTCTTCCAAATGCAGCGCGTTCACGCCCATTGCTGTCATACATTGGATCAAGAACGCCCCGGTGAATCCGCCCGGCTAATCTTGTTACCCAAGCTGGCTTCTGTCTCACGAATTCCGAGTGCGCCCTTTGAGGCTCCCGTTGAGCGGAGGCTCCGTCTTTTCAACCACGGAAAACACGAACAGAGCACGAAAAGCGCCGGCTCTCTTTCGTGTCTCTCCGTGTTTTTCGTGGTTCGAATCCGGAAGGCGCCCGCTGCGCGGGCCTCGCAGGGCGGGGCGCGTTCGTGTGGTTCATGTGGTTCGTGGACAAACCTCAAGCCGCCGCCCGCCCACAAAGCCCACTCAAAATTTGACTCCCCCGAATTTCCATGTTCCCCATTTGTTCATGTCCGACGCCACGGAACAGCCGGAAACCCACAGCGCGAAGCGCGCGCGCATCCTGGGGGAGCTCTCGGAGCTCGGCCTGACGCTGGCGCGCGACCTGCACGCCCGCGCCCTGGCCGCCGAGACGCCGGCCGAGGCCGAGGGGCTGGCGCTGGCCTTCCAGCGGGTGTCGCGCTCGGTGCGCCAGACCTTCGCCCTGGAGCTGAAGATCGAGCGCGAGCGCAGGCTGGCGGACCGCGAGGACGCGGCCCGCGCCGAGGACGCCGCCATCGCCCGCCACCGCCGCCACAAGGACGCCGTGCGCGCCGGTGTGGAGCGGCTGATCTGGACGGAGACCGAGGATGAGGACGAGGCGCAGGACCTCGTCGAGGAGCTGGAGCACCACCTCGGCGAGGCGGCCGTCACCGAGGGCTTCGAGGACACTCCCGTCGAAGCCCTGATCGCCCGCATCCAGTCCGACATGGGCCTGGGGCGCGACCGTTCCGCCGAGCCCGATGTGCAAGGGCCGGACGCGCCCGAGCCGCAATCGCCGCCCTTCGCCCCGCCCCTGCTCAGCGACGCCTGGGCCACCGGCTGCGCCGACCCGCCGAATTCGAGCTGAGGCCTCTCCCAATATTCCGCTCATCCCCGCGCAAGCGGAGACCCAGGTGTTTTGGGTTTCCGAGCTGGCTGCGCGCTGGGCCTTCGCCGTCCGATCCGCTGCCACGAAAAAAAGCCCGGGTCCCCGCTTGCGCGGGGATGAGCGGAGGTGTGGGGCGTATCGCCCCTACCAGCCGCGCCCGGTCGCGTTGATCACCAGGTGCGGCGCGGTCACCGGGTCGGCGCCCCCGCGGGGCAGGATGCGCAGGACGGCGGCCGTCGCGCCCAGGTCTCGCAACTTGTCGGCGACGGCCTTGGCGCGGCCCTGGGCGAGGCTGTTCAGGTGGGCCGCGTCGCCGTGGTTGTCGGCGTCCCGCCGGATGACCACCTCGACGCCGGGGTTGCAGTTCAGCCAGCGGGCGGCGGCGGTGAGGCGCTTCAGGCCGAGCGGGCTCACCTCGGTGTCGTCGTAGCCGAAGTCGGCGTCCAGCGGCGAGACCTGCTCCAGGCCGCCGGGCGCGCAGGCGGCGGGCTTGGCCTGGGCGGAGGCGCGGGCCTGGAGGACGGCGGCGCTGGGCGGCGGCTTGACGTGCGGCGTCAGGCAGGCCGACAGGCCGGCGGCGCAGAGGAGGGCCGAGGCCAGGCCGGACAGGAGGGCGCGGTGTTGCATGGGCCGCCAGCTACCACCGACCCCGCGGGGCGCCTAGGCCGGTGAGGCGCGCGCCCTCGCTCTCCATCGTCGTGGCCCGGCTTGTCCGGGCCACCCACGATCTCCGCCTCGAAGGATACGGCCCGGCGGCGCGGCGGGTCCTTCTGGCGGATCGGTGTCCATGGGTCGCCCGGACAAGCCGGGCGATGACGGCCGAGAGGGCGCGCGATTGCGTCACCGTTCTCGCCACCACCCACCGCCCGTCGAACTGATTCAGTACCCGTCCGGGCCAGGACATGCTGAACTCCCTTGCGTCGAACGGAAAGCGGGTCGGGCATGACGGCGATCTACGTCCAGATGGCGCTGGGACTGGCGGGCGCCTGGGTGGCCGGCGGGCTGATCGGGGCGGAGCGGAGCTATCACGGCCGCGCCGCGGGGTTCCGGACCCACGCCCTGGTGGCGATCGCCGCGGCGGCGACCATGATGGTCTCGTTCGCGCCGAGCTTCGCCCCGGGGGCGAGCTTCCTCAGCATCGACCGGCTCGACCCGACCCACCTGGCGCAGGGGGTGATGACCGGGGTCGGCTTCCTGGGCGCCGGAGTGATCTTCAAGGAGGGCGTCAACGTCCAGGGCCTGACCACGGCGGCCTCGGTCTGGGCGACGGCGGCGATCGGCCTGCTGTTCGGGGCGGGCGAGTACGGCGTGGGCGCGCTCGCCGTCGCCGGGGTGCTGTTCACCCTGCTGGTGCTGCGCTGGGTCGAGGACGCCGCGCCCAGCCGGGTCTACGCCTGGTCGGTCTTCCGCTTCCGCAGCGTGTCCGCGCCCGATACCGAAGGGCTGCACGCCCTGCTGGACCAGCATGGCCTGTCCCTGCGCGACGTGAGCTATGCGCTCAGCCACGACGGGGCGATCATGGAGTTCAGCGGCAATCTGGTGGCCCGCCGCACCGGGAGCCTCGCCGACCTCGCCGCGCACCTGCGAACCCTGGAAAACGTCGCCGAGTTCGAACTTGCGCGGATCAGCAAATAGGCGCCACGCCGATGAAGATCGACCTCCTGTCGCCGGACAGCTTCGCCGCCGGCCAGCCGCACGACCAGTACCGCTGGCTGCGTGAGCACGCGCCGGTGCGCTGGCATGACGAGCCGGGCGGCGGGGCGGGGTTCTGGGCGGTGACGCGCCACGCCGACGTCTGGGCGGTGGACCGCGACTTCCAGGGCTTCTCGTCGGGCCCCACCATCCTGATCCCCGACCCGCCGGAGGGGCAGGGCCAGGGGTTCGGACCCTACAAGATGATGCTGATGATGGACCCGCCGGAGCATACCGCTTTCCGCAAGCTGATCCGCTCGGAGTTCACCCTGCCGGCCGCGCGGCTGCGGTCCGACCGGATCGCCGCCCTGGCCCGCCAGATCGTCGATGCAGTGATCGCCCGTTCTTCTGCATCCGGGGGCGAGTGCGACTTCGTGGCCGAGGTGGCCGGGGAGATGCCCTCCTTCGTGATCGCCGAGCTGATGGGGCTGCCGCTGGAGGACGGGCGCGAGCTCTACAAGCTGACCGAGATCATCCACACCGCGCCGGAGGCCCTGCCGCCCGGCGCGGGCGGCGCGGCGGTGGCCAAGATGTTCGAGTACGGCACGGGCGTGATCGCCGAGAAGCGGGCGCGGCCGGGCGACGACCTGGCCTCCAAGCTGCTCGCCTGCGAGGTGGAGGGCCGCCGGCTGGAGGACATGGAGTTCCTGCTGTTCTTCCTGTTGCTGGTGGACGCGGGCGGCGACACCACCCGCAACCTGCTCTCCGGCGGCCTGCTGGCGCTGATGGAGCATCCGGACCAGATGGCCTGGCTGATGGCCGACCTGCCCGGGCGGCTGCCTTCGGCGCGGGAGGAGCTGCTGCGCTGGACGAGCCCGGTGATCTACATGCGCCGCACCGCGCGCCGCGACCTGGAGCTGGCCGGCCAGCAGGTCCGCGAGGGCGACAAGGTGGTCATGTACTTCGGCGCCGCCAACCGCGATCCGGCCGTCTTCGAGAACCCCGAGACCCTGGACCTGGCGCGCGACCCCAACCCGCACATCGCCTTCGGGACCGGGCCGCACGGGTGCCTGGGCCAGCACATCGCCCGCATCGAGATCGACGCCATGCTGGCCGAGGTGCTGGGCCGCATGACCGGCTTCGAGCTCGCCGCCCCGCCGGAGTGGCTGCCGTCCAACTTCATCTCCGGCCCGAAGACCATGCCGCTGCGCCTTCGGCCGCGCGAGGCCTGACCTGGCGCGGGTGTGGCGTTGACAACTCCGGGTTGCTTCTCGCCAATGACGGGCGTGCTGGGGGGCCGAGTATGCCGTTGAGTGGTGAGACCGTGACCCTGGCGGGTAGCGGCGTGGTGTTCAACAACACCTACGACGCGGGCGTCACCGACGCGGTCAGGACCTCGATCATCGGGGCCGAGAACTACCTGCAGGCCCATTTCACCGACAATGTGACGCTCAACGTCGCCTTCAACTTCGATCCGGGGAAGCCGGGCGACGTGGCCAGCAACGTCTTCAACACCTACGCGGTCAGCTATTGCCAGCTCGTCGGCGCCCTGACCGCGCACGCGACCACCGCCGACGACCGGCTGGCGGTGGCCGGCCTGCCGGCGACGGACCCGTCGAACGGCGTGGGGTTCGAGATCGTCAGCGGCGAGGCCCAGGCGCTCGGGATCCTGCCGCCGTCCGGGCTGACCGACGTCACGGTGACGATCAACAGCCTGCAGCCCTGGACCTTCGGCTCGGACCTCGTCGGCGCAGTCGAGCATGAGCTGAGCGAGGGCGGCTTCGGGCGCTTCGAGACGCTGGGCCTGGGCCCCAGCGGCCGCTTCGCGCCGTTCGACCTCTTCCGTTTCGACAGCACGGGCGCGCGCGACTACACCGGCGGCTCCGACAACTTCCTGGCCTTCTTCGGCGTCGACGGCGCGCATCTGGCGGGAATCCTGCACAATTCGATCGGCGCGAGCGGCGTCAACGACGGCCGGGACCTCGGAGACTTCGACCTCACCTTCGAGGATGCGTTCGGGTACGGCGGCGGGGGTTACAACACCAGCATCTCGGCGGTCGACCTGCAGGTGCTGGATGTGCTGGGCTTCACGCCCAGCGGCGCGCCGCCCGGCAGCGGCCCCGACGACTATGCCGACAGCTTCACCGACACGAGCCATCCGTTCGGGCAGGTGATCGTGGGCGCGCCGATCGCGGGGATGCTGCAGTCGATCGGGGACCGCGACTGGTTCAAGGTGCAACTCAACGCCGGGACCGACTACGTCATCAACCTGACCGGCCAGGACGGTGGCGGCGGGACGCTCGGCGACCCGGTCCTGCGGCTGCACGACGCCAGCGGCGCCCAGATCGCCTTCAACGACGACGCCGATTCCCGGATCTTCGACTCCCGGCTGGTCGTCCATCCGACCGCCAGCGGGACCTTCTATGTGGAGGCGGGCTCGCTGGGCGATTTCAACTCGGGCTCCTTCACGCTGAGCGTCCAGGCCGGCGTGACGGTCTCGACGCCCGGGAACGACGTGATGGTCGCGCCGGCCGGCGGCGGGACCCTGATGGCCGGCGCCGGCGACGACACCATCACCGCGGACACCGCCCTGACCGCCCAGACCTATCTGCGCGGCGAGGACGGCGACGACGTCATCAATGGCGGGGGCGGCTTCGACGACATCAACGGCAACCAGGGCAACGACACGCTCCACGGAAATGGCGGCGACGACTGGGTGGTCGGCGGCAAGGGCGACGACAGCCAGACCGGCGATGCGGGCAACGACATCGTCTGGGGCAACCTCGGCAACGACACCCTCGACGGCGGCCCTGGGAACGACCAGATCCGCGGCGGCCAGGGCGACGACAGCCTCTCGGGCGGCGCGGGGAACGACTTCATCTCCGGCGACCGCGGCAACGACACCGAAAGCGGCGGCCCGGGCGCCGACATCTTCCACGGCTCCCAGGACGCCGGCATCGATAAGGTGCTCGACTTCAACTACGCCGAGGGCGACCGGGTGATGCTGGACCCCGGCACCACCTACACCGTCAGCCAGGTGGGCGCCGACACGGTTATCGACATGGGCGGCGCGAACCAGATGATCCTGGTGGGCGTCACCCTGGCCAGCCTGCCGTCGGACTGGATCTTCTCCGGCTAGACCCTGTCAGGCTGACTTGAATCAAGTCAGCCGGGGATCAAACAGGGCCGTCGGCTATATCTGGAGCCCGCACGGCGAGGTTGCCGGCCTGCGATCTTGCAATCGGCCGAGGTTCGCCTAACGCTGTGGTGGTCAGCCGGCGCGAAGGCGACGGCGCCCGGGGGAGGCTCCGATGGAAGACGCGGATTTCGGCGGACTGCGCCTGATCGCGGCGGTCGTGGCGGTGATCGCGTTCAACCTGCCGATCCTGCTGGCGGCGCTGGGCCTGCGGCGGGTCACGGGCTTCAGCGGCGCGGTGCAGGAGAAGACCCCCGCCGGCGTTTCCACCGGCGACGTCAGCTACAGCCGCGTGACCGGCCTCATCGGGGCGGTCGTCGTGGCCTCGCTGTTCTGGATCCTCAGCAACATCGTGATCGCCACGGCGATCTTGTCGCCGAAGGACCTGACCCCGATCCTCGCCAACGTCGGGACGCTGTTCTACGTCGGGGCGGTCCTGTTCCTGCCGTACGCTTTCAACCAGTTGAAGACCCTCCTGCAATAGGCGGTGCGCCATGGCCAGACCGCCCTCCGGGACCCCGCCCGCCGATCCGCCGCGACGCGCAACTCGGCCGGCGCCGGCCCATGCGCCCAAGACGCGCAGCCATGTGGGGAAAATCGCCGGCGCGCTGATCGCCACCGCGGCCGCCTCGGGCGTCGGCACGGGCCTGAATGTGGCTGGCCATCATCCGGCGCCCCCGCCGCCGCCGGCCCAGGCCGGCGCGGCCTGCGGCGGGACCGAGCGCTGGAACGTCAAGGTCGCGAACGACCCCGATGCGACGACCATCGACGCCAATCCAAAGGCCGCCTCAATTGTCCAGATGAACGCCCTCACGCCGGGCCCCGTGGACGCGGGGGGCCGCATGGGCGTCGAAAAAGCTCAATATACGGTCCGCGGCTATCTCTCGTTCTTCAAGCACGAGGCGGACGGCGACTATCACGTGGTCATCACCGACGACACGGGCGTCTTCTCGACGGGCAAGACCGCGCCCAATGGCCATAGCATGGTGGTGGAGCTGCCGGACCCCTCGTGCTTCGCCGGCAAGTCGGGCGCGGGGCCGACCACCTCCCGCCTCGGCCAGGCCATCGCCGAGGCCCGCGCGGCTTTCGAAAGCCAGGCGTCGCACATCAACGGCGCCGGCATCCCGCCGAAGACCATCCCCGTCACGGTCACAGGCGTGGCCTTCTTCGATTTCGATCACGGCCAGACCGGGCGGGCGAGCCCTCACCCCGGCGTCGACGGCCAGGGCAAGGTGATCGAACTGCATCCTGTGACCGCGATCTCGTTCGACAAGCTGGGCGAGCCGGACTGAGCGGGTCCGCCTACCAGTCCAGGTCGGCGATCAGGCCGGCGTAGACCTCGATGCCGTCCCACAGGTTGCCCAGGCGCAGGTTCTCGTTCTGGGCGTGCTGGTTGTCGTCATAGTTGGCGATGGAGACGCCGACCATCGGGGCCTTCAACTGGTTGACGATCTCGGCCATGCCGGAGCTGCCGCCCGAATAGGGAAGGCGCAGCACCGGATAGCCCACCGTGCGCCCGATGGAGGCGGCGACCGCCTTGGCTGGCGGGCTCTCCATGGGCGACTCCGTGGCGATGGAGGCGCCGTCGTCCCAGTTGATCCGCACGATCTTCGGATGCGCCAGCCGCGTGGCGAGGTCCGGCGTGTCGCGCACGATGAACCAGCCGAGCCTGGTCAGGTAGGCTTCGGTCATCTGCTGCACGCGCGCCGGGGTCTCGCCGGGCGCCAGGCGGAAGTCGAGGGAGGCGTCGCCCTGGATGGCGATGGCGTTGGCGGCGCTGGGGCCGTCGTCGCCGGCGTGGATGGCGCGCACGTTGAGCGTCGGGCCCATGTAGCCGTCGGCCAGGCGCGGCGGGCCGATGTTGCGGCCCAGGCCCATGGCCTTCTTCAGGTCGGTCTCGACGTCGGGCAGGGCCGCCAGCGCCGCCTTGTCGGCGGCCGACACCGGCGCCACGTCGTCATAGAAGCCGGGGATCAGGATATGGCCGCCCTCGTCGCGCAGGCTCATCACCAGGCTCGCGATCATCACGGTGGGCGAGGGGGCCCAGGAGCCGTAGTGGCCGTCGTGCAGGGGCTTCAGGGGGCCATAGACCGTCGCCTTGAAGCCGGTGATGCCGCGGTTGCCGAAGTTGATCTCCTGCTTGCCCGACGGGTGCATGGGCCCGTCGCCCATGATCAGCAGGTCGCCCCGGACCTTCTCCAGGTTCTTGGCCACCAGGGCGCCGAAGTGCGGCGAGCCCTGCTCCTCTTCGCCTTCGTACAGCAGCTTGATGTTCACCGAGGGTTTGACGCCCGCGGCCTTCAGGGCGTCGAAGGCCGAGAGGAAGGCCTGGATGGTGCCCTTGTCGTCGCCGGCCGCGCGGCCGAACAGCCGCCAGTCGGGGTTGAGCGGGCCGCTGGCCGCTTGCCAGTCCACGGGCCTGGCTTCCGGGAGCGCGGTGCGCATCGAGGGCGTGAAGGGCGTCGAGATCCAGCCCTTCTGGCCGATCGGCTGGCCGTCGTAGTGGGCGTAGAAGACCACGGTGCGCCTGGCGCCCGGCGTCTTCAACTCGGCGAGGATGGAGGCGGGCGTGCCGGGTTGGGCCCGCAACAGTTCGGTCGAGAACCCCCGCTTCTGCAGGAGGCCCGAGATATAGGCCGCGTTGGCGTCGACGTCGGCCAGGTTGGTGGCGATGTTGGGCATGGCCAGCAGGGTGGAGAAGTCGGCGACGATCTCCTTTTCGTGGGCCTGGCGCCAGGCGCGGACCTGGTCCTTGGGCGAGGCCGCCACGGCGCTCCCGGCCCACGCCACGGCCAGCGCCGCCGCCGTCACAGCCATCCCGCGTCGCATCATCGCCTTTTCCCCCAAATCGGCGCGACGCTAGTGGGAGATTCCCACCCGCGCCACTGGGTATTTCCTTCGCGCGGCGATCTCACGGGCCGTGCGCCGCGGGCGCCGGCGAGGCGGCGGCGGCGGGCTTGATCTGCTCAAGTTCGCGGCGCGCCTCGGCGTCACCCTGGGCGGCGGCCTTCTGCAGCCAGGTCGCGGCCATGGCCAGGTCCATGCGCACGCCCTCGCCGCGCAGGTAGGCCTCGCCCAGCCGGCGCTGGCCGAGGGAAGCGCCGTGGTCGGCGGCGCTGCGGACCAGGGCCAGCGCCTTGCCGGTGTCGGCCGGGACGCCGCGGCCGTAGGTGTAGGCCTCGGCCAGGGCCACCTCGGCGTCGGCGTTGCCGGCCGCGGCGGCCTTCTGCAGCCAGGCCATGGCCTCGGCGGGGTTCATCTCCATGCCGTCGCCGTGCGCCAGCCGCTGGCTGAGCCGGTACTGTGCGGCGGCGTCGCCCTTGGCCGCTCCGGCCTTGTCGGCGGCCACGCCGAGGGCGGTCTCGGCCAGGGCCGCGACCTTGGCCGGATCGGAAACCGGGGCCGGCGCCCGAGCCGGAGCCCGGCCCGAGACCGGCGCGGGCGTCCGCGACAGGGGCTTGGCGGTGATGGTCGGCACGTTGGTCGCCAGGGCGGGCGCCGTGGTGGCGGGCGGAATGCCTATGTAGACGTCGCTCCGGCCCAGGTCGCGCCAGGTCTGGGCCGCGGCGTCCGCCTCCGAGGCCGGGTATTCAGGCGCCACGGACCGCAAGGAGAGGTCGATCGAAACCACCCCGGCGTCGATGCGCGCGGTGCGTTTCAGGGCGAGGCCGGCCACCGTGCGATCGACGGTCGGGCCGCCCACCGTGTAGCGCGGGCCGGATGGCAGCACGATGCGCCAGTTGTAGTGGTCGTAAGTCGGGAAATTCACCGCATAGGGGGCGTCCGAATTCGGGCCGGGCTGGCGGCGCGCCACCTGGCCGCCGAAGGCCGTTCCGGGCACGTGATAGAAGGTCCCGTCGGAGAACTGGGTCCAGTCGAGCTTGCCCTTGCCCTCGAACGTGATCCGCACGGCGTCGCTGGTCGTCTCCTCCCGGATGTCGACGGTGTCCACGTCGAACCAGGAGTTCCTCTTGCTCATCGACTCGCGCAGCGCGCGCTCGTAGTCGGCGCGGGGCGTGCTGGCGAGCGTGGCGCGGATGGCCACCGCCGTCTCGCCCCGGTAGACGCCGCTCATCCGCGTTTTGGCCGGAAGGGTGACGCCCGCGCTGGCGTCGATGGTCACGAAGTTTTCGTCGTTGGGCTCGGCCAGCGGCGCCGGCGCCAGCTTTTCGAGGGCGACCCCGCCCGCAGCCAGCGGAAGGCCCCAGCTCCAGGCCGGCACGATCAGGCTGTCGAGGTTGCGGTCGCCGCTGCGGGTGCCGTCCAGCCAGTAGGTCTTGCCCGCGATGCGCGCGCGCACGATGGCGTGGTCGAACCAGCCCGCCGCGGGCAGGTGGGCGTCCATGCCGTCGCCGCCGGAGGTGCTCACCAGGGCCGGCTCGGCGTCGATGCCGAGCTCGCGCAGCAGCGCCACCAGCAGCACGGTCTTGCCCTTGCAGTCGCCGAAGCGGCGCGACCAGGTGAGGTCGGCGTCTGCGGGGACCAATCCCCCGTCATTCATCCCCAGGAAGACATATCGCACCTGGTCCTGGGTCAGGCGCAGGGCGGCGAGGGCGCGGGCCTTGGGGTCGTGGCTGGCCGCCGCGATCTTCGCGGCCTCGGCCTTCAGCGGCGAGCCGGCCTTCAGGACGGCGGCCTTGTCGTAGAGCGGGGCGAACAGGCCTGAGAACTCCGCCCAGTCGCGGTACTGGCTGAACGCGATGGAGCCCAGGTCGGAGAACCGCGCGGGCGCGCCCACCGGCGCCTTGGGCGTCTCGACGTCATGCTCGTCGACCGTCACCTCGGTCATGCCCCCGGAGGTCGCGGTCACCGGCGGTTTCAGGCCCTCGGTCACCTTCCAATGGACCGGCAGCGCGCTGGGCCAGAGGGTGCGGAAGTAGACGCGGCCGGCCACGCCGGCGTGCCGCAGGCTCGCGTAGTGCGTGGAATAGCCCTTCAGCGCCGGGTCCCGTTGCTGGAGGGTGTAGGCCAGGTCGAGAACATCGCCGACCTGCAGGCCTTCAGGCTGGAAGGTGGCCGTCAGCCGCCCGTCGAGCATGGCCTGGTCGAGGTTGGTCTCGCGCTGGATAACCGCGAACTTGCGACCCCCCGCCAGCAGGTCGATCGATTGGCCGCCGCGCAGGATC
>NZ_DATMNA010000045.1:0-19986 GCF_035569475.1 Phenylobacterium sp.
AATCCTAAGACCTTCATCATTCACGCGGCATGGCTGCGTCAGGCTTTCGCCCATTGCGCAAGATTCCCTACTGCTGCCTCCCGTAGGAGTCTGGGCCGTGTCTCAGTCCCAGTGTGGCTGATCATCCTCTCAGACCAGCTATGGATCGTAGCCTTGGTAGGCCTTTACCCTACCAACTAGCTAATCCAACGCGGGCTACTCCAATGGCGATAAATCTTTCCCCCGAAGGGCACATACGGTATTAGCTGAAGTTTCCCTCAGTTGTTCCGTACCAAAGGGCATATTCCCACGCGTTACTCACCCGTCCGCCGCTCACCCGAAGGTGCGCTCGACTTGCATGTATTAGGCCTGCCGCCAGCGTTCGCTCTGAGCCAGGATCAAACTCTCAGGTTGAGTTGAGCACTGACCTAGCGTCCTCAGTATCCGAAGATACTGACTGGCATAGTCATCTTTAGTTCTTGACGAGTTCCCATTCACATCGATGCCCCGAGGCCGAAGCCCAAGGGAATTGATATTCATGGTGTGTCTTCAAGAGACCGCAGATTTCGTCAGTGTCGAGGTTACCTGGTTAGGGTAACCGCCAGGACACCGCCGCCTGCGTTTCTCTTTCCAATTCAACGATGTCAAAGACCCGACTGGCTTTCGCCCGCCCCACTGTTTAGCGCCGGTGGTCGGCGGAGGCGGCTATCTAGTTGCCGGTCTCTTGGGTGTCAATCGGTCCTTTCGGACTTTTCCGCCGAACCCGGAAATCCCGAAGGATCTCCAAAATTTGGCGCAAAAATCGCACCGGGCCGCCGAGGGGCAACCCTCATACAGTCGGTAGCGATTCGATTGAGGCTCGGGAAAATACCCATCTCCAGGAGAAATGCAAGAGGGTTGTTGGACCCTTTCGCCGCCGCCTGGAGCAGGCCCCGCCCGAGCGGGAGGCGGCTATCTAGGGGTCGCCCCCCAGCCTGTCAATCGCCGTCTTTGGGCGGAATGAATTTCATGAGCCCGTCACAGGCCCCTCCCCCTTGCCGCTCCGCCTGCGGGGCCTAAGAAGGATGCGGGGAGGAACCGCCCGGCCATGCTGTCGCAGAAAGCGAAATACGCGCTCAGGGCCCTGGTGGAGCTGGCCCGCGCCGACGGGGCCCAGCTCACCGCCGGCGAACTCGCCCTGCGGGCGGATGCGCCGCGCAAATTCCTGGAGGCGATTCTTCTGGAGCTGTCGCGCCAGCGCCTGGTGACCAGCCGGCGCGGCAAGTTCGGCGGCTATGTCCTGGCGCGCCCGCCCGGGGAGATCAGCTTTGCGGAGATCATCCGGGTGATCGACGGGCCCCTGGCGTTGGCGCCCTGCGTCAGCCCGCGCCTGCATTTCCGCAAGTGCGACGACTGTCCCGACCGCGACGCCTGCACGCTCCGCGAGGCCCTGGCTCGCGCCCGCGACGCCTCCGCCGACGTGCTGGAGGCCTACAGCCTGTCCGAGGCGGCGACCATCGGCGCCCCGGACGCTCGGCGCTCCGCCGAGTGACAGACCTTGAAAAAGCGGCTTCACGGGAAGCCGTACGTCTTCGCAAGGGCTTCGATTGACGCCGCGGGCATGTGTCCGCAGGCATCAACTCGCCGCGATATAGGCCTTCAGCCCGTCGGCCTCGGCCTCGACCTCGCTGATCTTCGACTTCACCAGGTCGCCGATCGAGACGATTCCGACCAGCCGCTCCTTGTCGCAAACCGGCAGGTGGCGGATGCGCCGGTCGGTCATGCGGCCGAGCAGCGAATCGACCGTCTCGCCAGGCTGGGCGAACAGCACGTCGCGGGTCATGACGCCGGACACCGGCTGTCCGAGGGCCGCGGCGCCCCCATCGGCCACGGCGCGCACCACGTCGCGCTCCGAGACGATTCCCACCACCTGCTCGGCGTCGAGCACCACCAGCGCGCCGACTCGCCTCGAATGCAGCAGCCCCGCCACCGCCGCGATGGTTTCGGACGGTGCGATCGTGAAGACGGTGTCGCCCTTGGAACGCAGAATCTGTGAGACAAGCATCGGAGTTCCCTCGCTTTCTCCCTTGTCGTTGAGAACAGCGTCGCCCCGAACCGTGTTCCACACAATGCACGCCCGCGTGAGGCCGCGGCCGACTAAGCCTTTGGCGTGCAGTCCAGCGCCGGCGCCGGCGCGGGCCGCGGCAGCGGCGTGTTCAGCGAGGGCGCGCGCCGGAAATCGAACATGTCCTCCAAGGCCCAGGCGTTGGCGTCGCGGGCGGTCAGGCGCCGGGTCCTGCCGTCCGGCCCGGTGAGGAACCGCTTCTCGATCAGCGCCAGCATTGAGGTGTGGTCGGCGATCCGGTGCGAGACGTAGGCTTTCTTGGCGAAGGGCGAGATCACGATCAGCGGCGCGCGGAAGCCGAGCTGGTCGAAATTCGGACAGGCCGCCGGATAGGGCTTGGCCGGGTCGTACTGCGGGCAGATCCCCAGGATCTCGTCATAGGTCGTCCCGATCTTGCGCTCGCGGGCGCAGGCCACGCCGCCGCCCGCCTTCCCGGCCGCCGGCGTGAACGGCCCGTCAGCGCAGTCGCCGGGGTTCAGCCCGTCCGGCGTGCGCTTGCCGCCTTGCGGCGCCGGCGGCGGCTTCACATGGTCATAGAAGCCGCCGGCCTCGTCGTAGGTGATCAGGACCGCGCTATCCTTCCAATACGGCCCGTGGCGCAGATCGTTGAGCAGTTCCGAGACCCAGGCCTGGCCGCGCTGGATGTCGCTGGAGGGATGCTCGTCGCTGTTGGAGCCGTGCTGGAAGTAGCCCTTGCGCGCGTTGACCCAGACCACGGCGGGCAAGGCCTTTGCGCCCGGCGCGCCCCTCAGCCGGTCCAGGAGTTCGGCGTGCCTGATGAAATGCGGATCGCCCAGGCGGCGGTAGGCCAAGCCCTCGGGCACGTCCTGGAAGGACTCGGCCCAATCCACGTTCGCGGCGCTCAGGAGGTCGTAGATCGTGCCCTGCGGCGGCCGGTAGCCGCCGGCCGGCGGGCCGACCTCCTCGTCGGTGATATGGCCGAAGAAGCTGCCCGCCAGGTGGAAGGCGTGGTTCGGGTCGCTGGCGCCCAGGAGCGAGCTGAAATAGCGGTCGCTGATCGCGAACCTCTGGGCCACGTCATAGTAGAAGGGGATGTCGGCCTGGCTGTAGTAGGCCATCGCCCGGGCCCCGTCGGCCGGTCCGGTGCGGTGGGTGTCCGGCGCCATGATGTCGTTCTGCATCACGAAGCCGTCGTTTCGCGGGTCGCTGAGCGAGCGTTCCGGATGGGCGAAGTTGGCGTCGCGGTGACTGCCCTGCCACTCGTGGTCGACGTCCGGCGCGATGCAGCGCGTCGCCGCGTGAAAGGCGTAGACCCGCCGCCCGTCGGCGTGGGCGTTCCAGTCGGCGCAGCTCAGCGCCCCGTCCGCCGAGAGCTTGCACTTCAACCCGTCGACGCAGGCGTGGTCGTCCGCCGCGCAGGGCCGGCCCTGGTGGTAGGGCGAACCCGGCGCATAGGGCAGCACCCCGAAATAGTGGTCGAAGGAGCGGTTCTCCTGGAAGATGACGATGATGTGCTTGAGGTTGGAGAGGCCCGTGTCCGGCCGCTTTGCCGCCGCAGCCGGGGTCGCGGATCCGAGCCACGCCACGGCCATCGCCGCCGTCAGCGCCAACGCCAAAGCTCGCCGCATCGTCCCTCCCCTGGCCGCCTCGGCCTCTCCCGCGCCAAGGCGCACAGAGGCGCGCGGCCGGGTCAAGAGCCTGCACCCGGAATGCGAAGACCTGACGACGTCAGGCGCGGGGCGCGAACCTTGCGAAGGGGCCGATCAGCAGCACGCCGGCGATGAAGCCCGCGATATGGGCCTCCCAGGCGACCCCGGCGTTGCCGGCGCCCGGCAGGAACCAGCCGCCGACCAGCGCTATGATCAGGTTGATCGCCACCCAGGCGCCGCCCATGGCCAGCACCGGCTTGGAGAAGATCCGCCCGACCCGCCCCTCGCCGCCGATCAGCCGCGCCGAGGCGCCCATCAGGCCCGACACCGCCCCCGAAGCGCCGACCACCAGGACGTGGCCGCCGGGATGCATCGCCGCATAGGCGAGGTTCGCCAGCACGCCGGTCAACACATAGAAGCCGAAGAACAGCAGCGCGCCCTCGATCTTCGGCCCGAACAGCCGCGCCAACGGGGCGGAGAACGCGAGCGCGAAGGCGCCGTTCATCATCGCGTGCGCCCAGCCGCCGTGCAGGAAGATCGAGGTGATCACCGTCTCCCAGCGCCCGGGCGCCAGGTTCGCCGGAGCGAAAGCGTAGGCCGCCAGGATGGCGTCGACCGGAAACAGCGTCTGCACCGCATAGCCGCCGACGATCAGCACCACGACCGCCACAGCCTGCCAGGGCGCGTTGAACACCGGCTCGCGCTTGGGCTGTTCCACCGGCTGCGGCTCAGGTCCCGGCGACCATGGCGGCGGTTGCGGCGGGGTCTCTTCGAAACGTGATTCAGTCATCGACCTCATTTAGGCGGTTTGTCGCAGTTACGACACTGCCGCCTTCTTGCCTTGCCGCCGCCACTTCGCTTGGCGATGGTGCAGCCATCCGCCTTGTTGGATGCCTTCAGGACTCTTCTATGATCCGTTCCCTGCGCGCGAGCGTCGCCCTCGCCGCCGTTCTGTCCCTCACTGCGCCCAGCTTTGCGCAGGCCATCGGCCTGCCGCATCTGCCCAAGATCAGCCTGCCAGGCTCGAACTCCGGTGCGGGGCCGGCGATGGAGAAGCTGCCGCCGGGTGTGTGGCCGCAGGCCCGCTCGGACGTGCGCGCCGACCCGGAGGTCCGCTTCGGCTCGCTGCCCAACGGCATGCGCTATGCGATCAAGCGGCAGGCGATCCCGGCCGGCCAGGCGGCGCTACGCCTCCGATTCGACGCCGGCTCGCTGATGGAGACCGACGCCCAGCAGGGGCTGGCCCACTTCCTCGAGCACATGGCCTTCAACGGCTCGAAGAACGTGCCGGAGGGCGAGATGGTGAAGATCCTCGAGCGCCACGGCCTGGCCTTCGGCGCCGACACCAACGCCTCCACCAACTTCGACGAGACCGTCTACAAGCTCGACCTGCCCAAGACCGATGAAGACACGGTCGACACCTCGCTGAAGCTGTTGCGCGAGACCGCCTCGGAGCTGACCCTCGCCCAGGCCGCCGTCGACCGCGAGCGCGGCGTGGTGCTGTCCGAGGAGCGCGCCAGCGACAGCCCCGGCTACCAGGTCTTCAAGGCCCGCCTGGGCTTCCAGCTCCCCGGCCAGCTCATGCCGAGCCGCCATCCGATCGGCAAGGTCGACATCCTCCAGAAGGCGCAGGCCAGCGTGATCGCCGACTTCTATCACCACTACTATCGCCCCGAGCGTGCGGTGCTGGTGGCGGTGGGCGACTTCGACCCGGCGGCGATGGAGGCCAAGATCCGCGCCCGCTTCGGCGACTGGAAGGCCGTCGGCCCCGCCGGTCCCGAGCCCGACCTGGGCAGGGTCGCCGACCGCAAGACCGAGGCGAAGGTGGTCGTCCAGCCCGGAACCGCCCTGAACCTCCAGGTTACCTGGATCCGCCCGCCGGACCTGCGCGCCGACCGGCTGGCCAAGCGCCGCTCCGACGTGATCGAGCAGCTCGGGTTCAATGTGCTGAACCGCCGTCTCTCGGCGCTCGGGCGTTCGCCGCAGCCGCCGTTCATCGCCGCAGCGGCCTTCAAGGCCGACCAGGGGCATTCGGCGGAGATCGCCACCATGGCCCTCGCCGCCCCGGCCGACGGCTGGCGCTCGGCGCTGGCGGCGGTGGACCAGGAGGAGCGCCGCGCCGTCCGCTATGGGGTGCGCCAGGACGAGCTCGACCGCGAGATCGCCGAGCAACGCGCCAGCGCCCAGGCCGCCGTGGCCGGCGCCGCAACTCGCCGGCCGGCGCAGATCGCCGACGAGATCGTGGGCTCCCTGGGCGACCAGGAAGTGGTCACCAGCCCGGCCGAAGACCTCGCCTTCTTCGAATCCGTGGTGAAGGGGTTGAAGGCCGACACCGTCTCCGACGCCCTCAAGGACGCCTTCTCCGGCCAGGGGCCGCTGGTCTTCGTCTCTACGCCCAGGGCGATCCCGGGCGGCGAGCAGGCCGTGCTGGCCGAATACGCCTCCACCCAGAAGGTGGCCGTGGCCGCGCCGGCGGCCCCGCACGAGGTGGTCTGGCCCTACGCCAGCTTCGGCGCCCCCGGAAAGGTCGCCGAAACCAAGGAAGTCACCGACCTCGACACCGTCTTCGTCCGCTTCGAGAACGGCGTGCGCCTGACCGTCAAGCCCACCAAGTTCCGCAACGACGAGGTGCTGGTCCGCGTCAATGTCGGCCAGGGCCTGCAGGACCTGCCCAAGGACCGCCAGAGCCTGGCCTGGTTCGGCAACGCCTTCATCGAGGGCGGCCTGAAGCAGATCAGCAGCGAGGACACCGAGCGCGTCCTGGCCTCCAAGCTCTATGCCGCCCGCTTCGGCGTCGGCGAGGACGCCTTCGTGCTCTCCGGCACGACCCGCACCGACGACCTGGCCACCCAGATGCAGGTCCTGACCGCCTACGTCGCCGATCCCGGCTGGCGTAGCGAGGCCTTCAAGCGCCAGCAGACCGCCGGCCGGACGGTCCACGACCAGATGGAAGGCACCGACGGCGGGGTCATGGGCCGCGAACTCTCCGGCCTGCTGCATGCCGGCGACCGCCGCTTCACCTTCCCCAGCCGCGACGACATCGCCAAGGCCCAGCTCGTCGACCTGCAGGCCCAGATCGCCCCGCACCTGGCCAACGACCCCGTCGAGGTGGTGATCGTCGGCGACGTCACCGTGGACAAGGCCGTCGACGCGGTCGCCCGGACCTTCGGCTCCCTGCCCGCCCGCCATCCGTCCGAGCCCGTGCCTGCCGCTCAGCGCGCGGTGGGCTTCCCCGCCGCCACCGCCAAGCCGGTGCTGCTCACCCACAAGGGCCGCGCCGACCAGTCCATCGGCTACGTCGCCTGGCCCACCAACGACCTGTGGGCCAATCCGCAGCAGGCGCTTGAGACCGACATGCTGGGCGAGATCATGGACCTGCGGCTGATCGACGAGCTGCGGGAGGCCCAGGGCGTCACCTATTCCCCCTCCGTCAGCTACCAGCACAGCCTGACCTGGACCGGCTGGGGCTATCTGTCCGCCAGCGTCGAGGTGCCGCCCGCCAAGCTCGACGGCTTCTTCCGCGACGTCTCCAAGATCGCCGACGACCTGCGCACCCGTGACGTCACCCCTGACGAACTGGAGCGGGCCAAGAAGCCTCGGATCGACAAGCTTGAGAAGTCGCGGGTCACCAACCAGTACTGGCTGTCGGAACTCTCCGGCGCTCAGGCCGACCCGCGACGGCTCGAATTCATCCGCCGCATCGTGCCTGGCACCGAGCGGGTCACCGCCGCCGACATCAAGCACGCCGCCCAACTGGTGCTGAAGGACGACCGGGCTTACCGCCTGGAAATCGAGCCGGAAGGCAAGGTCGCCGAGGCCGCCCCGGCGGGCCGGCCGTAACAATCGCAAGGAATGCGAAATCGGTAAGTCGCGATTCACCCTGATCCTGGATGCTCCGGGGATGGGAGTGAGGGCCTTGCCGTTTTCGATGGGCGACCGCTCGCCGGCCATTCTGGGCGCGGCGGCGTCGGGACGATTCTTTTCGCTGGACGCCCAGGCGGGCCGCCCGGTGGCGGTCGTCGCCCTGGGCGCGCTCGATCCACAGGCCGCCGCGGGCCTTCTGGAGCGACTGCGCGCCGCCGCCCCGTTGTTCCAGGCCGCCGGCGTCGACCTGGCCCCGCTGGCGCCGGCTTCGCTCGAGTTCACCGGCCGCTTCGCGGCCGACCCGGCAGCCCGCGACGACCTTCTCTATGTGACCGCCGGCGCGGGCGTCGAACTGGCCCATGTCGACGGCGCCGCGGCCGGCGTGCTCATCGACCGCAGCGGCCGCGTGGTGGACGTCATTGCCCTCGACGAGGCGACCGATATCGCCGCCTGGCTGAGCGCCTCGGCGCCGCGCGTCTGGGCCGAGCCGTCGCAGGTCCGCGCCTCGACGGCGCCGGTCCTGATGATCCCCAACATCGCCTCGCCACAGCTATGCCGCGCCCTGATCGACCATTTCGAGGCCTCCCCGCACGAGGCCGGCGTCATGGCCTCGTTCAAGGACGGCGGCGCCTACGCCAAGCTGGACGAGGACAAGAAAAAGCGCCGCGACACCGAGCTCACCGCCGGCATGCCGCTCTACGGCGAGATCA
The DNA here is from genome assembly GCF_035569475.1 of Phenylobacterium sp. Lineage (GTDB taxonomy): Bacteria > Pseudomonadota > Alphaproteobacteria > Caulobacterales > Caulobacteraceae > Phenylobacterium. The sequence goes on from NZ_DATMNA010000045.1 coordinate 8,268, forward strand.
TGGAGGTCCTGGCCAAGCGGGTGATTCCGGAGATCAAGCGCGCCTTCCAGACGGACATGGCCTTCGCCGATCGCGTCCTGATCGCCCGCTACGACGACACCGGCGGCTACTTCAAGCGCCATCGCGACAACGCCGCCCCGCACACCGCCTTCCGCGAGTTCGCCATCTCGCTGAACCTCAACACCCACGAGTACGAGGGCGGCGAGATCCTGTTCCCGGAATATGACGACCACCGCTACAACCCGCCCGCCGGCGGCGCGGTGGTGTTTTCGGCCTCGCTGCTGCACGAGGCCGCGCCGGTGACGAGGGGCAGCCGCTACGTCCTGCTCTCCTTCCTCGGCAGCGCCGCGGCGCAGGCCACGCTCGACGCCTGGGTCGAGGGCCAAAAAGCTATCGCATCTTAACCATCGGGCAGGGGCCGGATCGTAGCTTCGGGGCGCCTCCCTGGAGCCCCGCACGATGCTGATTCGCCGCTCGACCTACGTCCACCTGACGCCGCTGGCGGAGGATCGCGTCCTCATCGTTCACGCCATGAGCCATCTGCGGCTGGTCGTGGACGCGGAGGTGGCCGGGATCGTGGCCTGGTTCGAGACGCCCAGGGACATGCCGGGGGACCTGGCGGAGCTGCTCAAAGGCCTGACCATCGACGCCGACACCCTGGCCGGCTGCTTGGCCAGCCTGATGGAGCGCGGCGTGCTGACCGCCGACGACGCCGCCGGCGAGACCGCGGCGGTGGCCGCAAAGCTTTCCGAACTTCACGGCCGCGATCCGGGTGAAGCCCTGGACCAGTTGCGGCGGCAGGCCGGCGAAGGCTCCAACCCCTACTGGTCGGTCACCGCCGCATTGGGGGCCGACGACCTGGGCGGGGCCAAGTCCCATCGCTGGGAGGTGCTGCTGTTCGGCGACTGCGACCTGCAGATGGAGGCCGACTTCCTGCGCCGCGAGGCCGCCGCACGCGACGTGGACCTGCGCGTGGCCGCGAGCTTCCCCGACGACCTGCGGCTGGCGGCCGAGCGTCCGCACCAGGCGATCTTCATCGGCGCCCTGCGCTCCCGCCACCTGGTGGCCAAGGGCACGGCGGCCGATCACGGCGGCGACCCGTCGGCGATCTACCTGGCCGAGGCGCGCCAGGTCATCGAAGGCCTGCGCGCGGTCAGCGACGCCCCGATCCTGATCGACAGCCTGCCCGAGCCCACCGTCCAGCCCCTCGGCCTCGCCGACCGCGGCGCGAACGGCCACCGCGCCCGCTTCCGCGCCGTCAACCAGGGCCTGGAGGCCCTGGCCGACCAGTACGGCGGGGTCTACGTCGTCGATGTGGCCGCCGCCCTGGCCGCGGAAGGCGCGGGCCGGCTGCTGGACGACGGCCTCGTGGGCTTCACCCACTTCGGCTCCCCCGGCTGGATGCTGCAGCGGCCGTCGGTCGAGCTACAGGCCGTCCACGGCATCTTCCCCGACACCGCTCCGCTGGAGGCCCTGGTCGGCCCCGACCTCTATCGCCGCGAGGCCGTCGTGGCCCGCGCGCACATGGACCTGCTCGCCGTGGTCATGGGCCTGGGCCGCAAGAAGTGCGTGATCCTCGACCTCGACGGCACGCTCTGGCCGGGTGTGCTCGCCGAGACCGGCGCGCCCTTCGCCTGGACGCCGGAGATCAGCGGCCACAACTCTTACATCGGCCTCTATTTCGGCTTCCACGAAGCTCTGAAGGCGCTGAAGCGCCGCGGCATCCTGCTGGCCTGCGTCAGCAAGAACGACGAGGCCCTGGTCCGCGACCTGTGGAAATACCCCGACCACTATCCGCACGATCGCCTGCTCACCCCCGACGACTTCGTCACCTGGCGGGTGAACTGGGACGACAAGCCCTCCAACATCGCCTCGATCGCCGAGGAACTGGGCTTCGCGCTCGACGCCTTCGTGTTCATCGACGACCACCCGGTGGAGCGCGAGCGGGTGCGCCAGGCCCTGCCCCAGGTGGACGTGCTGGGCGAGGACCCCTTTGCGCTTCGCCGCATCCTGCTCACCGACCCGCGCTTCCAGGTTCTCAAGCTCACCGAGGAGTCCGCGGCCCGCACCGACCTGGTGAAGGCCCAGCTCGGCCGCGACCGCCAGCGCGCGGCGGCCGGCGACAGCGAGGATTTCCTCGCCTCACTGGGCGTAGTCACCGCCTTCGAGCGCCCCACGGACGGCGCGACGCTCACCCGCGTGGGCGAGCTCTTCCAGCGCACCACCCAGTTCAACACCACCGGGCGGACCTTCTCCGAGACCGAGCTCGCCCGCCACGCCGAGGCCGGCGACGTCTTCATCGCCCATTGCAAGGACAGGTTCGGCGACTACGGCCTGGTCGCCGCCGCGGTCGTCGAGGGTTGCGAGATCGCGGCCTTCGCCATGAGCTGCCGGGTCATCGGCCTGAAGGTCGAGCACCAGTTCCTGGGCTTCATCCTCGACGCCCTGGCCGACCGGCACTCCGAGGTCCTGGGCCAGATCCTCGAGACCCCGCGCAACGGCCCGGTGCGCCATCTCTACGCCGACAACGGCTTCGAGCAGGACGGCGTGACCTGGCGCAAGGCGCTGGGCCGCTAGGCCAACAAGTGAGCTAGGCGGCCTTCTTCCCGTCCCCATAAACCGGCGCATCCTCCGCCGGCAGGAAGGCCTTTCCCCGGATCGCGTCGGAGATCTTCTCGGCGATCATGATGGTCGGCGCGTTGGTGTTGCCGCCGACCAGGGTCGGCATGACCGAGGCGTCCACCACCCGAAGGCCCGCGATCCCCTGCACGCGGCACTCCGCGTCGACCACCGCCATGGGATCGCCCGCCGCCCCCATGCGGCAGGTGCCGACCGGGTGGTAGATAGTTTCGCCCGTCGCCTTGATCCAGGCGTCGATCTCCGCGTCGGTCTGCACCGCCGCGCCCGGCGCATATTCCTCGCTCCGATAGGGATCCAGCGCGGCCTGTTCGGCCACCTTGCGCATCATCTTCACCCCCTCGCGCAGGGCGCGGCGGTCCTCTTCCGCGGCCAGGTAGTTGGCGAAGATCGCCGGATCGTCCAGCGGGTCGGCCGACTTCAGCCCCACCCGGCCGCGGGACTCCGGCCGCAACTGGCAGACGTGGAAGGTGAAGCCGTCCTTCGGCACGGAGACCTTGCCGTGGTCCTGCATGATCGCGATCACCGTGTGGACCTGCAGGTCCGGCCGGTCGAGGTCGGGGCGCGAGCGCAGGAAGGCGCCCGATTCCAGCATGTTCTGCCGCCCGATCCCCTTGCCGAACAGCATGTAGCTCAAGCCGATGCCGAGCGTCCTGATCAGGCCCTTGCGCAGGGAATAAAGCGTGATCGGCTTGGGGCACACCCAGCTCATGCAGACGTCCAGGTGGTCCTGCAGGTTGGCGCCGACGCCCTTCAGCGCCTTCACCACCGCGATCCCGTGGGCGGCCAGCTCCTCCGGATCGCCGATGCCGGAGAGCTGCAGGATATGCGGCGACTGCACGGCGCCGGCGCAGAGCAGCACCTCGCCGTCGGCCTGGACGATCCGCTTTTGCCGGGTCTTCTCGTCGTGGATCTCCACGCCCGTCGCCCGGCCGTCCTCGACTACGATGCGGGTCGTGCGCGCGCCGGTCAGGCAGGTCAGGTTCGGCCGCGCCAGCGCCGGGTGCAGGTAGCCGCGCGCCGCGCTCCACCGCTGCCCGTCGTGGATGGTCAACTGATAGGGGCCGAAGCCCTCCTGCTGGAAGCCGTTGAAGTCCTGGGTCAGCGGATGGCCGGCCTGGGCGCCGGCCTCGATGGTCGCCGAATAGATCGGATTGGGCGTCGACGCCTTCGACACCTTCAGCGGGCCCGACCCGCCATGCCAGGCGTCGCCGCCGCCCTCCAGGCTCTCCGAGCGCTTGAAATAGGGCAGCACGTCCGCATAGCCCCAGCCCGGCAGGCCCATCTGGCGCCACTGGTCGTAGTCCCGCGCGTGGCCGCGGATGTAGATCATGCCGTTGATCGAGGACGAGCCGCCCCAGCCCTTGCCCCTCGGCCACCACAGCTTGCGGTCGTTCAGGTTCGGCTCCGGCTCCGTCCAGAAGCCCCAGTTCTGCGGCCCGGCCTTGCCGATCAGCCCGCCGACCCCGGCCGGCATCTTGATCATCAGGGAATTGTCCTTGCCGCCGGCCTCCAGCAGCAAGACCCGCTTCGTCCCGTCCTCGGTCAGGCGGTTGGCCAGCACGCAACCGGCCGAGCCCGCACCTATGATGATGTAGTCGTAGCGATCCATGGGCTTCCTGCGCGCGTCCCTCAACATGGGTGGGGCCGCCGCCGAACCTGACGCACGCGTCATCTTCTGGCAAGGGCGCCCCGTCGGCGCCGTGCTAGAGAGGCCGCATGAAGGCCTGCGTGTTCATCAACCTCCCCGCCGCCGAGGCGCGCCGTCGCGACATCGAGGCCTCGTTCGCCCGCACGGCGGCCGGCGCCTGGTCGCTCAGCCGCTTCAAGGCGCTCGGCCCCGCCGACGTGGCCGCCATCCCCGGCGCCCTGACCCCTGCGGAAAAGGCCTGCTTCGCCAGCCACCGCACGGCCCTGGGCGAGCATCTGGCCGGCGACGACCCGGTGCTGATTGTCGAAGACGACGCCGTCTTCTCACCCCAGGCCTTCGGCGTGCTGGACGGCCTGCTGGGCCGGGGCGGCGACTGGGACCTGATCTTCACAGACGCGGCGCTCTGCGACTTCAATCTGATGGTCCATCTCGCCGCCCGCCGCGACGGCATGGTCACGCGCGGCGAGTACCTGCCCGTCGATCTCAAGGGCCGCTCCTACTTCGGGGCGACGGCCTACGCCGTGCGCGGGTCCTCGAAGCGGCGCGTCCATGCAGCCCTGGCCGCCGCCGAGCTCAACCAGCCCTACGACCTCTTCCTGCGCGACCTGATCCACTCCGGGTCGCTCAAGGCCGCCGTCGTGTTCCCCTTTATCACGTCCCTGTCGGCGGAAGCTGACGGCTCGCAGATCCAGGGCGACGACACAGCCGTCTTCGACCGGACGCTGAACGCCTATCGCCGGCTCATGTACGTCGCCCGCGACCTCGACCGGTGCCGCGCCGACGCCCAGCGCCTCGCCGCGCACACGGACGAGGCCGCCCGCCTCGTCGGAGCGGTTTTCGCTGCTGTGGTCTCGCCGGCCTTCCCTCTGGACCGCTGAACGCCTAGCGCCCCTTCCACTGCGGCGGCCGCTTCTGCGAGAAGGCCAGCGGCCCCTCGATGAAATCCTCGCTGCCGACGAGCGCCAGGATAGCCGGATAGCGGCGCTGCCCCGTCATCGCCGCCTCCAGGCTGGGTTCGTCCAGGCCCTGGTAGACCGCCTCTTTCGAGGCCCGGATCGACATGGGCGACAGCTCCATGATCTGGCCTGCCCAGCGCCGGGCCGCGGCCATCAGCTCGCCCGGCGCGACCACCTCATTGACGAAGCCCAGCTCATGGCCCTCCGCCGCCGACACCCGCCGACCGGTGAGGATCATGCCCATGGCGCGCTTGGTCCCGATGGCGCGCGGTAGCCGGTGCAGGCCGCCGGCCAGCGCCGCCAGCCCCACCCGCGGCTCCGGCAAGGCGAAGACCGCCGCCTCGGACGCCACGATGATGTCGCAGGCGAGCGCGATCTCGAAGCCGCCGCCCATGGCCACCCCGTTCACCGCCGCGATCACCGGCTTGGTCAGGTCGAAGCGCGTCGTGAGCCCTGCGAACCCCGACGGCGGATTGCCCATCTTGCCGCCGCTCGCCTGGTGCTTCAGGTCGTTGCCCGCCGAGAACGCCCGCTCGCCCGCTCCGGTGACGATGGCGACCCACTGATCCGGATCGGCCGCGAAGGCGTCGAACACCTCCGCCAGCTCGAAGTGCGCCGGCGAATGCAGGGCGTTCATCACCTCCGGCCGGTTCAGGGTGACGACGGTCAGCGGCCCGTCCCGCTCCACCTGCACGAATTCATAGGCCATGACGGTCTCCCATTTTCATCCCTCCTCTTTAGGGGAGGGACGGGCCGCGCAGCGGCCAGGGTGCGGAAGTCGCCTTGAAGCGGTGAGGACCGAGCTTGGCCCACTCACCCCCACCCGTCCCGCGCTGCGCGCGGTCTACCCTCCCCTAAAGAGGAGGGATGATTCAAGCCTCCCTCAGCTCCCGCCGGTAGCGTTTCCAGTTCTCCACATAGTGCGCCGCGCCGCCGGCCAGCATCATCGCCTGCTCCGGGCTGATCTCGCGGACGACCTTGCCGGGCGCGCCCATCACCAGGGAGTTGTCGGGAATCTCCTTGCCCTCGGTGATCAGGCAGTTGGCCCCGATCAGGCAGTTCTTCCCGATCCGCGCCCCGTTCAGGACGATCGAACCGATCCCCACCAGCGAATTGTCGCCGATCGTGCAGCCGTGCAGCATCACCATGTGCCCCACCGTCACATTGGCCCCGATGGTCAGCGGCGAGCCGGTGTCGGTGTGCAGGACCGAGCCGTCCTGCACGTTGGAGTTCTCCCCCACCACGATCGGGTCATTGTCGCCGCGCAGGGTCGCCCCCCACCAGACGGAGGCGTTCTTCTTCAGAATCACCCGGCCTATGACAGATGCACTGGGTGCGATCCAGTATTCGTCATCATTCGGTAATTCAGGTGTCACACTGCCTAAGTTGTAGACACTCATCCGCGCACCCCGTTTCTTGCGACAATCCGCCCGTTTAACACTTACGAAACCAAGTTAGGATCATTCTAGTCGGGCGATTCGAGGGGGCGATAGCTCTCCCGGAGTCCGCTGCGGGCCGAGCCATCGGTCCCGTGTCTCGCGCTGGACGGAGTTGATGGCGCTGAGTGTGTTGTCTTCTCGGATCCTCGGATCCGGACCGGCATCCTGGGGACAGCCCCCGGGCCTCGCACGCCGCCTGCTTCGATTCATCCCCGACCATCCAAGGGCGCTCCATTGCGGAGACGCCCTTTTTTCTTGCCCCCCAATCCACGGGGTCAACGGAGGCTTTTGATGAGCAAGCGAGCCCTGAAGCGACAACTGCGCGAAGGCGCGTTCGACGCCGGCCAGTTTGAGGGCGACGATAAGATTCGCCGGCTCCCCGTCGACCGCGGCTGGTCGCCGCTGGCCCACCACAACGACGATCGCGAGCAGGGCTACCTCAAGACCATCAAGGCCAAATCTCCCGGCCAGCAGGAGTTGATCGACGCCATCGACGCCAAGAACCTGGTCATGGCCCTGGGTCCGGCCGGCACCGGCAAGACCTATCTGGCCATCGCCAAGGCCGTCGAGGCCCTGGAAGCGGGCTCCGTCGGCCGCATCGTCCTGTCGCGTCCCGCGGTGGAGGCCGGCGAGAGCATCGGCTTCCTGCCCGGCGACGCCGAGGACAAGCTGGCGCCCTACCTGCGCCCGCTCTACGACGCGCTCTCCGACCGGCTGTCCATGAAGCGGGTCAGGGCCCTGATGGCCGAGGGCGCCATCGAGATCGCTCCGGTCGGCTTCATGCGCGGCCGCACCCTGAACAACGCCTTCGTGGTGATCGACGAGGCGCAGAACTGCACCTACACCCAACTCAAGATGCTGCTGACCCGCCTGGGCTGGCACTCGACCATGGTGGTCACCGGCGACCCCGACCAGTCGGACCTGCTGCCGGAATTCTCCGGCCTGAAGCCCGTCGCCACCAAGCTTGAGGCCGTTCCCAACATCGCCGTCGTGCGCCTCGCCGATCGCGACATCGTCCGTCACCCGCTGGTCGCCGAGATGCTCGGGGTCCTCTAGCTCAAAAGACGAGATTGCGGACGATCGCCCAGCGGCCGTCCGCCATCCGCTTCCAGACTGTCAGGTAAGGGCCGCCGGTCGTCGATCGGCGGCCCTCCTTGTCTACGGTAGTCGCCCCGCCGTGGCCCCACTCATAGACCAGGCCGTCGGCGGCTTGCGCCATGCCGTCATGATGGATGCCACCCGCCAGGACCTGGGCCAGGCCCTCGACCCGTCGGCGGTAGAACGCGGTGATCGCTGGGCGGCCGACGATCTCCTGGCCGTTGGGAAGCACGAACACACCGTCCTCGGCGTAGGCTTCCGCCAGCCGTCCGGAGTCCTTCCCCCGCAGGGCCGGCAGCCAGTCGGCGTTGGCCTTGTCGATGGCCGCCCTGGCTTGGGCACGATCGTTGGGCGCGGCGACGGCCGGCGGAATGGCGATCGCCAGCGCCGCCGCGCCCAACAGGCTGGGGAAGATACGCACTGCCACAGGGGCGAACCTAGCGCCGCCTCGCGGCCCGTGGCTTCGATCGCGATCGAAGCGTCGGTCTTTGCGACAAACGGTCGTGAACGCGAGTTAATTTGCCTGGAACCGGCGCCCGCGTGGATAGTCACCCCACGAGGGAGCTCCCATGCGACAGGTCAAAGCCCGCGCCGCCGCACCGAATCCGACCGTCACGCCTCTGGCCTGGAGCGTGGCGGCGCTCTCGTCGCTCGTCCTGTTGCTCGCGGCCCTGCCCGGCCACGCCGCCACCGGGGACGCCGATGTGCTCGGCCGCTGGATCACCGGCAAGAACCAGCCCGACATGGACTATCGGCTCTCCGCTGGGCCGTCGGGCAAGCTGGTCGTGACCGTGCCTGCCAAGGCCGTCGGCCGCGCCAAAGGTGAGACCGTCACCCTCGACCGCGTCGGCCCGGACGAGTTCGCCACGCCGAAGGGCGGCAAGATCCACGCGAGCTTCAAGGTCACCGGTCCAGGCCGCGCCGAATTCAAGATGATGATCAACCGGCCCGACGCCTTCAACGTCACCGACCAACTTCTCGAACGGCCCTAGACGCCCGAAGCGCTAGGCTTGATCGCGCCGCCGCGACTCCGTATAGATAGTTTGACGACCTAACTATATGGTGTTGACAGCATGCCCGCCGCCGCGGCCGACCTCCCAGGATCCGACGATGTGCTCGGCCTTGCCGAACTGCTCCGCGGCCCGCTGCTGCGGGTGTCGCGCAAGCTGCGCCAGGCCGGCCTGAAGTCGGGCCTTTCGCCGCAGGAGACGCTGATCCTCGGCTACCTGAAGAAGAACCCGGGCGCCGGCGTCTCCGAGCTCGCAGACTTCGAACAGATCTCGCGGCCCACCATGTCCAGCCACATCAAGCGCCTGGAGGCCGCCGGTTGGATCGCCCGCGCGAGCCACGCCGACGACGGGCGCCGCCAGGGGCTGACCGTGACGCCCGCAGGCCTGCGCCAGCACGCCGCCGCCCAACGCCACCGCAACGACTGGCTGGCCGGCCGTCTCTCCGGCCTGACGCCGCAGGAGCGCACGCGCCTTGCCGAGGCCGCAGCCCCGCTCCTCAAGCTCACGAGCGAGGCATGAGCACTCGCGCCGAAGAGGTCCTGACAGGCGATGTCCTCGACGAAGGCGGCGCCGACGCCGCGGCGGTGCTCAACGAGGGCCGCGACGCGACCCTGCGCGGCTGGGTGATCCCGGCGATCATCGGTTCGGCCCTGTTGATGCAGACCCTGAACGCCACCTCGATCAACAACGCCCTGCCCGCCATGGCCCGCGCCCTGCACGTCGAGCCGCTCAGGCTGAACATCGCCATCACCATGTACCTGCTGGCCTCGGCGGTATTCCTGCCGATCTCGGGCTGGATGGCCGACCGTTTCGGGGCCAAGAAGATCTTCATGGTGGCGATCGTGCTCTACGCGCTGTCTTCCGCCGCCTGCGGCTTCGCCAACAGCCTGACCGAGCTGGTGATCTTCCGCCTGGCCCAGGGTTGCGCCGGCGCCATGATGGGGCCGGTCGGCCGCCTGGTCCTGCTGCGCACCACGCCGAAGAGCGAGCTGGTCGGCGCCATGTCGGTGGTCACCATGCCGGCCCTGCTCGGACCCGTGGTGGGACCGGTGCTGGGCGGCGCGATCGTCACATTCGTGAGCTGGCGGTGGATCTTTTTCCTGAACCTGCCGATCGCGCTGGCGGGCGTGCTGCTGGTCCGCGCCTTCGTGCCCAACGTGAAGGAGCAGGACGTCTCGCCCATCGACTGGCCGGGGATCTTCCTCACGGGCTTCGGCCTGGCGGGCCTGATCTTCGGCTTCGAGAACCTCGGCCGCGACGCCCTGCCGCCGACCGCGGTGGCCGGCCTCTTCGCCGGCGGGATCGCCTGCCTTGGCCTCTACTGGGCGCATGCCCGTAACAATCCGCACGCCATCCTCGACCTCAGCATCTTCAGGATCCCGACCTTCCAGGCCTCGGTGCTGGGCGGCGCCTTCTTCCGCCTGGTGCCCGGCGCGACGCCCTTCCTGCTGGCCATGCTGTTGCAGGTGGGGTTCGGCATGACCGCCTTCGCCGCGGGCTTGATGACCTTCATCTCCGCGGTCGGCGCCCTGGTCATGAAGACCACCGCCCCGCCGATCCTGCGCCGCTTCGGCTTCCGCTCGGTGCTGGTCGTCAACGGCGTGATCTGCGCGGCAACCTTCATGGTCTACGCCCTCTTCAAGATCGACACCCCGCACTGGCTGATCATGATCGCGCTCGCGGTCGGCGGCTTCTTCCGCTCGCTGCAGTTCACCAGCCTGAACGGCATGGCCTACGCCGACCTGGAGCAGGCCCAGATGAGCCGCGGCACGACCACCGCGTCGATGGCCCAGCAGTTCATCCAGTCGGTGAGCATCGGCCTGGCCGCCACCCTGCTGCACTTCCTGATGGTCTCACGCGGCGAGACGCACCTGACCGGCGCAACGGTCGCGCCGGCCTTCGCCATCATCGGCGCCCTTACCCTGGTCTCGCTGTTCTGGTTCCTCCGCCTCCCCGCCAACGCCGGCGACGAGATGAACAACCGAGGGCCGAAGCCCGCCTAGCCCTCCACGTCCGTCCAGGGCCGGTCGCGGCCATCGGACAGTTCCTCGCGCCAATGCCCGTTGGCGTCCTCGTAGACGATGCCGTGGGTGTCGCCGGCGATCCGCTGCTCGCCGGCCGCGCGCCGCGCCGCCTTCAGCGCCGCCTCGTGGCTCGGGAAGGTCTCAGAATAGGTGCCGTCCGCCCGGTAGGCCCAGCCGCCGTCGTGCGGCACGATGTGATAGGTGACGTGGCTCATCTGGAGTCTCCGGCGAAGCTCAGCGCCCTACATGGCCCGTCCATCAGGGCGCGACAATCTCGAACCAGAAGTCGAAGCGGTCCAACAGGGGCAGAAGGCGGCCCAGCTCCGCCGCGCCCTCGCCGGCCACCGTCCCGTCGGCCAGGGCCTTCTCCAGCGTCGTCTCGCCGATCACCAGGGCGATCAGCACCGGCCGGGTCAGCGACGCCGCCGGGCCGCCTTCGCCCGCCGCGTGGTGCAGCACCGCGTTCTCGACGCTCACCGCGAACCGCTCGTTCGTGTCGGTGAAGGCCAGGGTCAGGGCCAGGTGGCCCGCCGCGCCCGCCGTCTCCCCGTTCAGCCGCACGGACAGGCTCTCCAGCAGGTCTTCGGCCGGCAGGGACCGCAGTTGGCCCGCGGCCCCCTGCCGCGGCGTGTCCGACTTCGGCCGCGGATTGCGCAGCTCCTGCGCCCCCGTCAGATAGAAGGCCCGCCACGGCCCGCTCTCGGCCTGGTAGCCGATCTGCTCCAGGGCGTCGGCCTGGATCGCCCGGGCCTCGGTATTGGCCGGATCGGCGAACACCAGGTGGTTCACCAACTCGGCCACCCAGCGATAATCGCCGCGCCCGAACGCTTCCTTGGCCTTCGCGAGCAAAACCTCCGCGCCGCCGGCCAGCTCGACGTAACGCGCGCCCGCCTCAGCCGGCGGC
>NZ_DATMNA010000046.1:0-64532 GCF_035569475.1 Phenylobacterium sp.
CGGCCTCGCGGACCAAGGTGGACGAGATGCGCGAGCTGCTGGACGGGGTGCGCTATGCGCCCGTCTCGGCGCGCTACAAGGTCTATATCATCGACGAAGTGCACATGCTCTCGACGGGCGCCTTCAACGCGCTCCTGAAGACCCTGGAAGAGCCGCCGCCGCACGCCAAGTTCATCTTCGCCACCACCGAGATCCGCAAGGTGCCGGTGACCATCCTGTCGCGCACCCAGCGCTTCGACCTGCGCCGCGTCGAGCCGGAGGTGATCGTCAGGAACCTGGAGATGATCTCCGAGGCCGAGGGCGCTCGCGTCGAGGCCGACGGGCTGATGCTGATCGCCCGCGCCGCCGAGGGCAGCGTGCGCGACGCCCAGTCGATGCTCGACCAGGCCATCGTCCAGGCCGAGCCCGGCCAGACGGTCACCGCGGCCACCATCCGCGACATGCTGGGGCTCGCCGACCGCGCCCAGACGATCTCGCTGTTCGAGCAGGTGATGCGCGGCGAGGCGGGGCCGGCGATCGAGACCTTCCGCACCCTCTACGGCTACGGCGCCAATCCCGACCAGGTGATGCTGGACCTGCTGGACCACTGCCATGGCGCCTCGGTGGCCAAGGCCATCGGGCCGCAGGCGCTGATTATGCCCAAGGACCAGGCGCAGCGGCTGGCGGCGGTGGGGGCGGCGGTCTCGGCCGGGACGCTTTCGCGGCTGTGGCAGCTCACGCTCCGGGGCTACGAGGAGGTGCGCCGCGCGCCGGACGCGGCGGCGGCGGCCGACATGGCGCTGATCCGCCTGGCCTACGCCGCCGACCTGCCGGGGCCGGAGGAGGCCTTGAAGCGCTTGCAGGCGGGCGATGCGCCGGCGGCGGGGCCGGGGCCGGCCGGTGGGGCCTCGGGCGGTCAGCCTTCGCCGACGGGGTCGGCTTCGGCGCGGCAGGCGGGCGGGCCGACGGTGGCGCGGGGCTTTGCGGCGCCGCAGCCGCAGGCGTCGAACGAGCCGGTGGCGGTGCTCAACACCTTCGAGGACATGCTGGCCCTGATCGAGAAGAAGCGCGACATCGCGCTGAAGCTCGACGTGGAGCGCTATGTCCGGCCGATCAGCTTCCGGCCGGGCGCGATCGAGTACGAGGCCGCGCCCGGCGCGCCCAGCAACCTGGCCCAGCGCCTGGTGGGGCGGCTGAAGGACTGGACCGGCGAGCGCTGGCTGATCGCGGCCCAGGGCGGCGGCGGGGCCGAAAGCCTCTGGGAACGCCAGAAGCGCGAGGAGCGCGAGGTGCGCGCCCAGATCGAGCAGGACCCCTTCGTGGTGGCGGTTATGCAGACCTTCCCCGGCGCCGAGATCGTCGGCATCCGCAAGATCGCCGAAGCCGAAGCCCCGGAAGGCTCGGCCACCGAGACCGAGGACGACGACGATGAGGATTGAGGGCGAAGCCCTCTGTTTCACCACCAAGACCACCAAGGACACCAAGGGCGGGCCTGCTTGCAAGCTTGGTGATCTTGGTGGTCTTGGTGGTTCGATGGCCGCCTGTGGCGGCCTAGGGTGAAAGGCTTGCACACATGAAAGATCTCGCCGGCCTGATGAAGCAGGCCCAGGCCATGCAGGAGAAGCTGGGGCAGGCCCAGGCGGAGCTGGAGCAGCTCGTGCTGCTGGGCCAGGCCGGCGACGGCATGGTCAAGGTGACGCTGAAGGGCACGGGCCAGATCGTGCGGGTCGACATCGACGACAGCCTGATGGTCCCGGGCGAGGCGGACATGGTGGGCGACCTGGTCGCCGCCGCCCACGCCGACGCCAAGCGCCAGCTCGACGCCCGCTCGGCGGAGCTGATGCAGAAGGCGGCCGGGCCGCTCGCCGGCATGCCCGGCATGCCGAAGTTCTAGCTTGGCCGCCTCCGCCGGACCCGAGATCGAGCGGCTGATCGGCCTGCTGTCCAAGCTGCCCGGCCTGGGGCCGCGGTCGGCGCGGCGCTCGGCCCTGGCGCTGCTGAAGCGGCGCGACCAGCTCCTGGTCCCCCTGGCCGACGCCCTGGCCGAGGCCGCGGCGCGGGTGAAGGTCTGCGCGACCTGCGGCTCGCTCGACACCCAGGACCCCTGCGCGATCTGCGCCGACAACGGCCGCGACGGCGCCCTGATCTGCGTGGTCGAGGAGGTGGGCGCGCTCTGGGCCATGGAGCGGGCGAGCGCGTTCCGGGGCCGCTATCACGTGCTGGGCGGGCTGCTGTCGGCCCTGGACGGCGTGGGCCCCGACGCGCTCAGGGTCAACGGCCTGGTGGCGCGCGCCTCGGACGGCGCGGTCCGTGAGGTGATCCTGGCGCTGCCCGCCACCGTCGACGGCCAGACCACCGCCCACTACCTCGCCGACCGCCTGGCCGGCGCCGGCGTCTCGGTGACCATGCTGGCGAGGGGCGTGCCGGTGGGCGGCGAGCTCGACTGGCTCGACGACGGGACCATTGCGCAGGCGATGAGGGCGCGCAGGCCGGCGTAGGCGCCGTACGCTCCTCACCCGAAGGGAACACTTCGGGGGAGGGGGACCGCGGAACGCGGTGGAGGGGGCGCAAAGCGACAACCTCGGAGACTGGGGCCTTGCGCCCCCTCCGTCTCGCGCTTGCCGCGCGATCCACCTCCCCCGTCCTCTTCGGGTCGGGGGAGGAGCGCGCTGGCCCCGACTCACCGCTTGCGCTAAGAACGCAACATGAACGGGTACCTGCTTGCCACGCTGGCGTTTGCTCTCACCACCGCAGGCGCCGTCGCCTGGGCGGTGAAGGAGCGGATGCGGGCGGCCGCGGCCGAGATGCGGGTCGGCATGATGCAGGAGCAAGCGGACCTGGTGGCCGCCCAGCTCACCCAGTCGGCGACCGGCGTGGCCGAGGCGATCCTCAAGAAGAACGAGGAGGCGATCGCGGGCCGCGAACGGCTCGCCCAGGCCCGGCTGGAGGCGCAGCTCAAGCCGGTGGCCGAGAGCCTGCAGAAGTTCCAGGAGCATGTGGCCCTGGTGGAGAAGAACCGGGTCGAGGAGACCGGCGGCCTGAAGGAACAGATCGCCCAGCTCCTGACGGCCTCCACGGCGACGCAGGACGAGGCGCGCAAGCTCTCCGCGGCCTTGCGGCGCGGCGCGGGCGTACAGGGGCGCTGGGGCGAGCAGACCCTGCGCAACGTGCTGGAAGCCGCCGGCCTGTCCCACCGCTACGATTTCGAGGAACAGACTTCTACCGACACCGAGGAAGGCCGCCGGCGACCGGACGTCACGGTGAAGATGCCGGGCGGCGGCCTGTTCGTCATCGACGCCAAGTGCTCCCTCAACGCCTTCCTGGAGCTGCAGGAGGCCACGGATGACGCCGCGCGCGAGAGCATCGGCCTGCGGCATCTTCAGAGCGTGCGCGGCCATATCCAGGGCCTCTCGGCGAAAGCCTATTGGGACCAGTTCAAGAACTCCCCCGACTTCGTGGCCATGTTCGTCCCCCTGGATTCGGCCCTGGCGGCGGCCCTGGACCGCGCGCCGGACCTGATGACGGAAGCCATGGACCGTCGGGTGGTGATCGTGACCCCCACAACGCTCTTCGCGCTGTGCAAGGCCGTGGCCTATGGCTGGCGGGCGGAAGAGCAGGCGGCCAACGCCCAGAAGGTCGTTGAGCTGGGCCGCGAACTCTACAAGCGCATCGCCGTGATGGGCGGCCATGCCGCGGCGGTCGGCAAGTCGTTGGAGCAGGCGATCGGACGCTACAATCAGTTCGTCGGCTCGCTGGAAACCCAGGTCCTGACGCAAGCCCGCCGCTTCGAGGAGCTGAAGGTGGATCACGAAGGGCGCGACATCCCGCAAATCGAGCCCCTGAACGCCGCGGTGCGCCCGCTCGCCAAGCTGTCGCCGGAGACCCCGCCGCAGGTGCGCCTGGTGGCGGGCGACGAGGGGTAGTCCTGCGGTGAGGCCATTGGCCGACCTTGACGCTCGGGTATAGGGCCCTTACCTCGCCGCCATGGCCGTGCGTGAGATCCTGATTGTCCCCGATCCGATCCTGAAGAAGGTGTCGGCGCCCGTGGCCGCGGTCGACGACGAGCTGCGCGCGCTGATGGACGACATGCTCGAGACCATGTACGCCGCGCCCGGCATCGGCCTGGCGGCGATCCAGGTGGGCGTGCCCAAGCGGGTGATCGTCATGGACCTGGCGCGCGAGGGCGAACCCCCTGCGCCGCAGTATTTCGTGAACCCCGAGATCCTCTGGGCCTCGGAGGAGACCGCGCCCTACGAAGAGGGCTGCCTGTCGGTGCCTGAGATCTACGACGAGGTCGAGCGGCCGGCGCAGGTGAAGCTGCGCTACATGAACTACCAGGGCGAGACGATCGAGGAGGACGCCGAGGGCCTGTTCGCCGTCTGCATCCAGCACGAGATGGACCACCTGGACGGCGTCCTGTTCATCGACCACCTGTCGCGCCTGAAGCGCGAGCAGGCGGTGAAGAA
Organism: Phenylobacterium sp.; assembly: GCF_035569475.1. Lineage (GTDB taxonomy): Bacteria > Pseudomonadota > Alphaproteobacteria > Caulobacterales > Caulobacteraceae > Phenylobacterium. Next base: position 4,446 of record NZ_DATMNA010000046.1, read on the forward strand.
GGTCAAGAAGCAGGCCAAGGCGGCCTAGGCTTCCACCTCAGGGTGTCATCCCGGTCTTTGCCTGCGGCGAAACCGCGATGACAGCCCCTGTCAGTGCGTCACCTTGTCCTTGGCGTGATCGACGGCGGCGTCGGTCTTGGCGGCGGCCTTGTCGGTCCCGGACTTGATGTCCGCAGCGGCCTTCTCGGTCCCGGCCTTCAGCTTGTCGCCGGCTTCGCTGGCGCCGGCCTTGAGCTTCTCGCCGGCCTGGTCGGCGGCGACCTTGGTCTTGGCGGCGGCTTCCTCCGTGCCCTGCTTCAGGTCCGAGCCGAGCTGTTTGGCGGCCGGCGCGTTGGCGACGTCTTTCACGGCCGAGGCGGCGTCGGAGCCGACAGCCTTGAGGTCCTGGCCGGTCTTCTCCTGGGTCGACTTCGAGCAGGCGGCCAGCGCCAGGCAGGCGCTGAGCGCGACGATGGCGGTGAGGGTGCGCATGGCAGGCTCCTATTCGGTCCGCCAACCAACGGCCAAGCTTGCCTCGTGGTTCCGCGGCCTTTGCGTTCCGCGCCTTTGCGGGCGGCCCGGCGGCGGGTAGAGCAACGGCCATGCGGATCGCCTTCCTGGGAACCCCCGACTTCGCCCTGGCCGCCCTGCGCCGCCTGGCGGCCGCCGGGCACGAGATCGCCTGCGTCTACTCCCAGCCGCCGGCCCCGCGCGGGCGCGGCCAGGCGCTGAAGCCGTCGCCGGTGCACGCCTTCGCCCTGGAGCACGGCCTGCCGGTCAGGACGCCCGCCTCCATGCGCGATCCGGCGGAGATCGCGGCGTTCGCAGCGCTGGAGCTCGACGCGGCCTGCGTGGTGGCGTTCGGCCAGATCCTGCCGGGCGCGGTGCTGGAGGCGCCCCGGCTGGGGTCCTTCAACCTGCACGGCTCGCTCCTGCCCCGCTGGCGCGGCGCGGCCCCGATCCAGCGCGCGATCATGGCCGGCGACCTGCTGACCGGCGTCGAGGTCATGCGGATGACCGAGGGGCTGGACGAGGGGCCGGTGCTGGCCAGCGAGACCCTGCGCATCGGCCCGCTGGACACCGCCGGGACCCTGCACGACCGGATGGCCGCGGTGGGCGCGGAGCTGCTGGCGCGGACGCTGGTCGACATCGAGGCCGGGACCGCGATCGAGACGCCGCAGCCGGAAGAAGGCGTCACCTACGCCAAGAAGATCGGACCGAAGGTGGCGCGGATCGACTGGGCCAAGCCCGGCCGGCAGGTCGACTGGAAGATCCGCGGCCTGTCTCCGTCGCCCGGCGCCTGGTTCCTGCTGCCCACCGACAAGGGGCCGGTGCGAGCCAAGGCCCTGCTCTCGGCCTTCGAGGACCTGGATGGGCCGCCGGGCCGGGTGCTGGACGACCGCCTGCTGGTGGGAACGGGCGCGGGCGCCGTGCGCCTGCTGCGGCTGCAGCGCGAGGGTCGCGGGCCGCAGGACGCCGAGGCCTTCCTGAACGGCCAGGCGGTGGCGGCCGGGACGCAGCTCGGCTGATGCCCCGCTTCCGGCTCACCCTCGAATATGACGGCGGCCCCTATAACGGCTTCCAGGCCCAGGCCGACCAGCCGACGGTGCAGGGGTCGCTGGAGCGGGCGGTGGCGGCCTTCTGCGGCGAGGTCGTGCGCGTCCACGCGGCCGGGCGCACCGACACCGGCGTCCACGCCACCGGCCAGGTGGTCCACATCGACCTGGCGAAGGACTGGCCGGCGGAGACCGTGCGCAATGCGCTGAACGCCCACCTGCGTGGCGAGCCCATCGTGGTGCTGGATGCGCAGGTCGCGCCGGAGGGCTGGCACGCGCGGTTCTCGGCGACCGAGCGGCGCTACCGCTACCGCATCCTGAACCGGGTCGGCCCGCCGGGGCTGGAGCGCGGCCACGTCTGGCACGTCAAGGCGCCGCTGGACGCGGGCGCCATGCACGCCGCGGCCCAGGCGCTGGTCGGGCTGCACGACTTCACGACTTTCCGCGACGTGGCCTGCCAGGCGAAGTCGCCGGTGAAGACCCTGGACGTGGCGACGGTGCGGCGCGAGGGCGACGAGGTGGTGCTGGTGTTCGAGGCGCGCTCCTTCCTGCACCGCCAGGTGAGGTCGATGACCGGCTCCATCGCCGAGGTCGGCCTGGGGCGCTGGACGGCGGAAGACCTGAAGGCGGCCCTGGAGGCCAAGGACCGGCGCGCGTGTGGGCAGGTTGCGCCGGCGGACGGGCTCTATCTGACCGGCGTGAGTTACGAAGAATAGATCCCTTCTCCCCTCGCCGGAGAAGGTGTCGCCCGAAGGGTGACGGATGAGGGGGAGCATCGGCGTTAGCGGGCTCCGACGCCCATATGTCACCAGGCTACTGCCCCCTCATCCGACCGCTTCGCGGCCACCTTCTCCCGCGAGGGGAGAAGGAGCTACGCTTCCCTGAACGCCAAGAAATACCGCGCGATCAGGCGTTCGTAGACGGCCTGGAGCTGCAGGATCTCGGCGACGGGCGCGCGTTCGTCGACCTGGTGCATGGTCTTGCCGACCAGGCCCAGCTCGACCACGGGGCACAGCGCGCGGATGAACCTCGCATCCGAGGTGCCGCCGGAGGTGGAGAGCTCCGGGTCGCGGCCGGCCACGTCGCGGACGGCGGCGGCCACCACGTCGGTGAAGGGGCCGGGCTCGGTGAGGAAGGCCTCGCCGCTGATCTGCGGGACGACCTGGATGGAGCCCTGGAAGCCGCGGGCCTCGGCTTCGGCCTCGCCGGCGATCCAGGCGGCCAGGTCCTCGCCGGTGTGGTTGGGGTTGAAGCGGATGTTCAGCCTGGCCCTGGCGACGCCCGGGATGACGTTGGCAGCCGTGTTGGGCACGTCGATCTGGGTGATCTCCAGGTTCGACGGCTGGAACTCCGGATAGCCGCCGTCCAGCTTGCGCTCCTGCAGGCGCAGCAGGAGGCGCAGCAGAACCGGCACGGGATTGGCCGCGCGCTGCGGATAGGCCACGTGGCCCTGCACGCCGGTGACGGTGATCTCGGCGTTGATCGAGCCGCGGCGGCCGACCTTGATCATGTCGCCGAAGGCCTCCGACGACGTGGGTTCGCCGACCACGCAGTGGGTGATGGGCTCGTCCTCCAGGTCGAGGGCCTCGACCACCATCTTGGTGCCGTGGGTGGCCACGCCCTCCTCGTCGCCGGTGATCAGGAAGGAGAGGGAGCCGGTGACCTGGCCCGCGGCGATGGCCTTGGCCGAGGCGGCGGCGAAGGCGGCGATGGCCGACTTCATGTCGACGGCCCCGCGGCCCACCAGCACGCCGTCGACCACGGCCGCGTCGAAAGCGCCCGAGGTCCAGGCCGCCTCGTCGCCGGTCGGCACCACGTCGGTGTGTCCGGCGAAGCAGAGGTTCGGGCTCGCGGTCCCGTAGCGGGCGTAGAGGTTCTCGATCTCGCCGAACTTCATGCGGCGGCAGGCGAAGCCCAGGCCCGTCAGCGTCTGCTCGACGATGTCCATGGCGCCGGCGTCCGCGGGCGTCACCGAGGGCGCGCGGATCAGCTCTTTGGTCAGGTTGATCGCGTCGATCAAGCTCGCCTCCGGCGTGGTGTTTGATAGGTTGGGGGACCCTCCTAGACCGGAATGAACCCGTGCCCAAGATCGACATCGATGCCGCGCCCACCCGGTTCGGGACCGGCTATCCGCCGCCCTATGACGCGCCGTGCCAGCGGCGCAAGCGCTGGAAGCTGGGCGACGCCGCCGGCCTGACCCAGTTCGGCGTCAACCTGCAGCGGCTGGCGCCCGGGGTCTGGTCCAGCCAGCGGCACTGGCACACGGCGGAGGACGAGTTCGTTTGGGTGGTCTCCGGCGAGGTGGTGCTGGTCACCGACGAGGGCGAGCAGGTGCTGCGCGCCGGCGACTGCGCGGGCTTCCCGGCCGGCGCCCCCAACGGCCACCATCTGCAGAACCGGTCGTCCGTAGAGGCCGTGCTGCTCGAGGTAGGTTCGCGGCGGGAGGACGAGGACGCCTGCGACTATCCGGACATCGACCTGACCCTCGGGACAGGAGAGTTGGAATACCGGCACAAGGACGGAACGCCCTATGTCGACGCCCGGACCGCGCGGAGCCGGTAGCCAAGATCCTCCCCCTGAGGGGAGCATCTAGTCCCGCAGCAACTCATTGATGCTGGTCTTCGAGCGGGTGCGTTCGTCGACGGTCTTCATGATCACCGCGCAATAGGTCGACGGCAGGGTCGGGTCGTGCGGGTTGGGGCGCGAGCCGGACATGATGACGGAGTAGGGCGGGACCTCGCCGGTGATGGTCTCGCCGGTCTTGCGGTCGACGATCGGGGTGGTCGAGGTCAGGTAGACGCCCATGGAGAGCACGCTGCCCTCGCGCACGATGACGCCCTCGGCGACCTCGGAGCGGGCGCCGATGAAGCAGTTGTCCTCGATGATCGTCGGGTTGGCCTGCAGGGGCTCCAGCACCCCGCCGATGCCCGCGCCGCCGGAGATGTGGCAGTGCTTGCCGATCTGGGCGCAGGAGCCGACCGTGGCCCAGCCGTCGACCATGGTCCCCTCATCGACATAGGCGCCGATGTTGACGAACGAGGGCAGGGCGACGACGCCCTTGCCGAGGAACGAGCCCTTGCGGATCAGGCTGCCGGGGACGGCGCGGAAGCCCGCGGCCTCGAACCGTGCGGCGTCCCAGCCGGTGGTCTTCATCGGGACCTTGTCCCAATAGGGACCGGGCGTGTCGGAAGAGGTCAGGGCGTTGGGGGTCAGGCGAAAGAACAGCAGGATCGCCTGCTTGGCCCACTGGTGGGTGACCCAGGCGCCGTCGGCCTCGCGGCTGGCGACCCGCAGGGTCCCCGCGTCGAGGCGCTCGATGGTTTCCAGCACCGCCTCGCGGACCGGGCCCTGGGTCTGGTGGCTGATCGCCTCGCGGTCCTCCCAGGCGGCCTCGATGACGCTCTTGAGGTCGGAATGGTCGGGCATCAGGCGGCTTCCTTGAGGCGGGCCTGCGCCAGGAAGGGCGCGAGCTTCGCGGTCTTGTAGCGGACAAACGGAGCGGTGGAGGCCTCGGCGTGCGGGCCCACCAATATGGTGGTCATGCCGAGTTCGGCGGCCGGCGCCAGGTTGCGTTCGGAGTCCTCGAAGAAGGCCGCGGCGGCCGGGTCGATGCCGTGGGCGGCGTTGATCTTCTCGAAAGTGGCGCGGGCGGGCTTGGGCACATAGTCGGCCGAGCCGATGTCGAAGATGTCGTCGAAGAGGTGCGTCAGGCCCAGCCGCCCGAGCACGCGCTCGGCATGGACGGCGTCGGCGTTGGTGAAGATCAGCCGCCGGCCGGGCAGGCGCTCGATGGCGGCGACCAGCTCCGGGTCGTGGGCGAGGGCCTCCAGCGACATGTCGTGGAAGATGGTGTGGAAGTCCGCCGGATCGACGCCGTGGTGCTCGACCAGGCCCCCCAGCGTCAGGCCGTAGTCGGCCAGATACTGCTTCTGCAGGCGGTAGGCGTCGTCGCGCCCCAGGCCGGTGACCTTCTGGACGTAGGCGGTCATCCGCCGCTCGATCTCGCCCATGAATCCGGATTCGGCCGGATAGAGGGTGTTGTCCAGGTCGAAGAGCCAGGTGTCGACGTGTCTCAGGTCGGCGATCATTCGCAGACCAGCGTGCCCGCCCCGTGCTCGGTGAAGAGCTCGACCAGCATGGCGTGGGGCTTGCGGCCGTCGAGGATGACCACCGCGCCGACGCCGGACTCGACCGCGGCGATGGCGGTCTCCAGCTTGGGGATCATGCCGCCGGTGGCGACGCCGTCGGCGATGGCGGCCCGGGCCTCGGCGAGCGTCATCTGGCGGATCAGCTCGCCGTTCTTGTCCAGCACGCCCACCACGTCGGTGAGCAGCAGCATGCGCTTGGCGTTCAACGCGCCGGCCAGGGCGCCGGCCACCGTGTCGGCGTTGATGTTGTAGGTCTGGCCGTCCTCGGCGACGCCGATCGGCGCGATCACCGGGATGTAGTCCTCGTCGGCGTAGATCAGGGCCTCGATCAGCTTGGGGTCGACCCGCTTGGGGTCGCCCACGAAGCCCAGGTCCACGGCCTTCTCGATGTTGGAGTCCGGGTCCTTCTTGGTGCGCGTGACCTTCTCGACGGTGATCAGCCGCGCGTCCTTGCCCGACAGGCCCACGCCGCGCACGTCGGCCTCGCGACCGGCCAGGGTGATCCAGTTGGCGATCTCCTTGTTGATCGCGCCGGAGAGGACCATCTCGGCCACCTCCATGGTCGCCGCGTCGGTGACGCGCAGGCCGTCGATGAAGGTGGACTTGACGCCCGCGCGCTCCAGCATGGCCGAGATCTGCGGCCCGCCGCCGTGGACGATCACCGGATGCAGGCCCAGCATCTTCAGGAGCACCGCGTCGGCGGCGAACTGCTTGGCCACCTGCTCCTCGCCCATGGCGTGGCCGCCGTACTTGATGACCACGGTCTCGCGGTCATAGCGCTGGATGTAGGGCAGGGCCTCGGCGAGCGTCCTGGCGGTCGCCCATCCCTGCTCCGGGCCGGCCTGGCCCTGGCTGTCGTCCACCTTGGAGGAATCGGGGGGCACGGGGCGCGTCTCGGCTCTTCGAAGTTCGGAGCGCTCCGATAGCGGACGCAGGGGCGCCTGTCACCTTCGGCGGCGGCGTGGCGGGCGCGGCTACAGCGGCCTGGCGACGGCCTGGATGAGTTTCATCAGCTCCGCGGTGTCCTGCGGCTGGGCGCGCGGGGTCAGCAGGCGGGGCGCGATGCGCAGGGCGACCAGGGGCGTGTGTCCCGCGTAGGCCAGCGACCATTGCGGAAAGCGGCGCTCGCCCCGGGCGGCCTCCTCCAGCACCGTCACCCGCCAGTGGCGAGGGTCGCGGAAGATGCTGGCCATCACCGCATCGACCGCCGCCGCCGGCCCCTCAAGGACCTGCGCGAAGTGCTCGTCGCTGGAAATCAGGGCCCCGGTGAGGTCCAGGGCGGCGTTGCGGGCGCGGGCGACCCGGGTGATCGCCTCAACGTCGGGGCCGTCGTGCGGCCAGGGGGCGGCCTTGGCGCTGACATAGAATACCGACTTCAACATCCTGGCTCGACGCCCCCTCCGACGGCCGGCCGACTCGCCTGCCGTTCCGGTTGTTTTTTCTGCACGCATTGATTGAATCGTGGAAGGCGTCAGTTCGTCCCGGCGCCCTGTTCCCGGCCGGCCGCCGTGCTAAGCCTTGGGGCAGGGCTTTAGAGGGGGATGAACATGCGGATTGCGGGTGTCGTGGCGGCGGCCGTGGCCGGGGTGGCGCTGGCGACCGGGGCGTGGGCGTCGGGGGCGCAGGCGCGCACCGTGATCGTGACGGCCGACCGGCTGCTCGACGTAGCCACCGGCAAATATGTGGAAAAGCCCGCGGTGCTGATCACCGACGGGCGGATCGAGGCGGTGCAGGCGCAGGGCCGCGCCGACTATCCGGCCGGCGCCGAGCGGGTCGACCTGCCGGGCGTGACGCTGCTGCCCGGCCTGATCGACATGCACGTGCACCTGACGTCCTCGCCGCTCTACGGCGGCTACAACCGCCTGCAGTTCACCGACAGCTTCTGGCCGGCCATCGCCACGGCCCACGCCAAGGCGACGGTGGAGGCGGGCTTCACCACGGTGCGCAACGTGGGCTCGCGCAACTTCGACGACGTGGGGCTGATGCAGGCGATCGAGGCGGGCTATGTCGAGGGGCCGCGGATCGTGCCGGCGGCCTACGCCATCGGCTCCACCGGCGGGCACTGCGACTCAAATTCCTTCCCGCCCTCGATGCGCCAGAAGGGCGATGCGGTGATCGACAGTCCCGACGAGGGCCGCAGGCGCGTGCGCGAGATGCACAAGTACGGCGCCCAGGTGATCAAGATCTGCGCCACCGGCGGGGTCTTCAGCCACGGCGACACGCCCGGCGCCCAGCAACTGACCCTCGAGGAGATCCGGGCCATCGTCGACGAGGCCCACGCCACCGGCATGAGGGTCGCCGCCCACGCCCACGGCGCCAGCGGCATCAAGGCCGCGATCCTGGGCGGGGTCGACACCATCGAGCACGCCAGCCTGGTCGACGACGAGGGCATCAAGCTCGCGGTCCAGAAGGGCGCCTACTTCGGCATGGACATCTACAACACCGACTACACCCAGGCCGAGGGCAAGAAGAACGGCGTGCTGGAGGAGAACCTGCAGAAGGACCGCGACATCGGCGACATCCAGCGCGAGAACTACCGCAAGGCGCTGAAGGCCGGCGTGAGGATGATCTTCTCCACCGACGCGGGCGTCTATCCGCACGGGACCAACGCCAGGCAGTTCGCGGTGATGGTGCGCTATGGGGCGACGCCGCTACAGGCCATCCAGAGCGCGACGCTCACCGCGGCCCAGGCGCTGGACCGGGTGAAGGACGTGGGCCAGGCGACCCCCGGCCACTATGGCGACCTGGTGGGCGTGAAGGGCGATCCCCTGAGCGACGTGACCGTGCTGGAGCATCCGGTGTTCGTGATGAAGGGCGGGGAGGTGGTGAAGCGGGTTCCGTAGCCTCCTCTCCCCAGCGAAGCATGGGGAGAGGGTAGGGTGAGGGGCGGCTCGTGAAGCGCTGATCCGCCGACGGTCGGGCGAGGGCCCTCGGGCGACCCCGGGCGAGACTGACGGGACCCAGCCCCCCCTCACCCTACCCTCTCCCCTCGCGCTTCGCGTCGGGGGAGAGGAGGCTTAGATCGAGCGCGCCACGACCTCTTTCATGATCTCGGACGTCCCGCCGTAGATCCGCTGGACGCGGGCGTCGCGCCAGAGGCGGGCGATGGGGTACTCGTTCATGTAGCCGGCGCCGCCGTGCAGTTGCAGGGCCGCGTCGCAGACTTCCCATTGCAGCTCGGTGTGGAAGAGCTTGGCGGCGCTGGCTTCGGCGGCGGTGAGCTTCTTTTCCAGGTGGCGGGCGATGCACCAGTCGAGGTGCGCCCAGCCGGCCTGCAGCTTGGCCTTCAGCGCGCCCAGGGTGAAGCGGGTGTTCTGGAAGTCGAACACGGTCTGCTTGAACGCCTTGCGCTCCTTGGTGAACTTCACCGCCTCGTCGAAGGCGCGTTGCGCGCCCGCTTGGCCGGCGATGGCGATCTGCAGCCGTTCCTGCGGGAGCTGGTTCATCAGGTAGGCGAAGCCCTTGCCCTCCTCGCCCAGGCAGTTGGTGATCGGCACGCGGACGTCCTCGAAGAACAGCTCCGAGGTGTCGGCGGAGTTCTGGCCTACCTTGTCGAGGTTGCGGCCGCGCTTGAAGCCGGCGCGGTCGCCTTCCACCAGGATCAGCGAGATGCCCTTCGAGCCCAGGGTCGGGTCGGTCTTGGCGACCACCACGATCAGGTCGGCGCTCTGGCCGTTGGTGATGTAGGTCTTGGAGCCCGAGACGACGTAGTGGTTGCCGTCGCGCACGGCGGTGGTGCGCACGCCCTGCAGGTCGGAGCCGGCGCCCGGCTCAGTCATGGCGATGGCGGTGATCACCTCGCCGGAGACCATCCCCGGCAGCCAGCGCCGCTTCTGCTCCTCGGAGCCGTAGTTGATGATGTAGTCGACGACGATGTCGGACTGGAGCGTGATGCCGGCGCTGGAGCCGGCGTAGGAAAGCTCCTCGCCGATCACGGTGTTGTAGCGGTAGTCGGCGCCCAGGCCGCCGTATTCCTCGGGAACCTGCGGGCAGAGCAGCCCCGCCTCACCGGCCGCCAGCCAGAAGCCGCGGTCCACGACACCTTCCTCTTCCCAGCGGTCGAGGTTCGGGATCAGGGCCTTGTCGTAGAACTTCCGGACCTGGTCGCGGAAGAGGTTCAGGTCTTCGTCAAAGACGGTGCGGGTGTCGGTGTTCAGCATGGCGACTTCCTAGCGCGATGACGCGAGGTCCGCCTAGTCCCGCCGTCGCGGGCGTCAGTGGGCCTTGGGCAGCAAGGGGTCGTTCGAGCCGAACTGCGGCGACCAGCCATGGATCTCCGCCTTCATGATCCCGGCCTTTACTGCCGGGTCGGCGGCTAGGATGGCGCGAGCGGCCTCGGCGTCGGCGGCGTGCAATATGGCCATACCGCCGTCGGCGTCGAGCAGCGGGCCGCCGGCGACCAGGCGCCCATCAGCGGCGAGGCTGGCCATGTACTTGCCGTGTGGGGCCAGCGCCTGCTGGCCCGCCGGCACACCAGGCTTCCAGGCGGGGCCAGGGCTGTAGATGAACAGGAACAGGGGCTGGTTCGGCTGGGCCTGCGCGGCTCCGGCCGTCGCCAGCATCGCGGCGGTCAGGATCGCGGCGAGGGTGTTCTGGGCCATGGGTTCCTCCCGAAGGCGAGGGTACCACAACGTGGCCTAGATGGCGCAGGCGGCGACGATCTCGGCCCGCAGTTCGGGGATGCCGGTTCCCTTTTCCGAGGAGGTGGCGAGCACCCGGGGGAAGGCGGCGGGGCGCTTGGCGATGGCGGCGAGGGTGCGGGCGGTGACGGCCTCGACCTCGGCGGGCTTCAGCTTGTCGGACTTGGTCAGCACGATCTGGTAGGAGACGGCGGCCAGGTCGAAGGCGTCCAGCGCCTCGGTGTCGACGTCCTTCAGCCCGTGGCGCGCGTCGATCAGCAGATAGGCGCGCTTCAGGTTCGGCCGGCCGCGCAGGTAGTCGCGGCCGAGGTTCTGGAACTTCTTCACGTCGCCGCGGGACGCTCGGGCGAACCCGTAGCCGGGCAGGTCGACGAGGCGCAGCTTCTCGTCGGCGACGAAGAAGTTCACCTCCCGCGTCCGGCCCGGCGAGTTGGACGCCCGCGCCAGATGCAGGCGCCCGGCGACCGCATTGATCAGCGTGGACTTGCCCACATTGGAGCGGCCGGCGAAGGCCACTTCCGGAAGGTCCGCGGGCGGCAGGCCAGCGATGGCCACGGCCCCCATCATGAAGGTCACCTCGTGGGCGAAGAGGACGCGGGCGGCCTCCAGCTCCTCGGCGGTGAAGTCGTCGCTCACCCGCCGCCAGCCTTGCCGGTCAGGCGCGCGAGCGCGCGGTCGATGGGGTTGTCCACCTTGAAGCGGCGCATCATCACGTACTGCTGCAGGGTCGTCAGCACGTTCGACCAGGTCCAGTAGATCAGCAGGCCCACGGCGAAGGGGGCCATGATGAACATGAAGATCAGCGGCATGAACTGGAAGATCCGCTGCTGGGCCGGATCGACGCCCGTCTGCGGGGTCATCGAGGTGGTCAGGAACATGGTGAAGCCGTAGGCCAGGGGCAGGATGCCCAGGTGCAGGCTGGTGTCGAGGATCGGCCCCAGCAGCGGCAGGTGCGCGGGATTCCAGGGGATCAGGCCGAACAGGTTCCAGATGGTTGTCGGGTCGCGCGCCGACAGGTCGCTGAACGCCAGGAACGGCGCATGGCGCATCTCGATGGAGATGTTGAGCACCTTGTAGAGCGAATAGAACACCGGGATCTGCAGGAGGATCGGCAGGCAGCCGGCCAGCGGATTGACCTTCTCGCGCTGGTAGAGGGCCATGATCTCCTGCTGCTGTTTGGCCGGGTCGTCCTTGTAGCGCCGGCGCAGGTCCTCCATCAGCGGCTGGACCTTCTTCATCTTGGTCATCGACTCGTACTGCTTGTTGGCGATCGGGAAGAAGGCCACGCGCACGCAGACGGTGAGCAGCAGGATGGCGACCCCGAAGGTGCCGACCTGGTGGAAGATGAAGGTCAGGAAGGTGTAGATCGGCCGGGTCAGGAAGAAGAAGAACCGGCCCCAGTCCACCGCGTCGTCGAAATGGGCGATGCCGAGGGACTTCTGATAGGCCTGCAGCAGGGGGACGGTCTTGGCGCCGGCGAACAGATGCTGGGTGACCGTGACCTGGCCGCCGGGCGCGATGGTGCGCGCGGCCCCGGTGTAGTTGGCCTCGTAGACATCGACATTGCCCGCCTTGGCGTCGCGGTAGACGGCGTGCACCTGCTCGCCCGCGTCCGGGATCAGGGCCGCCAGCCAATATCTGTCGGTGATGCCCGTCCAGGCGCCCGCGGAGTTGAATTCCTGGGTCGAGCCGCCGTTCTTCGACAGGTCCTTGTAGGTGAAGGCCCGCACGTGGCCGTCGAGGTAGCCGATGGCGCCTTCGTGCACGACGCCCGACTTGGCCACGTCGGGAGGCACGCCCTGGCGCTGCACGGTGCCGTAAGGCGCGAGCGTCACCGGGATCGGCCCGGCGTTGGCCACCGTGTCGGTGACGGTGAACATGTAGTTCTGGTCGACCGCGATCCGGCGGGTGAAGCTGAGGCCCTGGCCATTGTTGTAGGTCAGCGTGACCGGCGCGCCGGGGGCCAGCGTCGAGCCCTCCGCCAGGGTCCAGTTCGTGGTGGCGCCGGGCAGGGCGGGGACGTTCTGGCCGACCCAGCCGAAGTCGATGAACCAGGGGAAGGGCGCGCCTTCCGGCCGCAGCATCTCGACGGGCGGCGAGCCCTTGTCGGTGGTCTGCCGGTACTTGGTCAGGAACAGGTCGTCGAGGCGGCCGCCGCGCAGGGAGATGGAGCCCTTCAGCGCCGGGGCGGCCAGGGGCACGCGGGGCGTGGCCGCCAGCGCCGCGGCGCGGGTGACCGCCGGCGGGGCGTTCAGGGCCGGCGCTCCGGGCAGGAGCTGGGCGGCCGCGGCGGGCGGGTGGGCCTTCAGCTCGGCGGCTTTGCGCTTCTGCGCGGGCTCGAGCACGAACATCTGATAGACGATGAACAGTGCGAGCGCACACACGAGGAAGATGATCGTGTTGCGGCTGGAATCGTCTTGCATGGGAACGGGCGCGGTCCGGTAAGGAGAGAGGCCCTTAGGATTGAGGGCGGTCGCGGTCGGCGGCGAGCCTTATCAGCGCGCTTTTCACATCGTCAAGCAAACGCGGCCAAGGGCGCGTCGTCACACCGCCGCGTGCGATGAATACATAGTCGAAACCTGGGGACGCCAGCGCCGGAAGCAAGAGGCGGGCGGCCTCCCGCAATCGCCTTTTCGCGCGATTGCGCTCCACGGCCCCGCCGATCCGCTTGGTGGCGGTGAAGCCGGCCCGGACCAGCGGCGTCTCGTCGCGGGGCCGGGCCTGGACCAGCACGGCGCCGCGGGCGCAATAGGGGCCCTGCGCGCAGGCCAGGAAATCCGGGCGCTTCTTGAGGCGTTCGATTTTAAGAGGGGCGTCGGACACTCCGACACCATACCGCAGTCAGGTCTTAGGCGCCCAAACCTAGGCGCTGAGCCGCTTGCGGCCCTTGGCGCGGCGGCGGGCCAGAACCTTCTGGCCATTCTTCGTGGACATGCGCAGGCGGAAGCCGTGGCGGCGGGCGCGAACAAGGCGCGACGGTTGAAAAGTCCGCTTCACGGGGAGCTCCGGGGTCGAAAATCGAGCGGCGGTGGATAGGGGAAGAGGCGGGGCGTGTCAACCGCCGTGGCCGCTTCATTCCCCCAGAGTCAGCACCACCGGCCCGCGCCGAGTGGCCACCAGGGTGTGCTCATACTGCACCGTGGGCGTCCCGTGCGTGGGGCGAAGCGTCCAGCCGTCGCCGGTCTCGTCGACCCAGTCGTCGCCCAGCGACAGGAAGGGCTCGATGGTGAAGACCAGGCCTTCGTCGATGCGGCGGCGGTCGCCGGGCTCGTTCCAGGTGGGGATTTCCCTCGGCTCCTCGTGCAGGGCCGCGCCCACGCCGTGGCTCGCGAGGTTCCGGATCAGGCTGTAGCCGTTGCGGTCGGCGAAGGCCTCGATGCTGCGGCCGATGGCGCCCAGCTCGCCGCCGGCGCGGACGGCGCGGATGCCGGTCCAGAGCGCGCGGCGGCCGTCGCGGCACAGGCGCTCGACCCTGGGGGCGACCGGCGGCACGGCGAAACTCGCGCCGGTGTCGCCGAAGAAGCCGTCGATCTCGGCGGAGACGTCGATGTTGACCAGGTCGCCCGCGGCGATGGCCCGGTCGTCGGGGATCCCATGCGCCACGTCGGGGCCGATCGAGATGCAGGTCGCGCCCGGGAAGCCGTAGGTCAGCTCCGGGGCCGCGCGGGCGCCTTCCAGTTCCAGCAGGCGGCGGCCGATGGCGTCGAGCTCACGCGTGGTGATGCCGGGTTCCAGGGCCTCGCCCATGGCTTTCAGCGTCTGGGCGACGACCCGGCCGGCGATTTTGAGCTTTTCGAGTTCGTCTTCGCTGCCGATGGTCATGCGCCTTTGGCCCCAAGGGAGCATCCTTGGGATGCCTCCCGTCCTTAGATTTCACGGATGATGGGAGCCTTCGGGCCTGGGCAAGTCAAGGAGCGGCCGCTGGCCGCCCGCGTGGCGGCGCGCGTTCCGCGCGTCCTTGAGTTGCCCAGGCCCGAAGGCATGCTCGCCGCCATGAAATTTAAGCTGGGGTGTGACGGGACGTGACTCTCCCTCCAACCGCTCATTCCCGCGAAAGCGGGGACCCAGGTGTTTTGTGTTCGGGAGCTTGGACTGGCACGGCTCGCGGCGTTGCTCTGTAGCTACGAAAAAAGCCTGGGTCCCCGCTTTCGCGGGGATGAGCGGAGGGCGAGCTAGATCGTTAGAGATCCGGCCGCACGATGGTCTTGCCGATCACCTTGCGGTCGGCCAGCGAATCGAAGGCCGCCCGCCAGTCATCCAACGCATACTCGGCGTCCACCCTGGGCTTCACCTTGCCTGCCTCGGCGAGCTTCCAGATGGCGTCGTTGTTCTCGCGGCCCTTCTGCGGGAACTGGCGGCCGTATTCGCCGGCGCGCACGCCGATCACCGAGAAGCCCTTGATCAGCGCGATATTGACCGGCAGCACCGGCAGCCGGCCGGAGGTGAAGCCGATGGACAGGATCCGGCCGCCGAAGGCGATGCAGCGGAGGCTCTCGTCGAAGACGTCGCCGCCGACGGGGTCGTAGATCACGTCCGCGCCGCGCCCGCCGGTGATCTCCTTGACCCGCTCGCGAAAGCCCTGGGTGACGTTGGCCGTGGCCTCGGGGGCGTATTCCCGGGCGATGACGTCGAGCTTGTGGTCGGAGGCCGAGGCCGCGATGACCCGGGCGCCCATGATCCGGGCCAGGTCCACGGCGGCCAGGCCCACGCCGCCGGCCGCGCCGTGGACCAGCACCCACTCGCCGGGCTGCAGCCGCGCGCAACGCTCGAAGGCGACGTAGGCCGTCAGATAGGCCACCGGATAGCCGGCCGCCTGGCTGAAGGTCAGGGTGTCGGGCTTCCGGCGCAGGCCCGCGGCCGGGAGCACGGCGTATTCCGCCATGCCGCCGCGTCCGCCGCCGCAGACCGGATCGCCGGGCGCAAGGCCCTCCACGCCATCGCCCAGGGCGTCGACTTCGCCGGCCAGCTCCATGCCGGGGATGAAGGGCACGGGCGGCTTGTGCTGATGCTCGCCGCGGGTCTGCATCAGGTCGGGGAAGTTCACCGCCGCGGCGCGGACGCGGATGCGGACCTCGCCGGGGCCGGGCTGCGGCATGGGGACCTGCTTGACCGCGCAGCCCTGGTAGTCGGGCGCGAGCCGCTCCACGACCAGCGCCTTCATCAGGTGATGCGGCCTTCGTAGCCCTCGCGCACCAGGCCCGCGACCTCGCGGCAGGCGACGTCGGCGCAGGGCACCGCGCCGGTGAAGGCGGTGAAGGCGTGCGCCAGGCCGTCGTAGCAGCGGTAGATGACCGGAACCCCCGCCTCCTTCAGCCGCCGCGCATAGGCCTCGCCCTGGTCGAGCAGGGGGTCGAAGCCGGCGGTCACGACCACGGCGGGCGCCAGGCCGGACAGGTCCGGGGCCCTGAGGGGGGAAAGGCGCGGATCGGCCGGGCTGTCGCCCGGGCCCATGTAGTGGCCGGCGAACCACTCCAATGTGGACCGGGTCAACGGGAAGGCGTCGCCGTAGGTGGTCATGGACGCGCTTTCGCAGACCACCTCGACCCAGGGATAGATCAGGAGCTGCAGGGCGGGCTGCGGCTCGCCGGCCTTCTTCAGTTCCTGGCAGACGACGGCGGCGAAGTTGCCGCCCATGGAGTCGCCGCCGATGGCCGCCTGGGCCGGCGGCGCGCCGAAGCGCTGGGCGTTGTCGCGGGCCCAGCGGTAGGCGGCCAGCACGTCTTCCAGCCCCGCCGGGAAGCGATGCTCCGGCGCCAGGCGGTAGTCGACGGAGAGCACCGGGCCGCGCGCGGTGTGGGCCAGGATCGAGCAGAAGGCGTCGCAGGTCTCCAGGTCGCCGATCACCCCGCCGCCGAAGTGGGCGAAGACCATCAGGGGCGCCTGGGCGTCCTGGTTGTCGGGCCGGTAGACGCGGGCGGGAATGTCGCCGCCGGGGCCCGGGAGGCTCAGGGCCTCGGTGCGGACGCCGGGCTCCGGGTCGCCGCCGGTGACGGCCAGGCCGATGGCGCTGGCCTGCCGCGCCTCCTCGGGCGTGAGGGTGGTCATCGGCGGGGCGCCGCGCGCCTGGGCGGCCAGGTACTGCAGCCGCGGGTCGAGCGTGCGGCCGCCCTGGTAGACCACGCCGCCGCCGGCCATCAAGCGGAGCATGGGAATCGGCAAGCTCAGCAGTTTGCGGACCATCATGCGTTGGGTGGCGGGGCTGGTCATGGCTAGCCGTGGGCCTTGGGCAGGCCCTTCAGCCCGCTCAGGATCATGGTGACGGCGAACTCGGCCGCGCCCTTGGTGTCGACCGGGCGGCGCTCCAGCATCTTGTCGCCGACCTCGCGGGCGATGGCGATGCAGGCGGCGGCCATGTAGTCCGGGTCGGCGAAGGGCCCCTTGCGGCGGGCGATGTCCTCGGCGAGGGCGTCGCGGATCTCGGCGAAGACGGCGGCCATCTCCGGGGTCTCGCCCTGGACGTGGGGATGCGGCTCGCCGGCCGGCCGGCGCTCGATCCAGGTCCGCTGCTCCTCGGCGATGAAGTCGAAGTAGGCGGCGATCGCCTTGCGCACGAAGTCCTCGAAGGAATAGCCCTTGCCGCGCAGGCCCTTCAGGATCGGGGCGAAGCGGCGCGCGCCGTCGTCGGCGAGGGCGGCGAACACTTCCTCCTTGGAGCGGTAGTAGTTGTAGAAGGTGCCGGCCGCGAGGCCGGTGCGGCGGATGATGTCGCGCACCGTGGCGGCCTCGTAGCCCAGCTCCCCGAACACCTCGCGTGCGGCGTCGAGGATCGCCTGGCGATTGGCGACCTTGGTCTGCTCGCGCTTGCCGGAGATGAGGTAGGCGACCTGGGACATGGACAGCTTTGCTGGGACTCAAAAGTGACGCGTGTCACTCTACGGTCGCTGTCGAGGAAAGCAAACCTTCCTCTCTCGCGAAGCGGGAGAGGGGGACCGTTCCCCGAAGAGGGAATGGTGGAGAGGGAAAGCGGCAGCGCCGAGCTCGTGGCTTGCCCTTCCCACCATCGGCTCTCCGGCCGATGGTCCCCCTTCCCAAAATTGGGAAGGGAAGAGGGTCTAGACCGTCCGTTGCGCCCGGTCCTTCTCGTTGGCGGAGCGGATGGATGAGCGGGCGGCTTCCCATTCGGCGTCGCCCCAGGCGGCCAGGCGGGCGAAGCCGCCGCCGCCGCGCAGGTGCGAGCCGCCGTCGATGGCGATGGTCTGGCCGTTCACATAGGCCGAGCCGGGATCGAGCAGGTAGACGGCCAGGTTGGCCAGCTCGCGCATCTCGCCGTTGCGGTCGAGCGGGATGGTCGGGTCTTTCTTCTCGGACTCCGTGCCCGAGCCCGGGTTCAGCCGCGCCCAGGCGCCTTCGGTCGGGAAGGGGCCGGGCGCGATGGCGTTGAAGCGCAGGCCGCGGTTGCCCCACTCCACGGCCAGCGACTGCGTCATGACGTTGAGGCCCGCCTTGGACATGGCCGAGGGCACCGTGAACGGCCCGCCGTGCCAGACCCAGGTGGTGAGGATCGAGACCACCGAGGCGTGCTTGCCCTCGGCCAGCCAGCGCTTGCCGCACTCCTGGGTCACGAAGAACGAGCCGCGGAAGACAATGTTGGCGATGGCGTCGAAGCCGCGGGGCGAGAGGTCCTCGGTGCGGCTGATGAAGTTGCCGGCGGCGTTGTTGACCAGGCCGGTCAGCGCCCCGCCGTCGGCCCAGACGGTGTCGACCATCTCGGCGATGGCCTCGGGCACACGGATGTCGCAGGCTAGGCCTACGCATTTGCCGCCGTGCGCATCCGTCAGATCCCTGGCGGCTTCCTCGACCACGCCGCCGCGTCGGCCGCAGATATAGACCTCCGCGCCCAGCATCAGGCAGGCCTCGGCCATCACCTTGCCCAGGCCGGTGCCGCCGCCGGTGATCAGGATCCGCTGGCCCTGCATCAGGCCGGGGCGGAACATCAGGTCGTCCATCGCGAGCTCGGCCATGGCCGCATCCTCCCTGGTTTCTCCGGGCAGCGAAGCGCCCTGACCTAGGGTCGGTCAAGGCGCAGGCTTTCCCAACCACCGCTCATCCCCGCGAAAGCGGGGACCCAGGTTTTTTATGTGTTTCGGACGGTTGGAGACCCTGGAGGCGCATCGACTCAGTAACAAAAACGCCTGGGTTCCCGCTTTCGCGGGAATGAGCGGAGCTTTTTACGCGCCGACCCGCTCGATCATCGCCTTGGCGGCGGCAGGGGCGCGGACCTTCCCCTCGTGGATGACGAAGGCGTAGACGTCGCGGGGCTTCACCGGCGCGGGCGTCGCTGCGTCGGCCATCGGCAGGTCGGAGGGCGCGCCGCCCGCGGCGTAGGTCTTGAAGCGCTCGACCCAGAGGTCGAGGTCGGCGGGCTTGTAGGCGGTGGGGACGTCGTCGGAGCCGGTCTGCAGGCGGGCGTAGACCACATCGCCGCTGACGTCGGGGATCATCGGATAGGTGAAGTGGTCGGCCAGGCAGATGGTCGCGCCGTACTTGCGGGCGAGCGCCACGAAGGCCGGGTCGACGAAGGTCGGGTGGCGCACCTCCAGCACATGGGCCAGCGGCAGGCCGTCCTGCGTCGCGGGCAGCAGCTTCAGGAAGCCTTCGAAGTCGTCCGGATCGAACTTCTTGGTGTTGGCGAACTGCCAGAGGATCGGACCAAGCCGGTCGCCGAGTTCTGAGAGGCCCTGGTTCAGGAATTTGCCCAGGCTCTCGGCGCCGTCGGCCAGCACCTTGCGGTTGGTGCAGAAGCGCGAGGCCTTGACCGCGAACTTGAAGCCGTCGGGCGTGGCCGCCCGCCACTTGGCCCAACTGTCCGGCTTGAAGCTGGAATAGTAGGTGCCGTTGATCTCGATGGCGGTGAGCTTGGAGGCTGCATAGGCGAGCTCGTCGGCCTGCTTCAGCCCCGGCGGGTAGAAGACCCCGCGCCAGGGCTCGAAGGTCCAGCCGCCGATGCCGAGGCGGATTTTTCCGGCCGCCATGGCGCTACTTCCGCAAGGCCGCGGTCTTGTCCCGCGCCGCCTTGAACTCCGAGCCCGGCTTCCATTCCGGCCACTCGCGCGAGTTGGCGAGCTGGGTCCCGAGGTCGTAGAGGATCGCCAGGTCCTGGCTCATGCCGGTCAGGTCCCAGTTGGGATCGAACTCGTCGGCGGGCTGGTGGTACTTGTCGCGGGTGTAAGCCTCCGACGCCGCCCTGCCGGCCGCGACGCCGCCCTTCACCAGGTCCTGGCCGGAGTGGAAGCTGAGCGCCGGCACCCCCTGCTTGGCGAAGGAGAAGTGGTCGGAGCGGAAGAAGCTGCCGGCCTCCGGCCGCGCGTCGGCGGTGAAATAGCGGCCGTGGTCCTTGCCGACGCGGATCAGGTCGTCCTGCAGGGTGAGGCCCGCGTCGCCGGAGACGCTGATGTCCTTGGCCGGGCCGTTCACGGCGCCGCCATCGGTGTTGATGTTGGCGACCGTGGTGGCCAGCGGATAGAGCGGGTTGGTCGCGTAGTACTCCGAGCCCAGCAGGCCCTTTTCCTCGGCGGTCACCGCCATGAACTGCACGGTGCGTTCGGTGCGCGGGGCGCGCGCGAAGGCCCGCGCCATCTCGATCATGCCGGCGAC
The DNA here is from genome assembly GCF_035569475.1 of Phenylobacterium sp. Taxonomy (GTDB): domain Bacteria; phylum Pseudomonadota; class Alphaproteobacteria; order Caulobacterales; family Caulobacteraceae; genus Phenylobacterium. The sequence goes on from NZ_DATMNA010000046.1 coordinate 24,363, forward strand.
GCCCGAGGCGTTGTCGACCGCGCCGTTGTAGATCCGGTCGCCCCTGGCGTCGGGCAGGCCCACGCCCAGGTGGTCCCAGTGGGCGGAGTAGATGACCCGCTCGTTCGGATGCTTGGTCCCCGGCAGGACGCCCACCACGTTGTGCGAGATCACGTGCTTGGCCTCGACCTTGAACGCCGTGGACATGGTGACACCCTTCAGCGTCACCGGCTTGAAGTCGCGGGTCTGGGCCTGTTTCTTCAGGGCCTCGAAATCGAGGCCGGCCTGCCTGAAGAGGTCCACCGTCTGGTCGCGCTGGATCCAGGCCTCGATGGGGGCGTGGACCTTGGACGGGTCCTTGCGGATGATGTCGAAGACCGCGTTGGTGTTGGAGTTCTTGACCGTGTTCCAGCCGTAGCTGGCCGGGCCGGTCTCGTGGATCACGATGAAGCCGAGCGCGCCCTGGCGGGCGGCCTCCTCGTACTTGTAGGTCCAGCGGCCGTAATAGGTCATGGCCTTGCCGCCGAAGTCTCCCTTGCCCGTCTCGTAGTCGGGGTCGTTGACCAGGACCAGCGCCAGCTTGCCGTGCAGGTCGACGCCCTTGAAGTCGTCCCACTTGCGCTCCGGCGCCTTGACGCCATAGCCCACGAAGACGACGGGGATGTCCTTCAGGTCGATGTGGTCGACGCCGGTCTCGGGCGCGCGGATGGCGATCTCGACGCCCTGCTTCCAGCTCTGGGCCGCGCCGCCCGCCTTCACGGTGAAGGCCACCGGGCCCTTGATGTCGAACTCGGCCAGCGGGACGTCCTGGGTCCAGGCGCGGCCGGTCTTGGTCTTGTCGCCGCCGGGCTGCAGGCCCACGGCCTTGAACTCCTTGGTGATGTAGGCGACCGACTTGACCTCGCCGGGCGTGGCCGGCCCGCGGCCCTCGAAGGCGTCGGACGACAGCACCTTGATATGTTCGGAGATCAGCGCCGGGTCGATCTTGGGGTCGGCGGCTGGGGCGGCGAAGGCGGTGGTGGCGAGAGCGCAGGCGGCGACGCTCAGGAGAAGCTTTTTCATCGATCACTCGGCAAGGGGAACACAGGCTGGCCGGGACCCTAATGGGGAGGTCGCCGCGCCGCTAGGGCCACTTGGCGGTTAGGTTAGGTGGTCCTCCTCCCGCAAGGGGAGAAGGATCAGGGAGCGACTCATCTATTGGCGATGAAGGCCTCGATGCCGTCGAGGACGCGCTGCAGGCCGAACTCGAAGTTGCGCTCGTGGTCGGGCGGCGGCATGCGGCCGGCCTTGAAGGCCTCGCCGATCTTCACCGTGGTGGGGTAGCGCGCGGGGTCGACCAGGCCCTCCAGCAGGGGGGTGTTCATGGCCCACCACTGCTCGTCGGTCATTCCGGTCTGCTTCTCGATCTCGCGGGCCTCGAGCGCGCCGCGCACCGCCCCGCGAACATAGTCGCCGACCAGGGACGTGACCTGGTCCATCTCGGTTTCCGAAAGACCTATGCCGTCGATAGCGCTGAGTGTCGCCTCGACGCGGGCGAGGACGTTGGGGCCGAGCGGCGGGCGGTGGACGCCCACCTGCAGGAACCAGGGGTGGCGTTGCGCCATGGCCCAGCGCTGGCGGGCGATCATGGTGAGGCGGCCGCGCCAGCCGCCGTCGGCGTCGGGCGCCGGATCCTCGCCGGCCACCCGGTCCAGCATCAGGTCGACAAGCTCGGCCTTGGACGGGACGTAGGTGTAGAGCGACATGGGGGAGATCCCCAGGGTCTCGGCCAGGCGGCGCATGGAAATGGCGCCCAGACCCTCGGCGTCGGCGAGCTGGATGGCGGCGGCCACGATCTCGTCCACCGAGTGGCGCGGCTTGGGCCCGCGGCGGGCCGCGCCGCCCGGGCTCGCGCCCGCCACGCCCCACAAGAGCGCGATGCTTCGCCCCGGATCGCCGCCGCCTGAGAACTCCGTCGCCATGGGACCAAATTGCACGGCGAATAATACTTTACAACATACGGAGTTTGGCTCAGAGGAGGGCCGCAACGCGCCCGGCAGAGGCGGGGCAGGGGATTCTTCCGGGATTTGGGCCGGCCTGGGGCGTCAGGCCGGGGGACTTCGCGGGCCGGAATCTGCCGGAGCCCGCGTCACTGGGCTTGTGTATTCATGTCGCTAGACGTCCGTATTCGGGCTCTGCATCCAATGCGGTTCTCCGCGGCGACTAGGGGCGAAAGCTCCTCCCTGTCCGCCTCGATGTCGCCTGCGTCCCGCTCCCGGATCCCCGCCATGCGTTCCCGTGTCTCCGCCGTTCTGATGGCCTGCCTGGCTCTCGGCGCCTGCGCCCATGCGCGCCCGGCCGACGTGGCCATGCCCGCCGCCTTCGAGGGCGCCAAGGGGCCGGCGGACCGCGCGCCGCCCGGGTCGATCGACCTCGACCGCTGGTGGCTGGCCTTCAACGACCCGCAATTGAACGGGCTGATCGAACAGGCCCTGGCCCGCAACCCCGACGCCCGCAGCGCCGCGGCGCGCCTCACCGAGGCCCGCGCCAATCGCATCGAGTCGCTGACCCACTACCTGCCGCAGGGCGACGTGACCGGCTCGACGCGGAGCACCGACACCCACCAGCTCGCGGGCACGGTGTTCAACTTCCCGGGCTTCTCCTCTTCGGGCGTCTCCAACGCCTCTTCGGCCAACCTGAACGTAAGCTGGGAGGTGGACATCTTCGGCCGCTTCCTGGCGACGCGGCAGGCGGTCAACGGCGACATCGCCGCGGCCCGCTTCAACTACGAGGGCGCGCGCGCCAGCCTGGCCGCCAATGTGGCCGACGCCTATTTCTTGGCCCGCGGGCTGGCCATCCAGCTCGCCGACGCGCGCGAGTCCCAGCGCATCCAGCAGGAACTCTACGACACCGCCGCCAAGCGCGGGGCGCTCGGCCTGGCGCCGACCTCCGACGCCGACCGGGTGGCGGGCGACCTGGCCCAGGCCAAGGCGCTGGCCGAGGGCCTGGAAGCCCAGTTGCAGGCCGAGCGGCGCACCCTGCTGATCCTGGCCGGGCGCATCGTCGAGCCCACCTCGAACATCGCCGTCGAGGCCAGCGTCGGCGAGCTGCCGCCGGTCCCTGACTCGCTGCCCAGCGAACTCCTCAAGCGCCGGCCCGACGTCCGCGAGGCGAGCGCCCGGGTGGCCGCGGCCACGGGCCGTTCGCAGACCGACATCCTGGCGCTGCTGCCGGTGATCAACTGGACCCCCGGCCTGGCCTGGTCGAAGCAGTCGCAACCGGGCTTCTCGGTCACCACCCAGTCGGTGATCGCCGGCGGGGCCATCACCCAGCCGCTGTTCTCGATCCCCAAGCTGCTGGCCGAGCTGAAGGCCCAGAACGCGCGGACCGAGCAGGCGGTGATCGCCTACGAGAAGTCGGTGCAGACCGCCTTCGCCGACTCGGAGGGCGCCCTGGTGAATCTCGACGCCGACCGCCGGCGGGTGGCCCTCCTCACCGACGGCGAGGCCCGCGCCGCGCGCGGCTACCGGGCGTCGAAGCTCGGCTACGACCGCGGCCTCACCGACCTGCAGACGGCGCTCAGCGCCGAGCAGTCCTGGCGGTCGACCCGCTCGCAGTTGACGGGCGCGCAGGTGCAGGCCGCCCGCCGCACCATCCAGGTCTACAAGGCGCTCGGCGGCGGCTGGCCCGCCGAACGCTTCCCCACCGACAAGCAGGCCCGCTGAGACGTGACCCGCATGAAACGACTCCTTCCCCTCCTGCCGCTGATGGCGGCGCTCGCGCTGGCCGGCTGCCACAAGCTCGCCGCCAAGACGACGGAGGCGCAGACCGCCCGGGCGGTGCGCGTGGTCACGGTGGCCGACATGCCGATCACCGGCGCCCTGGCCGCGTCCGGCGACCTGGTCCCGCGCGAGGAAGCCGCGGTGCTGCCGGAAGTGGGCGGCTACCGGGTGTCCCGGGTGCTGGTCGACGTCGGCGACACGGTGAAGAAGGGCCAGACCCTGGTCACCCTCGACCCCGCCCTGGTGCAGGCGCAGCTCGCCCAGGCCGAGGCGGTCGCCGCCCAGGCCCAGGTCCAGGCCCTGCAGGCCGCCGACCAGGCCAACCGGGTGAAGGACCTCGACAACGCCGGGGTGCTGAGCCAGGAGGCCATCGACCAGCGCCGGTTCCAGGCGCGCGCCGCCCAGGCCACCGCCAACGCCCAGGCTGCGGCGCTGAAGGACCTGCGCACGCGGATCAGCAAGCTGTCGGTCTCCGCGCCGGTCTCGGGCCTGGTCCTGGAGCGCACCGTACGCCCGGGCGACATGTCGGCCACCGCTTCCACCACGCCCTGGTTCCGGCTGGCGCGCGACAGCGAGATCGAGCTCGCCGCCCAGCTCTCCGAAGACGACCTGGCGAAGATCCGCCCCGGCCAGCACGCCGACGTGACCCTGCCCAGCGGCGCCGTGGTCCAGGGCGTGGTGCGCCTGGTGAGCCCGCAGATCGACAACGCCACCAAGCTGGGCGTCGTGCGTGTCCACTTGCCGGTCGGTCGCGATATCCGCGCCGGCGGCTTCGGGCGCGCGGTGTTCAACGAGGTGTCCGGCCTGGCGTTGGCCGCGCCGGAGACGGCGATCCGCTACGACGCCGACGGCGCCAGCGTGATGGTCGTGGGCCCTGACAACCGGGTGAAGCACTACCCCGTCCAGACCGGCCAGCGCGGCGGCGGCTATGTGCAGCTCATCAAGGGGCCGCCGCGCGGCTCGCACATCGTCCAGAACGCCGCGGCCTTCCTGCTCGACGGCGATCTCGTGAAGCCGACGGACGCCGCGGATCCCCCGGGGTCCTTCGCCGCGCCGGGCAAGGTCGCGCGCAAATGAGCGAATCCCAGGGCCGCCATTTCGCGATCTCCGCCTGGGCGATCCGCAACCCGGTGCCCGTCGCGGTGCTGTTCCTCGGCCTGATCATGGCCGGGCTGATTTCCTACATGGGCCTGCCGATCAAGCAGTACCCGAACATCGAACTGCCGGTGATCGCGGTCACGGTGACCCAGAACGGCGCCGATCCCGGCGAGATGGAGACCCAGATCACGCGCCCCGTCGAAGACGCGGTGGCCGGGGTCAGCGGCATCAAGAACATCCAGTCCACGGTCACCGACGGCGTGTCGACGACCTCCATGGAGTTCGAGATCGGCGAGGACCTGCAGAAGAAGACCGATGAGATCCGCACCAAGATGGCCTCGGCGCGGGCGATCCTGCCGCGCGACATCGACGAGCCGATCATCCAGCGGATCGAGATCGACTCCGCCGCGCCGATCCTGACCTACGCGGTCTCCGCGCCGACCATGACCGACGACGAGGTCTCCTGGTTCATCGACGACACGGTGGCGCGGACCCTGCAGGCCGCCAACGGCGTCTCGCAGATCAACCGCGTCGGCGGGGTCAGCCGCGAGATCAACGTGGTCATCAACCCCGACCGCCTGGCCGCGCGGGGCCTGACGGCGACCCAGGTGAACACCGCCCTGCGCGGTTTCGTCACCGATTCACCCGGTGGGCGGGTGAACGTCGGCGGCCGCGAGCAGACGCTGCGGGTCTATTCCAACCCTGCGACGGTCGCCCAGATCCGCGACATGACCATCCCGACCGGCTCCGGGCGCTTCGTGAAGCTCTCCGACGTGGCGGACGTGGGCGACGGGGCGTCGGAGGTGCGCGGTTTCGCGCGCCTGAATGGCCGGCCGGTCGTGGGCTTCCAGGTTTCCAAGACCAAGGAAGCCTCCGACGTGGTGACCGAGGACGCGGTCGAAAAGGCCATCGTCCAGCTCGAGAAGAAGAACCCGCAGGTGAAGGTCACCAAGATCTTCTCCTCGGTGACCAACACCCGGGCCGGCTTCAAGGCCACCGAGCACGTGCTGGCCGAGGGCATGTTCCTGGCCGCGCTGGTGGTGCTGTTCTTCCTGCGCGACTGGCGCGCGACGGCGATCACCGCGGTGGCCATGCCGATCTCGCTGATCCCCACCTTCTTCGTGATGAAGCTGCTGGGCTTCTCGCTGAACATGGTGACGCTGCTGGCGCTCACCCTGGTGATCGGCATCCTGGTCGACGACGCCATCGTCGAGATCGAGAACATCGAAAAGCGGGTCGCCCGGGGCCTGCGGCCCTACCAGGCCGCCATGGAAGGCGCCGACGCCATCGGCCTGGCGGTCGTGGCGACCACCATGGCGATCGTGGTGGTGTTCACGCCGGTGAGCTTCATGCCCGGGATCCCGGGCCAGTTCTTCAAGGAGTTCGGCCTGACCGTGTCGGTCGCGGTGCTGTTCTCCCTGGCCGTGGCCCGCCTCGTGACGCCGCTGATGGCCGCCTACCTGCTGCGGCCCAACGTAACGCCGCATGAGCGCAAGGCCTTCAAGGGATTCTACCGGAACGTCCTGGAATGGGCGCTGGCCCACCGGATCGTCGCGGCCTTCCTGGGCTTCGTGCTGTTCGTGCTGTCGCTGATGCTGTTTCCGCTGCTGCCGCAGGGCTTCCAGCCGGCCGGCGACCCGGACTTCCTCTACGTGGATATCCAGGGACCGCCCGGCGGCTCGGTGGCCGATATGGAGGATACCGCGCGGCGCATCAACGACGTCTTCTTCGGGCAACCGGAAGTCACCGGGGTGTTCATCCAGATCGGCTCCAACGCCAGCGCGTCCTTCGGCCCGAACTCGGGCGGCGGCGGGGGCGGCGATCTGCGCAGCGGTACGGCGACCATCCTGCTGAAGACCGACCATCGCCCGCCGGGCGACGAGATCAAGAACCGGCTGCGCGAGAAGCTGCGCGCCATTCCCGACGCGCGCCTGAGCTTCCTGGATTTCCAGGGCGCCGCCGGCTTCCAGCAGATTCTGACCGGCGACAATCCGGAGAACCTGACTCGCGCGGCCCATGAGCTCGAGAGGGAGATGCGCAAGCTGCCGGAGCTGGCGGACCCGCACCCGTCCAAGCCGCCCGAGGCCCCGCAGATCGTCATCCGGCCGAAGACCGAGGAGGCGGCCCGGCTGGGTGTCTCGTCCGACGCCATCGCCACCATCGTGCGCGTGGCCACGGTCGGCGACATCGACGCCAATGTGGCCAAGTTCAACGAGGGCGAACGGCGGATCCCGATCCGCGTGCGCCTGCCGCAGGATGCGCGGGCCAACATCCAGCGCATCGCCAACCTGCGCGTGCCTACGGCCAACGGCGGGACCACGACGCTGTCCAGCGTGGCCGACATCGGCTTCCAGGCCGGGCCGGCGCGCATCGACCGCCTGAACCGCGAGCGCCAACTCACCGAGCGGGCCGAGCTGAACGGCGTGGAGATGGGCCAGGCGCAGAAGGCGGTGAACAACCTGCCGATCATGAAACACCTGCCCAGCGGCGTGCGGCCGGCCGCGGTCGGCAACCAGCAGGCCATGGCCGAGCTGTTCGGCGGCTTCCTCGCCGCATTCGCAGCCGCCGTCTTCCTGATGTACGCGGTGCTGGTGCTGCTCTTCCGGAGCTTCTTCAAGCCGGTGATCATCCTGACCGCCCTGCCGCTTTCGTTTGGCGGCGCGTTCTTCGGCCTGCTGCTCTTCAACCTGTCGCTGTCGATCCCCTCGCTGATCGGCTTCCTGATGCTGATGGGCCTGGCGGCGAAGAACTCCATCCTGCTGGTCGAATACGCCATCGAGCGCGAGCGCGACGGCCTGAGCCAGCATGACGCGATCCTCGAGGCCTGCCGCGAGCGGGCTCGCCCGATCATCATGACCACGGTGGCGATGGCGGCCGGCATGCTGCCTACCGCCTTCGCCCTGGAGAAGGGCTCGGAGTTCCGCCAGCCGATGGCCGTGGCGGTGATCGGCGGGCTGATCACGTCCACCATGCTGTCGCTGGTGCTGGTGCCGGTCGTCTACCGCTTCGTCGACGACTTCGAGCAGTGGCTGAGGCCCAAGCTCGCCCGGCTGATCACCCCGCGCATGCCGGTGGGCGAGCCCGCGCCCGAGGACCGGCTCTAGGCTGGTCCCTGCGGTCCGCGGGCGTCGCGGGCGCGGCGGCCGCGGGCGCCCAGGGCCAGGGGGCGGTTCAGCGCCTTGCGGTACTCGTCGCGCTTCTCGTGGATCGAGGCGATCACCAGGCCCATGGGCACGCCCAGGTCGACCAGCAGGCTCTCGGAAAGCTGCAGGCTGGCCTCGATGGTCTCCGGCACGGCGTCGGTGACGCCCAGGGCGTACAGCCGCCCGGCGTGGCGGGCGTCGCGGGCGCGGGCGACGATCATCAGGTCGGGGCGAAGGTCCCGGGCGGACGCCACCACCGCCTCCGCCCCGTCGGGGCTGTCCATGGTGACCACCAGGGCGGGCGCGCTGTCCAGGCCGCAGCGGCGCAGCAGCTCGGGCCGCGAGGCGTCGCCGAAGTAGATCGTCTTGTCCTCCCGCCGGGCGGCGTCCACCAGGCGGGTGTCGCGCTCGATGGCGGTCCAGGGCACCGCGTGGTGGGTCAGCATCTCGGCCACCAGCCGGCCGACCCGGCCGAAGCCCACGATCAGCACCCGCGCCTCGGAGCCGCGCGGCAGGGCGGGCGGCTGATGCTCGACCGGCGCGGTGACGGCCGCGCCCTGGCCGATCCGCGCCCCGAGCGCCGTGAGCGCGGGAATGGCGAACATGCTCAGGGTCACGGCGGTCAGCGAGGCCTGGCCCGTGCCCTCCGGTAGCAGGCCCGCGGCCGTCGCCTGGGTGACGACGATGAAGGCGAACTCGCCGCCGGCCGCCAGCGCCAGGCCGGTCTCCAGCGCGCCGCGGGCCCTGAGCCGGAACAGCCGCGCCAGAAGGGCCACGGAGCCGGCCTTGAGGGCGATCAGGGCCGCGGCGATGCCCAGCACCAGCAGCGGCTGGCGGAACAGCAGGGACAGGTCCAGGCCGATCCCCATGGACAGGAAGAAGAGGCCGAGCAGCAGGCCCTTGAACGGCTCCACCGTGACCTCGACCTCGTGGCGGTACTCGGTCTCGGCCAGCAGCAGGCCGGCGATGAAGGCGCCCAGGCCCATGGACAGCCCCGTGGCGGCCGCCACCAGGCCCGCGCCGATCACCACCAGCAGGCTCGCGGCCACGAACAGCTCCGGGCTGCGGGCCTTGGCCACCGAGCGCATCATGGGCCTGAGCAGCAGCCGTCCGGCCACCGCCAGCGCCAGCAGCCCGCCGACCCGCGGGGCGAGCGCCAGCAGCACCTCCGGCCCCAGGCCCTGGGCCCCGCTGCCGATCACGCTGAGCCCCACAAGCAGGGGCGCCACGGCGATGTCCTGGAACAGCAGCACCGCGAAGACCGCGCGGCCGGCCGGCGACTGCAGCCGCTTCCGCTCCGCCAGCGCGGGCAGGGCGACGGCGGTGGACGACAGCGCCAGCGCCAGGCCCAGGATCGCCGCCACCAGGGGCCGCAGGTGCAGGACCACGATCCCGCCCGTCGCCAGCAGGGCCGCGCCCACGGCCACCTGGGCGCCGCCCAGGCCGAAGACCAGCCGGCGCATGGCGCGCAGCCGCTCCCACGACAGCTCCAGCCCGATGGTGAAAAGCAGGAAGACGACGCCGAACTCGGCGAGCTGGGCCACCTCGGCCGGCTTGCCGACGGTGAAGGCGCCCAGCCACGGCGCCCGCGCCGCCAGCGCGCCCAGCCCCTCGGGCCCCAGCACGACGCCGGCCCCCAGGAAGCCCAGGATCGGCGAGATTTTCAGCCGCGTGAACAGCGGCACCACGACGCCCGCGGTCGCCAGGAAGAGGACCAGGTCCTTGTAGTCGCCGGGCGAGACGTCGTGGGCGGTCATCCCCCATTGGTGCGGGAGGACGCCGGCCGCGGCAAGGCGGCCGGCTCGCGCGAGTGTTAGATCTCCCCCCGCAGGATCTTTGCGTAGAGCTCCGGGTCGACGTTGCCGCCGGAGACCACCACACCCACGGTCTTGCCCTTGGCCTCGACCTTGCCGGTGAGCAGGGCGGCCAGGCCCGCCGCGCCGCCGGGCTCGATCACCAGCTTCAGGGTCGAGAAGGCGTAGCGCAGGGTCTCGGCGATCTCGGGGTCGGTGAGGCCGACGGCGCCGGCGAGGTTGGCCTTGAGGATCGGCCAGGTGATGTCGCCGGTCGCCGGGCTCTCGAGCGCGTCGCAGAGGGTCCGCACGGACGGCTTGATGGTGACGCGCTCGCCCGTCGCCAGGGACTGGGCGAGGTCGTCGTAGGCGCTGGGCTCGGCCCCCCAGATCTCGGTCGTGGGCGAGAGTTCCTTGACCACCAGGGAGACGCCGGACAGCAGGCCGCCGCCGCCGACCGGGGAGACCAGGGTGTCGAAGGTCGCGCCCGCGGCCTTGGCCTGGGCCATCATCTCCAGTCCGGCCGTCCCCTGGCCGGCCACGATGTGCGGGTCGTCGAAGGCCGGAACCACCACCGCGCCGCGCTCGCGGGCGATCTCGGCGGAGATGGCCTCGCGGCTCTCGGTGAGCCGGTCGTAGAGCCTGATCTCGGCGCCGTAGCCGCGGGTGGCGGCGACCTTCACGGCCGGGGCGTCGGACGGCATGACGATGACCGCCGGCAGGCCGAGCAGCCGGGCCGCCAGCGCCACGCCCTGGGCATGGTTGCCGGAGGAGAAGGCCACGACGCCGGCCTTGCGCTGCTCGGGGTCGAGCTGGACCAGCCGGTTGTAGGCGCCGCGGAACTTGAAGGCGCCGACCCGCTGCAGGGTCTCGAGCTTCATCAGCACCCGGCCGCCCAGGCGCTCGTTCAGCGCCGGGCTTTCGAACAGCGGGGTCTCGACGGCGTGGCCCTTCAGGCGCCCGGCGGCGGCCTGGATGTCGGCGAAGCTGACGCTCATTTGGCGAAGACCATGGCGTCGTCGGCGAAGGCCTTGAACTCCAGCGCGTTGCCGGAGGGGTCGAGGAAGAACATGGTCGACTGCTCGCCGGGCTCGCCCTTGAAGCGGGTGTAAGGCTCGATGACGAACCGGGTCCCGGCGGTCTTCAGCCGCTCGGCGAGGACGTCCCAGTCGGCGGGCGACAGGAGCGCGCCGAAGTGGCGAACCGGGACGTTGTGACCGTCCACGTCGTTGGTGGACTTGTGGCCGACCTCATCGGGCGCCAGGTGGGCGACGATCTGGTGGCCGTGGAAATCGAAGTCGATCCATTCGTCGCTGGAGCGGCCCTCGGGGCAGCCCAGGAGGCCGCCGTAGAAGGCGCGGGCCTCGGCGAGATCGCGGACCGGGAAAGCGAGGTGGAAGCGCGGAATGTCCATCTGTGCCTCATGGCGCGCCCGACTGCGGCGCGAAGGCCCGCCTGATAGCGCGAGCGGAGGCTTCGCGGAACCTCTCCCCCCACATGAAATGGGAGGGGAGAGGAGGCTTGAGTCGCCCGCCGCTCTCGTCTACACACCCGCCGCGCCCGGTTCGCCGTCGGCGCCTCAGACCTGATCCAGGCCATCCGCCGAGTCCCTGTCGAAGGGCGGCTGGTTCTCTCCGGCAGGGAGAGGGATCGTATCCAAATGGCCAATGTCACCGTGATCGGCGCCCAGTGGGGCGACGAGGGCAAGGGCAAGCTTGTCGACTGGCTGTCCAACCGCGCCGACGTGGTGGTGCGCTTCCAGGGCGGGCATAACGCGGGCCACACCCTGGTGGTGGGGAACCAGGTCTACAAGCTGAGCCTGCTGCCGTCGGGGGTGGTGCAGGGCAAGCTTTCGGTGATCGGCAACGGCGTAGTGGTCGATCCCTGGCACCTGCTGGAAGAGATCGCCAAGCTCGGCGGCCAGGGCGTGGCGATCGGGCCGGACCTGCTGGTGCTGGCCGACAACGCCTGCCTGATCCTGCCCCTGCACCGCGACCTGGATCAGGCGCGCGAGGCCGCGGCGACCAACAAGATCGGCACCACGGGACGCGGCATCGGCCCGGCTTATGAGGACAAGGTGGGCCGCCGCGCGATCCGCGTCGCCGACCTCGCCGACCGCGAGGCGCTGGAGGCCAAGATCGACCGCCTGCTGGCCCACCACGCGCCGCTGCGCCGGGGCCTGGGCCTGCCGGAAGCCGACGGGGCGGCCCTGCTGGCCGAGCTGGAACGCCTGGCGCCCCTGATCCTGCCCTACGCCAAGCCCGCGTGGCTGCTGCTCGGCGATCTGGTGAAGTCCGGCAAGCGGGTGCTGTTCGAGGGCGCGCAGGGCGCCCTGCTGGACGTCGACCACGGCACCTATCCCTACGTGACTTCCTCCAACACCGTGGCCGGCCAGGCGGCGGCGGGCTCGGGCCTGGGCCCCAAGGGACCGGGCTATGTGCTGGGGATCGTCAAGGCCTACACCACCCGGGTCGGCGAGGGGCCGTTCCCCACCGAGCTCAACGACGAGGTGGGCCAGCACCTGGGCTCGGTCGGCAAGGAGTTCGGCACGGTCACCGGCCGCTCGCGCCGCTGCGGCTGGTTCGACGCGGCCCTGGTGCGCCAGTCGGTCGCCCTGAACGGGATCAGCGGCATCGCGCTCACCAAGCTCGACGTGCTGGACGGATTGGCGACGCTGAAGATCTGCACCGGCTATCGGCTGGCGGATCGGGACTTCAGCTACCTGCCGGCCGGCCTGAAGGCGCAGAGCCAGCTCATCCCCGTCTACGAGGAGATGGAGGGCTGGAGCCAGACGACCCAAGGGGCGCGGTCGTGGCGAGACCTGCCGGCCAATGCGGTGAAATACGTCCGCCGGATCGAGGAGCTGATCGGGGCGCCGGTGGCGCTGCTGTCCACCAGCCCGCAACGCGACGACACCATCCTGATGCGCGACCCGTTCCAGGACTAAATCGCCGGGAGGTCCGAAACGCGGCGTTCGAACGACGTTATCGTCAATTCGATCTTTACTGACGAGGCCCTAGGGTCTGGCCCAGCAGCCGGAGCCCATCCCTTGTTCAACGCCGACGCCAAGGTCATCCAGCGGATGGTTCCGCTGTTGCAGCGGGTGATGATCGTCGATCCGCAGCCGGCGGGCGCGCGGCTGATCGGCGAGCTGATGCGCGACATCGCGCGCTCGCAGGTCTGGGTGGCGGAGACCAACGACAAGGCGATCCGCCTGGCCGGCAGCTACGACCCGCACATCATCTTCGCCGAGATGGGCCCGGCGCCCATCGACGGCATCGCCTTCACCCGCCAGTTGCGCCGCAGCCACCTGGCGGCCCGCTACGCCCCGGTGATCATGGTCACCGGCCAGGCCACGGCCGCCGGCATCCTGGCCGCCCGCGACGGCGGGGTGCACGAGTTCCTGCGCAAGCCCTTCACCCTGAAGGACCTGCTGCGCCGCCTGGAGGCGGTGACGCTGCGCCAGCGCGACTGGGTGGAGGCCGTGGACTACATCGGCCCCGACCGGCGGCGGTTCAACTCGGGCGACTACCAGGGTTCGCTGAAGCGACGCTCCGACGCGCGTGACACCCCGGACAGCGAACGCCTGGCCCAGGCGCTGAAGATCCTGCGTTCGGCCATCGCCGCGGTCGGCAGCGACCCGGAACAGGCCATGCGCTCCATGCAGGCCCAGGTCGTCGACCTGCGCAAATGCGGCATGAGCGTCGCCGACCTGAAGCTGACCACCGCGGCCATCGATTTCGGCCGGGTCCTCGACCAGGTCGAGAAGAAGGGCGCGCCCTACGACCAGGCCCTGCTCACCGACAAGGCCGCCGCGCTGCTGGCCTACATGCCCAAGGACGAGGCGGTCGCGGCCTGAGAACGGCGGCCGCGGGCAGTTGCTTGGCCGCCGCAGAGCGAACCTGCCGGACGTCAGCCGAGTGGGATGAGTTCTAGCGCGCCGGGGTCGCCGGGGCCGGCGCCCGCTCGACCGCGCGCGCGCCGGCCAGGACGTTGGTCATCGCGTAGTTGCCCTCGTGACAGGCGAACTCGTAGAGCGCTGCGTCGGTCGCGACGAACGCCATCTCCGCCCGCCAGGGACGGGTGAAGATCATTGGATCTTCGACGGTGAATTCATATTTCAGCGCGGCGGGCGAGACGCGCGTGAACCGCTCCACGACCCTCGCCCCGGCGGTGAAGAAGAACGGCGCCTGGCTCAACGGGGCGTCCGTGCGCAGGTTGGTGGTTTCCACCACCAGGGTGTCCTTCTCCCAATGACCGATGGAGTCGCCGGTCCAAGGCCGGATCTGGGCGGGCAGGTGCGCCGCGCCGATCCGGATGATCCGCAACTCGCCGTTGTTCTCCGCCATGATCGCGATCTGGTCGCGGGTCTGCACAATCCGGTAGTTCGCGTTGTAGGGGGAGTTCATCATCACCGGCCCCATGGCGCCCCAGCTCGGCAGCAGGCAGCGGTCCCCCGCCACGGGCCGTGACTCAGGACCGTCGAAGGACTCGATCTGGGCTTTGGCGAACACCTCGACACGGCGCTTGCCCTCGGCCGAGTAGGGCAGTTGGCCGTCGTCGGGGTCGACCAGCCAGGAGCTCCGAAATTCGCCGCTCACCCGGGCCAGGTGCGCTCCGTCCCACCACTCGCTCTCGGAGCCGCCGACGTTCGCCGCCGTGCTCGGCGGCGAGTAGCCGGTCATCAGTTTGCGCTCCGCCTCCGCGACATCGGCGGGCCGCACGACCAGGGGCAGGAGCCCGGCCGGGCGTTGCAGCCGCGTGAGCGCATTGTTGTTCCACACGCCGTTCAGGTCGGGCGCGCCATATGCGTTTCGCGGGGCGCGATAGCCCTGCCCCGCGGCGGCGCTGGCTCCCGACAGGCCCAGCAGGCCGGCCAGGAAGAGCACGCAGAACCCGCTCCCGATCGTTTTCAGATCCATGCTTGGAGCCCCCCGACGGACCATTCGCGAACGACGGTAGGCGGACTCTCCGACAGTCCGCAATGGGCTGGCGGCTGGCATGGGCTCCTCTCCCATCGAGCTGCGCTCCTGGGAGGAGCGGCAGGAGCGGGCGCCGGCGGCGTTCGAGCCGGCCGGCCTAGACAGCCGCGCCGGCTCGTCTATCCCTGCGAGCTCAGTCGGGTTCGGGGATTTCCGTATGCTGCTTTCCAAAGCTTTCGTGCGCGGGGCCGTGCTGTGCGCGGTGCTGGCTGCGCCGGCGTTCGCGCAGCAGCAAATGGACCCCACCTTCGCCGAGCACCAGAAGGCCTGGACCACCAAGCCGGAGTTCTCGAGCCCGCTGGTCGACCACCTGCCGGCGTCCGCGACCGTGCCCAGTCCGCGCGACGTGCTGGGCCACGACATCGGCGCGCCCCGGGTGCTGGACCACTACGACGCGATCCTGAAGTACTACCGCGCGCTGGCGGCCAAGTCGCCGCGGGTGAAGATCGTCGAGACCGGCAAGACCGAGGAGGGCCGGCCCACGGTGGTCGTGCTGATCTCGTCGGACGACAACATCGCCGGCGTCGAGGCCAACCGGAAGAACCTCGCCCGGCTCGCCGATCCCCGGGGCCTGTCCGAGGCCGAGGCCAAGGCGATCATCGCCAGGACCAAGCCGATGTACCTGGCCCTGGGCGGCCTGCACTCGGCCGAGACCGGCCCGCCGGAAATGCTGATGGAGCTGGCCTATCGGCTGGTCACTGAGGACAGCCCGCTGATCGCCCAGATCCGCAACAACGTGATCGTCGGCATCAACCCGGCCACCGACCCGGACGGGCGCGACCGCTATACGGACTGGTACTACCGCAACAAGATCGACGACACCGACGACCTGAACGCGGTCCCGGGCGCGCCCTACTGGGGCAAGTACATCTTCCACGACAACAACCGGGACATCAACTACACCGGCCTTAGCGCACGGAATCTGCTGGACTTTTACCTGGCCTGGCATCCGCCGGTGATGCACGACCTGCACGAGTCCGTGCCCTTCCTTTACACCTTCTCCGGCCAGGCGCCGCAGAACCCGAGCCTGGACCCGATCCTGTTCGGCGAGATGCCCTGGATCGCCAATTTCGAGATGGCGCAGCTCACCAAGTACGGCATGCCGGGCGTCTGGACCCACGGCTACGTGGACGAGTGGTCGCCGGGCTACGTGGGCTTCATGTCCACGAACCACAACGGCCTCTTCAAGATGTACGAGACCTTCGGCAACGGCGGCGCCACGACCGAGCTGCGCCACGTCAAGCCGGTGGACGGGCCGGGCGAGGACCTGCACGCCCAGGACCAGACCGTCCGCGACTGGTTCCGGCCGGACCCGCCCTACAAGGTCGTCGAATGGTCGATGCGCAACAACACCAACTACATGGAGACCGGCGTGCTGACCGGCCTCTCGGCGGTGGCGTCGAACCCTGAGCTGATCGTCGAGAACTTCTACAGGAAGAGCCGCAACTCCATCGAAGCGGGCAGGAAGGATGCGCCCTACGCCTTCCTGATTCCCGGCGACCAGGCGGACATGACCCGCGCGGCCCTGGTGGTGAACCTGCTGCGCATGCAGGGGATCGAGGTGGGGAGGACCACGGCGGAGATCACGCTGAAGGAGGGCAAGTTCCCGGCCGGGTCGTTCATCGTCAAGCGCGACCAGCCCTATGGGCGCCTGGCCAAGATTCTTTTGGAAAAGCAGACCTTCCCCGACAACAAGCTCAAGACCTATGACGACAGCGCCTGGACCATGGGGATGATGGCCCATGTGAAGGTGACGCCCAGCGCCGACCTCAAGGCCCTGGACGTGGCCGCGACGCCGGTCGACCGCGACGTGGTGGAGGGTTCGATCGGCGCGGCGGGCGCGGCGGCCTACGCCGTGATCGACCACGGCTCGATCAACCTGGCGACCCTGCGCTACCGGCTGAAGGGCGAGGGCGTGCGGATCGCCGAGGCCTCGTTCAAGGCGGGCGATGTCACCGTGCCGGCGGGTTCGTTCCTGGTCGACGGCAAGGCCTATGAGAAGCTGAAGGCCGCCGTGGTTCCGCTGGGCCTGACGGCGGTGGCGCTGGCTGAGAAGCCGACCGTGGCGGCCCACGAGGCGGCCCTGCCGCGCCTGGCGGTCTATTCCACCTGGGGCTCGACCCAGAACGTCGGCTGGGTGCGCTACGCCTTCGACCAGTACGAGACGCCCTACGACCTGATCTTCAAGGACGAGGTGAAGAAGGGCGGGCTTCGCGCCAGGTACGATGTGATCGTCGTGCCCAGCCAGGGCCGTTCGTCGAAGAACTTCGTCTTCGACATTCCCATGACCGGCAAGCCGCTGCCCTACACCAAGACGGCGGAGTACCCGACGCAGGGGGCCTATGGCTCGTCGCCGGACATCCGCGGCGGCCTGGGGCTGACGGGCCTGGAGGAACTGCGCAGGTTCGTGGCCGAGGGCGGGACCCTGATCACCCTGGGCGATTCCAGCGCCGTGCCGGCCGACTTCGGGATCGTCCCGCAGGTCGAGGTGCGCCGTCCCGGGGCGACCTTCTACGCGCCGGGGCCGATCGTGACGGCCAAGATCCTGAAGCCCGCCAATCCGATCTTCTACGGCTACACCGAGCCGACCACGACGGTGCGATGGGCCTCGGCGTCGCTCCTGTCCCTGCCGGTCCGCGAGCAGCAGAACGTGCTGATGAGCTTCCCCGGCGGCGAGAAGTCCGTGCAGAGCGGGCTGATGGTGGGCGCCTCCGACGTGAAGGACCGCCCGGCCATCGTCGACCTGCCGGTGGGCGCCGGCCAGGTCGTGATGTTCATGACCAACCCGATCTACCGCTGGCAGAACTTCGGCGAGTACCGGATGCTCTACAACGCCCTGTTCTCCTACAAGGACCTGCGCACGGGCCTCGGCGGCCCGCCGGTCATCCCTGACCCCAACGCCAAGGACGACGAGAAGAAGGGGGACGAGGCGGAGAAGAAGGCGGAGGGGTAGGGCGGCGTCAGCCGCGCGCAAGTCATCCACGAACCGCACCTACCTCCCCCGCGTAGCGGCGGGAGGGCGTGGTGGAGGGGGCAAACCGCAGGCTCGGCGGATCGAACGGCGGACCTGAGTCAGCGCATGGGGCTCGCCCCCTCCACCACCCGCTCTTCCCCCGGCTTCGCCGGGGTCGGCGGGCGGTCCCCCTCCCGCCATTGCTGCCGCAATGGGGGAGGTAGGTGTGGTTCGTGGACAAAAAAGCCGCCTTGCGGCAAGAGAACAAAGCCGGTACGACCGTGAGCGTAGGTGGGTAGACAGGTGATGTCATGACCGACACGACCCCAATATCCGCCCCCCTCGAAGAACGGCTCCTTGTCGAGATCGAAGCCTGGAACTGGAACCTGCACGTGGGGCTCTGTTCCGATTTGACGCCACCAGACCAGAGGTTCCAGGGCGGCCTGAGCTATGGGCGCAGTTTTGATGTTCGAGGGCTCATTCGCGCGCCTCGGAATCTTCAATCGAAGACCATCTGGGTCTGGATTCTGCCTTTCGGGCCGGACCTCGAATTCGGACCGGACGACGACGTCGGACAGGTTTCTTTTCGAAACCCAACAGCGCAGCGCGGTGAACTCCGCGCAACGCTGCTGGTCCCAGAAAGTGCGATTTCAACGATGGCGACCGGCTTCGCCTCCACCTGGAAATACATTCACATCTTCACCTTCGATGATGATGGAGAACGGGCGAGCATCGCCCGTTTCAGCTTCTCGCCAGATATCGATGACACCCTGCGGCCTTGGGTCGGCGCCAAATGAGCTAACGCGCTTACTATCTCAGGGACGAAACAAGCTGGGGCTTGTTCACGGCCAGCGTCGACCATCCTTGCGCCGAGCCGTGAACAGATCCGGCGATCCAATTTCACCTTGATGAGTTTCGCACCACTCGCGCCGGTCGGTTGCGCTCGCATTGCACACCGCCTTGGCAGGTTCTGTCGGTTGCTGGGCGCAGATCCCGCGATCCTGCCGCTCCTGCATTTCACATTGTGGATAACGGTCTCGGCCGGGCTCGGAGGATGAGGAGCCGCCGGACGATGGCGGGAAATAGCGAAACAGCGGCTGCAACGGCTGAAGTTGCGGCGGGAGCGGAAGTCTCCCGTGGCAAGTCGGACAGTTCCAGACAGTGTCGGCAGCCGGGATGTTCTGGTCATCATCCTGTCCGGGACGGTAGACTCCGTCGTCGAGATAGCCATGTTCTCCGCTGTCGGCTCCGGCAGATAACGGCCTTAGCGGAACGTCCGACCCCAAGGGCGCCGGTGACGTTCTGGGATCATCGTCAGCCGACGAGCTTTCGGCGGTCGCCGACGCTAAACCATCGTCAGAACCATCCGGGTTTCCAAAGAAGTCATTGTAGCTTTGCGTCGCCGCAGCTTGGCGCGCCTGCTCGATGTCTGCCGGCGAACGTAGATACCAGCGTGTGAGCGCGTCGCCATCCAGGCGCGCGGGATCGACCTGACCATAGGTCATGCTTGCTCTCCTCATGGGAATGCCCGCGCTCGACAGCAGCGGGCGCGCGGCGACGGCTCCGCCGCTGCAGCGAATGGGGTTGGGAGCGCGTGACTTTTTGCTGCGGGCCTTGTCCGCCTAACGGCGGATGGCGTGGCGCAGTGAACGACGCTTGTGAACTATCTCACAGCGGAGCCTGATCGTCAAGAACAAATAGG
The DNA here is from genome assembly GCF_035569475.1 of Phenylobacterium sp. Lineage (GTDB taxonomy): Bacteria > Pseudomonadota > Alphaproteobacteria > Caulobacterales > Caulobacteraceae > Phenylobacterium. Next base: position 43,774 of record NZ_DATMNA010000046.1, read on the forward strand.
GAACAATGAACGAGGGGCCGACACCTCGGATCGTGGGCAAAAAGGAAGCCGCCTTTCGGCGGCTTCCTGTCAGTCTGCTGTCTCGCGAGCCCTATGCGTCGACCAGGTTGCGGTCCAACGCGGCGGCTTTCATCGACTTCTGCAGTTTCTCGAAGGCGCGGACCTCGATCTGACGGACGCGCTCGCGGCTGACGCCGTATTGCGAGGCGAGGTCCTCGAGGGTGGTCGGTTCGTCCTTCAGGCGTCGCTCGGTCAGGATGTGGCGCTCGCGGTCGGAGAGCTCGGTCATGGCCTCTTCGAGGAGGCCCATGCGCAGCGACTTCTCCTGGGTGTCGGCGACCACGGTCTCCTGGGACGGCGTGGTGTCGTCCACCAGCCAGTCCTGCCACTCGCTTTCCGAGTCGGCGCGCATCGGCGAGTTCAGCGAGGCGTCGCCGCCGCTCAAGCGGCGGTTCATCGAGATCACTTCCTCGTCCAGCACGCCGAGCTTGGTGGCGATGGTCGAGACCTGATCGGGATGCAGGTCGCCCTCCTGCAGGGCCGAGATCTCGCTCTTGGCCTTGCGCAGGTTGAAGAACAGCTTCTTCTGGGCGGCGGTGGTGCCCATCTTCACCAGGCTCCACGAGCGCAGGATGTATTCCTGGATCGAGGCGCGGATCCACCACATGGCGTAGGTCGCCAGGCGGAAGCCCTTGTCCGGGTCGAACTTCTTCACCGCCTGCATCAGGCCGACGTTGCCTTCGGAAATCACTTCCCCGATCGGCAGGCCGTAGCCGCGGTAGCCCATGGCGATCTTCGCCACCAGACGCAGGTGGCTGGTCACCAGGCGGTGGGCGGCCTCGGGGTCCTCGTGCTCCTGCCAGCGCTTGGCGAGCATGAATTCCTCGTCCTTGGCCAGCATGGGAAACTTGCGGATCTCGGACAGATAACGGCTGAGGCCCCCATCGGGCGACATCACAGCCAGGGCGCTTGCGGCCATCGTTTTTATTCCCCTTCACTCCTGGACGGTCCGGGCCGCCGCGCCATGCGCGAAAAGCCGTCCGCTCCCCTCAACCTCTCAGATATGTACGAGGTTGCAGTTGCGGAAGACCCGAGCCGGCCCTGAATGTCCGACTGCTTTAGTGGGACTTTCTAACCTCCGAACGGGGCGCCTTCAAGGCCATGGTTTCTCACATGCGGGTGCAGAAAAGCTCACGGAGGCGCCCCGCCCGGATCAGGAGAACAGCTTGCGCAATTCGATCTTCCAGGTGCGGCCCATGGGGTCGAGATAGGCCGGCTGGAAATTCAGCGGCGCGACGCCCAGGGCGTCGCGCACCCTGACCCGCTGGTCGAAGATGTTGGCGACTCCGAAGGAGATGCGCACGCCCTTGAGCATGGGTTGCTGCTCGATCAGGGTCTTGCGCTGGTTGAGGTCGGCGAAGACGCGGGCGTTGATCTTGGTGAGGCCCGAAAAGTCGAGGTCGCCGGTCCCGCCCGCGGCGCCCTTGACCGTCGAGCCGCTCTTCCAGTCGGCGTTCAGCTCCGCGCCATAGCCGCGTTCGGCGATGTTGATCTGCGCCTGCACCTCGTGGCGCGTCTGGCCGCCGGCGCCGTTCACCGACGCGCCGTCGAGGAAGTCGATCACCGGGCCGCCCGGCCGCACCAGGAAGCGGTCGGCCAGGTAGATGGTGTGGAAGAGGCTGATGCGCAGGCGCCCGTCCTGAGCGCCGCCACCGCCGCCCCGGCCGCCCGCGCCGCCACGCCCGCCGCCGAAGCCGCCTCCGCCGCCAGGGCCGCCAGGGCCGCCCGGGCCTCCCGCGACGGCGCCCAGCGGGGGGCCTCCGGCCGGCGGGCCGCCCCCGGTGTCAGGCGCGCCCGGCGCAGGGCCGTCCGGCGGCGGCGCACCGCCCTCCGGCTGCGGCCCGCCGGGCCGCCGGCCCAACTGTCCGGCGACGCCGGCGCGGCGCAGCGCCTGGAACACCTGGTTGCGCGGCGGCGGAGCGCTCGCCGGGCCGATCGGGCGCGAATAGTCGAAGCCCCACTTCAACGTGCTCACGTCCTGGCTGGCGAAGTTGACGGGCCGATAATCGACCTCAGTGAGCTCGCCTTCGGCATCGCGGATGAAGCGGTCGGGGAAGGCCGCCTCGATGGCCGCCGAGGCCGCCGGGAAGGTGGTGATCGGGTTCTTGTAGTGGATCTGGTTGTAGTCGGCCCGGAAGACGAGCTGCTTGTCCTGGAACGGCTGGAAGGTCACCCGCACCGAGGTGCGGTCGCGGCCGTCCCTGGTCAGGGCCGGGTTGCCGCCGGAGACCTGGATCACGTCGACGGTCTGGCCGGTGGCGAAATCGAAGATCCGGGTGTTGGGCGTGAACAGAAGCTGGGCGCTGGTCTGCTGCTGGGAAGGCGCGGCCTCGTCGTGCAGGCGGTTGACCAGGATCGAGAGGCCCGTGACCGGCTGCCAGTGCAGGCCATAGCCGTAGGTCTGCAGGGTCCCGAAGCCGGAGACCGTCTGAGCGCCGACATGGGCGTTTGCGGTCAGCTCGCCGAACATCGGCAGGACCTTGTTCTTGGCGCTGGTCAGGGGGACGTCGACGCTGGCCTGGGCGTTGCCGCCGCCCTGGCTGAAGGTCGCCGACTGGACCAGGCCCGAACGCTGCGACTCCGAGACGAAGTCCGAGGCGGTGGCGCCGATGCGCAGGCTGGTGCGGATCTGGCCGGCGGGCAGGGTCCAGACGGGTCCCGAGGCCACGAACTGCACATTGCCGGTGTCGGACCTGGAGTGACTGGTGTCCTGCGGCCGCCGGGTGAGCAGGCCGGCCGGGAAGGGCCCGGCCGGGTTGACGGCGCCGGCGGCGATCGCCGCCTGCAACGCCGAGGCGTCGAGGCCCGTGTCGTTGTCGTTGGCGGCGTCGGCGTGGTCGTAGTTGCCGGTCAGGGCGAGGCGCCACTGCGAGACGTCGCGGTTGAGGCTGAAGCCCAGGTGCCCGGTCCAGGTATCGGCCGTCTGGTTCAGGGCTCCGAAGCCGGGCGCCAGCCGCGCGATCGGGGCGCCGGAGGGGTCTGTGAGGTCGACCGACGGCAGGCCGCGCCGGGCGTCGGTGGTCGTGTCCTCGAAGGTGCCGTTGATCGTGGCGCTGACGCCCGCGAAGATCGGCTGGGTGAGGACGGCGTTCAGCGAGACCTTCTGGCTCTCGGGCTGCAGGGTCCTGTAGGGCCGCTGGTCGACGGGATTGCCGGCCAGGTCCAGGCTGGGCCCGGTGGTCAGCGGGGTCACGCCCCGCTGGGCCTCCGTCAGGGCGGCCTGGGGATTGTACTTCAGGTCGATGTTGAGGCGCCGTTCGCCCAAGATGCGGGTGATCCCGCCCTCCGCCTGGCCGGAGGCCCCGCCGCCTTCGGTGGAGGCGCCGCCCTGCAGGTCGGCCAGCTCCACGTCGACGTGGTCCTTCAGCACGATGTTGACCACCCGCTGGTTCGGCGAGAAGCCGTATTTGAGCGCGGCCTCCTCCGGCAGGATGTCGACCCGCAGGATCGCCTCGGTGGGCAGGTTGCGGATCTCGTTGATCCCGCTGATCCGTCGGCCGTTGACCAGGATCGCCGGGCCCTCGCCGCCGCGGCCGGAGTTGGAGCCGATCTCGGGCGCCAGCTCGTCGAGCAGTTCGGTGATGGTCGATACGCCATAGGCCTGCACATCGGCGGGCTGCAGTTGCAGATCGGGCTTGATGTCGCCGACCGCCGCGCCGGGCTCGACCTTGGGCGCGCCCTGCACGACCAGTTCGGAGACCGTGCCGGCCTTGGGCGCGGGCGCGGCGGCGGCCTGGGCCTGGGCCTGGGCGGCGGCGGTCAGGACGGCGGCGCAGGCGCACAGCAGGCTCGCCCGGCGTGGGCGCCGCAAGGGGTTCGGGAAATGCAGGGTCACGCGCCGTCCATCCATGGGCCGGCCGCGCGGCCCGCCGATCTCCCTCTTGGCTCTCGGCGATCAGACGTCGCCGTTCAGCCCGGCCAAAAGAGGGCGCCATTGTTGCGAGGCGATTGCCCGTCCTCGACGGCGCCCTGCGGCGCCGAAATATCAGAGGTTTTCGAGCAGGCCCTGGAGCGCGGCCATGTCCGGCGGCAGGGGGCTTTCGAAACGCATCGCCTGGCCGGTGACCGGGTGGCGGAAGCCCAGCACCGCGGCGTGCAGCGCCTGGCGCGTCAGGCCGGCTTGCGCGACCGCCGCGCGAACGGCCTGGGCCGGTGGGCCGGAGCCGTAGGCCGGATCGCCCAGGCACGGCGCGCCGACAGAGGCCAGATGGACGCGGATCTGGTGGGTGCGCCCGGTCTCCAGCGTGCAGGCGACGCGGGCCGCGAGCGGCCTGTCCTTCGGCCCGTAGGCGCGTTCCACGGCGTAGTGGGTGACCGCGTGGCGGCCGCCGGACTTCACCAGCGCCATCTTCTTGCGGTCGGCGGAGGAGCGGCCGATGGCGCCTTCGATGGTCCCCTGGGGGCCGCCCTTTGCGCCTCTCGGGGCGCCGCGGGTCAGGGCCACATAGACCCGCTCGATGTCGTGGGCGGCGAACAGGGCCGAGAGACCCTGGTGGGCGGCGTCGGTCTTGGCCGCGACCACGATGCCTGAGGTGTCCTTGTCGATGCGGTGGACGATGCCGGGGCGAGCCACCCCGCCGATGCCCGAGAGGCTGTCGCCGCAATGGTGGAGGAGGGCGTTGACCAGGGTGCCACTCTCGCTGCCGGGCGCAGGATGGACCGCCATCCCGGCCGGCTTGTCGACGACGATCAGGTGCTCATCCTCGTAGATCACGCCGAGCGGGATCGCCTCGGCGGCGGGTTCGGCGGCCAGCGGGGCGGGAATCTCCAGCCGGTATTCGCCGGCCAGCGCCTTGCCGGAGGCGTCGGGCACCGGCGCGCCGCCGCGGCTGACCCGGCCCTGGGAGATCAGGGCCTGGACGCGGGCCCGCGACATCTCCGGCAGCAGGTCCGCGAGCGTCTTGTCGATGCGGCCCCCGGCCTCCTGCGGCGTCAGAGTCAGGAGACGAAGCCCGAAGACCTCCTCCTCGTCGTCGCCGGACGGAATCTCAGAGGCCATGCCGCTCGCTGGCGTTGTCTTCGCGCCCTGTGATGGAGCCCTCGGTGAAGAGGTATTCCTTGAGCTGTTCGTTGACCTCGGGATCGTTGCGGCGGATCCATTCGAGGACCATGGCGGCGTGCTCCAGCTCCTCGTGGGCGTTGTGCAGCAGGATCGCCTTGAGTGACGGGTCGTCGCAATCGTCGGCGCGCTGGCGGTACCAGTCGACGGCGTCGAATTCTTCCATCAGGGAGGCGATGGCGTAGTGAAGGTTGAGCGTCTCGCGCCGCAGCTTCTCGCGCGGGACATGCAGGACTTCGCTGGACATGGCTGACCATTCTCCGGTGCTATTTCTCTAGATACGTGCGCGGGCGAACAAGCGCGAGGGCGGGAACGAAGGATGCGAATGGACAGGCGCAGAGCCCTGGCCTTGCTGGGCCTGGGCGCAGCGGCCCCGGCGCGTGGGGCGCTGGCGCGCGACCGCATCTCGTTCCAGCACGGCGTCGGCTCGGGCGATCCCCTGCAGGACCGGGTCATCCTGTGGACGCGCATCACCCAGCGCGGCTCCGACGACGACGTCGCCTTCCGCTGGCGGCTCGATCCGCTGGACCGCAAGGGCGGCGGCAAGCACGGCAGCGGCGTCACCGGGCCGGACCGCGACTTCACGGTGAAGGTCGACGTCGTGAACCTGGACCCCGGCCGGGCCTACAGCTTCCAGTTCGAATGCGGCGGCGTGGCCTCTCCGGTGGGCCTGACCCACACCCTGCCGGACGGGCCGACCAAGGACGTGGTGCTGGCCTTCTGCACCTGCGCCCTGTTCCCGAACGGCTACTTCAACGCCTACGGCGCCATCGCCCGGCTGCCGCGCGTCGACGCGATCGTGCATCTGGGCGACTACATCTACGAGTACGGCGGGCCGGGCTCCTACGGCATGGACTCCGCCGTCGCCGGCGAGCGGCCGCACGATCCCGGCCACGAATGCGTCAGCCTCGCCGACTATCGCCGCCGGCACGCCCAGTACAAGACCGACCCGCAGCTGCAGGCGGCCCATGCGCGGGCGCCCTGGATCGTGGTCTGGGACGATCACGAGACCGCCAACGACAGCTGGGTCGGCGGCGCCGAGAACCACCAGCCGGCCACCGAGGGCGACTGGAACGTCCGCAAGGCCGCCGCCATCAAGGCCTACTACGAGTGGATGCCGATCCGCGAGCCGGCGGGCGGCGGCTTCGCCATCAACCGGTCCTTCGACTTCGGCGACGTGGCCAGCCTGTTCATGCTGGAGACCCGGCTGACCGCCCGCGACCACCAGCTCTATCCCGACGCCGAGATGCCGCGGGATCCGACCCCCGCCGACGTGGCGGCCTGGCGCAGGCGGCTCGGCGACCCGGCGCGCAAGATGATGTCGGCCGGGCAGGAAGCGTGGTTGGCCAGGGGGCTTGCCGCCTCGGTGGCGTCCGGGACACCCTGGCAGGTGCTGGGCAACGAGGTGGTGATGGCCCGGCTCTTCACCCCGCCGGTCCACCGGTACATGACGCCCGAGGCCTATGCGGCCGCCAGGGCCGAACTGCCCCGCGCCGCGCAGGCCCGGCTGGCCAAGCTGGAAGCCTATGCGGCGCTGGGCCTGCCGTGGGGCGCGGACATGTGGGACGGCTACCCCGCCGACCGCCAGCGGCTCTACGCCCTGGTCCAGAAGGCCCGCGCCAACCTGATCGTGATGAGCGGAGACAGCCACGCCTTCTGGGCCAATGAGCTGTTCGACGCCGAGACCGGCGGCCATCGGGTGGCCGTCGAGTTCGGCACGGCGGGGATCACCAGCCCGGGGCCGGGCGAGCCCTATCCGACGATCCCGCTGGGCGAGGCCTTCGCCAGGCACAATCGCGAGGTGCTGTTCAACAACCAGACCGCCAAGGGGTTCGTCCTGCTGACGCTCACCCACACCTCGGCGACGGGCGAGCTGATCGCGGTCTCGTCGATCAAGGACCGCGCCTTCACGACGCGGCCCCTCGCGACCTACCGCGCGACGCCTGGGCCGAACGGCGTCTCGGCGCTGAAGCCGGTCTAGCGGCGTTCCAGCGCCAGTCTCGCGCCGAAGCCCAGGAAGACGACGCCGGTCGCGCGGTCGAGCCAGCGCACCACGGCGGGCGTCTTCAGCATCCTGGCGATCGGGCGCGTGGCGGCGATCAGGACGGCGAACCAGACCAGCCCCATCAGTACGTGCAGGCCGGCCAGCAGGAAGATGAAGGGCGCCGGCGCCACGCCCTTCGGCAGGAACTGCGGCAGGAACGAGACGTAGAAGACGCCGACCTTGGGGTTCAGCAGGTTGGTCAGGAAGCCCTTGCGCAACCAGGCCAACGCGCCGGCGCCCGTGGCGTCCGCCGCCCCGACCTCGAAGCGGTCCCTGGGCTTCAGGAGCATGCCGATCCCCAACCAGACGAGGTAGGCGGCGCCCGCCCATTTCAGGAGGTTGAAGGCCAGCGCCGAGGCCTGCAGCAGGGCCGCCAGGCCCAGCGCCGCGGCCGCGCCCCAGACCAGGCAACCGCCGCCGATGCCGATGGCCGCCAGGCCCGCGCGCTTCGGCCCCTCGACCGCCGCGGCGCGCAGGACCAGCGCCGTGTCGAGCCCGGGCGTCAGCGTCAGGAGGCCCGCGGCCACGGAGAAGGCCAGCAGGGCCTGGAGGACGGTCATGGCGCGTCCTTCAGTTCGCCGTCCGCGATGATCCGGTAGAAGCACGAGCGCGCCCCGGTGTGGCAGGCGCCGCCGTCGCCCTGCGGCCGCACCTTCAGCCAGACGCAGTCCTGGTCGCAGTCGATGCGCGCCTCGACGACCTGCTGGACCTGGCCGCTGGTGGCGCCCTTATGCCAGAGCTCGCCGCGGCTGCGGCTGAAGTAGTGCGCCTCGCCGGTGGTGAGCGTTTTCTGAAGCGCCTCGGCGTTCATCCAGGCGAACATCAGGACCTCGCCGGTGTCGGCGTGGGTCGCCACCGCGGCGATCAGGCCGTTGGCGTCGAAGCGCGGCGCGAGCTCGGCGCCATGCTCCAGGGCGTGCTTGTCGCGGGCGGTCGGGAAGGTCGCGGTCATGCGCCCCATATGGCGCCGCCGGACGGGATGGCGCTAGGGCCCGCCGATTCCTAGGCGGCGGCGATACGCCGTCGCTTGGCGCGGGCCACAGCGCCAATCCCGCCGAAACCCGCCAGCATCAGCGCCCAGGCGGCCGGCTCCGGCACGCCGGGAGGCGCGACGGGCGCATAGACATTGGCGCCGGAGACGATCTGCATGTCGCTGGACCCACCGCCCAGGACACGTCCGTAGAGGTTGGTGTTGCTCAACGAGATCGCATCGGACGGGGCCAGGATCACGCCGCGGAAGGTCTCGCCGTTGTTGGTGAGGCTGATGTTCTTGCCGGTGGTCTGGAAATTCCAGAGCACCTGGTCTCCGCTGGTCAGCCCGGAGCCGGAGAACACCACGCTGCCGCCGAGGTTCACATTGGAGTTGAACCCGAAATCGAAGACCACCGGCGCGCCGCTGCCGTCGCCGACGATGGTCAGCACCGAGGCGTTGTTGGCGCTGTAGGCGGTGACGTTGAACACCCGGACGTTGACGCCGAGGACGGTTTCCAGGACTCCGGACGACTCATTGATGGTCTCGCCGGCGTTGGTGAAGGCGACGTTGGCCCCGCCGGTGACGCCGCTCGACAGCGAGGCGATGTCGCTGAGCGCGGTAGCGACGACGGGAGCGCTGTAGGTCACCGACGTGGGGCCGATATTGGACCCGTTGGTGTTGTGGAACTGGCCGGTGTTGGCGGCCGAGAAATCCAGCACGCCGTTGATGGCGCCCGGCCCGTTGAACTGGACCGCGCCCGTGCCGCCCACGCCGACATTGCCGGTGATGGTGTCGTTGGTGACGCCGAGATTGTGGCCGCCCGTGCCCTCGTAGAGGACCGCGAAGTTGGCCGCCGCGCCGAGCGGCAGCACGGTCGACGCATGGGCCGCCGTCGCCAGGACGAGGCTCGCCCCGAAGGCGAGGACCGCACCCGACAGCGCGCTGGAACGCATCTTCATACCGATCCCCTTCGATCCGTCTTCGCCCCGTGTCTCGAACAGATCCCCTCGGGCCGTCGTCTTCCGAAGCTTAACCTAACCCTTTTCCCGCCGCGCACGATTGGTTTCCCCCCAGAGGCGAGAAGCTCGCTCGGCGGCTGAACGATGCGCGCCATCGACGCTCAGCTCACTTGCAGCCCTCGGCGCCGTCGCCGGTCGGCGCGGGCGGGGTCGCCGCGCCGAGGCCCGTGCGAACGCCATAGGGCGGGAACGCGGCCTGCTTCAGGCCCCACTCGGGCTTGTCGAGCACCTGGTCCTGCGGCGTCAGGTTCAGGACGATCCGGTAGGGACCCTGTCCGGTGGCGATCTCGGCCGCCTCGAACGGATAGGGCAGTTGATCGGGCGCGGGGCGCGCGCCCGCACCGGCGGAGCGGAACAGCTTGAACGGCCGGCGCCCGCCGGAGCCCGAGTCCATCAGGACCTCGTTCATCGCCGCGATCTGCCGGTCGAAGCGGGTGATCGCGTCCACCAGCTCCGGCGGCGTGGCGTCGAAGGACCAGGCCGGCGAGAACCGCACCGGGAAATAGATGATCCCCGCCGCACCGTGGATCACCGAGCTCCAGGCCATGGCGTTGAACTCGCCCACGGTCGGAACGCCGGACCCGTCGGCGAACGGGGAGGTTCCGATGAAGCTCATCACCGGCTTGCCGCCCGACCAGGCGCGCTGGCGATCGAGGGCCACGCCCTGGACGCTGGAGGCGTAGCCGTCGTTGGACAGCATCAACAGCGGCTTGCGGTCCTCGATCGGGTAGGAGTCCGAGGCCAGCCAGTCGCTGGCCGGGCCGCGCATGTAGTCCTGCATGAGGGCGCTGTTCCGGGCCCAGTCGGGATAGATGTGCGGGCCGACGTGGTTGGTCCAGATCGGCACGAACCGGCCGGCGGCCTTCGCCGCCGCCCGCCACGGCGCGGCCTGCTTGGCGAGGTCGGCGGGCTCCTGGGCGACCGAGCCGTAGTCGACCCGCCCGACCTTGGTGTTCGAGGGCTCGTCGTCCGTGGCCCAGGCCAGGAGGTGGTCGTCCTTGAGGTCGCCCGCCAGGTCGCCGGCCGGCCGCCGGATCTGGTAGAGCCCCTTGCCGCCGGCGGCCTGCGCCCAGGCCACCGGGTCGTGCCCCTGCGGAACCTCCACCAGGGTATTGATCCCGCGGGCCTTCCAGGCGTCCATCGACCCGATCGGCTGCACCCAGACGCCCAGGACGAACCTCGTCGGGCCGTGAGGCGCGGCCACGGCGGCCGGCGGCTCGACGGCGCAGGCCTGGGTCATCGGCATCACCGGTTGGCTCCCAACCCTCGGCTGCGCTTCGGCGGAGGAGAGTCTACTTCTTGTTGGCGAAGTCCAGGAAGCGCTGGCGCAGGGTCGGGTCGGTCTTGAAGACGCCGGTGAACTGGGTGGTGATGGTCGAGACGTGGCGGTGGTGGACGCCGCGGGTCGACATGCATTGGTGGTTGGCGTCGATCAGCACCGCCACGCCCGCGGGCCTGAGGCTGTCGGTGATGGCGTCGGCGATCTGCTGGGTCATGGTCTCCTGGGTCTGGAGACGCTTGGCGAATATCTCCACCACCCGGGCGATCTTGGAGATGCCGACCACGCGGTTGGTGGGCATGTAGGCCACGTAGGCCTTGCCCAGGAACGGCGCCATGTGGTGCTCGCAGTGGCTCTCCACCTCGATCTCGCGCAGCATGACGATGTCGTCGTAGCCCTGCACGTCCTCGAAGGTGCGGGAGAGCTCCTTGGCCGGGTCGGCGGCATAGCCCTCGAACCATTCGGCGTAGGCGTCGACCACCCGCTTGGGCGTGTCGAGCACGCCTTCGCGCCGGGGATCGTCGCCGGCCCAGGCGATCAGGGTGCGCACGGCCTCCATGGCCTCCTCGCGAGAGGGGCGCTTGGCGGGGTCAAGATCAAGGTCGCCCTTTTCCGAAGAAGTAGAGCCGACCAGGGTTCGGTCGCGGACAGCGTCCATGTCGGGAGGTTTTCTTTCCGGGGCTGAGTTGCGCCGGGACGAAGGTCCCGGAAATGACGCGTGGCCACCCCATCGTTCGACCGGCAAGTGGGCTCCAGGGTTCCCGTGGCTTCCCGATCCGCCGATCTGTATATGGGCCGGACCCGCCCCTCGGCAAGCCGGGGGAAACTGCAGCGCCGCGTTAGAAAAGATCGATGTCCCTCAGCCTCTACGACACCATGGCCCGCAAGAAGCGGCCCTTCGTTCCCGCCGATCCCAAGCGGGTGACGATGTATGTCTGCGGGCCGACGGTCTACAATTACAGCCACATCGGCAATTTCCGGCCCGTCGTGGTGTTCGACGTGCTGTTCCGCCTGTTGCGCCGGCTCTACGGCGAGGCCGCGGTGCGCTACGCCGCCAACGTCACCGACGTGGACGACAAGATCAACGCCAAGGCCGCCGAGGAAGGCGTGCCGATCTCGGCGATCACCGACCGCTATCTGGCGGCCTACAACGGCGACGCCGCGGCGCTGGGCGCCCTGCCGCCCACCGTGCAGCCACGGGCGACCGGGACCATGGACGCGATCCTCGCCATGATCGGGCGGCTGGTGGCCAACGGCTCGGCCTATGCGGCGGACGGCCATGTGCTGTTCGACACCCAGAGCTTCTCCGACTACGGCAAGCTGTCGGGCCGGCCGCTGGACGAGATGATCGCCGGCGCCCGCGTCGAGGTCGCCCCCTACAAGCGCCACCCCGCCGACTTCGTGCTGTGGAAACCCTCCAAGCCCGGCGAGCCGGTCTGGGAGAGCCCGTGGGGCGCCGGCCGCCCCGGCTGGCACATCGAGTGCTCGGCGATGATCGAGCAGGAGCTGGGCCTGCCCATCGACATCCACGGCGGCGGCATCGACCTGGTCTTCCCGCACCACGAGAACGAGTTGGCGCAAGGGATATGCGACGGCCATCAGCATGGGAGCTACGCCAACTACTGGCTGCACAACGGCTTCCTGAACATGGGCGACGAGAAGATGTCCAAGAGCCTGGGCAACGTCGCCCTGGCCCACGACCTCTTGAAGACCCAGCCGGGCGAGGTGATCCGCTGGGCGCTCTTGGGCGCGCACTATCGCCAGCCGCTCTCCTGGACCGACGACGCGCTGATCCAGGCGAGGAATTCGCTGGACCACCTCTACGGCGTGCTGGGCCGCGCGCGGCACATCGAGGCCGGCGGCAGCGGGGCGCTGGCGGAGGAGCAGCTCGAGCCGCTGCTGGACGACCTCAACACGCCTGCGGCCATGGCGCTGCTCAAGAAGCTCGCCACCGACCTGGACACCGCGGTGCGCAAGGCCGGCCCGAACGCTCCGGCGATCAAGCAGGACCTGCTGGCCCTGGCGTCCGTCATGGGCTTCCTCACGCAAGACCCGCAGGCCTGGTTCCAGGGCGGCGCCGACGAGGACCTGAAGGCCCGCATCGACGGCCTGATCCAGGCGCGCGACGCCGCGCGCGTGGCCAAGGACTGGCCCGAGGCCGACCGTATTCGCGCCGAACTCACTGCGCTAAATGTTGAGGTGATGGACGGACCCGCCGGCGCGACCTGGCGGATGAAGGAGCAGGCATGATGCCGATCGCACCGCAGCCGCAACTCAAGGCCGGACTGTTCGCCCGCGGCTCCGGCGCGCTGAAGGGGCCCAAGGCCACGCCCACCGGCGCCCCGCCGCCGAAGCCGCCGAAGGGTCTGCGGATCGAACACCGCGTGGGCGTCCAGGCGCCGGCGGAGGTGATCTGGGAGGTGATCTCCGACCTGAAGTCGTGGTCGCAGTGGTGCAAGCTCTATCCCAGGGCCGCCGGCGAGATCCGCATCGGCTCGGTCCTGGACCTCACCTTCGCCCTGCCCGGGCGGCCGGAGGAGGAGATCCATCCGACGGTGCTGGAATGGGTGCCCAACGAGCAGCTCCACTGGCGGCTGACCCTGCTGGGGGGCTTGGTGAGGACCACGCGCTACTTCGAGATCGAGGCCCTGGCCGAGACCGGCTGCATCGTCTCCAACGGCGAGCTGATCGCGGGCCTGATGGGCCCCTCCCTGGGCAAGCGCATGGCGCGCACCATCTACCGCGCCTTCGTCCAGATGGACGAGGACCTCAAGGCCCGCGCCGAGCTGCTCTGGCAGCGGCGGAAGGCTTAGTCGCCGGGTCCTCGAAACCTCCCCCGCTTCAGCGGGGGAGGGGGACCGCGAAGCGGTGGAGGGGGCGCTGCCGACGCACCGAGTCCGGCGCACGGCCCCAACGCCCCCTCCGTCGGCTTCGCCGCCACCTCCCCCGCACGCTGCCGCTACGGGGGAGGAGCTGGGAGGCCGGGCCGGGCGCCAGTGGCTCGCCAGACCGCCGCGTTGCCAGCCGGGCGGGCCGGTGTAGTGTCGTCCTCCTGTCGCGGGGGGTGTCCTTTGAGCTTCATGAAATGGGTCCTGGCGAGCGCGGCGGTCGTGGCGGTCGCGGGCGTGGCCGACGGCGCGCTGGCGGCCGGCAAGGCGAAGTTCGGGAGCTGGGGCTATGACGCCTCGTCCATGGACGCCTCGGTGAAGCCGGGGGACGACTTCTTCAAATACGTCAACGGCGGCTGGGACAAGCGCACCCAGATCGCCCCTGACCGCACCTCCGCCGGCGTCGACGTCGTGCTGACCGACGACGCCGAGCGCGATGTGCGCAAGATCGTCGAGGACCTGGCCAAGGACCCGACCAAGGCCGGCCCCGGCGGTCAGCGGGTCGGCGACTTCTACGCCGCCTGGATGGACGAGAAGGGCATCGAGGCGCGCGGGACCGCGCCGCTGAAGCCCTACCTGGCCAGGATCGCCGCGGCCAAGACCAAGGCCGACGTCGCCAAGCTGTTCGCCGAGCCGGGCTTCGAGAGCCCGGTCAATGTCGGCATCAACCCCGACCTCGACAATCCGAACGTCTATGTGGTCGGCCTCGACCAGTCGGGCCTGGGCATGCCCAACCGCGACTACTACCTGCGCGAGGGGGCCAAGTACGACGGCTTCCGCAAGGCCTACCGCGACTATGTGATCAAGGTTCAGACCCTGGCGGGGATCAAGAACGCGACCGCCAAGGCCGACGCGATCATCGGGCTCGAACGCAGGATCGCCCAGGCCCACTGGGCGCCGGAAGACACCCGCGACATCGAGAAGATCAACAATCCGATGACGCTGGAGAAGCTCTCGGCCACCGCGCCCCAGTTCCCGTGGGCGGCGATGTTCGCCCACACCGGCCTGGGCGCGCCCAAGAAGGTGCTGGTGTCCGAACCCAGCGAGGTGAAGGCCGCCGGCGACCTGCTGGCCTCGACGCCGCTTTCGGTGTGGAAGGACTACCTCGCCTACCACTTCATCCGCACCCACGCGGCCTATCTGCCCCACGCCTTCGACCAGGCCAATTTCGACTTCTTCTCGCACACCCTGCGCGACGTGCCGCAGCAGCGCGAGCGCTGGAAGCGGGGCGTGCAACTGGTCAACCGCAGCCTGGGCGAAGAGGTCGGCCGCATCTATGTCGCCGAGCACTTCCCGCCGGAGGCCGAGCGCCAGACCGGCGAGCTGATCGCCAACCTGACCGCGGCCTACGGCGAGCGGTTCCAGAAGGCCGAGTGGATGGACGAGGCCACCCGCAAGGCGGCGCTGGTGAAGCTCGCCACCTTCGATCCGCGGCTGGGCCACCCGAAGAAGTACATCGACTATTCCACCCTGAAGATCAGCCGCGCGGACCTGCTGGGCGACATGGTGCGGGCCGAGACGTTCGGCTGGGACCTGCAGCTCTCGCGCTATCCCAAGCCCGTGGACAAGGGCCTGTGGGAAATGGTCCCGCAGGAGGTCAACGCCTACTACAACCCGCTCGCCAACCAGATCACCTTCCCGGCGGCGATCCTGCAGCCGCCCTACTTCGACCCCAACGCCGACCCGGCCGCCAACTACGGCGGCGAGGGCGCGGTGATCGGCCACGAGATGGGCCACGGCTTCGACGACGAAGGCCGACATTTCGATGAGACCGGAAAGGTGCGCGACTGGTGGACCGCCGACGCCGCCAAGGCGTTCGGGGCGCGGGCGGCCGTCCTGGGCGCACAGTTCGACGGATACGAACCTGTGCCCGGCGTGCACATCAACGGCAAGCTGACCATGGGCGAGAACCTGGGCGACCTGGGCGGCCTCGAGGCCGCCTACGCCGCCTGGCGGCGCTATGTGGCCCAGCACGGCGAGCCCGCGGTGATCGACGGTTTCACCGGCGACCAGCGGTTCTTCATTGCCTACGCCCAGTCCTGGCAGGACAAGGTGCGCGAGGGCGCCCTTCGCCAGCAGTTGCTGACCAACCCGCACAGCCCGGCCGAGTACCGGGTCAACGGCATCGTCCGCAACGTCGACGCCTGGTATGCGGCCTTCAACGTCAAGCCCGGCGACAAGCTCTACCTGCCGCCGGAGAAGCGGGTTCACGTCTGGTAGCTGGGCGGCTGGGGCGGGCCGCCTCTCCCCCGCCGAAGGCGAGAGGGAGAGGGTAGGGAGAGGGCGGCTGGGCCCATCGATCTTCCATCTGTGACCCGAGGAGCCGTGGTCCGCCGTCAGCGGCCGCCCGATCTCACGAGCCGCCCTCTCCCTACCCTCTCCCTCTCTCGCTGCGCTCGGGGGAGAGGCGGCTCCTACGCCTGTCGGCCCAGCAGGGGGTCGCTGACGCTGGGCTTTCCGTCTTCGAAGTGCCCGGCGAGACGCCGCTGGAAGCTCGGGGCCTCGGCGCAGGTGACGATGAAGTCATACCAGTTGTGGCTGACGCTCAGGTCCCAGTCGTCCATGACGGACGCCCCCGGGGTCAGCCGGTGAAGTCGCGGCGGCGCCTCGATGTAGGCGACCGACTTGATCTCCAAGGTCACGGGCGCTGAGCCCTCGTTGTGCAAACCGATCCGGAGCTTGCCTTCTTTCGGCAGGAAGAAGCCGTTGGCGGCGGGAGCAAATGCGGCGCGCATCTCGCCCTTGTAGCTGCGCAGGAAGCCGTTCGGCCCGTGCATCGAGAAAGCATGGGGACCTGACTCAAGCGGTATGTGGTCCGTCAGGTAGCCGTCCCTGCCAATCGTATAGAAGCGGGGCTCTCCTCCGCGGTCCTGATACAGGTGCAGCACGACGCCCGCCTTGCCCGTATTGGCGAACGTAAGCTCGAGGCCACCGTCGCGCAGATAGGTGGCGACTTGAAACTCGTAGGGAAGCGCCCGCGCCGGGCGCTGGCCGGGCTCCTGGCGGGGATGGGCCTCGGCCTCCGCCGGGACCTTGGGAAACGGCAGGGCCTTGGCCTTCGCCGCGCGTGGGGGCAGGCCGGAGGCGTCGGGCAGGGGCGCGGGGGCGCGGTTGGGCGTCTTGAAGTCGAAGAGGCCGGTCAGGTCGCCGCAGACCGCGCGCCGCCAGGGCGAGATGTGCGGCTCCATCACCCCGAAACGGGCCTCCAGGAAGCGGATCACCGAGGTGTGGTCGAGCAGTTCGGAACTGACATAACCGCCCTTGCTCCAGGGTGAGACCACGATCATCGGCACGCGGGGCCCCAGGCCCACCGGCTCGCCGTGATAGTCCTCGTGGTCGGTGGCGACCGTGCTCTTGCCCTGGGCGGCGCCTGCCGGCGGGATCGGCGGCGGGACGTGGTCGAAGAAGCCGTCGTTCTCGTCGTAGTTGAGGATGAAGACGGTCTTGGCCCAGACCTTGGGGTTGGCCGCCAGCGCCGCGATCAGCCGCGCGGTCAGGTAGGCGCCGTCGGACGGGCTCGCCTGGGGATGCTCCGACAGCTTGTAGGGCGGCACGATCCAGGAGACCTGCGGAAGCCGGTCGGCGGCCACGTCGGCGGCGAACTGGGCCACCAGGTGCTCGCCGTCCGAGGCCTTGGCGTTGTCCGCGTTGGAGCCTGGCGACCACGCCCGGCCCCGCCGATAGAGCGTCGAGTCCGGCCCGATCCCGCGGAAGTTGGCGAAGTAGCTGAGCCCGTTGTCGCCGTAGTTGTCGTACTCCTGGTAGACGCCCCAACTGACCCCCGCCGCCTGCAGGCGCTCGGCGTAGGTGGGCCAGGCCAGTCCCTTGAACTCGGGCGAGTCCTTCGCCGGGTCCGCCGTCTCGTTCTTCTCCTCCGGCGGATTGGTGATGACGATCTTAGAGTCGTCGCCGGCGGCCAGGCCGCTGGTGCCGGTGAACAGGAACAGCCGGTTCGGATTGGTCGGGCCGAAGATAGAGCAGTGGTAGGCGTCGCAGACCGTGAAGGCGTCGGCGAGCGCGTAGTAGAACGGCAGGTCGGCCCGGGTGAAGTAGCCCATGGTCAGCGGGCCCTTGGCCGGGACCCAGGCGTCGTGGTGCTTCCAGCGCGCGTGGCTTCCCTTCCAACTGTGATCCAGGCTGAACATGGTCTCGGCGCGGGTAGAGGCCGTGTCCAGGTGGAAGGGGCTGACGGTGGAGGCGCCGTCCCTGGCCGGTTGCTTCCAGACGCTCTGGCCGCCGGGCAGGGCGATCGGGCGCGGGTCGCCATAGCCGCGCACGCCGCGCATCGTTCCGAAGTAGTGGTCGAAGCTGCGGTTCTCCTGCATCAGGATCACCACGTGCTGGACGTCGGCGATCGTGCCGGTGACGCGGGCCGCGGGCAGGCTGAGCGCCTTGGCCACCCCCGGCGGAAGCGCCGAGGCGCCCATCGCGCCGGCCGCGAGTTGCAGGAATTTCCTACGCTCTTCCCAGCGATTTCCCACAATTTACCCCGTTTTTACGCCCGGCTGCGATGGTGGACCGGACGATAGCGGAACTCAACGCGCCCGCCGATAAACTTGGGCCGCCTATTTCCTAGTCGTTCGATAGGATTTTGAAAGACGCGCTGGCCTAGCGATATGCAGGTGCGATACATAACGCCGATCGCATCGCGACGGCCAAACGGGGGTACCAAGGATGCAATCAAGGAAGTCGACGCTCCGCCGTCTGCTGCTGGCCGCCGCGGCGACGAGCGCGATCGCGACGGGCGCGCATGCGCAGGCGGCGCCCGACCCGCGCGACGCCGAGATCCAGGAACTGAAGGCCCAGGTCCAGGCGCTGGCCGCCAAGCTCGACCGCCTTGAGGCGCGCGCCAACACCCCGCCGGTGATCCAGACGCCGACCGCGCCGGCCTCGACTCCGCCGGCCGCCATCGCGGTGATCGCCGGCGGCAAGCCCGGGATCCAGAGCGCCGACGGCCGCTTCACGGCCAACCTGCACGCGGTGATGCAGTTCGACGCCGCAGACTTCCAGCAGGCGACGCCCGGCCCGACCACCGCCGACTTCCGGCGCGGCGCCGCGGCCGCCGACACCTCCCACGCCCGCGACCTGTCCTCCGGCACCAACTTCCGCCGCGCCCGCCTGGGCATCGACGGCAGGGCCTTCGGCGACTGGGACTACAACGCCCTGATCGACTTCGGCGGCGCGGGCGAGGAAGACGCCGCCCACATCCAGGAGCTCTGGGTGCAGTACTCCGGCCTGAAGCCGTTCCACGTGAAGGTCGGCGCCTATCCGCCGTCGCTCGGCCTGGAGGACCAGGGCTCGACCAACGGCATGCTGTTCCTCGAGCGCCCGGCCGTGGCCGACATCGCCCGCAGCCTGGCCGGCGGCGACTTCCGCGAGGCCGCCGAGATCTGGGGCAACGGAAACTGGTGGTACGTCAACGCCGCAGTCACCGGCCGCCTGGTGGGCGTGGTGAATTCCCAGGCCACCGGCGTCAGCCAGCCCTTCGACAGCCAGCTCGCCTTCATCGGCCGTCTGGGCTTCGCCCCGATCCGCACCGAGCACGGCATGCTGGAGGTGGGCGTGCACGGCAGCTACGTGGACCGTCCGGCCGACTCCGGCGGTCCCGACACGGCGCCCGGCGCCACGCGCTATTCGGTCATCTTCCAGGAGCGGCCTGAACTTCGCGTCGACGGCACCCGGCTGATCTCAACCGGCGCGATCAGCGCCCAGCACGCCGGCGAGGTCGGCCTGGAGGCCGCCGGCCAGTACGGCCCGGTCTTCCTGCAAAGCGAATACGAGACGTTCACGATCCAGCGCCGCAACGGCACAGTGGGCCTCTCCGATCCGGAGTTCCGCGGCTACTACGTCGAAGGCTCCTACAGCCTGACCGGCGAGCGGCGGCGGTTCAACGCGGCCAACTGGGCCTTCGACGCCCCGGCCGTGAACCACCCCTTCAGCATCGCCGACCGCACCTGGGGCGCCTGGGAGCTGGCCGCGCGCTACTCCGACATCGACCTCAACTACCACGCCGGCGCGCCGGGCACGGCTCCGGCCCCGGACGCGGTGCGCGGCGGCGAGCAGAAGATCTGGGCGGGGGGCCTCAACTGGTACCCCAATGCGGTCGTGCGCTTCATGCTGGACTATCAGGATGTGCGGATCGACCGCCTGTCCCCGTCCGCGACGACCTTCGCCACGCCGACCGGCGCCCAGATCGGCCAGCACTACCACGCCATCTCGTTCCGATCGCAGTTCGCCTTCTGACCCTCATGGAGACCGCCATGATCACCCGACGCCTTCAGCTTCTTGCCCTGTTGGCGCTCGGGTCGGTCACGGCGCTCGCCCCGGCGGCGGCGCTGGCCGCCGAAACCCAGGTCGCGGTGGCCGCCAACTTCACCGAGCCGGCCAAGGCGATCGCGGCCGCCTTCAAGGCCGCCACCGGCCACACGGCGACCCTGAGCTTCGGATCCTCCGGCCAGTTCTACGCCCAGATGTCCCACGGGGCGCCTTTCGAGGTGTTCCTGTCGGCGGACACCGAGCGGCCGCAGGCGGCCGAGCGCGACGGCCTGGGGGTTCCCGGCACCCGCTTCACCTACGCGGCGGGCCGCCTGGTGCTCTACTCGAAGACGCCCGGGCTGGCGGACGGCGGGGCCGCTGTCCTGAAGGCCGCCAGGTTCGACAAGCTCTCCATCGCCGACCCGGCCGCCGCGCCCTATGGGGCCGCCGCCGTCCAGACGCTGCAGAAGCTCGGGCTCTATGACGCGCTCAAGCCGAAGATCGTCACCGGCGCGTCCATCGCCCAGGCCTACCAGTTCATCGACTCCGGCGCGGCGGAACTGGGCTTCGTGGCGCTGTCGCAGGTCATCAACGCGCCCGGCGGCTCGCGCTGGATCGTGCCGGCGGCCGACCACGCGCCGATCGACCAGCAGGCGATCCTGCTCGTCACCGGCCGCGACAATCCCGCCGCCAAGGCGTTCCTGGCGTTCCTGAAAGGCCCGCAGGCGGTGGCGATCATCAAGAAGTACGGCTACGAGGTGCGCTGAGTTTCGAGGGGAGGGCGCGTGGGCGAGGTCGTCTGGACGACGCTTAGGCTGGCGGGACTGACGACGTTCCTGCTGCTGATCCTCGCGACGCCGATCGCCTGGTGGCTCGCCCGCCGGCGGGCCTGGTGGAAGGAGGTCGTGGCCGCGGTCACGACCCTGCCGATCATTCTCCCTCCGTCCGTGCTTGGCTTTTACCTGCTGATCGCCATCGCGCCCCAGAGCCCGCTGATGGGCCTGTTGCATCCCTTCGGCGTCCGCACCCTGGCCTTCACCTTCCCGGGGCTGGTGATCGGCTCCATGGTCTATTCGCTGCCCTTCGCCGTGCAACCGATCCGCGCCGCCTTCGAGGCCATGGGCCCGCGCCCGATGGAGGTGGCGGCGACGCTGCGGGCCGGCCCGCTGGACGCTTTCGTCT
>NZ_DATMNA010000047.1:0-4849 GCF_035569475.1 Phenylobacterium sp.
AACGCGGCCGAAGTCGGCGACGCTCAGGCGATTGGTCGAGACGCCGGTCAGCGCGATGCGCAACGCCTCGGGATTGTGGGCGGCGTCGAAGAAGCCCTTGTACTGGCCGGAGAGCCGCGTCAGGGCCGCGTCGTCGCCGGCCAGGCTGTAGGCCACGCCGGCGCGCAGCAGCTTGCCCTCGTCGTCGGCCGACAGCGCGGTCGGATCCTTCCAGCGGGCGCCGAGCGCCTTTTCGAACTGCGGGCCGGCCTTGGCCCAGTCCTTCTGCTTCCAGGTGATCTCGGCGCGGAGGTCCTGGCCCTCCTTGCTGGTGTCCTTCTCGATGATCTCCAGCGCGGTGTCGTACTTGCCGACGCCCATCCAGGCGCGGGACTCGACCAGCCGCCGCTCGGCGTTCAGCGCGTTGGGCAGCACCGTCGTGCGCGAGGAGTTGATCGCCTGGATCGCCTGCTCGGGCTTGCGGTCCATCAGGTAGATGACCGCGAGGTCCGTGGCGACCTGGGCCTTCGGCACGCCGTCCAGGCGGTTGTCGGCCTGGTACTTGAGGAGTTCGGCCGCCTGGTCCAGCAGGTCCACGTCCACCAGCCGGCGCACCAGCTTGCGGACCATCAGGTCGCCGTCCGAGCCGATTGGGGTCAGCTCCTTGAAGTCGTAGAACAGGGCCAGGGCCTGCACCGGCTCCAGGCCGTCGGCGCTGCCGTCGAGGAAGAGCGAGCGGAAGGCGGCGTTGAGGTCGGACGAAAGCTGCAGGGCCTCGGGCAGGTCCGGCAGGCGGGTGCCGGCCGAGCGCAGCGCCTCCAGCGCCTCGCGGTAGCGGCCCTGGCTCAGGTAGAGCTGGCCGAGCGCGCGGATGGTCTCCAGCTCCGTGGCGTCGCCGCGCCAGCGGTAGCGCAGGCCGTCGAACACCG
Source organism: Phenylobacterium sp. (assembly GCF_035569475.1). Lineage (GTDB taxonomy): Bacteria > Pseudomonadota > Alphaproteobacteria > Caulobacterales > Caulobacteraceae > Phenylobacterium. The sequence goes on from NZ_DATMNA010000047.1 coordinate 909, forward strand.
TGGCCGCCTGCAGGGGCGTGGCCTTGCCCATCTCCAGCTTGATCTGGGTCGCGCGCAGCAACGCCGGAGAAGACAGGGATTCCCGCGGCGCCCCGGCGATGGCCGTGTACATCCTGAGCGCCCGGTCCTTGTGGCCCTGCTGTTCGATGATGCGGGCCTGCACCAGGCGGGTGGCCAGCTCCTCGTAGACGTCGGTCTTGTCGGCGAGCGCCAGGTGGATGCGGGCGTCAGCGCTCGGCAGGTCGCCCTGCGCGAGCGCGGCCTGGGCGTCGGCCCGGGCGAAGCGCGCCCGCCAGGTCGGCGAGAACATGTTGTAGGCCTCGGCGCCCCTGGCGAACTGGGCGCGGGCCTCGGGCCACTGGGCGAGCTGGCTGGCGATGTAGGAGCGCCACAGCGAGCTGGAGCGGTCCTCCACCAGCACCGGCGAGGAGAAGTCGGCCTCGGCCTCCTTGTAGCGGCGGGCCATCACCCGGGCCACGCCGCGCAGGCCGCGGAACTCCGGGTTGTCCATCAGTTGCGGGCTGGCGCGCGCGGTGTCGTTGAGCACGCCGATGGCCTCGAAGCTGAGCTCCGAGCCCACCAGGAAGCGGGCGAGCGCCAGGCGCGCGCCCACCGGCGCGGCCTTGTCCTTGTTGGCCGACTCCACGGTCGCGGCGGCCAGCAGGTGCTGGTAGCGGTCGAGGAAGCCCTTGGGCCCGGTCTTGCCCCAGTCGGGGTCGATCAGGGCCGGCATGGCGGCGGGCTTCGGCGCATCGACGGTCAGGCGCGCGTCTTCCTGGCTGGCGAAGCTGGGCGACAGGGCCAGGCCGAGCTGGCGGCCGATGCGGACGATGTCGCCGTCGCGCGCGATGCGCAGGTCGTCGATGTGGCTTTCGATCGCCAAGCCCTGCACCGAGGGCAGCACCGCCATCTGCACATAGTCGCGGCGGCTGGGCAGGCCCTTGGCGGGGCCGAGCGCGGTGACCACGTCCAGGACGTCGCCGGCTTGCGGGTCGGCCATCTGCACGACCTTGGTGGCGCCGGCCACGGCGGCCTTCAGCGTGGCGGGCCCCTCGGCCTCGTCGCGCACCAGGCGCACGACGCTGGGCGAACCTTCATCGCCGGGGCCGAGCGCGATGGTCCAGGTGTTGCCGATGGAGGAGGCGAAGACCGGAATGCCGCGGGCGGCCTCGATGCGCACGGCGGAATAGTCGCCGCCCTTCATGGACGAGATGGCGCTGTACTGGACCAGGCCCTTGGGCGAGCGGCCGACGTCGATCACCGCGGGGGCGTCGAACACCACCCAGATCGCATCGCCCCGGCGGAACACCGCCGCGCCGGCCGGATTGGCCCAGGTGAAGCTGAACTGCACCTGGGCGTTGTCGATGTGCGAGGCCATGTGGACCACGCCGCCGGCCGGGACCGGGTCGGGGCGCGTGGGCTCGGGGGTGGCGGCCTTGGCGGCGGCGAGTTCCGCAGGCGTGGGCGGCGGCTTCTGGAAGACGTTGACGAACATCGCCCCGTCGGCGGAGCCCACCTTGTAGTCGGCGTCGTCGGTGAGCGTGATCGAGAGCTGCAGATGGCCGCCGACGTGCTTCTTCTCGGCGGTCTTGATCCACTTGGGCGGCGCGGTGTGCAGCCGCGCGATGTCGGGGTCGGCGTCGCGCGGGAAGGTGAAGACCAGGACCTGGCCGTCCCGCTTCACCTGCGCGGCGGGCGCCCCGACGAACTCGACCCGGGAAAAGCCGTCGGCCTGGGCGACGCGCACATCGATGGACGATGTCGCGGCGCCCGCGGGCGCGACGACACCGGCGACGGCGATGGCCGCCACACCTGCGCGCAGGGTCTGGCGCAGGTTCATTTCCTATCCGGCCTTGGCCGGCGGCGGCGTCGCGGCCGGGACGGCGGCGGCAGGCTTGTCGGCCGCGGGGTCGGCGGCGGCCTGGGCGGCCGGCGGGGCCTTCTTGCGCGGCGCGGCCTTCTTGGCGGCGCGGACGGGCTTGGCCTTGGGATCTTCGGCGACGGCGGTCTTGCTCGCCACGGCGTCGGCCTGGGCCGCGGCGTTCTGGGCCAGGGTCTGGGCGGCGGCGAAGCGGTGGGCCAGGGATTCGGTAAGCTTCTTGGCGTCGGCCGGCGGCATCTGGCCGACGATGGCCGAGAGCGAGCGCTCCTTCATCTTGGCGGCGATCGGCAGGCGCACGCCGTCCTCCAGGATGGCCATGCGCGCGGCCGCGTCCTTGGGCTTCATGCCTTCGTAGACCTTCACCAGCCGGTCGACCTCGGCCGCTTCGCGTCCATCCGCCTGGGCCAGCAGGCCCTGGATGTCGGACTTCAGCCCGGTCAGCACCTTGGTCTTGGCGTCGAGCTTGGCCTCTGCGGCGGCCAGCAGGCCGAGCTGGGTGGACAGGTCCGCTTCGCGCTGGTCGAGCTGGCCGCGGCGGGCGCCGAGGTTCTGCAGCACCTGCAGTTCGGCGGGCGAGAGGCCGGCTTCCTTGGCCAGTTCGGCGGCGGTGGGCGCGCAGACGGCCTTGGGCTGGATGGTCGGCGGCGGAAGGCCGGCGGTGGCCGCGGTGTCCTTCGCGTCGCCGGTGGGCGCGGCGGGGCCGCCCGGAAAGGCCGGCGCGACCGGCGTCGCCGGCGCCGCCGAAGGGTCGGCGGCCTTGGTGTCGGCGGGCTTCTTGGCCACGGCCTTCTTGGCCGGCTTGGCCGGAGCCGCGGCGTCCTCGGCCCAGGCCTTGGCGCCGGAGATCAAGCCCGGCAGGTCCCGGGCGCCCGCGAGCGCATTGATCGCCAGCACGCCGCCAAGCGCGATGCCGACCAGCGGCAGGATGCGGGGCATGGATTTCACCGGCGGGCTCCACGGACGTCGTCAAGGGTGATCGGCTCGTCGTCGAAGAGGTCATCCTCGGCGAGGCGGCGGGCGCGCGCGATCTGGCGCTCGACCATGGCGCGTTGGCCGGCCGCCGGGTCGGCGGCCGCGGCGGCGCGCAGGGGCGGCATGGCGCGCTCGGGGCGCATCTCGCGGGCGGCGGCCAGCAGGGCGCCCAGCCGGCGCTCGGCCACCGGATCGTCCGGGGTCACGGCCTGCGCGAGGACGGCGCGTTGCGGCACGCCGGCATGTTCGACCAGGCGCTCCAGCTTCATCGCCAGGCTGCGGCCTTTGTCGATGCGGTCGGCCAGCATGTCGACCGCCTCGTCGGTGGCGGCGCGCAGGTCGGCCAGGCCCTGTTCGGCGCGCGCGGCGGCGGCGTTCAGGTCGGTCACCGCCGCGGCGAAGCCGTCGTGGCTGTCGCGCAGCGCCTTCAGCCGGCGGTTCAGCCGCCAGCCCATCGTCAGCGCCGCCAGCAGCAGGGCCGCCAGCAGCACATTCATGGCCAGACCGATCAAGCTCATGAGGTCCTCGTCACGGCTTGCCGCGCGTGGGGCGTCAGCGGCGCCTCCACACGGACGGCGATGTGGGCGTTGCGGCGGCCCATGCGGCCGCGGGTGAGAGGGATGACGCCGGCGCGCAGCTCGATCAGGCTGTCCGGCGTGGCGTTGAGCATCAGGGTGTCGCCGACCTTCAGGTCGAGCACCTTCTTGAGGCCCATCTGCTGTTCGTCGAGCACGGCGCGGACCTCCATCTGGGTGGTCCACAGCTCGGTGGCCAGGTGGCCTTCCCAGATGTTGTCGCGCCCGAACTTCTCGCCCATGAACTGCTGCAGCAGCATCTTGCGGATGGGTTCGAGCGTCGCGTAGGGCAGCAGCAGCTCGATGCGCCCGCCACGGTCTTCCATGTCGATGCGCAGCTTCACCAGGATGGCGGCGTTGGCGGGCCGCGCGATGGCGGCGAAGCGCGGGTTGGTCTCCAGCCGGTCGAGGTTGAAGGTCACCGGCGTCAAGGGCTCGAAGGCCAGGCGCGCGTCGGCCAGCACCACCTCGACCATCCGCTGCACCAGGACACGTTCGATGGTGGTGTAGGG
>NZ_DATMNA010000048.1:0-11525 GCF_035569475.1 Phenylobacterium sp.
TCTGGAAGCCGTGCAGGGCGAACAGCCGCTCGGCGGCGATGAAGACCGCGGCCTTGGTGGCGGCCTGGTCCTGGTCGGCTTCGGGGACGTCGTGCGTCGTCAGGTCGTCGCTCATCGCGGCCCCGCCTAGCGGGCAAGCTCCTTCATGGCCTTCTCGAGGCCCGCCAGGGTCAGCGGGAACATCCGCTCGCCGACCAACTGTTTGATGAGGCCGACGGAGGGGGTGTAGTCCCAGTGGCGCTCGGCGGTCGGGTTCAGCCAGATCATGTGCTCGTAGATGTTCGAGACCCGGTCCAGCCAGACGGCGCCCGCCTCCTCGTTCCAGTGCTCCACCGAGCCGCCCGGATAGGTGACCTCATAGGGGCTCATGGTCGCATCGCCCACGAAGATGACTTTGTAGTCGTGGGGGAACTTGTGGAGGATGTCCCAGGTGTTCAGCTTCTCGGCGTGACGGCGCCGGTTGTCCTTCCACACGCTCTCATAGAGGCAGTTGTGGAAGTAGTAGAACTCCATGTTCTTGAACTCGGAGCGGGCCGCGCTGAACAGCTCCTCGCAGACCTTGATGTGGCTGTCCATCGAGCCGCCGATGTCGAAGAAGATCAGCACGCTGATCTTGTTGCGGCGTTCGGGGCGCATCTGAATGTCGAGGTAGCCCTTCTCGGCGGTGCCCTTGATGGTGCCGCCCATGTCCAGCTCGTCGGGGTGGCCGTCGCGGACCCATTTGCGCAGGCGGCGCAGCGCCACCTTGATGTTGCGGGTGCCGAGCTCGACGGAGTCGTCGAGGTTCTTGTACTCGCGCTTGTCCCAGACCTTGATCGCCTTGCCGTGGCGGCCCTTGTCCTGGCCGATGCGCACGCCCTCGGGGTGATAGCCGTTGGCGCCGAAGGGCGAGGTTCCGCCGGTGCCGATCGCCTTGTCGCCCTTCTCGTGGCGCTCCTTCTGCTCCTTGATCCGTTCGGCGAGCGCTTCCATCAGCTTGTCGAAGCCGCCCATGGCCTCGATCTGGGCCTTCTCCTCATCGGTGAGGAACTGGTCGGAGAGCTTCTTCAGCCACTCGGCGGGGATGTCGGCGGTGACGTCGTCGCCCATCCGCTCCAGGCCCTTGAACACGTGGGCGAAGACCTGGTCGAACTTGTCGATGTTCTTCTCGTCCTTCACCAGGGTGGCGCGGGACAGGTAATAGAAATCGTCGACGGAGCGGTCGATGACCTGCTTGTCCAGGCCCTCCATGAGCACGAGGTATTCCTTCAGCGTCACCGGCACCTTAGCCTGGCGAAGCTCGGTGAAGAAACGCATGAACATGGGCGGGCGCCCCTCGTAACGAACGTCTGTTTGAATGCGGAGGATGGGGCGTCGGGTCCGCGATGTCCATATCCCTCCCCGTTATGGGGAGGGTAGGGCGCTCCTACCGCCGCTCGCTGTCGAGCATGGCCATCTGGACCGCCGGGTAGCGGTCGCCGGCGGCGGCGTCCCTGGGCACGGCGCGTTCCAGGGCGGCGACCTCGTCCGGGGTGAGCGGCCGGTCGAGCGCGCCCAGAGCCTCGGCCAGGCGGTCGCGGCGGCGCGCGCCCACCAGGGGCACGATGTCCTCGCCCTTGGCCAGGACCCAGGCGATGGCGGCCTGCGCCGGGGTGAGGCCCAGCTTGGCGGCCTCGGCGCGCAGCACCTCGGCGAGCGCCAGGTTCTTCTTCAGGTTGTCGCCCTGGAAGCGCGGGCTGTGGCTGCGGAAGTCGCTCGGCGTGGTGATGTTGGCGGCGTGCCCGCTGATCAGGCCGCGCGACAGCACGCCATAGGCGGTGATGGCGATCCCCAGTTCGCGGGTGACGGCGAGGATCGCGTCCTCGACGCCGCGGGAGATCAGGGCGTACTCGATCTGCAGGTCGACGATGGGGTGGACGGCGGCGGCCCTGCGGATCGTGGCCGCGCCCACCTCGGACAGGCCGATGTGGCGCACGTAGCCGGCCTGCACCAGCTCGGCGATGGCGCCGACCGTGTCCTCGATCGGCACGCTGGGATCGAGCCGGGCCGGGCGGTAGACGTCGATGTGGTCGAGGCCCAGGCGCTGCAGGCTGTAGGCGCAGGCGGTCTTCACCGCGGCGGGCCGGCCGTCGAAGCCCAGGAAGGCCCCGTCCGGCCCGCGCTGGGCGCCGAACTTGACGCTGACGACGACGCGGTCGCGGGCGACGCCCTTGAGCGCCTCGCCGATCAGCATCTCGTTGTGGCCCATGCCGTAGAAGTCGCCGGTGTCGATCAGGTCGATCCCGGCGTCGAGGGCGGCGTGGATCGTGGCCAGGCTCTCGGCCCGGTCCGAGGGGCCGTACATGCCCGACATGCCCATCGCGCCCAGGCCGAGGGCCGAGACGTCAGGGCCGGTCTTGCCGAGTTTGCGCATCTGCATGGGAGGTCTCCTGTCCGGCCGGATCGCCGTGGGGTGCGAGCCTTAGCCCCGCTTGCCGAAGGCGCGCAGGAAGGTGCGGGCGGCCAGCGCGGCCTGGTCCTCGACCTGCCTGCGGGTGAGTTCTGGGATGGCGTTGCAGAGCCGGGCCTTGAAATAGCGGTTCTGCGTCAGGCCGAGGAAGGCATGGGCGGCCTCCTCCGGATCGCCGAGGTCGAGGTGGCCCTCCTTCGCCATGCCTTCCAGCAGCTCGGCCACCCGCTCGACGCCCTTGCGCGGTCCGGCGTCATAGAAGGTGCGGCCGATCTCGGGGGAGCGCTCGGCCTCCGCGGCGATCAGCCGGAAGTTCTTGAGGTTGAAGTCCGTCAGCACCCGGGTGAGGTAGGCGGCCGCGATCCGCCGCAGGGTCTGCTCCGGCGTCTCGTTTTCCAGCGGGGCGGCGAAGATCTCGTCCTGCCACAGGCAGCGCCGCTCGACATAGGCGTTGAACAGTTCGTCCTTGCTTTTGAAGTAGTTGTAGAGCGTGCCCTTCGACCCGCCGAGCCGCGCGGCGATGGTCGACATCGAAGCGTTGGCGAAGCCCTCTTCCAGAAAGACGCTCTGCGCCACATCTAGGATCAGCTCTCGCCGCTGGTCGCGGTCCAGTTTCGTTTTCGTCAGTTGCATGTTTTTTCCAACCGTACGGTATGGTCAGTCTTGACGCGCCACGGCGTCGCTCGCTATATCGTCGTCCGCAATATATGACCGTACCGTACGGTATGACAAGAGACGGCCGAATGACCCGCCACCGCACGCTTCCCGTCCTGTTGCTCGCCGCCACGGCGCTGTCCGCCTGCGCGACCTTGCCGCCTCCGGCGCCGGCCCGGGTGGCCAAGGCCCCCGCCAGCTACGCCGCGTCCCAGGCCCTGGCCGCCCCCGCGCGCGATTGGCCCGCGGACGCCTGGTGGACGGCCTATGGCGACACCCAGCTCGACGGCCTGATGGCCGAGGCCCTCGCCGGGTCGCCGACGCTGGCGGCCGCCGAGGCCCGGGTGCGCAAGGCCGAGGCCCTGGCGGCTACGGCGCACGCCCGCCAACTGCCCACCGTCTCGGGCAACGCCAGCGTCGAGGAGATGAAGCAGAGCTACAACCTGGGGATCCCGGCGCAGTTCGTGCCCCAGGGCTACAACGCCTACGGCCTGCTGACGCTGAACTTCAACTGGGAGCTCGACTTCTGGGGCAAGAACCGCGCGGCCGTCGCGGCGGCGGTCTCCGACACCCGGGCCGCCCAGGCGGACGCCGCCGAGGCGCGGCTGGTGCTCTCCACCAATGTCGCCGCCGCCTACGCCGACCTGGCCCGCCTTTACGCCGAGCGCGACGTGGCCGAGCGCGCCATGGCCGTGCAGGGCGAAACCTCCAAGCTGGTGGCGGACCGGGTGGTGAACGGCCTCGACACCCTGGCCGAGCAGCGCCAGGCCGAGGCCGAGCCTCTGCAGGCCAAGGCCGACCTCTCCGCCATCGACGAGCAGATCGCGCTGACCCGCGACCGCCTGGCGGCGCTCGCCGGCGCCGGGCCCGACCGCGGCCTCGGCCTGGTGCGGCCCAGCGCCGCGGCGCTGAAGCCCCTGGGCGTTCCCGCCGAGCTGGCCGCCAGCCTGGTCGGCCGCCGCCCCGATGTCACCGCCGCCCGCTGGCGCGCCGAGGCTGCCGCCAGCCGCATCCACGAGGCCCGCGCGGCTTTCTTTCCCGACGTCAACCTGGCGGCCTTCATCGGGACCCAGGCGCTGCACCTGAACAAGGTGTTCGCCGCCGGCTCCGACGTCGGATCGGTGGGTCCGGCGGTCACCCTGCCGATCTTCGAGGGCGGGCGCCTGCGGGCCGGCCTGCGTGGGGCCGAGGCCGACCGCGACGCCGCGGTGGCGAGCTACGACGACGCCGTCACGGAGGCTTTCCGCCAGGTGGCGGACGTGGTGGCCTCCAGCCGCGCCCTGCAGTCGCAGATCGCCGACAGCAAGGCCGCGCTGGCCGCCAGCGAGGACGCCTTCCGCATCGCCACCCTTCGCTACAAAGGCGGCCTCGCCACCTATCCCACGGTGCTGCTCGCCGAACAGGCCGTGCTGCGCCGCCGCCGCATCGTCGCCGACCTTGACGCCCGCGCGCTCGCCCTCGACGTCGAACTCGTCCGCGCCCTGGGCGGCGGCTACCACGCCGCCGCCTGATCTCCTTCCGAACCCGATCCGACACGCGCCTTCAAGGACCCTCCAGATGTCCAACACCGCCACCTTCGCCAAAGCCCCAGCCGGCGCTGATGTCGGCGCCGCCGGCGTCGCCGCCCAGGTCAGGGCCGCCCGGGCGCGCCGCCGCCGCCTGCTGATCTGGCTCGCCGTCGCGGTGGCCGCCGCAGCGGCGCTCTACGCCGCCTACGCGCTGGCCTTCGGCGGCAAGACGGTGTCCACCGACAACGCCTACGTCGGCGCCGACGTAGCCCAGGTGACCCCGCTGATCGCGGGCCCGGTCGCCAAGGTGCTGGCGCGCGAGACCGAGGCCGTGAAGGCCGGCCAGCCGCTGGTGACCCTCGACGACGCCGACGCGAGGATCGCCGTCGACCAGGCCCAGGCCGCGCTCGGCCAGGCGGAGCGCAAGGTGGAAACCTACGACGCCAACGACACGGCGCTGGCCGGGCAGCTCAGCGCCCGCGACGCCGACATCGCCCGCGCCAGGTCCGACCTCGACCGCGCCCGCACCGACCTGGAGCGCCGCCAGGCCCTTTCGGCCTCCGGCGCGGTGTCCGGCGACGAGCTGACCAACGCCAAGAACAAGTACGCCGAGGCCCAGGCCGCGCTCGCCCAGGCCCAGGCCAGCCGCGCCGCCGCCGTCGGCGCCCGCGAGGCCAACCGCGTGCTGATCGCCGGCGTGAGCCTCGCCCAGAATCCGGAGGTGGCCGCCGCCCGCGCGCGCCTCGACGCCGCCAAGCTAATGCTCGAGCGCACGGTGCTGAAGGCGCCGATCGACGGCATCGTCTCCAAGAAGCAGGTGGAGGTCGGTCAGCAGGTCGCGGTCGGCGCCCCGCTGATGGCCATCGTTCCCGCCGGCGAGGCCTATGTCGACGCCAACTTCAAGGAGGTTCAGCTCAAGAAGGTGCGTCCCGGCCAGCCGGTGGTCCTGACCTCCGACCTCTATGGCTCCGACGTGAAGTTCCACGGGCGCGTGCGTGGCCTCTCCGGCGGCACGGGTTCGGCCTTCTCCCTGATCCCGGCCCAGAACGCCTCGGGCAACTGGATCAAGGTGGTGCAGCGGCTGCCGGTGCGGATCGACCTGGACCGCAAGGAGCTGGCGGAGCACCCGCTGCGGGTCGGCCTCTCCATGAAGGCCGCCGTCGACATCTCCGGCGCACGCTAGGCGAAGGAAGGCTACGGCCATGGCCGACGACGCTCAATCCGCCAAGGCGACAGCCGCCGCCGGCGCTCCGGCCATGCCGGCGCCGATGACCGGCTCGCTGCTGGCGATCACCTCCATTGCGCTGGCGCTCGGCACCTTCATGCAGGTGCTGGACTCGACGATCGCCAACGTCTCGATCCCGACCATCTCGGGCAACCTGGGCGTCTCCACCAGCCAGGGCACCTGGGTGATCACCTCCTTCGCCGTGGCCAACGGCGTCTCGGTGCCGCTGACCGCCTGGCTGATGATGCGCTATGGGGTGGTGAAGACCTTCGTGAGCTCGGTGGTGCTGTTCACCATCGCCTCGTTCCTTTGCGGGGTCTCCTGGAACCTGCCGTCGCTAATCCTCTTCCGGGTGCTGCAAGGGGCGGTCTCCGGGCCGATGATCCCGGGCTCCCAGGCGCTGCTGATCATGATCTTCCCGGCCGCCCAGCGGGGCACGGCGCTCGCCATCTGGTCGATGACCACTCTGGTGGCGCCGATCTGCGGGCCGATCCTCGGGGGCTATATCTCCGACAACATCTCCTGGCCGTGGATCTTCCTGATCAATGTGCCGGTGGGGATCGTCTGCACCGTGATCTGCTGGCGCAACATGATCAGCCGCGAGACGCCGACGCGGGTCGTGCCCATCGACCGGACCGGCTTCTTCCTCCTGCTCACCTGGGTGGGCGCGCTGCAGGTCATGCTCGACACCGGCAAGGACGCCGACTGGTTCAACTCGCCGGCCATCGTCGTCGAGACGATCGTCGCGGCGATCGGCTTCGTCGCCTGGCTGATCTGGGAGCTGAACGAGCAGAACCCGATCGTCGACCTGTCGCTGATGAAGTCGCGCAACTTCGTGATCGCCACGATCGTCTCGTGCCTGGGCTTCGCGATGTTCTTCGGGGCCAACCTCCTGAGCCCGCTCTGGCTGCAGACCCGGATGGGCTACATCGCCACCTGGGCCGGCCTGGTCGCCGCGCCCTCCGGCGTGGTGGCGGTGTTCCTGACGCCCTTCGCCGCGCGGCTGATGAACCGGGTGGACGCCCGCTGGACCGCCAGCCTGTCGCTGGTGGCCTTCGCGCTCTCCTTCTTCATGCGCTCGCGCTTCACCACCGACATCGGCTTCATCGCCCTGGTGATGCCGAGCCTCGTGCAGGGCGTGGCCATGAGCACCTTCTTCGTCTCCATGGTCACCCTGACCCTGAACGGGGTGCCGGGCCAGCAGGTGCCGCAGGCCTCCGGCCTCTACAACTTCGCCCGGATCACCGCCGGCAGTTTCGCGGCCTCCCTGGTCTCCACCGTCTGGGAGCAGACCGCGACCCTGCACCAGAACCGGCTGTCCGAGGTCATGGGCGCGCAGGACCCGGCCTTCGTCGGCGCGGTCGGCAAGCTGCAGTCCCTGGGGCTTTCGGGCCAGCAGGCCCTGGGCGCGGTCACCAACCAGGTGGTCAACCAGGCCTACCTGCTGGCCACCGACGACATCTTCCGCATCTGCTCGGGCCTGATGGTGCTGCTGATCCCCTGCGTGTGGCTGACCAAGAAGGCGCTCGGCGCCGGCGCCGCCCACGCCGCGGCGGACTAGCCGCGGAAGATCAGGCGCAGCCTTCCAGCGCCTTCAGCTTGCGCCACACGGTCATGCGCGAGACGCCCAGGCGCCGGGCGATCTCCACGGGGCCGACGCCGGCGCGCTGCAGGTCGCGGATCTCCTCCGGGGCGGCCGGCCGCCGCGGCCGGGTCCCCGCCAGGGGCTCCAGGGCGGCCACGGCCTCCAGGGCCGCGCGCAGGGCCGGCCCGCCTGGACCGCGGCTGGAAAGCCTGGGGTCCAGCACCCGCAGCGCCGCGCCGCGCCCCTCCAGCCGCCGCAGCACCTCCAGCACGGCGCGCCCGCTGTCGCCCAGGTGCTCCAGCCGGGTGACGACCAGCTCGTCGCCCGCGTCGATCGCGCCCAGGATGGAGTCCAGGACTGCAGCGTCCCGGCCGCACGCTTCGGTGTGGACGACCGCGCAGCCGGCCCGGCTCAGGCGCGCGGCGCCGCCGCCGTCGCCAGAGGCGTCCCCGGACTCTGCCGGCCGCCCGCGCACATAGCCGATCCTGAGCATGCTCCCCGCCGCCTGGCCTCGAACTCCGAGACCGGCCCGCAGGGTCCCAAAAGCCAGGCGCCGCGCCAAGCGCTGAAAGGTTAAATCCTGGCAATATTTGCCGGGAACAGCCGCAATTCAGGCGAGATTGTGTTCGTTGGACGCCGAATTCGCGGCCAACCCGGCAAGGCTCACCCCATCCCGCCTGAGTATGTATTCGCGGTCGACTGTAGCGCCGACGGCGAAGCCGTATTCCCCGACCTTCTCGAAGCCATGGCGGAGATAGAACCGCTGGGCGCCATGGTTCTCCGACCAGACGCCGATCCAGATCGGACGCGGGCCGGCGGCCTGCAGCCAGCCCAGGGTCTCGGCGAACAGCCGGCCGCCCAGGCCGCCGTTCTGCCAGGCCTTCAGCAGGTAGATGCGCTTCAGCTCCCCGCAGGCGGGCGTGACCTCGGCGTGGGGCAGGCCGCAGGGGCCGGCCAGGGCGTAGCCCACCGCCTCGCCGCCGGCCTCCACGATCCAGGAGGCCTTGGCCGGGTCGGCCAGGTCGGCGGCCGTCCGTTCGAGGTTGTAGGACTGGGCCAGGAAGGCCGCCAGATCGGCGGGCGGATAGAGGTGGCCGAAGGTCTCGACGAAGGTCGCGGCGCCGAGAGCGGACAGGGCCGGGGCGTCGGCGGGGCCGGCGCGGCGGATCGAAGGTTCAGGCATCGGCGGTCGTGGAATCTACGCTAGGATGAGGCATGACCGTCGCGCTCTACACCCATCTGGACATGCTCGGCCACCGTCCGGGCGACCGCCACCCCGAACGGCCCGAGCGGCTGGCGGCGGTGACCGGGGCGTTGGCCGACAGCGACCTGCGGCTCACCCCCCGCGATGCGCCCCTGGCGGCGGAGGCCGACCTGGCCGCCGTCCACGGCCAGGCCTACCTCGACGCGATCTTCGCCGCGCGGCCGGGGGAACGGCCGCTGAAGCTGGACGAGGACACCTACATGTCGCCCGGCAGCCTCACCGCCGCCCGGCGGGCCGCGGGCGCGGTGGTCAGCGCCGTGCGCGACGTGGCCGCCGGCGAGACCCAGCGGGCCTTCTGCGCGGTGCGCCCGCCGGGGCACCATGCCGAGCCCGGGCTGCCGATGGGCTTCTGCATCTTCTCCAATGTGGCCGTGGCCGCCCGCGCGGCCCAGGCCGCGGGCCTGGAGAAGGTCGCCGTCGTCGACTTTGACGTCCACCACGGCAACGGCACACAGGCGGCGTTCGACGGCCGCGACGGCCTGTTCCTGGCCTCGATCCAGCAGTGGCCCATGTGGCCCGGCACCGGCCACCCGTCGCAGCCGACCTCGCCCAACATCGCCAACGCGGTCTCGCCGGAAGGCGCGCCGCGGGAGGTGTGGCGCAAGGCCTTCGAGAGCCTGATGCCCCGCGTCGACGCCTTCGCCCCGGACCTGATCATCGTCTCCGCCGGCTTCGACGCCCATGTGCGCGACCCGCTCGGCGGCGGCGGCCAGGCGCTGGAGGCCGAGGACTTCGCCTGGGCCACGCGCGCCATCGCCGACGTGGCCAATCGCCACGCCAAGGGCCGGGTTGTGTCCTCGCTTGAGGGCGGCTACGACCTGCAGGCTCTGGGCTCCTCGGCGCTAGCGCACGTGCGGGCCCTTGCCGAGGGGTAGGCGCATTCTGGGGGTAAGGAACCGACGGGTGAGGGGCTGGACGTCGGCCGCTCGAATGGACAGGCTCACGCCTTGACCGGCGGGCCCTCCAATACGCCGGATTCCGGCGGGGCCCGGGCGGGCGTCATCACCCTGGCGCGCCACGGCGAGCCGGCGCTGTCGCGCCGGGTCAGGCTGTCTGCGCAGGAATACCGCGACTTCTGGGCCCGCTACGAGATCATGGGCCTGCTTCCCGGCCAGACCCCGCCGGCGGGGTTGAGCGGCTATGTCGACCGCTGCGACGTGCTGATCTCCTCGACGCGCCTGCGGGCCGTCGAGAGCGCCCGGCTGGTGGCGCCGGGCCGGGACTTCGCCCAGGACGTGCTGCTGGTCGAGGCGCCCCTGCCGCCGCCCAACTGGCCGTCGTGGGTCCGGCTGTCGCCGCGCCTGTGGGGCTTCTTCGCGCGGTTCTGGTGGTGGTTCTTCAACCACCACGAAGGCGAGGAAACCCGGGCCGAGGCCGAGAGCCGCGCCGACCGGGCCGCCGCCCGCCTGGACGAGCTCGCGCGCGGCGGACAGAACGTCGTGGTCCTGGCGCACGGCTTCTTCAACATGATGGTGTCGCGCGCGCTGCGCCGCCGCGGTTGGCGCCAGACCGTGCGCGAGGGCTACAAATACTGGTCGACGCGGCGCTTCGAGCGGTTCTAGGAAGGGGTCATGTCCGAGCCCGCCGACATCGCGACCCTCAGCTTCGAGCAGGCGCTCGCCGAGCTCGAGCAGATCGTGGCCCGGCTGGAGAGCGGCCAGGCGCCGCTGGAGGCCTCGATCTCCATGTACGAGCGCGGGGCGGCGCTCAAAGCCCACTGCGAGACGCGGCTCGAGGCCGCGCGCCTGCGGGTGGAGAAGATTGTCGTCGGCGCGGGGGGCGCGCCGGGAGTCGAGCCCGCCGAGTTCAGTTGATGGCGCAGGCGCTCGCTCAGCGCATCGCCGAGGCCGCCGACCTGGTGACGGTGGCGCTCGACGAGCTTCTGCCCCGCGCCGAGGGGCCGGAGGCGCAGCTCACCGAGGCCATGCGCTACGCCGCCCTTGGGCCGGGCAAGCGCTTGAGGGCCTATTTCACCATCGAGACCGGCAAGATGTTCGACGTGGCCGAGCGCTCGGCCCTGCGCTCGGCCTGCGCGCTGGAATGCATCCATGCCTACAGCCTGATCCATGACGACCTGCCCAGCATGGACGACGACGACATGCGCCGCGGCCGGCCCTCCCTGCACAAGGCCTATGACGAGGCGACCGCCATCCTGGCCGGCGACGCCCTGCAGACCGCGGCCTTCGAGATCCTGGCCCACCCGGACACCCACCCCGACGGGGGGATCCGCGCCGAACTGGTGACGCGGCTCGCCCAGGCCTCCGGCGCCAAGGGCATGGCCGGCGGCCAGATGATCGACATCCTGGGGGTGCGCGACGACCTGGGCGGTGTGGCGCGGATGCAACGGCTGAAGACCGGGGCGCTGATCGCCTGCGCCTTCGAGCTGCCGCTGGCGCTGGCCCGCGCCAAGGATTCGGAGCGTCACGCCATGATGGCCTTCGCCCACGACCTGGGGTTGGCCTATCAGATCGTCGACGACCTGCTGGACGCCGAGGGCGACGCGGTCACCCTTGGCAAGGCCGTTGGCAAGGACGCCCAGAAGGGCAAGGCCAACTTCGTCACCCTGCTGGGCGTGGGCGCGGCGCGCGAGCGGCTTAACCTGCTGATGGATCAGACCAAGGCGCACCTCGAGCCCTTCGGCGTGGCGGCGGAATTCCTGCGGGCGAGCGTCGATTTCGTGTTAGAGCGCCGGAACTAGTTTTCGGTCGCGGTCTGCTTAGCCATGCCATCCACGCCTCTCCTCGACACTGTCCATTCACCTGCCGACACGCGCGGCCTGTCGATCGCCGAGCTCCGGCAGCTGGCCGACGAACTGCGCGCGGAGACCATCGAAGCGGTCTCCCAGACCGGCCGGCACCTGG
>NZ_DATMNA010000049.1:0-16209 GCF_035569475.1 Phenylobacterium sp.
CTCGATCATCCTGTTCATCGACGAGATGCACACCCTGGTCGGCGCCGGGAAGTCGGACGGCGCCATGGACGCCTCCAACCTGCTGAAGCCCGCGCTCGCCCGCGGCGAGCTGCACTGCGTCGGCGCCACCACGCTCGACGAGTACCGCAAGCATGTGGAGAAGGACGCAGCGCTCGCCCGCCGCTTCCAGCCGGTGTTCGTCAACGAACCCACGGTGGAGGACACCATCTCGATCCTGCGCGGCCTGAAGGAGAAGTACGAGCTGCACCACGGGGTGCGGATCTCCGACAGCGCCATCGTGGCCGCCGCGACCCTCTCCAACCGCTACATCGCCGACCGCTTCCTGCCGGACAAGGCCATCGACCTGATGGACGAGGCGGGCAGCCGCGTGCGCATGGCGGTGGACTCCAAGCCCGAGGAGCTGGACGAGATCGACCGGCGCATCGTGCAGCTCAAGATCGAGCGCGAGGCCCTGGCCAAGGAGAAGGACGCGGCCTCGAAGGCCCGCCTGGAGGCCCTGGAGGACGAGCTCGACGAGCTGGAGGGTCAGTCCGCCGAGATGACCGCCAAGTGGCGGTCGGAGAAGGAGAAGGTCTCCTCGGCCGCCCAGTTACGCGAGGCCCTGGAACGGCTGCGCGCCGAGCTGATCGGCGCCCAGCGGCGCGGCGACCTGCAGCGCGCCTCGGAGATCGCCTACGGCGAAATCCCGACCCTGGAGAAGCGCCTCGCGGAGGAAGAGTCCAAGGCCGACAAGGACGCCGTCTCGCCGGAAGTCGTCGACGCCGAGCAGATCGCCGCCGTGGTCTCCCGCTGGACCGGGGTGCCGGTCGAGAAGATGCTGGAGGGCGAGCGCGAGAAGCTGCTCTCCATGGAAGACGCCCTGCGCCGGCGGGTCGTCGGCCAGGAGGAGGCGCTGCTGGCGGTCTCGGACGCCGTGCGCCGGGCTCGCGCTGGCCTTCACGACCCCAACCGCCCGATCGGCTCGTTCCTGTTCCTCGGCCCCACGGGCGTGGGCAAGACCGAGCTGACCAAGGCCCTGGCCGAGTTCATGTTCTCAGACGAACACGCCATCACCCGCCTCGACATGAGCGAGTACATGGAAAAGCACTCGGTCAGCCGCATGATCGGGGCGCCGCCCGGCTATGTCGGCTACGACGAGGGCGGCGCGCTCACCGAGGCGGTGCGGCGCAGGCCCTACCAGGTCGTGCTGTTCGACGAGGTGGAGAAGGCCCATCCGGACGTCTTCAACGTCCTGCTGCAGGTGCTGGACGACGGCCGGCTCACCGACGGCCAGGGCCGCACGGTCGATTTCCGCAACACCCTGATCGTCATGACCTCCAACCTGGGCTCGGAATTCCTGGCCACCCTGGAAGAGGGCGAGGACGTGGAGGTCGCCCGCGCCTCGGTGATGGAGGTGGTCCGCCGCCACTTCCGGCCGGAGTTCATGAACCGGATCGACGAGATCATCCTCTTCAAGCGGCTGGGTCGCGGCGAGATGGACGGCATCGTCAAGATCCAACTCCAGCGGGTCGAGAA
This sequence comes from Phenylobacterium sp., assembly GCF_035569475.1. Taxonomy (GTDB): domain Bacteria; phylum Pseudomonadota; class Alphaproteobacteria; order Caulobacterales; family Caulobacteraceae; genus Phenylobacterium. The sequence goes on from NZ_DATMNA010000049.1 coordinate 1,537, forward strand.
GCTGCTGGCCGACCGGCGGATGTCCATCGCGCTCGACGCGGCGGCGACCCACTGGCTGGCCGAGCGCGGCTACGACCCCGTCTATGGGGCCCGGCCGCTGAAGCGGGTGATCCAGAAGGAGCTGATCGACCCGATCGCCCGCAAGCTGCTGGCGGGCGACCTGGAGGACGGCGCCGTCATCGACGTCTCCGCCAACGAGGATGGCCTCCTCATCGGCCGCGCCAAGGTCCACTAGCGCCAGACTCCTCCCCCGAAGCGAAGACTTCGGGGAGGAGATCACGAAACCATCTGGAAGGGGCGCAGGGCGGCGCGGTCAGCGCTTGCGGCCGCGCCCCTACGGCGATCAGTCGGAGCAGCTCACCCAGCGGCGGCCCTCGCGGTACATGTCGCGGTGCGGGTCATAGCCCTTGTGGACCATGCAGGTGTGCACGTGGCCGTACCAATCGGCCTCGTGGCCGCGCCAGCGATGCCAGCGGTGCATCGGCGGCGGCGGCGCAGCGCCCCACGCCGGATCCCAGTGGCCGTAGCGCTCGACCACCACCGGCTGGGCAGTGGCGGAGCCCGCCGCGGCGGCCATCAGGGTGGCTCCCGCCAGGGTCGCGAACAGCAGCTTGCGCATCGATTTCATCCTCGATTGGTTGTTCCGATCGAGTGAAACGCGGATTGCGGCGCCCGGTTCTCTCCGGCGCCCCTTAGAATTCGAAGGCGGTGACCTTGCCGCCGCGGGTGACGACCCGGCGCATCAGGGCCAGGCTGGGCCCCGTCTGGCCGGCCACCGGCTTGGCCAGGGTCACCACGTACCAGGCTCCGTCGGGCAGGCCGGTGAAGCTGAACCGGTCCGCCGCATCGCAGCCCACCCGCTTCACATAGGGGTTGGAATCCCCCGGAGGCGCCTGGTTCTGCCGGCTGCGCACGTCGTCGGCGGGCAGGGCGGCGCGCTGGTCCGACTGATAGAGCACCTGCATGCGCCGGCGCGCCCAGGGCGTCTCCGGCGTCAGGACCACGGTCTGCCCCGCGCAGCTATAGCGGACGGGCCCGGTGTGCACGAGCGAGCCCGCCAGGGTGTTCTTGCCGGGCGCCTGCGACCAGGCGAAGTCGGCGGCGTGGAAGTTTGTGTCGCCGGGCGGCGGCTGCGCGGCCATCCGCCCCGGCGCCCGGCCTGGAGGCGCCGGACCAAGCGTGGGCGCGCAGGCGGTGAGTGAGGCCGCGAGGGCGGCGGCGGCGAGTAAGCGAACGCGGTCGGCCATGCCGCAAAGCTTATAGGCCAATGCGGCGAATTCGCGCCATAGGGTCAAAATTCCGCGCGGGTCAGAGCTGCGCCAGGGCCAGCATGAAGACTCCCACGAGCAGGAAGACGAAGGCGAAGAAGGCCACGGACCAGACGACGGCGGTCTTGAGGGCCGCGCCGAGCACGCTGGAGCGGTATGCGCCGCGCAGGGTCTGGAACAGGTTGGCCAGGCTCCACAGCGACGCGCCCAGGAACCACCACTCCATCCATGAAAGCGGCAGCATCAGCCCGGCCGCGCTCAGCAGGAAGTTGAATGACAGGACGTTCATGGCCACCAGCAGGTGGTCATAGAGGAACACGTCCTTGCGCTGGGCGTAGACCATGGCGAGGTTCAGCCCGACGATCGGCAAGAGCACGACCGCCAGCCGGTGCCCCCACTCGAACACCACCGACCAGTAATATTCGGGATTGGCGACGGCCTTCTTCACCGCGGCCTTCCACCAGGTTTCGCGCTGGGTTCGCTTGGCGGAGAACGGCTGGTCGGTGGCGACGCCGGGCGGGTCCACGGCCGGCAGGCCCTGGGCCACCCGGTCGGCCCGGCTCAGCGCGGCCTGGTAGCGCGCCTGCGCCCGGGCGACCCGCCGGGCGTAGGCGGCCTCGACCTTGTCGGGATGAGCGTCGGGGTCCTTCAGGTCGCCGGCGCGATCCCTGGCGTCCTCGTCCAGGCTCTCCTTGAGGTCCTTGCCCGCTTCGGCGCGCATCGTCCGCACCTTTTCGGCGCGGCCCTGCGGGGTGGCGAGCTTGGCCGCCTCGACCCGCTTTTCGTCCGCTTGCGCGAGCGTCTGCTGATGAGCGGCATGCTCGGCGGCGAAGATGAACAGCAGCAGGGCGACGAGGAAGGTCCGGAACGGCGGCACGTGGCGCACGATCCGGCCCTCGATGTAGTCCCGCGCCAGGCCGCCGGGGCGGAAGAACAGCGCCGGCAGCGTCCGCCAGAGCCGCCCGTCCAGTTCGAACAGCCCCTCCACCGCCTCGAACGCCAGGTGGCGGATCGAGCGTTTGTGGGTGTCGCTATCCTGGCCGCAGGCGTGGCAGTAGGCGCCTTCCAGCGGCGTGCCGCAGTTGGCGCAGGGCGTGCCCGGCGGCGGCGCGTGCCTGCGCTTGCCCCTCAGCAGGCCAGGCAGGGCCCCGACGCCGGCGGTCTCAAGCTCCACGCTCACCTAGTCGTCTCCCTTCGGCCGCCCGCGCATGGCCTTGACCCCCGAGCGCTTCGACTTTCCTTCGAGCCGCTTCAGTTTGGAAGCATAGGTGGGCCGGGTCTTCTTGCGCGGCTTCGGCCGGTGGGTGGCCTGTTCGATCAGCTCCACCAGCCGCGCGCGGGCGTCCTGGCGGTTCATCTCCTGGCTGCGGTGGCTCTGGGCGAAGATCACGATCACCCCGTCCTGGTTCATCCGCTGGCCGGCGATCCGCGACAGGCGCTCCTTGACCTCAGGCGGCAGGGACGGCGAGGCCATGGCGTCGAACCGGAGCTCCACCGCCGAGCTCGACGTGTTGACGTGCTGCCCGCCCGGCCCCGAGGCGCGCACGAACTTCTCGGAGATCTCGTCGTCCTCGATGAAGAGGGTGTCGGTGACCTGGATCATGGTGCGACTTTGCCAAGCTTCGCCGAAAACGCTATGCATCCCTCCATGCGCTCGATGCTCATCGCCTTCGTACTTGCGCGGACCGCCTCCGGCGGGCCGGTGAGGGACGTTGTGCGCTAGCAAGCCCGAGCAAGCGACGACCGACCACCAGCCCCGCCGGGATCCGGACGGGGCTTTTTCTTGGGCCCCGTTCCGTCCCGGCCGACGGAGACGAGACCATGGACCCTCCCGAACCTGAGATCTTGATCCGCGCGGCCGAGCCCTCGGACGCCGCCGACCTGACCGAGGCCTGGAACCAGCCCGAGGCCTACGCCGGCACCCTTCAACTGCCCTATGCGTCGCTCGACGCGCGGCAGAGGCGCATGGCCGCGCCGCAGCCCGGCTCGACGCGCCTGGTGGCGGTGATCGGCGGCAAGGTCGTCGGCATGATCGGCCTCCACCGCGACGAGAACCGCCGCGTCCACGCCGCCTCGATCGGCATGGCGGTGCACGACGCCTACGCCGGCCGCGGCGCCGGGACCGCGCTGATGGCCGCGGTGATCGACCTGGCCGACAACTGGCTGCAGATCAAACGCCTGGAGCTCAGCGTCTACGCCGACAACGCCCGCGCCATCGCGCTCTACGAACGCTTCGGCTTCGAGCGGGAAGGGCTGTTGCGCGCCTATGCCTGGCGCGGCGGGGCCTTCGTCGACGCGCTGACCATGGCGAGGCTGCGGCTGTGAGCGAGCAATTTGGCACCTCCCCCGAAGTGTGCCCTTCGGGGGAGGAGCGCGAAGCCCACCTCCGGCTTCCGCCCTTGACCTTTGAGCAAAAAACCGCTGGAAAGCGGCCGCTTTCCCGCACCCCCGTTGCGTTAGAACGCAGCTTCTTGACCATCCAGGAGAACAATCATGCGCGTCTACTATGACCGCGACGCCGACCTTTCCCGCATCCTGGACAAGAAGATCGCCATCGTAGGCTATGGCTCCCAGGGCCGGGCGCATGCGCTCAACCTCACCGACTCCGGCGTGAAGAACGTCGCCGTGGCGCTGAAGGCCGGCTCGGCCACCGCGAAGAAGGTCGAGGCCGATGGCCTGAAGGTGATGAGCGTCGCCGACGCCGCCAAGTGGGCGGACCTGCTCATGGTGCTGGCCCCCGACGAACTGCAGCGCGGCATCTACAACGCCGAGATCGCACCCAACCTGCGCGACGGCGCGGCCCTGCTGTTCGCCCACGGCCTGAACGTGCACTTCGGCCTGATCGAGCCCAAGGCCAGCGTCGACGTGCTGATGGTCGCCCCCAAGGGCCCCGGCCACACGGTGCGCAGCGAGTACCAGAAGGGCGGCGGCGTGCCCTGCCTGATCGCCGTCCACCAGGACGCCACCGGCGGCGCCATGGATCTCGGCCTCGCCTACGCCTCGGCCATCGGCGGCGGCCGCTCCGGCGTCATCGAGACCAACTTCCGCGAGGAATGCGAGACCGACCTGTTCGGCGAGCAGGCCGTGCTCTGCGGCGGCCTCGTGGAGCTGATCCGCGCCGGGTTCGAGACCCTGGTGGAAGCCGGCTACGCCCCGGAGATGGCCTATTTCGAGTGCCTGCACGAGGTGAAGCTGATCGTCGACCTCATCTACGAGGGCGGCATCGCCAACATGAACTACTCGATCTCCAACACCGCGGAGTACGGGGAGTATGTCACCGGCCCGCGCATCGTGACGGCCGAGACCAAGGTGGAGATGAAGCGCGTGCTGGAAGACATCCAGTCCGGCCGTTTCGTGCGCGACTTCATGCAGGAGAACGCGATCGGCGCGCCCAGCTTCAAGGCCATCCGCCGCCGCGGCGCCGAGCACCAGATCGAGGAAGTGGGCGCCCGCCTGCGCGCTATGATGCCCTGGATCACCAAGAACAAGCTGGTGGATACGGCCCGGAATTGAGCGAGCGCGAAGCGCCGACTCATCCCGGCGCACGCCGGGATCCAGACGACGGAACGGCCCGGGCGCAATCCCGGGCCGTTTTCGTTGGCGCAAAACCTACTCCCCAAAATCCCCGTCATTTTCCGGTCAGCCGCAGGCTGATCCGAGGGACCCAAGCGGACCTCGCCCCACAGCCCAACTCAGCTTGGGTCCTTCGGATCGCCTCTTCGGGCGACCGGAGGATGACGGGCGAAGGGAGGGCGCGACACGGTTGCCAAAAGCCCGGCCCCGGCCGAAAGCTTTGCGATCGCTTTCCGGGGGGAATAGTCCGTGCGCCTCATATCCGTTCTCGCGCTCGCCGCGGCGGGCGTTCTCGGCCAGGGCGGCCAGGCCGCCGCCCAGCCTGCGCCGCATATCCTGCAGCAGCCGGCGATCAGCCATGACCTCATCGCCTTCAGCTATGCGGGCGACATCTGGACCGTGCCTCGGGGCGGCGGCCGCGCCACGCGGATCACCACCGGGGTGGGCGTGGAGAACGCCCCGCTGTTCTCGCCGGACGGCAGGACCCTGGCCTTCACCGGCGAGTACGACGGCAACACCGACGTCTTCACCGTGCCCGCCACCGGCGGGGTGCCGCACCGGGTCACCTATCATCCGGCCGCCGACGTGGCCGTGGGCTGGTCCAGCGACGGCCGGAAGGTGCTGTTCCGCTCCAACCGCGCCGCGGCCAGCCGCTACACCCAGATCTTCGAGGTCTCGCCGCAGGGCGGGATGGCCACGCCGCTGTCGCTGCCGATGGCCTACGCCGGGACCGTCTCGCCGGACGGCAAGGCGATCGCCTACAATCCCATGGCCCCGGCCTTCGCCTTCAACTTCACCGCCTATGTGGCCTGGGGCAACTATCGTGGCGGCCAGGCGAGCACGATCAAGATCACCACCCTCTCGGGCCTGGACACCGTCGAGGTCCCGCACGAGGCGGCGGCGGACATCTCGCCGGTCTGGGCGCGGGGCAAGCTCTACTTCCTGTCCGGCCGCGGCGGGCCGATGTCGGTCTACGCCTACGACCCGGCGACCAAGGCCGTCGCCCTGGTCTGGCGCAACACCGGTCCGGAGATCCGCTCGCTATCGAGCGACGGCCAGACCCTGATCTTCGACCGGCTGGGCGAGCTCTACACGCTCGAGCCCGGCGGCGAGCCGAAGCGGGTGGACGTCGACGTCACCGGCGACATGCCCGACGTCCGCGCCCGCATCGCCAAGGTGGGCGACGAGGTGGTCAATGTCTCGGTCTCGCCCACCGGCCTGCGCGCGGCGGTGGAGGCGCACGGCGAGATCCTCACCGTGCCGGTCAAGAAGGGGCCGGTCCGCAACCTGACCAACACCCCGGGCGTCATGGAGCGCGAGCCGGCCTGGAGCCCGGACGGCCAGTCGGTGGCCTATTTCTCGGACGCCGGCGGCCTCTACGCCCTGCACGTCAGCGCCCAGACCGGCGAGGGCAAGGCCAGGGCCTATCCGCTGGCGCCGGAGCCCGCCTACTACTTCCATCCGGTCTGGTCGCCGGACTCCAGGAAGATCGCCTTCTACGACAACCGCCTGCGGTCCTACGTCCTGGACCTGACGAGCGGGAAGCTGAGCCAGGTGGGCGAGCCCGACGTCTGGGGCGGCTTCACCGACCAGACCCACGGCATGAGCTGGTCGCCGGATTCCAAGTGGCTGGCCTTCGTGCGCTACATGCCCAACCACCTGCACAGCGTCATGCTCTATTCGGCGGAGAAGGGCGCCGCTTTCCCGGTCACCGATCCGATGGGCGACGCCCGCGACCCGGCCTTCGACCGCAGCGGCAAGTACCTCTACTTCCTGGGCAGCAACAACGCCGGCATGACCCAGCACCAACTGGACATGACCAGCGACCTCTACCGCCCGACCCGCTCGGTCTATGCGCTCAGCCTGGCGGCGGCCACCGCCTCGCCCATCGCGCCGGAGAGCGACGACGAGAAATCGGTCGCCGAGACCCGCGAGAAGGCCAAGGAGGAGGCGGACAAGACGCCGGCCGGCCAGGCCGGGGCCGCCAAGGCCGAGGCCAAGACCAAGCCGGCTGCGCCGCCCGCGCCGCCGCCCTTGCCGAAGCCCACGGTCGTCGACCTGGCGGGCCTCAGCCTGGCGGCGATCAGCCAACGGACCGTGGCCCTGCCGATCCCGGCGGGACCGTTGAGCGACCTTTCCACGGGCAAGCCGGGCACGGTCTATTTCCTGGCCGATCCGGCCGCGACGGACGCCAACGCGCCGGGGCCGAACGGGACGCTCCGCCGCTACAGCCTTGAGGACCGCAAGACCGAGACCGTGGCCGACCACCTGGCCAGCTACCAGATCACCGCCGACGGCGAGAAGGTGCTGATCGCCGAGGTGAAGCCGCCGTCGCCGGACGCCCCGCCCGCGCCGCCGCACCCGCACTACAGCATCGTGCCGGCGGCGCCGAAGCCCCCTGGCGCGCCCCCGCCCAAGGCGGAGGACACCGCGCTCGCCTTCGACAGCCTCGAGGTCCGCGTCGACCCGCCGGCCGAGTGGGCGCAGATGTACCACGAGGTCTGGCGCATCGAGCGGGCGTCGTTCTACGATCCGAATTTCCATGGCTTCGACACCGCCGCGGCGGAGAAGCGGCTCGCGCCCTACGTGGCCGCGATCCAATCGCGCTCGGACCTGAACTACATCTTCCAGGAGATGCTGACCGGCTTCTCGGTGGGCCACCTGCGCGGTTCGGGCGGGGCGATTCCAGCGGCGCAGAAGGTCTCCGGCGGCCTGCTGGGCGCGGACTACCGAATCGAAGGCGGCAAGTGGTGCATCGCCAAGATCTACACCGGCGGGGCCTGGTCGCCGGAAGCCAAGGCGCCGCTGGCCCAGCCGGGCCTGAACATCCGCGAGGGCGACTGCATCACCGCGGTCAACGGCCAGCCGCTGGACGCCGCCATGGACATCCAGCAACCGCTGGAAGGCACGGCCGGCAAGGCGGTGACGATCACCCTCGCCAGCGGCTCGGCCCCGCCGCGCGAGGTCACCGTCGTGCCGATCGGCAGCGAGGCGCGCTTGCGCAACCTCGACTGGATCGAAGGCAACCGGCGCAAGGTGGACCAGCTCTCCGGCGGCCGGCTGGCCTACGTCTACCTGCCCGACACCGGCGGCGGCGGCTTCACCAGCTTCAACCGCTACTACTTCGCCCAGACCGACAAGCAGGGCGTGGTGGTGGACGAGCGCTTCAACGGCGGCGGCCAGATGGCCGACTACGTCATCGAGGTGCTGAGCCGCCATCTGCAGGGCTACTGGTCGCCGCGCTACGGCGCCATCGAGCGCACGCCGGCCGCCTCGATCCTGGGTCCCAAGGTGATGATCGCCAACGAGGCCTCCGGCTCCGGCGGCGACGCGCTGCCCTGGATGTTCAAGCACAACAAGCTGGGGCCCCTGGTCGGCAAGCGCACCTGGGGCGGGCTGGTGGGCATCAGCCAGATGCCGCCCCTGATGGACGGCGGCCAGGTGACGTCGCCGGACGTGGGCTTCTTCTCGCCGTCCGGCCAGTGGGACGTGGAGAACCATGGCGTGGATCCCGACGTGCCCGTGGATCAGGATCCCAAGGCCGTGGCCGCCGGCCACGACCCGCAACTGGAGACAGCGGTCTCGCTCGCGCTCCAGAAGCTCGGCCCCGTCACCGCGCCCACCCGGCCGGCCTATCCGGTCTATCCGCTGAAGGCCAAGCCTTAGGGACCTCGACTTCAAACCGCTTGTCCCGGCTTTCGCCGGGACGAGCGGAATCGAGTTTGAGCTTGAGACCCCGCAAACACGACGCCCGATTTTTTCCGTGCTAGGCTCCCCCCAATCCCTGGGTTGTGGTCCGCCGTGCGCGACCGGCCCGAGCGGGCGCCGCGCACGAGAGGCCATCCCCCAGGCCAACGGTCCGGGAGTTCGCTCATGGCGTCTGAAAATCACATCGAAAATCCCTTCGAGTACTTCATCGAAAAGCTCACCTGGGGCGTCTCGGACATCGGCGGACGCCTCTTGCCCAACCCCGCGCGCCACGCCGGCCAGGCCGTTCCGCAGGTGCGCAAGATCGCCGCCGCCGACCTGTGGGACGCGCTCCGCAAGGGGACGCAGGACCTGGGCGCGCTGCGCGACGACATCCTGTTCATCGGCATCGTCTATCCGGTCGCGGGCCTGCTGATGGCCCGGCTGGCCTTCAGCTACGACCTGCTGCCCATGCTGTTCCCCCTGGCCTCGGGCTTCGCCATCATCGGCCCGGTGGCCGCGGTCGGGCTCTATGAGATGAGCCGTCGGCGCGAGCTAGGCGAGCACGTCAACTGGCTCGACGCCTTCGGGGTGCTGCGCTCCCCGGCGCTGGGCTCGATCATCGGCATGGGCGCCATCCTGCTGGCCCTGTTCGGCCTGTGGCTGGGCGCGGCCTATGAGATCAACCTCGCCGTCATGGGGCCGGGCGCGCCGCCCACCCTGCGCGCCTTCTCGCACAATCTGTTCTGGACCCAGGCGGGCGCGACCCTGATCGTCGCCGGGATCGGCGTCGGCTTCCTGTTCGCCGTCGCAGCCTTCGCGATCGGCGTCGTCACCGTGCCCCTGCTGCTGGACCGCGACGTGGGCCTGTGGACGGCGATCAAGACCTCCCTGAAGGTGGTCGCGGCCAACCCCGGGACCATGGCGCTCTGGGGCCTGACGGTGGCCGGCCTGCTGGTGCTGGGCTCGATCCCGGCCCTGGTCGGCCTGATCTTCGTGGTCCCGGTCCTGGGCCACGCGAGCTGGCACCTCTACCGCAAGGTGGTGGCCTAAGACCTCCTCTCCCCCGGCGAAGCCGAGAGGGAGAGGCCGGGAGAGGGCGGCTCGTGAGTGCGTCGTTCCCGAAGGTTGGGCGAGGGCCATTGGCCGACCCGCGGGCGAGGTGGACGCGCCCAGCCGCCTCTCCCTAGCCCTCTCCCTCTCGCTTCGCGGGGGAGAGGAATTAGCGGTCAGCGCACCGCCTCGCCGGCCTCCAGGATCAGGTCGATGCGCCGGTCCCAGGTGTGGCCGGCGAGGGTGACGGCCTTGGCGCGGCGGGCGTATTCGAAGGCGCGTTCGGGCTCGCCGGCGAGCGCCGTCAGCTTCTCCATGCCGCCCGCCAGGTCGCGCCAGTTGAAGAGCTCGATGTCCACGCCGGGCTGGAAGACCTGGGCGTAATAGCGGCTGAAGTCGGAGAAGGTGGCCGCGCCCGCCAGGGCGGCGGAGAACGGCCGCTCGTGCGAGCCGGCGCCGAAGTTGCCGTTGGTGTTCAGCACCACCCGCGACCGGGCCATCAGCTCGGCCATCCGCGTCATCTCCACCGGCCCCTCGTAGGTGGCGTTCTTGAAGCGGTAGAGCTGGCTTTCCCAGCCGGCGCCGACGATGTGCAGCGGCACGCCGGTCCTGGCCACCGCCTTGAGGAACTCGAAGCGGCGCGTCTTGCGCACCTCCATGTCCACCAGGGCCGCGGCCTCGCGCGCGCCGCGGATGCTGGGGTCGTCGAGGTCGAGCCCGCGGGCGCGCAACACGGTGTCCAGCGCCTCGTGCGGCGGGATCCATTCGACGGAGAGCGCCAGGTCCAGCGCCTCCTGCAACACCTCGCGCGCCGGGCCCTCGACGCCGGTCCAGGGCGCCTCGGGCTTCTGGAAGCCGCCCGACCACAGCACCTGGATGGGGCGCCGCTCGGCGAACTCGGCGGCGGTGGCGTCATCCGGCGCGGACTGGCCCACCGCCGGATGCGGGAAGAAGGCCAGGTGGTTGAACCGCTCGGCGCCGTAGATCGCGCGCACCGCGTCGGCCTGGGTCGGGTCGACGACGAGGATCGCGGTGGAGGCCGGCGTGCCCTTCAGTCGGTCGGCCTGGCTCAGCACATAGTCGGTGTGCCAGACCACATGCGGGGCGCCGCCATAGAGGTCGCTGAGCCGCCGCCCCAGGCTGTCGACAAACTCGCCGGCGATGTTGATCGTGAAGATCAGGTCGACGGGGCCCGCGCCCGCCGCGTGCGCCAGCACCAGCATCCCGCCGTTGTCGGTCTGGCCGAGGTCGAGCACCTCCACCTCGTGGCCGCGCCGGCGGAAGGCGTCGGCCGCCAGGTCGGCGAACAGCCGCGTGCCGCCGTATTGCGACTGGCCTTTCATCATCAGGATGCGCATGCGGCGGCCCGTCCGGCTTCGAGAGCGCGACGATAGGCGGATTCGCCGGGCGAGCCCCCGGAGGGGCTCAGTCGTCCACCTCGCGCTTGGAGCGCGACCGCTCGCGCCCGGCCCGGGTGACCGCCGCCCAGCGCTTGCGCTCGGCCTCGCGGGCGATCGGGTCCTCGCGGCGCACGGTGTGGGCCAGCTCGCGCTGCAGCTTCTGGAAGCTGCGCCAGCGGTCGGGGTCGAGCCTGCCGTCGGCCAGGGCGGCCTGCACCGCGCAGCCGGGCTCCCGGTCATGGGCGCAGTCGCGGAAGCGGCAGCCCTGCGCCAGCAGCTCCACCTCCGCGGTGGTCTCCGCGAAGGCCGCCGCCACCCCGGCCTCGGCGTCCCACAGCGCCAGCTCGCGCATTCCCGGCGTGTCGAGGATCAGCGCGCCGGAGGGCAACAGGATCAGCTCGCGGTGCGTCGTGGTGTGCCGCCCGCGCGCGTCGTCCTCGCGGACCTCGCGGGTGGCCATCCGTTCGACGCCGGCCAGGGCGTTGACCAGGGTGGACTTGCCGACCCCCGAGGAGCCCAGCAGCACCGCGGTCTTGCCCGGCGCCAGCAACGCCGACAGCTCCGCCAAGCCCTGGCCGCTGCGCACCGAGACGGCCAGCACCGGGACGCCGAAGGCGATGTCGGCGACGCCGGCGATCAGCGGCGTCGGGTCGGCGCAGGCGTCGGCCTTGGTGAGCAGGATCACCGGCTCGGCGCCGCTCTCATACGCCGTGGCCAGGTAGCGTTCGAGGCGGCGCAGGTTGAGGTCGGCGTTCAGCGAGGCGGCCAGCAGGGCCACGTCGACATTGGCCGCCACCACCTGCATGTCCTTGGCCGTGCCCGCCGCCATGCGGGTGAAGGCCGTGGCGCGCGGCAGGACGGCGGCGATCACCGCGATCCCGTCCTTCAGCTCGGCCGCCACCCAGTCGCCGGTGACCGGATAGCCCCCATCCGCCGCCTCATGCGCGAAGCGGCCGGAGATGCGGCCTTCCAGCTCCCCGCTCTCGGCGGCCAGCCGGTAGGAATTGCGTTGCTGGACGATGACGCGGGCGGGGACCAGGCCCTGGGCCGCGAAGGGGGTGAAGTCGCGCTGGAGCGCATCGCTCCAGCCATAGGATCTGAGCACTTTGGGTTTCCGTCTGTGAGGGTTCCGATGCCGTTTCAGGCGTCGCCCCGCGGAAACCCCGTCTTTCAGGAAGAGAGGATCGGCTGCCGTCTAGGCAGCGCGCACGGCGACGCGACGAAGGGCTGCGGCAATGGGTGTCATCTGCGGGCCTCCTCCGTTGAGCGCTTGCGGGCGTGCGGCAGGGACCTTGGCCTCCGGCCGCGCCTGGGTCAAGAAGAGGGACTTGAGGGGGACACCATGGCCGACGCTCTGCCCATCGTCATGAACGAACAGACCCACCGCTTCGAGGTCCATCTCGATGGCGAGACGGCCTTCGCCGAATATGTGCTGCACCACGGGTCCATGGTCCTGCCCCACACTGTGGTGCCGCCGGCCTTCGAGGGGCGCGGGGTGGGCTCGGCCCTGGCCAGGGCCGCCCTAGGCTACGCCCGCGAGCACGGCCTGACCGTCAAACCGCTCTGCCCGTTCATCGCCGGCTACATCAAGAACCACCCGGAGTGGCAGGACCTGGTGGACGAGACCTTCCGCGAGCGCCTGGGGCTCTAGGCGGGCGGCGCCCAGGATGCGGGCGCCGCGAGGTCGTGCGGGGCGGAGCGGCTTCTATGGCTTGCGCCGCGCCGTCCGCGGTGGATTATTCCCGCGGACCGGAGGCCCGACCCATTCGCAAGACCGCTGACCTGCTGCTGATCCTGGCCTGCGCCCTGGCGCTGGCCGCGCCCGCCGTCGCAGCACCGGCCGCCTCGGTCCTGCCGCGCGCGGCCGACGGCCATCCGGACCTGTCCGGCGCCTGGACCAACGCCTCGGTGACCAAGCTCACCCGCGCGCCCGGCATGGGCAAGCTGGTGCTCACGCCCGACGAGGCCAAGAAGCTCGCCGGCTCCGATCTGATGGTGCGCCGCAAGGCCGCCGACGCCGTTCCCGTCGACGCCGCCCAGGGCGCCCCCGCGGTCGGCGACCCGGGCGGCTACAACGCCTTCTGGCTCGACTCCGGCAGCGCCTATGGGGAGGTGAAGGGCGAGTACCGCACCTCCTGGATCGTCGATCCGGCGGACGGCCAGTTGCCCCTGTCGGAGGCTGGCAAGGCGCTGGTGGCCAAGGCCCGCACCCACACCCGGCTGGCCGAGACGCCCAGCGACCCGGAGAGCTTCGACCCCTGGGACCGCTGCATCATCGGCTCGCGCGGCTCCGGCGGCCCGGGGATGTTGAACAACATCTACAACTCCAACTACCAGATCGTGCAGACGCCCGGCGCCATCGTGATCGTGGTGGAGATGATCCACGACGCGCGGACCATCCCGCTGTTCAAGGACAAGGCGACCGCCCAGGCCGCCCACGGCCCCGCCGCCCTGCACCCCTGGCTCGGCGACGCCGTCGGCTGGTGGGAGGGCGACACCCTGGTGGTCGAGACCGTCAACGTGAACGGCGAGCAGGGCCGCGCGGGCCCGATCTTCCTCACCCCGCAGGCGAGGATCACCGAGCGCCTCACCCGCGCCTCGGCCAAGCAGATCTTCTATGAATTCAAGGTCGAGGACCCGGTCTACTACACCAGGGCCTGGCGCGCGGAGATGAGCCTCAACGCCATTCCGGGCCAAGTCTACGAATACGCCTGCCATGAGGGCAACTACGCCCTGGTCGACATCATGCAGGGCCAGCGCGCTGCGGAGGCTCACGGCGGCCCGCCCGGCAAGGCCGGCGACGACAACTAGCCGGCTAAAACCACGCCAGCGCCGCCTGGCCGCGGAGGATCGCCTCGGCCTCGGCGGTGTGCTTGCCGCCCTCGCGGTCGTGCAGCGCCAGCGCCGGCAGCAGGCGCAGCGGGGCCTTGCCTGTCTTGACCGCGCGCACCAGCACCCGCTTGGCCGGCTCGTCGGCGAAGGGCTGCACCGGCCGCACCTGGACCGAACCCGCCTTCGACGCCAGCAGGCCCAGGATGTCGTCCAGCCGGTCGGCGCGGTGGATCAGGGTGATCGTCCCGCCCTCGCGGACCGCCTTGGTCAGGAAGCCCACCCAGGCTTCCAGCCCGTCGTCGGCCATCCAGGCTCCGCGCCGCTCGGCCGCCGGGCCGCGCAAGGCGTCGGGGTCGTCGAAGAACGGCGGGTTGGCCAGGGCCGCGTCGAAGGGCGCCAGGCCCAGGCCCGCGAAGCGCAGCGCCACGTCGCCTTCGAGCACCTCGACGCGATCGGCCATGTCGTTCGCCGCGATGTTCGCCCGGGCCAGCGCCAGGGCCTTCGGATCGCGCTCCACGCCGACGAAATGCGTCCTGGGCCGCCGCGCCGCCGCCGCCAGCAGGGCGCCGCCCGCCCCGCAGCCGGCCTCGATCACCCGGCCGCCGTCGGCCGCGTCGCAGGCCGCCGCCAGCAGGGCCGCGTCGAGCCCGGCGCGATAGCCTCGCACAGGTTGCCGCAGGCGGACTCGCCCGTCCAGGACGCGGTCTTCGGTGGTCTCATCCATGTGCGTGAGCCGGTATAGGGCGTCCATAAGGCGGGTGCGCTTGACCGTGCCCTATCGCGTCACCATTGTCCCACGCAACGGCGGCCGCTCCCCCTGGCCCGCCGAAAATGCCAGGAGTTGAGACCCGCTTGGCCGT
>NZ_DATMNA010000050.1:0-39571 GCF_035569475.1 Phenylobacterium sp.
CATCCGGCTGCCGGTGTCGATCAGGGCGGTGGCGATGATGGTCAGCGAGCCGCCTTCCTCGATGTTCCGCGCCGCGCCGAAGAAGCGCTTCGGGCGCTGCAGGGCGTTGGCGTCGACACCGCCGGTCAGCACCTTGCCGGAGGACGGCACCACGGTGTTGTAGGCGCGGCCCAGGCGGGTGACGCTGTCCAGCAGGATCACCACGTCGCGCTTGTGCTCGACCAGGCGCTTGGCCTTTTCGATAACCATTTCAGCAACTTGCACGTGGCGCGTGGCCGGCTCGTCGAAGGTCGAGGAAATTACCTCGCCCTTCACGGTGCGCTGCATGTCGGTGACCTCTTCCGGCCGCTCGTCGATCAAGAGGACGATCAGGTAGCATTCGGGGTGGTTGGTCTCGATGGACTTGGCGATGTTCTGCAGCATCACCGTCTTGCCCACGCGGGGAGGCGCGGTGATCAAACAACGCTGGCCCTTGCCGAGCGGCGCCACGATGTCGATCACCCGGCCGGAGCGGTCCTTCAGGGTGGGATCGTCGATTTCCATCCGCAGGCGTTCGTCGGGATAGAGCGGCGTCAGGTTGTCGAACAGCACCTTGTGGCGGACGTTCTCGGGGTTCTCGAAATTGGTCAGGTCGACCTTCACCAGGGCGAAGTAGCGCTCGCCCTCGCGCGGCGCGCGGATCGCACCGTCGACCGAGTCGCCGGTGCGCAGGCCGAACTTCCGGATCTGCGAGGGGCTGACGTAGATGTCGTCCGGGCCGGGCAGGTAGTTGGCTTCGGGCGAACGCAGGAAGCCGAAACCGTCCTGAACCACTTCCAGGGTGCCGGAGCCGGAGATCTCGACGCCTTCCTCGGCCATCACCTTGAGGATGGCGAACATGATGTCCTGCTTGCGCATGGAGTTCACGTTCTCGATCTCGAAGAGCTCGGCGAAGGCCAGCAGGTCGGCGGGCGCCTTGTCCTTCAGCTCCTGCAGGCTCATGCGGGTGAGCCCCAGCTTCGCGATCGCCTGGGCCGCCTCGGACGGCTCGTCGGATTCCGCGGCCTCGGCCTCGGCCTCGTCGGCGGCGGCGGCTTCGGCGACCGCCTGGTCGGCGGTCTCCATGTCGGTCACCGGGGTCTCTTCGACCGGAGGGGTGTCGTTCTCGTCTTGCATGGCAATTCACTCGTGTTCGCCCGCAAGGCCGGACGGACTCCGGGCGCGGGCTTTTCAGATGATGTGGGCGCCAGGGACCGGCGCCGGATGTCGTTTCGTCGTCTTGGGAGCCGGACCGCGTCCGCGGGACATTCCACGCGAAGGGCCGGAGAAAAGGCGGGACGTATCCTTGTCGGGAACACGCGGAGCGATCCGAACCACGAAGATCGCGCCGGGTCAAGGATTCCGGCTTGGTGGCCCGGTGCGGCCTAGTGGTTGCCGAACTTGGTGGTGACGGCCAGGATCATGACGATCGCGGCCAGGAACGGCAGCTCGTTGGTCATCCGCCAGAACTTCGCGGTCCTGTCCCGGCGTCCGGCCACGAAGCCCTTGTGGGCGCTGGCGACGAAAACGTGCCAGCCGGTCATGAAGACGATCCCGGCGATCTTGGTCAGCATCCAGGGCTCGGCCAGGAAGCCGGCGCCCCTTATCTGGCTATCGACATAGATCAGCGAAAGACCCAGCACCCATACCAACCCCATGGCGGGGCCCAGGATAATCTTCAGCAGCTTGCCTTCCCACCGCGTGAAATGGGCGTCGAACTCGCTGCCCGGCGGGGCGGTCTCGGTGTGATAGGCATAGAGTCGGGGCAGCATCATCAGGCCGGCCATCCAGGCGATCACCGCGATGATATGCAGGCCGATCAGCAGATTGTAGGCGCCCGTCATCCCGCATTCCCCGTCCGGAGGGCGCATTTCGCATGGCCGGCAGGACAGCGCCATGGCCCGTGCGGCGATGCCCCCGACGGCCGCTCGGCCGCTTTGAGGACCGCGCCGGCCAGTTCGTCGATGAAGCGCGCCTGCACCCCCGGCGTCGGCGCTCGCAAGTAAGGCGTACACCCGACGAGCTTGGCGAGGTGCGCATATTCGTGGTCCAGCTCCACCAGGGTCTCCACATGCTCGGAGACGAAGGCGATGGGCGCGATCAGCACGCCCTTGCCCTCGGCGCCCGCGCGGCGGACCTCGTCGTCCGTGGAGGGGGCAAGCCACTTCAGCCGCCCAACCCGGCTCTGGTAGCAGACCCGCCAGTCCGCGAACTCCGGAAGCCGGGCGGCGACCATCGCCGCCGTGGCCTCGACCTGCGTCTGGTAGGGGTCGCCCGCGTCCACCACCTGCTGCGGCAGGCCGTGGGCGGAGAACAGCAGCCGTATCCCGCTGGGCCGCCCCGCGTCGATCCAGGTCTTGCGGATCGCCTCCGCCTGGGTCTCGATCAGCCCGAGCGCCGTAGGATAGCAGCAGACGGTGCGCGTGCGCCCGGTCCCCGAATAGGCGCGCGCCCAGTCCTGCGCCGAACTCGCCGTGGTGGTGGTCGAATACTGCGGATAGAGCGGCAGCAGCACGATCTCGTCCGGGGCGAAGGCCGCCACCGCCCGCGCCGTCTCCTTCGCGAAGGGTTTCCAGTAGCGCATGGCGATGAAGCAGCGCGCCTCGACATCAGGCGCCTGCGCCGCCAGGGCGGCCTCGAGCGCGGTCGCCTGGGCCTGGGTCTCCGGCAGCAGGGGCGAGGCGCCGCCCATGATCGCATAGTTGCCCTGCGCCGTTTTCTCCCGCGTCGTGGCGATCAGGGCCGCCAGCGGATAGCGCGCCACGGCCGGCAAGGTGATGATGGCCGGATCACGGAACAGATTGAAAAGAAACGGCTTTACCGACCTCAGCCCATCCGGCCCGCCGAGGTTGAACAGGACGACGGCGAGCTTGGTCACGTGGTTCGCCCCAGCACTTCACCCGTGAAACGGGGGAGGGGGACCACGAAGTGGTGGAGGGGGCGCTGCCGGCGCACAGGGGCGGAACTCAAGGCGCCGGCTCGCTGGGTCATTCGGCCGCCATGGCCTTGACCGGCTTGCCCGTCACCCGCTCGACGACGCGGGCGATGTGCGCGATGGGCGTGTCCGGCATCACGCCGTGGCCGAGGTTGAAGATGTAGGGCCCGCCGCTCCATTGGGCGAGCAGGGTCTCGACCCGGGCGTCCAGGGCCGGGCCGCCGGCGCGCAGCAGCAGGTTGTCCAGCGCGCCCTGGATGGTCTTGCCGCCCGCCTGCAGGCGTCGGCCGAGTTCGGCGCTGGCCTGGGTGTCGAGCGCCACGCCCTGCACCGGCACGGCGCGGGCATAGTTCTCCACCAGGGCGCCGGCGCCGCGCGGGAAGCCGATGAACGGGGCGGTGACCCCGGCGGCGCGCACCTGCTCGACGATGGCCTGATGCGGGCGGATGACGATGCGTTCGAAGACATCCTCGGCCAGCCCCTCCGCCCAGCTCTCGAAGATCTTCAGCGCCTGGGCGCCGGACCTGGCCTGCATGACCAGGTAACGTGCGGTGGCGTCGACCAGCACGGCCAGAAGGGCGTCGAGC
This sequence comes from Phenylobacterium sp., assembly GCF_035569475.1. Lineage (GTDB taxonomy): Bacteria > Pseudomonadota > Alphaproteobacteria > Caulobacterales > Caulobacteraceae > Phenylobacterium. Next base: position 3,541 of record NZ_DATMNA010000050.1, read on the forward strand.
GTTTCCGGGTTCTGGTAGGCGAAGGCCCGCGCCGCCTCGCGGTTCGAGCTGCGCCCCTCGATCATGTAGGTCGCCACCGTCCAGGGACCCCCCGCGAAGCCGATCAGCGCCCGCTCCGGCTCCAGCTCGGCGCGGACCCGGGCCAGGGTCTCGCCGATCGCCGACAGGCGCGCCGTGGAGGCCTCCACCTCGTCGGCCATGCGCCCGATGGACGGCAGCTCGCCCAGCCGCGGGCCCTCGCCGGCCTCGAACCAGACCTTTTGGCCCAGGGCGCCGGGGATCAGCAGGATGTCGGCGAAGACGATGGCGGCATCCAGCGGGAAGCGGCGCATCGGCTGCAGCGTCGCCTCGGCGGCCATCTCCGGGTTATGGCAGAAGGCGATGAAGTCCGAGGCCCGGGTGCGCAGCTCCCGGTATTCCGGCAGCGAGCGGCCTGCCTGGCGCATGAGCCAGATCGGTGGCCGCTCGAGGGTTTCGCCGGCCAGCGCTCGCAGGAGCCGCGGAGTGGTCTCGCTCATGGAGGCCTTAAATCGCCTCTGGGCCGCAGGCTCAAGCCCAACCCCGTTCGGCTTCGCCCGGTTTGCCCTTCTTCTTCCTATCAAGGGTTTGAAAAAAGTTTGGGGTAGGGGCGGTAGGGGCTGTCGAGGGCGTGGACAACCGCGACCGATCCATGGCCGCGCGCGGCTTGTCCCCAGCTTCTCCCGCCGCGGCGATACGGGCGGGACAATCCTGTGAATTGCGGGGAGCGACCGCCAACCCCAGCGGGCGCTTAAGGAATCGTTAACCTCCTTGGGGGCCTCGCAATGTGGGCGACCGGAAAATCCAGGCCCTGTCGATCCCGCAGGTTTGCGGCGTCCACCGGGGCGCGGGCGTGTGGGTTAAGACGCGGTTAACGGCCGATTCCATCCCGGTGATTTGCGCCGACGGCGGACAACGGCCGGGCGCACGCCGTCTATCCCCAAGCCGGCCCGTGTTCGCTAAGACTGCTCCACAGGAATCGTCCCCAGGCATTTTCGCGTCAGGCCGCCCGTGACCACGACCGCCCCGAAGCTCGCCACCTATTTCCACGTCCATCTGGTGTCGGATTCCACCGGCGAGACGCTGAACGCCATGGCCCGCGCCGTCTGCGCCCGTTTCGACAACGTCCTGCCGATCGAGCACATCTACGCCCTGGTCCGTTCGCAGCGCCAGCTCGACCGGGCGCTGGGCGACATCGAGGAGGCCCCCGGCGTCGTCATCCACACCATCGTCGACGACGGCCTGCGCCAGGCGCTGGAGGAAGGCTGCCGCAAGCTCGACATGCCCTGCATCCCGGCGCTCGACCCGCTGGTCTCGGCCATGTCGCGCTACCTGGGCTACACGACCACCAGCCGGGTCGGCGCGCACCTGCGGCTGGACAACGACTATTTCAACCGCATGGACGCCCTGAACTACGCCATCGGCCACGATGACGGCCAGGGCGGCCAGGACCTGGAGCAGGCCGACGTGATCCTGGTGGGCGTCTCGCGCACCTCCAAGACGCCGACCTGCATCTACCTGGCGCACCGCGGAGTGCGCGCCGGCAACGTGCCCCTGGTGCCGGGCCGCCCGCCGCCTGAGAAGCTCTTCGGGCTGAAGTCGACCCTGGTAGTGGGCCTGTCGATCTCTCCGGACCGGCTGATCCAGATCCGCCGCAACCGCCTGCTGAGCCTCAAGGAGAACCGCGAGTCGACCTACATCGACGTGGATGCAGTGCGCGAGGAGATCGTCCAGGCCCGGCGGCTCTACGAACGCCAGGGCTGGCCGGTGATCGACGTGACCCGCCGTTCGGTCGAGGAGACCGCCGCAGCGGTGCTCAACCTGCTGCACGGCGGCCACGGCCAGGTCGAGGTGCTGGGATGAGTAGGGGCGTGGTCCTGGCCTCCAAGAGTTCGGCCCGGCGCGCGGTGCTCGAGGGCGCGGGCGTGCCGTTCGAGGCGGTCGGCTCCGGCGTGGACGAGGACGTCGCCAAGGGTGAGCTGCTGGCCCGCCGCGCCACGCCCCGCCAGGTCGCCGAGGCCCTGGCGGAGGAAAAGGCGCTCGCCGTCTCCGTCGGACGGCCCGAGCTGGTGGTGGGCGCCGACCAGACCCTGGAGTTCCAGGGCCGGCTCTACGACAAGACCGAGACCCTGGACGCCGCCCGCGAGCGGCTGAAGGTGCTGCGCGGCAAGCCGCACATGCTGCACTCGGCGGTGGTGGTCGCCGAGCGCGGCGCCGTCGTCTGGCGCGAGACCCAGAGCGCGACCCTGCGGATGCGCGATTTCTCGGACGGCTTCCTTGAGGACTACCTCGCCGCCGAGGGCGAGGCGGCGCTGGGCTCGGTGGGCTGCTACCGGCTCGAGGGTCAGGGCGTGCAGCTCTTCTCCAGGATCGAGGGCGACTATTTCACCATCCTCGGCCTGCCGCTGATGGGCCTGCTCGATCTGCTTCGCGCGCGGGGGATCCTGAAGCCATGAGGCGGCCGATCAGCGGCGCGACGCGGGTGGCGGGCGTGGCCGGCCGGCCGATCGCCCACTCGCTGAGCCCGATCCTGCACAACGCCTGGCTGGCGGCCGCGGGGATCGACGGGGTCTATGTGGCGCTGCAGATCGCCCAGGACGGGTTCGCCGCCTTCGTCGAAGGCCTGCGGTCCACCTCCATGGCCGGGGTGAACGTCACCCTGCCGTTCAAGGAGGCCGCCCTGGCCGCGGCGACCGAGGTCCATCCCCGCGCCCGGCGCGCCCAGGCGGCGAACCTGCTGACCTTCGGCCCCGACGGCGCCGTGCGGGCCGACAACACCGACGGCCTCGGGCTGCTGGCCGCCTTCGCCGAACAGGCGCCGGGGTTCGATCCCAAGGCGGGGCCGGTGGCGATCGTGGGCGCGGGCGGCGGCGCGCGCGGCGCGGCCGCGGCCTTCCTCGACGCCGGCTGCCCGGAGGTCCGCGTGGTCAACCGGACCCTGGACCGGGCGCAGGCCCTCTGCGCGGACCTGGGCGGCCGCGCGTTCGACCTGCGCGAGGCCGAAACCGCCTTCCAGGACGCAGCGGCGGTGATCAACGCCACCTCGGCGGGGCTCGCGGGCGGCGAGGCGCTCGACCTGCCGCTGGCCGCGACGCCGGGCGCCTGCGTGGTCATGGACATGGTCTACAAGCCCCTGGTGACGCCGTTCCTGGCCCAGGCCCGGGCGCTGGGACGGCCGACCGTCGACGGCCTGGCCATGCTGATCGGCCAGGCCCGGCCCTCCTTCGAGGCCTTCTTCGGCCAGGCGCCGCCGGCCGGGGTCGATGTGCGGGCCCTGGCGTTGAAGGCGCTCAACCCATGATCCTCATCGGGCTCACCGGCTCCATCGGCATGGGCAAGTCGACGACCGCGGCCATGTTCCGCGAGGCCGGCGTGCCGGTCTATGACGCCGACGCGGCGGTGCACGACCTCTACGACGCGGGCGGCGCGGCCGTCGGGCCGGTCGGCGAGGCCTTCCCCGGCGTGGTCAAGGACGGCAAGGTCGACCGCGAGGCCCTGCGGCAGGCGGTGCTCGGCAAGCCCGAGGAACTCAAACGCCTCAACGCCATCGTCCATCCGCTGGTCGGCCGCGCCCGGATCGGCTTCTTCGCCAAGGCGGAGGCCGACGGGGCCGACATGGTGGTGCTCGACATCCCGCTGCTGTTCGAGACCGGCGGCCACGCCAACGTCGACGCCGTCGTGGTGGCGAGCGCGCCGGCCGACCTGCAGCGCGAGCGCGTGCTGGCCCGGCCCGGCATGACGCCCGAACGCCTCGACGCGATCCTGGACCAGCAGATGGCCGACGCGGAGAAGCGCGCCCGCGCCCACTTCGTGGTCGACACCTCCCGCGGCCTGGGGCCGGCCCGCGCCCAGGTGGCCGAAATCATCGCCGCGGTGCGCGATCCGCGGTTCAAGCCATCCCCAGGAGAAGGAGGCCGCGACCGCGCGCCCGGTTGAGCCGCTGCGCGAAGCGGGGCAAGAAAGGTCATGGCGCGCGAGATCGTCCTCGACACCGAGACCACCGGCTTTGAGCCGACCCAGGGCCATCGGCTGGTGGAAATCGCCTGCCTGGAGATCGACGACTTCGTGCCCACGGGCCGAAGCTTCCACACCTACATCGACCCCTGCCGCGACATGCCGCCGGACGCCGAGCGCGTGCACGGGCTGTCCAGCGCCTTCCTGCGCGGCAAGCCCCGGTTCGAGCACCCGGAGGTGGTCGACGCCTTCCTGGATTTCGTCGGCGACGCCCCGCTGATCGCCCACAACGCAGGCTTCGACCGCAACTTCCTCAATCATGAGCTCGGGGTGGTGAACCGCCATCCGCTGCACGAGACGCGCTGGATCGACACCCTGGCGCTGGCCCGCGTGCGCTTCCCCGGGATGCACAACTCCCTGGACGCGCTCTGCAAGCGCTTCAAGATCTCGTTATCGGAGCGCGAGAAGCACGGCGCGCTGGTGGACGCCAAGCTGCTGGCCGCGGTCTATCTGGAGCTGAAAGGCGGCCGCGAACGGCGCCTGGAGCTGACCACCGCGGCCATGGCCGTCGCCGTCCACGCGGCCAAACGCAGCGCCTACGGCGCCCGGCCCAATCCGCTCGCGCCGCGTTCCACCGAGGCCGAACGCACCGCCCACGCCAGCTTCATCCGCGAGGTGGTGAAGAGCGAGACCCTCTGGGAGAGGTTCGGGCTCTGACCGTCATCCTTCCCCGTTCCGGGGAGGGACAGGCCGCGCAGCGGCCAGGGTGGGGAAGTCGCGTTCAAGCTCGGACTTCGGAGCCCTAGCCCATAGACCCCCACCCGTCCGAGGCTTCGCCTCGTCCACCCTCCCCTAAAGAGGAGGGATGAGACTAGGAGGGATGGGATTCAGGCGTGGCCGATCTGCTGGTCGGCCTGGGCCTTGCGGGCGGTGTAGACGCCGGCGAAGTCGATCGGGTCGAGCATGAAGGGCGGATAGCCGCCGTCGGCGGTGACGTCGGCGATGATCTTGCGCGCGAACGGGAACAGGTAGCGCGGGCACTCGATCAGCAGCACCGGCTCCATGTCCTCGGCGCTGACGCCGGCGATCTGGAACACGCCGCCGTAGAGCAGTTCGACCACGAACACCGGGCCGTCCTCGCGGCTGGCCTTGGCCGACAGCTTCAGGTCCACCTCGAAGAAGCCGTCCTCGCGGCCGCGGGCGTTCATCTCGACGCCGAGGTCGATCTGCGGCTGGGCCGCGCCGCCGCGCAGGGCCTCCGGCGCGCGCGGGTTCTCGAACGACAGGTCGCGGATGAACTGGGCGAGGATGCGGATGCCGGGCTGATCGGCGGTCTCGGCGGTCTCGGGCGCGCCGGCGTCGGTGTCGGTCATAGTTCGGCTTAAATCCGTGTGGAGACTACGAAGGGTTCGCGTCTTGTCGGGGCGCCGGGCTAACATGACCCCCCTGGCGATGCAACGCTGCCCCTGACGCAGGCGTTGGTTCGGTCTATATGTGGGACTGGCGCCGTGCGGCGCTGAAGGACCCCGAAGGGCTCATCGGTTGCAAGTGCTAGAATTGATCATCTTCGCAGGCCTCGCGGCCATCGTCCTCTACCAGCTCTATGCGGTGCTCGGACGGCGCGTGGGCCGGCAGCCGGAGGATGCGCCGGCTGTGCCCGCGACGGCGAGTCCCCTGGAACGCGCGGCCGACGCGCCGGCCCAGGCCGACGACGGCGTCTCGCTCACGGGCCTCGCGGCCGTGAAGGCCAAGGATCCCGGTTTCGACATCGGCCGCTTCCTCGGCGGGGCGAAGAGCGCCTACGAGATGATCGTCAAGGCTTTCGCCGCCGGCGACCGGGCGCAGCTCCGCAGCCTGCTGGCGCCGCCGGTGATGGCCGGCTTCGACACCGCCATCGCCGCCCGCGAGTCCGAAAACCGCACCGAAACCGTCGAATTCCTGCACGCGCCCCGCGCGGACCTGGAGAAGGCCGAGGTGGTCGGCGCCGACTTGGCGCGCGTGACCGTGCGCTTCCTGGCCGAGTTCCGGAGCCGCACCAAGGGGCCGGAAGGCGAGGGCGTCGAGGACCGGCGCACCGCCGAGCTCTGGACCTTCGAGCGGCACCTGAAGAGCCGCGACCCCAACTGGCTCCTGATCCACGTCGACGCCGCGGAGGCTTGAAGCGCCGGTGCGCGGGGGTGTCCTCGGCGCGGCCCTGACCGCGCTCATCCTGGCGGCCTGCGCCTCGGCGCCCACTCCGAAACCCGCGTCCGCGCCCGTGCGCCATAGGCCGCCGCCCGCCGAACTCCGCCCCCCCCATGCGCCGCGCCCGGCCCCGGAGGCCGAGGCTCCGGACGAGCGGGTCGTGCCCCTGACCGCCCTGCGCGGCTGGGAGGCCGAGGATCACGCCGCCGCCCTGGCGGCCTTCCGCGCGAGCTGCGGCGCCGCCCGCGATCCGGCCATGGCCCAGATCTGTCGCGAGGCCCGGGCCACCGGCCTCCTGGACGACGACCAGTCCGAGCGCTTCTTCGAAGCCCATTTCCGCGCCGAGCGGATCGCCGGCGAAGGCGTGCTCACCGCCTATTTCTCTCCGGAGTATCCCGCCCGCGGCAAGCGCAGCGCCGAGTTCAGCGCGCCCCTGCGCGCCAAGCCGGCGGACCTGAAGATGGTCGACGCCGGGACCTTTGATCCCAGCCAGTCCGGCCGCCAGACCGCCGCGCGCGACGCCGGCGACGGGACGCTCGCGCCCTATCCCGACCGCACGGCGATCGAGGCGAACCCGTCGGACAAGGCGCTGGCCTGGATGCGGCCCGAGGATCTGTTCTTCCTGCAGATCCAGGGCTCGGGCGTGCTCACCCTTGAGGACGGCAAGCGGATGAAGGCGATCTACGCGGCCAACAACGGCTGGCCGTTCCTCGGCATCGCCAACCCCATGCGCGACCGCGGCCTGCTGGCGCGGGACAACACCTCGGCCGAGACCATCCGCGCCTGGCTCGCGGACCATCGCGGGCCGGACGCCCAGGCGATCATGCAGCTCAATCCGCGCTACGCCTTCTTCAGCCTGGCGCCCGACGATGGCCGCCAGCCGGTGGGGACCGCCAACCTGCCCCTGCCGCCGGGCCGCGCGCTGGCCGTCGACCCGGCCTACCACCAGATGGGCGACTACCTTTGGATCGACGCCAGCGCCCCGATGCTGAACGGCGCCTTCCCCGCCTATCGCCGCCTCGCCATGGCGCTGGACACCGGCGGGGCGATCAAGGGCGACGTTCGCGCCGACCTGTACCTGGGCCAAGGCGCCGCCGCTGGCGTGGAAGCCGGGCGCGTGCGCCATACCCTGCGCCTCTACCGGCTGGTCCCGAAGGACCCCCGCCCGTGAAGCGCCCGCTGCGGCCCGAGGAGCGGCAGGTCTGGGGCCTGGTGGCGGCGACGGTGCACCCTCTGCCGGGCAAGGCGACGCCCCCGCTTCCCTCCCCTTCTGGGGAGGGACCGGCCGCCCCGGCGGCCAGGATGGGGAAGTCGGGCTCAAATTCCGCGCCCGAGCCCGGCCCACAATTCGCCACCCGTCTCGCTGGCGCTCGCCACCCTCCCCATGAAGGGGAGGGAAAGAAGCCCATCGAGCCGAACCGCCGCCACCGCATCGTCAAGGCCCGCGACCCGATCGGCGCGCGGCTCGACCTGCACGGCCTAGACCAGGACCGCGCGCGGGGCGTGCTGGAGCGCTTCCTGACGCGCGCGTGGGACGAGGGCTACCGCGCCGTCCTGGTGATCACCGGCAAGGGCGTGCAGGGCGACGGGATCCTCAAGCGCCGGACGCCCGAGTGGCTGGCCGCCCCGCACCTGGCCCACATCGTCGCCGGCATCTCCGACGCCGCCCGCCACCACGGCGGCGAAGGCGCGCTCTATGTGGCGCTGAAGCGGAAGCCGCGGAGCTAGGTCTTTCGCGACGCCTTCTCCGCCAGCCCCGACGTCCCCTCGCGCGCCTCAAGCCGCTCGGCGACCTCGTCCAGCGACACCCCGGCGGCGGCCAGCACGACCAGCCAGTGATAGATCAGGTCGGCGCTTTCGGCGGCCAGCGCGGCCTTGTCGCCCTGCGCGGCGGCGATGACCGTCTCCACCGCCTCCTCCCCCAGCTTCTTGGCGGCCAGCGACGGGTCGGCCAGCAGTTTGGCGGTGTAGGAGGCGGCCGGGTCGCCACCCTTGCGGCTCTCGACGGTGGCGGCCAGGCGGGCGAGGACCTCGGCGAAGCGGCTCATCGGGCGGGCTCCGTCAGGCGGACCGGCAGGTGGGCCTCGTCCATGGCGCGCTTCACGTCGCCGACCGAGACCTCGCCGAAATGGAAGATCGAGGCGGCCAGCACCGCGTCGGCGCCACCCTTGGTCACCGCGTCCACCATGTGCTGGGCGTTGCCCGCGCCGCCCGAGGCGATCACCGGCACGGAAACCGCGCCGCTCACCGCGCGCAGCAGCTCCAGGTCATAGCCGGTCTTGGCGCCGTCGCGGTCCATGGAGGTGAGCAGGATCTCGCCCGCCCCGTGCGCCACCGCCTCGACAGCATAGTCGACCACGTTCAGGCCGGTGTCGGTGCGCCCGCCATAGGTGAACACCCGCCACCGATCCCCGGCCTTCTTGGCGTCGATGGCGACGACGACCGCCTGGCTGCCGAACGCGTCAGCGCAGGCGGCGATCAGGTCGCGGTTCTCCACCGCGGCGGTGTTGACCGAGATCTTGTCGGCTCCGGCCAGCAACAGGCGGCGCGCGTCCTCCACCTTGCGGATGCCGCCGCCCACCGAGAGCGGCATGAAGCAGACGTCGGCGGTGCGGGCGACCACGTCCAGGATGGTCCCGCGGTTCTCGTGGCTGGCAGTGATGTCCAGGAACATCAGCTCATCGGCCCCGGCCGCGTCATAGGCCCGGGCCTGCTCCACCGGATCGCCGGCGTCGCGCAGGCTCACGAACTGCACGCCCTTCACCACCCGGCCGTCCTTGACGTCCAGGCAAGGGATGACCCGGACCCTAAGCATCTTGAGCGCGCGGCGTCATGCGGCGGCCTTCAGGGCCGCGTCGGGAAGGATCGCGCCGTTGTAGAGCGCCCGGCCAAGCACGGCGCCGGCCACGGGCGTGCCCCTGTGGGCCTTCAGGCGGACGATGTCATCGACGGTGGCCAGGCCCCCGGCCGCGATCACCGGGATCGCCACGGCGTCGGCGATGGCCCCGAAGGCCTCGACGTTGAAGCCCATGACCGTGCCGTCGCGGTCGATGTCGGTGACGATCAGGGCCGAGACGCCCACGTCCTCGAACCGGCGCGCGACGGTGATGGCGTCGAGGTCGCTGTCCTCCGTCCAGCCCTGGACGGCGACCTTGCCCTTGCGCACGTCGACGCTGACGGCGATCTGCTCGGGCCAGGCCTTGGCGGCCTCAAGCACGATAGCCGGTTCGCGCACCGCGACGGTGCCCAGGATCACCCGGCTGACCCCGGCCTCGATCCAGCCCTCGATGTCGGCCATGGTGCGGATGCCGCCGCCGAGCTGTACCGGCACGGAGACGGCGTTGAGGATCTCCTCCACCGCGGCCTGGTTCACAGCCTTGCCGGAGACCGCGCCGTTCAGGTCGACCACGTGGATCCAGTGGAAACCGCCGTCGGCCCAGGCGCGGGCCTGGGCGGCGGGCGAGGTGTTGAACACCGTGGCGGTGGCCAGGTCCCCGTGCACCACGCGTACGCAACTGCCGTCCTTCAGGTCGATGGCGGGATAGAGGATCACGGTCGCCACTCCAGGAAGCGCGCAAGGAGATCGAGGCCCACGGCCTGCGATTTCTCCGGGTGGAACTGGACGCCGGCGACATTGCCGCGGGCGACGGCGGCGGGGAACCGTTCGCCGTGCTCCACATAGGCCGCGACGTCGGCGGAGTCCTTCGGGAAAAAGGCGAAGGAGTGGGTGAAATAGACGGTCTGCCCCTCTTTCAGGCCACCGAACACCGGCTGGTCGGTGACGTGCGAAAGCCCGTTCCAGCCCATGTGCGGGATCTTGATGGCCGGATCCCCGCCATCCTCAAGCCTGCGCACGTCCCCGGCGATCCAGTTCAGGCCCGGCGTCACGCCGAACTCCAGGCCGCGGGAAGCCAGGAGCTGCATGCCCACGCAGATGCCCAGGAACGGCGCGCCCTTGCCGTGAACGGCCTCGGTCATGGCTTCGATCACGCCGGGCCGCGCTTCCAGCGCGCCCATGCAGGCGGCGAAGGCGCCGACGCCGGGCAGCACAACGCGGTCGGCGACGGCGATGACGTCGGGGTCGTCGGTGACGATGATCTCATGCCGGCCCTCCGCCGCGCGGACGAGAGCCTTCTCGGCCGAGCGGAGGTTGCCCGACCCATAATTGATCAGGGCGACGCTCATGGGGGAGTTTCCTAGAGCACGCCCTTGGTGGAGGGGGCGTGGCCGTGGGTCTTGGGGTCGAGCTCGACGGCGGTCCGAAGCGCGCGGGCCAGGGCCTTGAAGCCGCTCTCGGCGATGTGGTGGGAGTTCACCCCATAGAGGGTCTCCAGGTGCACGCAGGCGCCGCAGTTCATGGCGAAGGCGTGGTGGAATTCCTTGAACAGCTCGGTGTCCATGTCGCCGACCTTCGGCGTCTTGAAGTCGACCTTCCAGATCAGATAGGGCCGGTTCGACAGGTCGATGGCCGCCCGGGTCAGGGTCTCGTCCATGGGGATGTAGGCGTGGCCGAACCGGCGCACGCCCTTGAAGCCGTCCAGCGCCTTGTTGAACGCCTGGCCCAGCACGATGCCGGTGTCTTCCACCGTGTGGTGCATGTCGATGTGCAGGTCGCCCTTGGTCTCGATCTCGATGTCGAAACCGCCGTGGCGGATGAAGCTCTCCAGCATGTGGTCGAAGAAGCCGATGCCGGTGGAGACCTTGGACGCGCCGGTCCCGTCCAGATCGACGGCGATCCGGATCTGGGTCTCCTTGGTGTTGCGGACAACTTCGGCCCCGCGTGTCATTTCTGGGCGGCTCATCTAGAGTCCCTTTTCCGCCGCCAGCGCCTGCAGCGAGACCTGCGGCCGCGGACCGTAGTGCGAGATCACTTCCGCCGCCGCCAGCGAGCCCAGCCGGCCGCAGTCCGGCAGCGACCGGCCGCGGGCGAGGCCGAACATGAACCCGGCTGCGTATTGGTCGCCGGCACCGGTCGTGTCCACGACTTTCTCCACCGGGAAGGCGGGGACCGAATAGGTCTCGGCGTGGCTGGCGATCACCGAGCCCGCCTCGCTGCGGGTGACGGCGGCCAGCTTGGCGCGGGCGGTGATCTCGCGCATGGCCTCGTCGAAGCTCGACGTCTGGAAGAGCGAGGTGATCTCCACCTCGTTGGCGAACACCAGGTCGACCTGGCTCTCGATGAAGGCCAGGAGGCCCGCGCGGTGGCGGTCGACCACGAAGCCGTCGGAGAGGGTGAGCGCCAGCATCCGGCCCGAGCCGCGCGCCAGGGCCGCGGCCTTGGCGAAGGCCTTCCGCGCGGCCTCCGCGTCGAACAGGTAGCCTTCGAGGTAGACGATCTTCGCGCCCTCGATGACCGAGGGGACCACGTCGGTGTCGGTGAACTCCACCGAGGCGCCCAGGTAGGTGCACATGGTGCGCTGGCCGTCCGGCGTGACGTTGATCATCGAGACCGCGGTGGCCGGCCCGTCCCGCAGCGGGATCGGGTCGAAGTGGGCGCCGATGGCGCGCATCTCGCCCGTGAACGTCGCGCCGAGCTGGTCCTCGGCTACCTTGCCCAAATAGGCCGCCTTGCCGCCGAAACTCGCGACCCCGGCGATGGTGTTGCCGGCCGATCCGCCGGAGGTCTCGACGCCCTTGGCCATCTTGCCGTAGAGCGCCAGGGACCGCTCGGCGTCGACCAGCATCATCGCGCCCTTGTCGAGCCCGTTGGCCGCCAGGAAGGCGTCGTCGGCCGGGGCGATCACGTCGACGATGGCGTTGCCGATGGCGGCGACGTCGTAGAGGTCTGGCATTCTTGAGCTTTCAGGCGGAGGCGCGCGACGGCGGGACTTACAGAAGATCGGCCTTCGCGGCAACGCGCCTTGGGGTCTTGGGGCGCGCGAGCGGCGGACGGCAAGGCGTGTCGCAGGACCTCGCCGCCCTCCAAAGCTGGGCGAAACCGGTGGTTGGAACGGCTCGGCGCGGCTTCAGCGCCATCCAGCATTCCGAAGAATGCCGGATTTCACATCCTCCGCGTCATCTCGGAGGTGCGACGCCACCCCTCCGGCCCCGCCAGCGCCTATGGGTCCCGGTCTTCGTGCTCCGCGAAACCGGGTGACAGCGAAGGGGCAAAGGCCGGCGCCGCGCCCTATCGCCCGACGAACAGATGCCTCGACGGGCAAAGGTCCGCCACCACGCACTCCTCGCACTTCGGCCGGCGCGCCATGCAGATGTAGCGGCCGTGCAGGATCAGCCAGTGGTGGGCGCGGGTCTTCAAGGGATCGGGGACGATGGCCATCAGCTCGGCCTCCACCTGGTCCGGCGTCTTGCCGGTGGCCAGGCCCAGGCGGTGGGAGACGCGGAAGACGTGAGTGTCGACGGCGATGGCCGGCTCGATGCGCAGCTCGTTCAGCACCACCGAGGCGGTCTTGCGGCCGACGCCCGGCAGCGCCTGCAGCGCCTCGCGGGTCAGCGGGACCTGGCCGCCGTACTGCTCCACGAGGATGCGGCTCATGGCGATGACGTTCTTGGCCTTGGAGTTGTAGAGGCCGATCGAGGAGATGAAGGGCTTCAGCCCGGCTTCGCCCAGCGCCAGCATCTTTTCCGGCGTGTCGGCGACCTTGAAGAGCCTGGCCGTCGCCTTGTTCACCGAGACGTCCGTCGCCTGGGCCGACAGCGCCACGGCGGTTACCAGGGTGAAGGGACTGTCGTAGTCCAGCTCGGTGCGGGGATCGCTTTCCTGCGCCTCGAACCGGCGGAAGATCTCGGCGATCCGGGCCTGTTCGGCGGGGCTCAGGCGCCTGGCGCGCGGGGCTTTCTTCCGGGGCGTCGCGATCCTGGCCATGCGGCGCGCAAGATGGCTTGCGCCGCCCCCTTCCGCCAAGGCGGTTTCCGGGCCTATGTTCCGGTCCCAGATGATGGGCCAGACCTACATGGACGCGGTGATCACGCCGCACCGCTCGCTCTCGGAGCGCGGCTTCATCATTCTGATCGCCGTGGTGACGCTCGCCAACTGCTGCTCGGCGGCGGTGTTCGTGCACATGGGGGCGGTTTTCGTGCCGTTCTTCCTGGGCGTCGACGTGATGGCCGTGCTGGTGGCCTTCACGGTGAGCTATCGCCAGGCGCGGCGCGTCGAGCGGGTGACGATCACCGCCCGCGACGTGGTGGTGACCCACGAGGCGCCCAACTGGAGCCGGGTGGTCTGGGAAAGCCCCACGGCCTTCACCCGCGTGACGGTGGATCGCGAGGAGGACCGCACCTTCGGCCTGCGCCTGGCGCTGTCCGGCCGCGAGGTCGCCGTCGCCCAGGCGCTGAGCCCCCGCGAGCGCGGCGAGTTCGCCAAGGCCCTGGAACAGGCGATCTGGGAAGCCCGCCGCGAGCGCGGGTGAAGTCCTTCCTTGGTGGGGAGGGACAGACGGCGAAGCCGTCAGGGTAGGGAGGTCGCCTTCAAGCGCTGACTCCGCATTCCGGCCCGCGCTTCCCCACCCGTCTCGCTGGCCCTCGCCACCCTCCCCGAAAAGGGGAGGGGAGATTACTTCTCCATGGCGACGATCTGGTCGAAGACCAGGGCCCACTTGCCGGTGCGGCGCTGCCAGACGCGGACGTAGTGGCCGCGGCCGCCGTCCCACTTGGCGTCGCCGTAGGTCCAGGCGAGGTCGCCGGCCTTCGACGCCCCGCCGCCGATCGGGCCGAAGGCGATGGTTGTCGCGCGGGTGGCCAACTCCTTGTCGGCGGCGGCCGGGGTCGTGGCGGGCGGAAGCTTCGAGCCCTGCACGCGGGCGTCGGGGGCCAGCACGGCCTTGTAGGCGGCGACCGTGTCGGCTTTGGCGCGTGCGGCCAGGGCGATCTCGGCGGAGCGCACCTGCTGCATGGCCACGTCCGGCGCCACCGCCCTGGCGTCGCCCGGCGGCAGCAGGACCGGGGCGGAGGCCGGGCCGGGCGCGCTCGTCCCGTCGGCCTCCACGCCGCCGTCGTAGATCCATTTCCACGACCCGTCCGGCCGCCGGGTCCAGACGGTGACATAGAAGATGCCCGGCTTGCCGCCGTTGACGGTGGCGGGCCCGGTGGTGAAGCCGAGGTCGCCCGACCGCGCGACGCCCGCGAAATTCGGCCACCAGTTCAGCAGCGTCCCGCCGTCCTTCGGCGGTTTCGGCGCCGGCCGCGCGCCATAGACCGCCCGGGCCAGCAGGGGGTCGGGGCTGAAGACGATCGCCTCGTCGGTCATGAATTCGAGGAAGCTGGGCGCCACCCCGATCTCGGCCGCGCGGGCGGCGAAGGCGTGCTCGGCGGCGATCACCGGCGCCGGATCGCCGGCTTGCGGGGCGGCCTGGGCGGCAGCCGCGGCCACGAGGCAAAGGGCGGCCAAGGCCACGGTTTTCTTCGGCAAGGTCCCGTCTCCCGACTTCGGCTCGTGCCTATGACCTAGCGCATCGCCGTTGTCGCCAGCCAGCGCGACAAACGTCGCGGCGGTTGCGACAAGCGTCGCGAAGGCCAAGATAGCGGCCATGGTGTTCACCGACCTCGAGATCGAGCGCTACGCGCGCCACCTGGTGCTGCGCGAGGTGGGCGGCCCGGGCCAACAGAGGCTGAAGGCCGCCAGCGTGCTGATCGTCGGCGCCGGCGGCCTGGGCTCGCCGGCCGCGCTCTACTTGGCCGCGGCCGGGGTCGGGACCCTGATCCTGGTGGACCCCGACGATGTCGACCGCTCCAACCTGCAGCGCCAGATCCTCTATTCCGAGGCCGACATCGGCCTGCCGAAAGTGGAGGCCGCCGCCGACCGGCTGGCGGCGCTCAACCCGCACATCTTCGTGGCCGGCGGCCCGGACGCCTTCGGGCCCGACAACGCCGACCGGCTGGTGGAGGGCGTCGACCTGGTGCTGGACGGCACCGACAACTTCGCGGTCCGCTATGAGGTCAACGCCGCCTGCGTGCGCCACGGCAAGCCGCTGGTCTCCGGCGCCATCGGTCGCTGGACCGGCCAGGTGGGCGTGTTCAGGGGCCGGCCCTGCTACCGCTGCCTGGTGCCGGAGATCCCGCCGGACGCCGAGACCTGCGTGGCGGTCGGCGTGGTGGGCGCGCTCGCGGGCGTGGTCGGCTCGATGATGGCCCTCGAGGCCATCAAGCTGATCACCGGCGCCGGCGAGCCGCTGGACGGGCGGCTGATGATCTACGACGCGCTCTCGGCGGAGACCCGCACGGTGAAGGTGGGGGCCGATCCGGATTGCCCGGTGTGCGGCGGCCAGACCTCCTCTCCCCCGGCGCAGCCGAGAGGGAGAGGGTAGGGAGAGGGCGGCGCGAGACGTGCTGATCCGCCTGCCGCGCCGCCATGATCCGCGGCGCTGCCGTTGATCCTCGCCCCACCATCGGCCGGATCGAAAGATCGGAGCCGCCCTCTCCCTACCCTCTGCCTCTCGCTTCGCGGGGGAAAGGCGGGGACCCTCACATCATCGACGGGATCACCCGGTCGGGCGGCTTGTGGCCGTCCATCCAGGTGCGGATGTTGATGATCACCTTTTCGCCCATGTCGATGCGGCCCTCGATGGTGGCCGAGCCCAGGTGGGGCAGGAGGACGGCGTTGGGCAGGCCCAGCAGCTTGGGATTGATCTTCGGCTCGTGCTCGAAGACGTCGAGGCCGGCGCCGGCGATGGCGCCTTCCTTGAGGAGCTCGGCGAGCGCCGTCTCGTCGATGATCTCGCCGCGGGCGGTATTGATCAGGATGGCGTGCGGCTGCAGCAGGCGCAGGCGCCGCGCCGACAGCAGATGATAGGTGGCCGGAGTGTGCGGCGAGTGGACCGAGACGATGTCCATCCGCGCCATCATCTGGTCGAGGCTCTCCCAATAGGTGGCCTCCAGCTCCTCGGCGATGCGCGGGCTGACCGGTTTTCGGTTGTGGTAGTGGATCTGCAGGCCGAAGGCGCGGGCCCGGCGCGCCACGGCCTGGCCGATGCGGCCCATGCCGATGATCCCCAGCCGCTTGCCGGTGATGCGGTGGCCCATCATCCAGGTGGGCGTCCAGCCGTGGAAGTCGCCGGCCTGGGTGACGTTGGCGCCTTCGACGATGCGCCGGGCCACGGCCATGATCAGGGCCATGGTCAGGTCGGCGGTGTCCTCGGTCAGCACGCCCGGAGTGTTGGTGACCGCGATCCCCTTGGCGTTGGCCGCGGCGACGTCGATATGGTCCACGCCGACGCCGAAGTTGGCGATCAGCTTCAGCTTCGGCCCGGCTTTTTCCAGCAGGGCGGCGTCGATCTTGTCGGTGATGGTCGGGGCCAGGACATCGGCCCGGCCCAGGGCGTCGCCAAGCTGCGCGCGGCTGAACGGCTCGTCGGTGACGTTGAGCTCGGCGTCGAACAGTTCGCGCATCCGCGTCTCCACCGGGCCGGGGAGTTTTCGGGTGACGATGACTTTCGGCTTGCGGGCGGCCATGGGTGTCTTGAAATTGGGGGTGACGTGAAGAGGGGGCGTTTACGTGCGCCGCTTCACCGGCGCGTCCTGTTGTCGGAATCTGTAGCAAAGGCTCCATGGGCGGCCAAGGCGACGCGCAGAAAAGGATTCGGGCCGGGGGGCCGCTGCTGAAAGGCGCGGCCCTCGGTTCGCTGGCGGCTGCCGCGATCCTGACGGGCGCCGCCGCCCCCGAGCGGCAGACCCCGTCCGGCATGCCGGTGCCGCGCTATGTCTCCCTGAAGTTCGACAAGGTGAACGCCCGCGCCGGGCCCGGCGACGACCACAAGCTGCTGTTCGTCTACCGCGTTCGGGGCCTGCCGCTGCAGGTAGTGGCCGAGACCAGCGAGTGGCGGCGCGTCTGCGACCCCGAGGGGACGCTGGCCTGGGTGCACAAGCGCGTCACCGACGGGCGGCGGATGACGATGAACACGACGCCCAGCCCCGTGCCCCTGCTGAAGCGGCCGAAGGACGGGTTCAAGGCGGCCGCCTTTTTGAACCCCCGGGCGCTGGCGACGTTGGACCGCTGCGACAAGGGCTGGTGCAAGGTGAAGGCGGACCATGCCGGCGGCTGGGTGCGCGAAGGCGTGCTTTGGGGAACCACCGACACACCCCAATGTCATTGAGGAGCCAGTGTCATTCACGGGCGGGTCACTGGCCGCCGATGCGGGCGCGGCATTGAGCGCCGGGAGCGGCTCTGGTAGGGCCAACCCCCTCGAAAGGTACGGACGGTAGGATGACGAACGCCAAGGCCAAGGATCACTACGGCTTCGAAGAGCTGATGACATGCGCCCGCGGCGAGATGTTCGGGCCGGGCAACGCCCAACTGCCGTCGCCGCCGATGCTGCTGTTCGACCGGATCACCAAGATCAACGACGACGGCGGCGCCCATGGCAAGGGCTACATCGAAGCCGAGTTCGACATCAATCCGGGCCTCTGGTTCTTCGACTGCCACTTCATCGGCGACCCGGTCATGCCCGGTAGCCTGGGCCTGGACGCGCTCTGGCAACTGGTCGGCTTCTACCTGGGCTGGATCGGCGGCAAGGGCCGCGGACGCGCGCTCGGCTGCGGCGAAGCCAGGTTTGCGGGCGAAGTCACCACGTCGATCAAAAAAGTCACCTACAAAATCGACATGAAGCGTGTCATCAACCGACGTCTTGTGATGGGAATCGGCGATGGGGTTCTGGAAGCCGACGGAACTCCCATCTATACCGCGGCCGATCTCCGCGTCGGCCTCTTCCAGCGGACCTGACGGGTCGGGAGATCAGGAATGCGGCGCGTCGTCGTCACCGGGATGGGTGTTGTCTCCTCGATCGGCAACAACGCCAACGAGGTGCTGGCCTCGTTGCGCGAGGCGAAGTCCGGCGTCACCGCCGCGGCGGAATACGCCGAGCTGGGCTTCCGCTGCCACGTCCACGCCAAGCCGCAGATCGACTGGGAATCCATGGTCGACCGCCGCGCGGCGCGCTTCCTGGCCCAGGGCACGGCCTTCGGCCACATCGCCATGGAGCAGGCCATCGCCGACTCCGGCCTGGAAGAGGCGGAGGTCTCCAACGAGCGGACCGGCCTGATCGTCGGCTCAGGCGGCCCTTCGACCCGGGCCATCGTCGAGGCCGCCGACATCACCCGCACCAAGGGCCCCAAGCGCGTCGGCCCCTTCGCGGTGCCCAAGGCGATGAGCTCGGGCCCCTCGGCGACGCTCGCCACCTGGTTCAAGATCAGGGGCCTGAACTTCTCGATTTCCTCGGCCTGCGCCACCTCCGCCCACTGCATCGGGGTCGGCTACGAGCAGATCCTGATGGGCAAGCAGGACGTGGTCTTCGCCGGCGGCGTGGAAGAGCTCGACTGGACCTTGAGCGTCATGTTCGACGCCATGGGCGCCATGAGCTCGAACTTCAACGACCGGCCGGCCGTGGCCAGCCGCGCCTATGACCGGGACCGCGACGGCTTCGTCATCGCCGGCGGCGGGGCCGTCGTGGTGCTGGAGGAGTACGAGCGCGCCAAGGCCCGCGGCGCGAAGATCTACGGCGAGATCGTCGGCTACGCCGCCAACTCCGACGGCTTCGACATGGTCGCCCCCTCCGGCGAAGGCGCGGTGCGCTGCATGAAGATCGCCATGTCGACGATCGGCGGGCGGACCATCGACTACCTGAACCCGCACGGCACATCGACGCCGGTGGGGGATTCCAAGGAAATGGCCGCCGTGCGCGAGGTGTTCGGCGCTAGGCCGCCGCTGATCTCGTCCACCAAGTCGCTGACCGGCCACAGCCTCGGCGCCGCCGGGGCGCAGGAGGCGATCTACTGCCTCTTGATGATGAACAACGGCTTTGCCGCCGAGAGCGCCAATATCGACAACCTCGATCCCGAGTTCGCCGACCTGCCGATCCTGCGCGAGCGCGCCGATCGGCCGCTCGAGACGGTAATGAGCAACTCGTTCGGCTTCGGCGGCACCAACGGCTGCCTGGTGATGGCGAAGGTCTGAAATCCTCCTCTCCCCCGGCGAGGCCGAGAGGGAGAGGTCAGGGAGAGGGCGACGCCGCGCCTCCGCTCCGCCGGCGGCTCAGCCATGACTCACAAGCGTTGACGCCCCTATCCGTGGATCACCGTCGGCGAGGCGCGGACGTCCAGCCGCCCTCTCCCGACCTCTCCCTCTCTCGCTGCGCTCGGGGGAGAGGAGAGGCTAGTCCTTGCCCTCGCCGTAGAGATCGAGCTGCTGCTTCTCGAGCTCGCTGGCGTAGCGGCGGGTGACATAGGCCTCGGCCAGGAGGCCCAGGACCTGGCCCTGCGGCCCGATCACCGCCAGCTCGTCGGTCTCGGTGGTCTCGAAGGCGCGCATCACCGCCTCGATGTTCATCTCCGGCGACAGCACATCCTTGCAGCTGACCGCCAGGGACTCGACGGGCGCCTCAAGGTCCAGGCCGTCGGCGTAGGCGCTGGCGGTGATCGCCACGCCGGCATAGCCCCCCAGCTCGTCGACCAGCAGCACCCGCTGGTTGGAGCCGAGCGGGAAGCGTCGGCGGAACTCGGCGAGGCTGGCGGCGGCGGGCGCGGTCGGCGGATCCTTGCGCATCATCCTGCCGGCGGTGAGCGTGCGCATCCAGCCCACGTCGCGGGCCGAGCGGATGGTCTCGCCGCGAAGGTGCAGCCGCCAGGTGGAGAAGGAATAGCCGAATCGCTCGCGCACCACCGTCGAGGCGATCAGGGCCGCGGCCAGGGCGGCGGCGGCGACCCCGAAGTCCCGCGTCGTCTCCAGCACCAGGAAGCTCATGGTGAGCGGCCCGCCGACCACGCTGACCGCAAGCGCGCCCATGCCGACCAGGGCGGCGTTTTCCGGGCTCAGCCGCTCGATGGAGGCGAGGTCCGCGACGCCGGCGTAGAGCTGGCCCACCAGGGCGCCCAGAAACAGCGAGGCGAAGAACAGGCCGCCGCGGAAGCCGAAGCCCAGCGAGATCACCGAGGCCAGGGTCTTCAGCACCAGCACGATGGCCAGGATCGCCAGCGGCACGCCCACCGCCAGGTCCAGGTGCAGCGCCCCGTGCCCCGCCGACAGGGTCTGCGGCGAGATCACCGCCAGCACGCCCAGCAGCACGCCGCCGATCGCCGGCCGCAGCGCCATGGGGATCGGCGAGCCGCGCACCCAGCGCTCGGCCACCGCCACCAGGCGCATGATCCCGACCCCGATCAGGGCGCAGATCAGCCCGAGGCCCGAATAGAGCAGGTAGCCGAGGGCGTCGGGGGTCTGCTGGGCGGCGATCTCGATGGAGTAGGGCGGGGCGCCGATGGCCTTGGCGACCATGACGCTGGTCAGGCACGCCGCCGCCACCGGGGCGATGGCCGAGGGCGTGTAGGAGCCGATGACGATCTCGAAGGCGTAGAAGGCGCCGGTGAGCGGGGCCCCGAAGGCCGCGCCGATGGCCGCGCCCGCGCCGGCGCCCAGCAGGATACGCATGTCGTGGCGGCGCAGCTTCATGCGCCGCCCGGCCCAGGAGGCGGCCGCCCCGCCGGCCTGGGCGTAGGCCGCCTCCAGCCCCACCGAAGCGCCGACCCCGTTGGAGAGCACGGTCTGGGCGCAGACGATGGCGCTGTCGACCAGGCTCAGCACGCCGCCGAACAGGGCGTTGGCCTCCACCACGTCCACCAGGGGCGAGCGCCGCCGCTGCGCCAGCCAACTGAACAGCCCCAGCGCCAGGCCGCCGGCCGGCAGCCACAGCGCGGTCAGCGGCGAGATGGCGGCCACCGCGCTCAGCCGCTCGTCGAACTTGATGCCGTAGAGCAGCGACTGCAGGCCGTGGGCGAGGCTGCTCTGGATCACCGCCAGCAGGCCCGCGGCCCCGCCCACCAGGACCGCAAGCGCGATCAGCCAAAGCTCGCTGGTCCGCATCCGTCGCCGGAGCGCGGTCAGCAGGCGCATCGGCGCGCGCCGCGGGGAGGTGACGAAGGGAACGTCGATCATCCGGGGGACTTTGGGCTCTCTCCGGCGCTCTGTTGTCCCGTCATACGCCCAGCCGGGCGCCGAATTGAAGGCCCGCGGACGCTTGCCCTTCGCCCCGGCGCCGTCCACAAACCCGCCTCAACGACCGAAACGCGAAGGGAGACGCGGCGTGGCCGAGGACTATCAGATGCCCAAGGGCGATCTCATGCGCGGCAAGCGCGGCGTGGTCACCGGCGTCGCCAACCACCAGTCGATCGCCTGGGGCATCGCCAGCCAGCTTGCCGCCCAGGGCGCGGAGATGGCCTTCCTGCACCTGCCGGGCATGGAGCGCCGCGTCGAGCCGCTCGCCGAGAGCCTCGGGGTCAAGGTGCTGGCGCCGGTCAACGTCACCGACGACGCGGCCATGGATGCGGCCTTCGGCGTGGTGGAGAAGGCGTTCGGGACCATCGACTTCTTCGTCCACGCCATCGCCTTCGCGCCCAAGGACCAGATCAGCGGCTCCTTCGTGGAGAACGCCAGCCGGGCGGGCTTCCTGCAGGCCATGGAGATCTCGGTCTTCAGCTTCGCCGACTGCTGCCGGCGGGCCGCGGCCCTGATGCCGAACGGCGGCTCGATCCTGACGCTCACCTACATGGGCTCGGAGCGGGCGATCCCGAACTACAACACCATGGGCGTCGCCAAGGCGGCGCTGGAGGCGGCGGCGCGCTATGCGGCGCGCGACCTGGGTCCCCAGGGCATCCGGGTGAACGCGCTGTCGCCCGGGGCCATGCGAACCCTGTCGCTGGCCGGCATCCAGGGCGGCCGCGCCATGCTGGCCAAGGGCCGCTCGCTCTCGGCCATGAAGGAGGACACCTCCATGGAGGGCGTGGCGGGCGCTGCGCTCTGGCTGCTGTCGGACCTCGGCAAATCGACCACCGGCGAGCTGGTGCATGTGGACGCCGGCTTCCATATCATGGGCTTCACCGAGGACGAGGCGGAGGCCTGACCGATGGGCGGCGTCGACGTCCCGCAAGACATCGATGTGATCATCGCCGGCGCCGGCATCGCGGGCGCCACCCTGGCGCTGGCGCTCAACCAGGCGGGGTTGAAGCCCGTACTGATCGATCCTGTGGTGTTCGACGCCCAGGTGGCCCCGGCGTTCGATGGCCGCGCCTCGGCCATCGCCTACGCCGCCTTCCGGCAGTGGCGGGCGCTTGGCGTCGGCGAGGCGCTCGCGCCGCATGCCCAGCGTATCGAGCAGATCCTGGTCACCGACGGCTCGACGCCGGGCGCGGCCTCCGGCTCGGCCAGCCCCTTCTTCCTGCGCTTCGATTCAGCCGAGATCGCCGACAGCTCCGACGGCGAACCCCTGGGCTACCTGCTGGAGAACCGCCACATCCGCGCCGCCCTGGCCCAGGCGATCCTGGAGGCGGGCATTACGGTCCTGGCGCCGGCCAAGGTCGCCGGGGCCGCCTTCGGGCCGCGCGAGGCCATGGTCACCCTGGCCGACGGCCGGATCCTGCGCGCGCCGGTCGCCGTGGGCGCCGAGGGCCGCGGCTCGGTGATCCGCACCGAGGCCGGGATCGGGGCCATCGGCTGGGATTATCCGCAGACGGGCGTGGTGGCGACCGTGCGCCTGGAAAAGCCGCACGAGGGCGTGGCGCACGAATACTTCCTGCCCGGCGGTCCCTTCGCCATCCTGCCGCTGACAGAGAACCGCGCGAGCCTGGTCTGGACCGAGAGCCGGGCCCGCGGCGCGGCGCTCAAGACGGCGCGGCCGGAAATCTTCCAGGCCCACCTCGACCGCCGTTTCGGCGACTACCTGGGCGAGGTCCGCGTCGAGGGCCCGGTGTTCACCTATCCCTTGAGCCTGCAACTGGCCGAACGCTTCACCGCGCCCCGCGCGGCCCTGCTGGGCGACGCCGCCCATGGCGTCCATCCCATCGCCGGCCAGGGCCTGAATCTCGGCCTGAAGGGCGCCGCGGCCCTGGCGCAGGTGCTGGTCGAGGCCGTGCGCCTGGGCGAGGACATCGGTTCGGAGGTGGTGCTGGAGCGCTACGCCGCCTGGCGCCGGTTCGACACCGTGAGCTTAAGCGCCGGCATGGACGCCTTCGTGCGGCTGTTCTCCAACGACAACCCGTTGTTGAGACTGGCGCGTGGGGCGGGGATGGCGGCTGTGAACCGGATCGGGCCGGCGAGGCGGTTCTTCATGACCGAGGCCGGCGGCGCGGTGGGGGATCTGCCGCGGTTGTTGAGGGGCGAGGCGCTTTAGCTATCCAGCAACCTTGCGCCGGACCCGTTCGGCGACATCCTCCACCAGTTCAGGCGGCGCGCCGCCCCGCGGCGAGGGCAAAGCCCTCGTCCTTGACCAGACCCGAAGCCCAAGCAGAAAATCTCGCCATGAGGTTTAAGGGGAATTCCCACTCCACGGAGTGGGCCGCGGAACTCCGCTCCTCCCACGTCCCGCAGAGGACGGGGGAGGTGGATCGGCGCGGATACGCGACGAGACGGAGGGGGCGCGAGGGCGGCTCGCTCCAGAACGCGTCAGAGCCGGTCGCCACCCGCCCCCTCCGTCAGCTTCGCTGACACCTCCCCCGAACTCTTCGGTTCAGGGGAGGAGCGAAGCGCCTCGGTTGCGGCTAAGCTCCCGGAGATGCGCCTTCGCCTGACCCTCCTCGCCCTCTGCGCCGCCCTCGCCGGTCCCGCCCGCGCGGCCGACGACCCAACGCCCCGCACCGCCGTCGTCTCGGCCTTCGCGCCAGAGATCGCAGCCCTCGACGCGGCGATGACCGGCAAGCATCGGGTGAGCATCAGCGGCACGACCTTCACCACCGGCGTCCTGGAGGGCAAACCGGTGGTGCTGTTCCTCTCCGGCGTCAGCATGGTCAACGCCGCCATGAACACCCAGCGGGCGCTCGACCGGTTCCACGTCAGCCGCATCGTGTTCTCCGGCATCGCCGGGGGCGTGGACCCCAGCCTCGACGTGGGCGACGTCGTCGTGCCCGACCAATGGGGCGAGTACCTCGAAAGCGTCATGGCGCGGGAGGACAGCCCCGGCCATTTCGCCTCGACCTACCGCGACCCGATCGTGGGCGCGAATTTCGGGATGATCTTCCCCAAGGTGATCGAGGTGACCGGTCCGGGCGGCAAGCTGGAGCAGCGGACCTGGTTCCCGGCCGATCCGGCCCTGGTGGCCTTGGCCCGCCGGATCGCGCCCGCTGCCGTGCTCAAGCGCTGCTCGGCGGCGGGCCAGTGCCTGAAGGCCCCGCCCAAGGTCGTTGTCGGCGGCAATGGCGTCTCGGGCCAGAGCTTCGTGGACAACGCCGCCTTCCGCGCCTGGGCCTTCGCGACGTTCCAGGCCCGGGTGCTCGACATGGAGACCGCCGCGGTTGGCCAGGTCGCCTACGCCAACGGCGTGCCCTTCGTGGGCTTCCGCAGCCTGTCGGACCTGGCCGGCGGCGACCCCGGCCGCAATCAGGCCGGCGTCTTCTTCCAGCTCGCCTCGGACAACTCGGCGGCGGTGGTGCGGGCGTTCGTGGCGGCGCTGCCCTAACCCTTGGCCAAGTAGACGAAGCGCAGGACGAACAGGGCCGCCAGCACGAACAGCAGCCAGTCGCTGCGCCTCGCCTGGCCACGCACCAGCTTGAGCGCCGCGAAGCTGGTGATGCCGAAGGCCAGGCCGTTGGCGATGGAATAGCTCAGCGGGATCGTCACCATGGTGAGGAAGGCCGGGATGGCGACGCCGGGATCGGCCCAGTCCACCTCGGTGAGCGCGCCCACCATCATCGCGCCCACCAGGATCAGGGCCGGGGCGGTGGCCGCGCTGGGGATCGCCTGCACCAGGGGCGCGAAGAGAAGGGTGATCAGGAACAGGATCCCCACGGTCACGCTGGTCAGGCCGGTCCGCCCGCCGGCCGCCACGCCCGAGGCGCTCTCGATATAGCTGGTCACCGTGCTGGTCCCGGCCAGGGCGCCGGCCATGGTCGCCACCGAGTCGGCGATCAGGATGCGGTTGAGGCGCGGGATGGCGCCCGCCTCGTCCACGAGGCCGGCCCGCTTGGTCACCGCCACCAAGGTTCCGACGTTGTCGAACAGATCGACGAACAGGAAGACGAAGATGATCTCCAGCAGGGTCGCGCCGAAGCCGCCCTTGAGGTTCAGCGCGCCGGGAATGTCGAGCTTGAACGCCGTGGCCGAGATCGCCGTCAGGCTGTAGCCGCCGGGCGTCACATGGGCGAGGCCCAGCGCCCAGCCGGCGGCCGCGGTCAGCACGATGCCGATCAGCATGGCGCCCTGCACCCGCCAGGCCTGCAGGGCCCCGATGACCAGCAGGCCCAGGATCGACAGCGCCGCCGTGGGTTTGGTGAGGTCGCCCAGGCCCACCGCTGTCGCCGGGTTGGGGACGATGATGCCGGCGTCCCTCAGGCCGATGAAGGCGATGAACAGGCCGACGCCCGCCGCCACCGCGGCGAACAGCGAGCGCGGGATCGCGGCCACGATCATCTGGCGCACGCCGACCAGGGTCAGGACCAGAAAGGCCGCGCCCGACAGGAAGACGCAGCCGAGCGCCGTCTCCCAGGGCACGCCCATGGCCTTGACCACGGTGTAGGTGAAGTAGGCGTTCAACCCCATGCCGGGCGCGAGCGCCAGCGGGTAGTTGGCGATGAGGCCCATCAGCAGGCTGCCGAAGCCTGCGGCCAGGCAGGTGGCGGCGGCCACCGCGGCGACCGGCAGTCCCGCCTCGCCGAGGATCGCCGGGTTGACCACCACGATGTAGGCCATGGTCAGGAAGGTGGTGAAGCCCGCGAACACCTCGGTCCGCACGGTGGTCCCGTGGCCGCCCAGCCCGAAGATCCGTTCAAGCATGTTCGCCCCAAGTCCCGCGCCGACGCGCGCGCCGAGGCTAGGGGAGCTTGGCGTTTCGCGGAATAGGGCGCCGCCGCGCCGCTACTCCGTCTCGCGCGTGAACTTCGAGGCCAGGACGCAGCGCGGGACATCCCTGTGGACGCTCAGGGTGGCCGGCTGGCCGACGCCGGTCTCGTAGTAGACCGTCCCGGCGGGCGAGGTGACGGTCAGGACCGTGGGATTGGTGAACTGGCAGACCTTGTCGGTGCGAAAGCCCGCGCCGCCCTTGTCCTTGACGTCGGAGCAGGAGGCGTCGCCGGACCAGCGGCCGAGCGTGGTCCCGTCGTAGTCGAAGACCCTCGGGGCCTTCAGGCGCCGCGCGGCCCAGTCGGCCGCCGAGACCTGCGGACAGGGCGGCCCCTTGATGTCCCAGGCCTGGGCGGTGGCGATATTGGCGTTGCGGTCGCGGACCAGCTCGAAGGTGACGAGCAGTCCGGCGACCCCGATCACCACCACCGCCCCGATCACGTGGGCCAGGCCGTACCTGCGCACCGCGCCGAAATCCCGCGGCGCCTTGCGCGCGTCGCTAGTCGGCATCGGTGAGGTCGCGCGCCTCTTCCGGCAGCATGATCGGCACCCCGTCGCGGATCGGATAGGCCAGGCGCGCCGAGCGGCTGATCAGCTCGCCCTTGGCGCGGTCCAGCTCCAGCGGCCCATGGGTCACCGGGCAGACCAGCACCTCCAGCAGGCGCGGATCGACGTCGACCTCGGTCGGCGCGGGTTCGGACACGATATCGCTCACGGGCTCAAATCTCCTTGCGGGAGATATTACTACTGTAAAGAGGGGCCCTCGTCATCGCCGTCTTCGACCCCGTCGATCTCCAGCAGGGTGGAGAGGGTCTCGAACCGCCCGGCGAGGTCCGGCGCCTCGAGCAGCGCCTGTTTCTCGGCCGGTTCGAAGGGCAGGCCCATGGCCAGGGAATTGACCAGGGCCTCCAGGGGCGCGCTCTGGGCGGTCTCCCAGTCGATGTCCAGTTCGCGGCGGTTCAGGTAGCGCTTCAGGGCGCTGGCGAAGCGCTCGCGAGCCGCCTGCGGCGCCTGGGAGGCCTCGTCCTCCGCCAGATCGGCCTCGAAGCGGTCGTAGCGGGCGCGCAGTTGGCGATAGGGCGTCGGGATGACCAGCTCGGCGCCGGCGTCGAAGCGGCAGACGCCGGTCAGCGTGATCAGGTAGCGGCCGTCGGCGGTCTCGGCATAGCTGGTGATCCGGCCCGCGCAGCCGACGTCCGTCAGCTTCGGCCGCTGCCGGTCGCCGCCGGCCCGGGTCTGGATCATGCCGATGATCCGGTCGCCGGCCATCACGTCGTCGACCATGTTGAGGTAGCGCGGCTCGAAGATCTGCAGCGGCAGGTCCCCGCCGGGCAGCAGCAGGGCGCCGTCCAGCGGGAACACCGGGATCATCTGGGGCAGGTCGGCGATGCGGCGATAGGCCGGCATGGGAATCAGATCCGGGCGCCTCAGCTGAACAGGATGGCCGACAGGCGCCGGCGGCCGTTGCGGGAGATTTCCGACATCTGGCCCGCGGCCTCGAACACGGTGAGCAATTGCTTGCGCGCCGCCTCGTCGTTCCAGGCGCGGTCCTTCTCGATGATGGTCAGCAACTGGTCGGCCGCGGCCTCCAGCCGGTGGCTTCCCGCCAGGGCCTTGGCCAGCTCGAAACGCGCCTCGTGGTCGTCGGGGTCGGCGGCCAGCCGCTTTTCGAACTGGGTGGTCTCCGAGGGCGCTTCGGCCGCCAGCGCCAGGGCGGCGCGGACGCTGTCGAGGTCGGGATCCTTGGCGTCGGGCGCGGCCATGGCGACGATCTCGCCGGCCCGCTCGGTGTCGCCGGAGGCCATGTAGACCTTGGCGAGCCCGCCCAGCGCCTTTGGGTTCTGCGGGTCGGCCTGCAGAACCTGGGCGAAGGCCTGGGCCGCGCCGCCCATGTCGCCCAGCTCCAGCGACTCCTTGGCGGCCGCCAGCATCTCGTCGAGCGGCGAGGTTCCGCCGCGCCCCATCTTGGCCAGCTTGTCGACGAAGGCCTTCACCTGGCTGTCGGGCAGGGCGCCCATGAAGGCGTCGACCGGCCGGCCGTCCACGAAGGCGAACACCGCGGGGATCGACTGCACGCGCAGCTGTTCGGCGTAAGCCGGGTTCTTGTCGATATCGACCTTCACCAGTTTCACCGCGCCCTTGGCCGCGGCGACCGCCTTTTCGAGCGCCGGGCCGAGCTGGCGGCAAGGGCCGCACCAGGTCGCCCAGAAGTCGACGATGACCGGCGTGTCGCGCGAGGCGTCCAGGACGTCCGCGGCGAAGCTGGCGTCGGTCGCGTCCCTGATGATGTCGGCGGCCGGCGGTCCGGCGGTCTCCCCGATCAGGCTCATGGCCAGGTCCTCAAGCTCGGTTTCCACAACGCGTCCGGCGCCAAGATGGCCCCGACGCGCGGCGGCTTCAACGCGCGAAAACCGACATGGCCTCGAAATCCACGATCAGCGGGGCCACGCCGACCGCCGCCAGGAAGGTCCGGAACCCCGCCTGGCTCACCCCAGTGGTCGCGGTGTTGGTCAGCGGATGGAAGTTAACGCGCTCGGCCTCGGCCAGGCTGCGGTCCAGGACGAAGCGCACCCGGCGGTCCGTGTCGTTGATCAGGCCGAAGGCGGTCACCGAGCCGGGCGTCACGCCAAGCGCCGCCTCCATCAGCGCCGGACTGCCGAACGACAGCCGCGCCGAACCGATCACCGGGTGCAGCCGCTTCAGGTCGATGACCGTGCGGTCCCGGGCGGAGACCAGCCACAGCCGATCCTTCGCGTCCTTCAGGAACAGGTTCTTGGTGTGGGCGCCGGGGATGGCGGCCTTGATCTCTTCGCCCTCGCCCACGCGAAAGACCGCGGGATGGTCGAAAGTCTCGTGGGCGACGCCCAGGGCGTCCAGCAGGGCCATCAGGTCGGCGCGGGTCTTCATGGCCCCGCCTTTGCACCAGCGCGACCGCGGCCGCAATTCGCTGTGCCGTTTTGGATCACGGCTGGGCGCACGCCTGGCGAACACGGAAAGATCGAACCGATGAAGCTTCGCCTGCTGGCTCTGGCCGCTGCCGTCGCGACCGCCCTCGCGGCGAGCTCCGCCAGCGCCGCCGTCACCTCGGCCTTCTTCGACCCGCTGGCCTGGGGGCTGAAAGGCGGCGAGGTCGACATCACCCAATTCGAAGGCGGTCCGACGCTGGCCGGCGTGACCTTCAACCAGCCGGGCTACAGCCTGTCGGGCACGGGCGAACTGTTCATCGGCTCGGTGGGCAACATCAGCGCCGCCCCGGCCGTCCCGGTCACGGCCGGCGTCTACGATCCCGCGACCGGCCGCGACGGCTCGCAATACCTGTCGATCCAAGGCGGCCAGTCGGTCACCATGACGCTGGCCGACCTGAGCGAGATCAGCCTCTACATCGGCTCGCTGGACGGCTACAACAAGCTGTCGTTCCACTACGCCGACGGGACCACCGAGGCCCTGATGAGCGGCCAGTGGGTCTCGGACAACACCATCAGCCAGTCGAACGGCGACCGCCAGAACGGCAACTCCAACGGCCGCCTGACGCTCACCTTCGACAAGCCGGTCACCTCGGTCGTGCTGAGCTCGGACACCAACGCCTTCGAGATCAGCGACATCGCCGGCGGCGTGCCGGAACCGGCGAGCTGGGCCCTGATGATCCTGGGCTTCGGTGGGGCCGGCGCTCTGGCGCGCGGCCGCCGCCGCCGCCAGCCGGCCGTCGCCACAGCCTAGCACCGGAGGGGCCGGCCGCCCCTTCGACGGCGAAATGGACGAGCCCCGAGCCGCAGGCGGCAGCCGGGGCTTTTCCTTGTGCGCCCGCTGGACGCAGCGGCGGCCCGCTGCTTTAGCTCTGGGCAGGTCTGGTCCGAAAGGTCGCTTCGAAGACATGCCCGCCCTGGAACTGGAGTGCTATCCCACTGTCGAGGCCGGCGTGACGCCGCCCGACATCGTCCCCGGCCGCCAGAACCGCGACTGGATGGACAATTTCCACGCCCGCCACGCCTACCGCTGCCTGCCGATGAACATGGCCAACACCTCGGGCTGGGAGATCCTCTGCCCGATGACCTTCAACGCCGAGTGGAACGGCGGCATCCACCAGGACGACATCAAGATCTGGACCGACAATCCGCACCCGCACCTGACCCGCTTCGCCAAGAGCCATTTCAGCCACGGCGTCATCACCATGCACACCGGCTACATGTTCAAGACGCCGCCGGGCTGGTCGATGCTGGCCATGGGCGCGCCGAACCACGTCAAGGACGGCATCCAGCCGCTGGCCGGAGTGGTGGAGACCGACTGGCTGCCCTTCCCCTTCACGATGAACTGGCTGTTCACCCGGCCCGGGCGCGTGCGCTTCGAGAAGGGCGAGCCCTTCTGCTTCATCACCCTGCTGCAGGACAAGTTCCTGCACGACATCCAGCCGGTGATCAAACGGCTCGATTCCAACCCCGAGCTGGCCCACCAGTACGGCGTCTGGGAGAAGCACCGCACCGAGTTCAACCAGCGGATCTTCCGCCAGGACCCGGAGGCCACCAAGGAGGCCTGGCAGCGCTATTACTTCAAGGGCGAGTACCCCGAGGAGGTGGCGCCGGCCCGCGAGGACCACGTCAACAAGCGCCGCCTGAAGGAGCCGGCCTGGCGCCGCTAGATCTCCCGGCGAATTCGCCGCGGCAAAGGGGCGCCGGGCGGCTTGCAAAGGGTGGGGGCGTCTGCCATAAGCCGCCTCTCGAATTTTCGGGGCCGTTCGAGCCTCGAGGAGCGCGGGCGTAGCTCAGTGGTAGAGCACAACCTTGCCAAGGTTGGGGTCGAGAGTTCGAATCTCTTCGCCCGCTCCAAATTTCCGCACGATTCCAAGGCCGTCTAGCCCGACCCCCGCCAGCCGGCGCTGGGGGCGGTCGCGGGACGGGCGCCGCAGAAATATTCGCCTGTGGGGGGAATCGACTCCCAATGCCCTAAACGAAGCGTTAACCATGGCGCGATTGTGGCGATCCCGCCTCCGGGGCGACACAGGCTGTTGGGGGTTCCCAGATGAAGACCAAGCTTCTCGTTCTGGCCGGCGCAGCGGCTTTCAGCCTCTTCGCCACATCCGCTTTCGCCGTAGAGGTGATCGGCATCACCGCCGTGGCGGGCAACACGATGCATCACGCGGGCATTCCGGGTGAGACCCTGATCACCGACTTCAACACCGGTGACGGCACGACGATCAATGATCTCGCGCCGGGCTTCACCTTCACCCAGAATTCCGGGGCCTATATCCGCGACGGCCACCTCGGGGCGAACGGCGTGACCGCCCCGCCGCCGGAGGACAACCTCGGTCCGGTCGGGTCCTGGTACGAAACCGTGTCGGGCGGCGGCACGGCGACCCTGATGTCGTTTGCGGGCCTTCGGCAGTTCAGCTTCTACATGGGCTCGCCGGACACCTATAATCAGATGGTCCTGACCTTTACCGGCGCCGGCGGGTCCCAGACCCTGAACGGCACCCAGATCTGGGGCGGCGCGCCTCCCGGGGACGGGAACCAGTCGAACGGCTTCACGGTCACCTACACCTTCGCGCCGGACGCGGTGAACCAGATCCAGTTCAACTCCGGCCAGAACGCCTTCGAGTTCGACACCCTGGCCGGCATCGCGGTTCCGGAGCCGGCCTCCTGGACTCTGATGATCGGCGGCTTCGGCCTCGCCGGCGGCATGCTGCGGGCGATGCGTCGCAAGGCGGCGCTGGCCTAGAGAGGCTTCCTTATCGGGCCGGTGGCCCGGGCGGACGACAGAACCCTGGCGCGCGTGATCCGCGGGCCAGGGTTTTTTCGTGGCTGGCCCTGCGGTACTTAGGGACCGCCCGATTCCCGGCGTGACCGCAAGAAGGCTCCCATGACCCACGATCCCGCGCTTGAGGCCCATGAGGGCGCCGAGCATGCCGAGCACGCGGCCCACGAGCGCGATCCCTTCATCAGCCGGGTGTCGATCACCGTGGCCGTGCTGGCGGTGATGGCCGCCACGGTGGGCAGCCTGGAGACCATCGAGGCGGGCGGCGCGATCACCGCCTCCAGCGAGGCGGTGCTGAGCCAGGACAAGGCCACCGACCTGTGGAACGAATACCAGGCCGACAGCCTGAAAAAGCACCTCTACGGCCTGTTCGCCGATGCGGGCGGGCCGAAGGCCGTCAAGTACGGCGACACGGCCAAGGAGCAGGTCGGCAAGCAGGCCGAGATCAAGGACAAGGCGCTCGAAGACGAGAAGGAGCGTGACAAGCTGCTCTCCGAAAGCCGCGCGCACGAGCATCGCCACCATTGGCTGACCGCCGGCGCGACCCTGCTGGAAATCGGCATCGCCATCTGCACCGTGGCGATCATCACCCGCCGCAAGACCTTCTGGCTGGGCTCCCTGGCCCTGGGCGTCGTGGGCCTGGCGCTCAGCGTGCTGGCCTATCTCGCCTAGACCCTGTCCCGGCCGGCTTGAGCCAAGTCAGCCGGGATGCCCGGGCCCGCGCGCCCGATTATTTCGCGGCGGGATACTGGATCTTGGGCTTCAGGTTCTCCACCACCGCGTGGGCGTCGAAGGCGCGGGGGTCGTCGGCGGGCTTGGTTCCCTTGTGGGTGACGATCTCCGCGGAGGCCTCGAAGTTCTCGATGGTCTGCACGTCGAGCCCGTCGCCGAAGAAGGGGTCTCCGAACCAGGGGTCCCAGGTCCGCCAGCCGGCATAGCCGCGGCCGCGATAGCGCCAGACCGGCCGCCAGTAGCCGAAGCCGGACCCGTACCAGGGATGGTAGAAGGGGTCAGGATCCACATAGGTGCGGGCCTTGCGGTCGGTTTCCCGGTCGACGATGGCGAACCAGTCGTCGCCGTTCTGCAGGGTCAACTCGGCGGCGCGGAACAGCAGGTAGCCTTCCACGGTCTCCCGGGAGGTCATGGCGTTGCCGGCGAAGTTGACCCGCCAGCGGTTGGGCTCGATCCGGGTCTCGGAATAGCCGCCGCGGGTCGCGCCGCCCTTGACGATCGGCTGATAGGGCGTGGGGCTGACGCAGGCGCCCAGTCCCGCCCCCAGGATGAGGGCGGCGGCGAGTGCGGCGCGCGAAAACTTGATCATCTTCCAGTTCCGATCGGATGGGTCCCTCGAAAGCCGGACCGCTTTTCTACAACACTGTGCCGGAATAGTGGTTTCCAGGTTTCAGCACGGTCACGCTTTCCGGCCAAACCGCTCAAGCGCCGACCGTAGCCAGGACGTAGACGATGCGCCCGAGCGCCCCGAACAGCAGCACGGCGGTGGCGATCGCCTGGATCAGGAAGCCCGGCCCGCGTTTGCTGGCGTCGGCCGAATAGGCCAGGGCGTAGAGGATGCGGCCGACGATCCAGACCAGGCCCACGGCCGCGGCGA
The DNA here is from genome assembly GCF_035569475.1 of Phenylobacterium sp. GTDB lineage: Bacteria > Pseudomonadota > Alphaproteobacteria > Caulobacterales > Caulobacteraceae > Phenylobacterium. Next base: position 36,813 of record NZ_DATMNA010000050.1, read on the forward strand.
CGAGGTCGCTCCAGTAGATGGCGAACAGCCACAGGGAGACCAGGAAGATCGGCAGCCATTCCAGGGTGTTGTAGTGGGCGCGGATGGTGCGCTCGAGCAGCGGGTCGCCGGTCATCGCCGGCGCCGCGATGCCGCATTTGCGGCGCGCGGCCGGCACGCGGACGCTCATCCAGAAGTAGGTCAGAAGCGCCAGGAGGGTGACGAGCGCCACCAGGCTGTGCGGATGCATTTGGTTTCCCCCAATGCGGCGACCGGAGCTTCGCCGTTTCGGGGAGCTTGCCACGTATCGGGCCGCGCCGGGAACCGCTTGCGCATAACGCGGTGTTTAGAGGGGGACAGCGAACGGGAGCCGCCCATGGACGTGGAGTCTGCGGCCATCAGCGAGATCGACTACGACGCGCAGCGCACCAAGCTCGTGGTCCGCTTCGTCAGCGGCGAGCGCTACGTCTACGTGGGCGTGCCGGGCGAGGTGCATCGTTCCTTCGTGGCAGCCGACAGCAAGGGCCGCTTCTTCCAGAGCCGCATTCGCGACCGCTATCCGTTCAACCGCCTCGATCCGTGATTTGCCCTCCCCGAAACGGGGTGGGATGAGGGCTACTTCACCCGCTTGTCGCGCTGGGCGTTGACCCGCAGGCGCAGCGCGTTGAGCTTGATGAAGCCCGCGGCGTCGCGGTGGTCGTAGGCGACCGCGCCCTCCTCGAAGGTGACCAGCTCCTGGTCGTAGAGCGAATAGGGGCTGGTGCGGCCGATGACGGTGACGTTGCCCTTGTAGAGCTTCACGCGGACCTGGCCGGCGACCTTGGCCTGGGAAAGGTCGATCGCCGCCTGCAGCATCTCGCGCTCGGGGGCGAACCAGAAGCCGTTGTAGATGAGCGAGGCGTACTTCGGCATCAGCTCGTCCTTCAGGTGCATCGCCCCGCGGTCCAGGGTGATGGACTCGATGCCCCGGTGGGCGGCCAGCAGGATCGTCCCGCCCGGCGTCTCGTAGACGCCGCGGGATTTCATGCCGACGAAGCGGTTCTCCACCAGGTCGAGGCGGCCTATGCCGTTGTCGCGGCCGAGCTCGTTGAGCCTGGTCAGCAGGGCGGCGGGCGACAGCTTCACGCCATCGATGGCGACGGGATCGCCCTTCTCGAAGTCCATGGTGATGACGGTGGGCCTGTCCGGCGCGTCCTCGGGCGCGATGGTGCGCTGGTGCACGAACTCGGGCGCCTCGACCGACGGGTCCTCCAGCACCTTGCCCTCGGAGGAGGAGTGCAGAAGGTTGGCGTCGACGCTGAACGGCGCCTCGCCGCGCTTGTCCTTGGTGATCGGGATCTGGTGCTTCTCGGCGAAATCGAGCAGGGCCTCGCGGCTCTTGAAGCTCCACTCGCGCCAGGGGGCGACGACGCGGATATCGGGCTCCAGCGCATAGTAGGCGAGCTCGAAGCGGACCTGGTCGTTGCCCTTGCCGGTGGCCCCGTGGGCGACGGCGTCGGCGCCGGTCTTGCGCGCGATCTCGATCTGCTTCTTGGCGATCAGCGGCCGGGCGATCGAGGTGCCCAGCAGGTACTGGCCCTCGTAGACGGTGTTGGCCCGGAACATCGGGAAGACGTAGTCGCGCACGAACTCCTCGCGCACGTCCTCGACGAAGGCGTTCTCCGGCTTGACGCCCAGCGTCATGGCCTTCTGCCGCGCCGGCTCGACCTCTTCGCCCTGACCCAGGTCGGCGGTGAACGTCACCACCTCGGCGCCCAGCTCCGTCTGCAGCCATTTGACGATGGTCGATGAGTCCAGCCCGCCGGAATAGGCGAGCACGACTTTCTTGATGGGCTTGTCGGCCATGGCGGCGGGGAGTCCTGAATCCGGAGGGAAAGTCCGCGCGTTTAAGGGCGAACGGGGCTCACATTCAAGGCTTAAGCGCCTGGGCCACCCATCGCAGGTGCAGGAGCGCCAGCAGGGCGGCGGATACGGCGCGGACGCCGAACACGATCACCGCCATGTCGCCCTGCGCCTGGCGGGCCTGCAGCACCAGCCAGAGGCTGGCCGCGAAAGCCGCCGCGGGCAGCAGCCACAGCGCCACGGCGCGCGGCGCATGGCCCCCGAGGAAGGGAAGCTTCTCGCGGCCGGCGGTCTGGCCCCAGGCGTGGCGGGAGGCGGCGAACATGACGGCCAGGGCGATCACCCACAGCGCGTCGCCCCCATAGGCCAGGCCGGTGTCCAAGGACGACATCGACAGCACGCCCTAGACCGTGACCTGGGTGCCGAGCTCGACCACGCGGCCGGGCGGGATCTTGTAGAAGTCGGTGGGGTTGGCGGCGTTCTTCATCAGGAAAATGAACAGCTTGTCTTGCCAAAGGGGCATGCCCGACTGGGCCGAGGGGACCACCGAACGCCGTCCGAGGAAGAAGCTGGTCGCCATGATGTCGAACTTCAGCCCGAGCTTGCGGCAAAGCGCCAGGGCCTTGGGCAGGTTGGGGCTCTCCATGAAGCCGTAGGAGATGATCAGCTTCTTGAAGTCGTCGTTGACCGGCTCGATCCGCACGCGGTTCTCGTCGGCGACGCGCGGGGTCTCGGTGGTCTCGATGGTCAGGATGATGTTCTTCGCGTGCAGCACCTTGTTGTGCTTGAGGTTGTGCATCAGGGCCACCGGGGCCATCGAGGCGTCGGAGGTCAGGAAGATCGCCGTGCCCGGCGCGCGGTAGGGCGCGCGGGCCTTGAGGATCTCGGAAAGCTCCAGCAGGGGCACGCTGTCGCGGCGGGTCTTCTCGGTGAGGATC
>NZ_DATMNA010000051.1:0-57531 GCF_035569475.1 Phenylobacterium sp.
ATCCATCGCCGCGTACCAGTCGGTGAAGTCTTTGGTCGCATTCCAGCCGCCCACCGAGATGTGCAACTCCCGCACGCTGCTTGTCGATTCGAAGAGCTGACCGATCAGCTCCGGGAATTCTGGATTGACCCCGCTCTTGCCGTCGGCGGCGAACTGGATCTGGCCGCCGCTGACGAACTTGGTGTCGTTCAGGTAGAGGTCCCCGTTCGGATAGACATGGATCGACCAAAGGATGACCGTGGTGATCCCCTGGGCCAACTGCGCCGCCTGGTTGGTGTAGGGCACTGAAGGAGTGGGAAAGCCGTCCTGGAACAGGCCGTTGGCGTATATGGCGATCGGGTAGACGGTCATAGCGCTTGCCCCCATACAATCCTGAGGGGTGTACGGTACGATCATATACCGATGCGTGTAAATGTTCGCCGAACGGCGCTCGGTCTCCGGCCGCGGATGGCGACCGGGTGCGGGTCGTGAGGCTCAAGGCGCTGGGCCTGTTCTAGACGCCGAAATTCGGCCGCAAACAAACGGGGTCATCGGAACGGACGGTGCGCTGACTCCCGCGGCTGCGGGGAAGCCATCAACGACGTCACGCCGACGGCAAAGGAGCCTAGATGCGAAGAAGCCTGCCCCTGCTCGCCCTGGCGGGCCTGACCGCGGCCGGAGCCTTGGCCCTGGCGGGCGCCGCGCCCGGCCAACCGGCGGCGCCGCCCGCCGCGGCGCCCGACGCCGACAAGGCGCCCGTCGATCCGGGCCTCGCCATCATGCAGGTCAAGTGCGTCGCCTGCCACGAGGCAGGCTTCATCACCCAGGTCCGCCGCCCAAAGGGGGACTGGCGCGACCTGATCAACCAGATGATCGGCCGCGGCGCCGATGTCTCGGACGCGGAGGCCGACCAGATCCAGGCCTATCTGGAAAAGAACTTCTCCACCCCGGCGCCCTAGGCCCGGGCCAGTCGGAGGGGCGCCGGCCTTCAGACCACGTAGTTGGCGTGCAGGCCCAGCGAAACGCTGTTGGTCTGGGCAGGCTGGCCGGAGGTCGGCGATGGCGTCGGCGTCGGCGGCGAGCCCTGCGGCGGGCTCTTGGCGCCCTTGTCCGTCGGCTTGGCCAGCGCTCCGCTCAGCACCACGGCGGGGCCGTGCGCGGCGGTCGTGGTGTTGACCGGCTTGTGGTCCGACTGCGACTTCGGGGGCTTCGGCGGCTCCGCCGGGCGCGGGGCCTGGACCGGCGGCGGCGCGGTCACGGTGGTCAGGTTCAGGTCGGACATGGGAGACGGTCCTTTCATGAAGCTTGGCCGTCAAATACCCGCGGCAGCTTTAACTCCCCGTTCAGGAATAGGATGAAGTTCCGTTGACCTTGTCCGCCCGCTAAGCTCCGGCGATGTTCGAAGGCTGGGCCAACTTCTACCTGATGATCGGATCGGCGGCGGGCGCCCTGATCGGGCTTCTGTTCGTCGTGGCCACCCTGACCGGCAATCTCGGGCGCGAGCAGGCGCAGCGCGGCTCGACCGTCTACCTGACGCCCACGGTCTTCCATTTCGCGGTGGTCCTGGTGGCGAGCGCGATCACCGCCGTGCCCCAGCTCGACATCCGCACCGCCGCGGGCCTGCTGGCGGCCGCGGGCCTCTGGGGCCTCATCTACGCCGCCAACATCGCGCGCATGGTGGCCCGGCGCGACACGCTCGGGGAACCGCACTGGACCGACTTCTGGTGCTATGGCGTGGGTCCGGCGGTGCTCTACGCGGCCGAGCTCGCCGCCGCCGGCGCGCTCGGAATGGGCGTTTCCTGGGCGCCGCAGGCCCTGGCCGCCGCGTTGCTGGCCCTGCTCCTGCTCACGATCCGCAACGCCTGGGACCTGGTCACCTACCTGGCCCCGGCCGCGGCCGGAAAGCGCTGAGTCCCGCCCGTCGCACAGGCCTTGCGGCGGCGGCCGGAAGCCCCCTAGGGTCCGCCCCTGCCTTCACCTCGGGATCGCTCATGACCCTCGACCGCCGCCACCTGCTCGCCGTCGCCGGCGCCAGCGCCCTCACCGCCGCCGCCAGGCCCACGGGCGCTCCGCATGCGGCGGCCCCGGGCGACGCGGCGATCAACCGGTATTTCGACATGGTCAGCGAGCAGTATCTGGCCGCCTCGCCGGAGACCGCCACGAGCCTAGGGCTCGACAAAGGCAAGCGTGCGACGCTGAAGTCACAGCTCTCCGACGCTTCGATGGCCCACGTCGTCCACGACCGCGAATGGTGCCGCGCCGGCCTGGCGAAGCTGGCGACCTTCCCGGACGCGACCCTCTCGCCCGGCGCCCGGCTGAACAAGGCCGTCGTCAAATACGCCTTCGAACTCGGCCGCGACGCCGCGCCCTTCGGCTACGGCGAGAACACCATGCTCTCCGCGCTCAGCGAGAGCGCCGGCCCCTATGTGGTCAGCCAGCAGTCGGGCGCCTATTCCGCGGTCCCGGAGTTCCTCGACAGCCAGCATCAGGTCCACACCAAGGCCGACGCCGAAGCCTACCTCGCCCGCGTCCACGCCATGGCCCGCAACCTGCGCCAGGAGACCGAGCGGGTGCGCAAGGACGCCGGCCTCGGCGTCGTCGCCCCGGACTTCATCCTCGCCAACGCGGTCGGACAGCAGGAGGGCCTGCTGGCCATCCCCGCCGACAAGGCGCGCCTGGCCACCGCCCTCGGCCGCAAAGTCACCGAGGCGGGCCTCGCGGGCGACTACGAAGCCCGTTGCGCGGCCATCGTCGAGAAGGAGGTCTACCCCGCGCTCGCCGCCCAGCTCGCCACGCTCAAGGGTCTGCAGCCCAAGGCCGGCCATGACGCCGGCGTCTGGCGCCTGCCCAAGGGCGACGCCTACTACCGCTGGCTCCTGCGCCAGGGCACCACGACCACCCTGACGCCGGACGAGGTCCACAACATGGGCCTGGAGCAGAACAAGGCCATCGAAGCGCGCATGGACGGCCTGCTGCGCGCCCAGGGCCTCAGCCAAGGTTCGGTCGGCGAGCGGATGACCGCGCTCGGCAAGGACCCCAAGCACCTGTTCCCCGACACCGACGCCGGGCGCGAGCAGTTGATCGCCTATCTGAACGGCCTGATCGCCGGGGTGCGGCCGAAGCTGCCGAAGGCCTTCAACCTGAAGCTCAAGGCCCCGGTGATCGTCAAGCGCGTGCCTGTCGACATCCAGGACGGCGCCGGCCAGGGCTACATGAACTCCGGCTCCCTCGACGGCTCGCGGCCCTCGACCTACTACATCAACCTGAAATCGACCGAGAACTGGCCGAAGTTCAGCCTGCCCTCCCTGACCTATCACGAGACCATCCCCGGCCACGCCTGGCAGGGCGCCTATCTGACCGAGACCGGCAAGCTGCCGCTGGTGCGCATCCTGATCTCGGGCTTCAACGCCTATGTCGAAGGTTACGCCCTCTACGCCGAGCAACTGGCCGACGAGATGGGCATGTACGACGACGACTGGGCGGGCCGCCTGGGCTACCTGCAGGCCCAGAAATTCCGGGCCGTGCGCCTGGTGGTCGACACGGGCCTGCACGCCAAGCGCTGGAGCCGCGAGCAGGCGGTGCAGTGGGCGGTGGACAACTCCGGCCGCACGCGGGCCGCCATGACCAGCGAGATCGACCGCTATTGCGGCACCCCGGGCCAGGCCTGCGGCTACAAGGTGGGCCACACCGAGATCAACCGCCTGCGCGACCGCGCCAAGACGGCCCTCGGCGGCAAGTACGATCTGCGGGCCTTCGACGACCTGCTGGTCAAGACCGGCGCCGTGCCGCTCACCGTCCTGGGCGAGGTGGTCGACGGCTACGTGAAGTCCGGCGGCGTGGCAGACCTTTGAGCATGGCTGCGGGCCTCACCGTCCGGCCGATCGCGCGCGAGGACTATGAGGCCTGGCGCCCCCTGTGGGACGGCTACAACGCCTTCTACGGCCGCGCCGCCGAGACGGCCCTCCCCGAGGAGATCACCCACCTGACGTGGGGCCGCTTCTTCGACCCGGCCGAGCCGGTACACGCCTTCGTGGCCGAACGGGACGGCCGCCTGATCGGCCTTGTCCACTACATCTTCCACCGCTCGACCACGGCCGCCTCGCCGACCTGCTACCTGCAGGACCTGTTCACCTCGGCCCAGGCGCGCCGCAGCGGGGTGGGCCGCGCGCTGATCGAGGCGGTCTACGAGGCCGCTCGCGCCGCCGGCTCGGTCCGCGTCTATTGGCTGACCCACGAGACCAACCAGACCGCCATGCGCCTCTACGACCAAGTGGCCGACAAGTCCGGCTTCCTGGTCTACCGCAAGGACGTCTAAGGGCCCGCGACACACGCGCCAATTGCGCTTGCAATGCTCCGGCCTCGGATCACTTTGGTCGCCCTTCGGAGCTGATTCCGACCTCGGAGACACCGCCATACGTCCGCCATCCGCCCCCTGCGACCTTGCGTCCGCGCCAAGCCGCGTTGCTGCGCCCGCGCTTGGGTTTATGTCAGTGCGATGAGAAAGCCGGAGAAGCCCTCGAGCCGCGAACCCGACCGCGAGCCGCGCGTCCAGTTCGCCGCCCTGCCCTGGCGCCGCAACGGCGGCGGAGGCGTGGAGGTGCTTCTGATCACCAGCCGCGACACCCGGCGCTGGGTGATCCCCAAGGGCTGGCCGATGGCCGGCAAGTCCGCCGCCAAGTCCGCCGCGCGCGAGGCCTTCGAGGAGGCCGGCGTGCAGGGCAAGATCGCCAAGCGCCCGATGGGAACCTACGCCTACGACAAGCGCCTGAAGAACGGCCGCCTGCAGCATGTGCGCGTCGCCGTCTTTCCCCTGCAGGTCGACAGCGAGGCCGACGCCTACCTCGAGCTCGGCCAGCGCGAGAAGCTCTGGCTGCCGCCGCCTGAGGCCGCGCGCTGCGTCGAAGAGCCGGAGCTGATGGTGCTGCTGGCGACCTTCCAGCCCTGAAGACGCCGCCCGAAGCGTCCACAGCCTGTGGATGAAAAATCATGGTTAAGCTGAATTAACCGCGAACGTCAGTCTTACCGAAACCTTCGCCGGGCACCCTCCGCGCCTCAATGGGGCGGTGTTTCCGTGTCTCAGGCCTATCCCAAGTTCGAGCGCCCGCTCGTCATCCTGCATGTGGATGACGACCCTATGAACCTGCGCGTCGTCGAGGAAATCCTGGGCGCCTTTCACCACACCGCGGTCAAGACCACCTCCGGGGCCGAGGCCCTGGCCCTGCTCGCCGCCCAGACCTTCGACGTCGTGCTTATGGACATCCACATGCCCGGCATGAGCGGCGTCGAGGCCGTGGAGCGGCTGCGCGCCAGCCGGGGGCCCGAGCGCGACACGCCGGTCATCGCGCTGACCGCCGACGTCTTCACCCGCCGCGCGGAGGAGTACCGCGCGCTGGGCTTCACCGATTTCGTTTCCAAGCCGATCCTGGTCTCTGGCCTGCTCGACGCGATCAAGCGCGCGGCCGAACCGCCCGGAGGCAAGCGCTCCGCCGCCAACGCCGCGTAGGTCCTCGGGTCAGGCGGTGAACCGGCCTCCATTTCATCCTGACGCGCTCTAGGCTCGAGCGCTCGCGCCGCGCTAGGCTTCGCCGCCGGCCGCTCCAGGAGCCGGGACGGGAGACGCCCATGCCCACGCTCGACCGCGACGGGGTCAAGATCCACTACGACGTCGCCGGCGCCGGCCCGGCCCTCATTCTCACCCACGGCTATTCCTCGACGGGCCGGATGTGGGACGGTCAGATCGCCCCGCTCGCCGAGCATTTCACGGTCGTCACCTGGGACATGCGCGGCCACGGCCGCTCGGACTATCCCGCCGACCCGGCGCAATATTCGGAAGCAGCCACCGTCGCCGACATGGCCGCCCTGCTGGACGCCGTCGGCGCGAGGGATGCGGTCGTCGGCGGCCTGTCGCTCGGCGGCTACATGAGCCTGGCCTTCCACCGCGCCCATCCGCAGCGCACGCGCGCTCTGCTGATCGTCGACACCGGCCCCGGCTACAAGAACGACCAGGCCCGCGAGGGTTGGAACGCCAACGCCATCAAGCGCGCCGAACGCTACGAGGCCGAAGGCCTGCCCGACCTCGCCCGCGCCGGCGCCGAGGTGCGGCTGGCCCGCCACCGCGACGCCACCGGCCTGGCGCGCGCCGCGCGCGGCATGCTCACCCAGCGCGACGCCCGGGTTATCGAAAGCCTGCCGGAGATCGCGGTCCCGGCGGTGGTGATCGTGGGCGCCAACGACACGCCCTTCCTCGCCGCCTCCGACTACATGGCCGCCAAGATCCCGGGCGCGAAGAAGGTCGTCATCCCCGGCGCGGGCCACAGCGCCAACATCGACCAGCCCGCCGCCTTCAACGCCGCCCTGCTGGCCTTCCTGCGGGAGGCGGGGCTGATCGCGTGAAGCCCTTCGCGCATGTTGCAGCCGCCGCGGGGTTCTTTGCGAACCTGGTATAAAGTCCGCGGTCTTGGCGCCCCTGCGCGAAATGCGGCACAGGTGGCGGCGTGGCCGATGAACCCGCCCCTTCGCTGACCGACGATCCGTTGCTGGCCGTCTATCTGGAGCGGCGCGCCAACCTGGTGCGCTTCCTGGCCGTGCGGGCGGGCTCCCTGGCCGTGGCCGAAGACCTGGCCCAGGAGCTCTACCTGCGCCTCGCGGGCCGCGACCGCGCCGAGCCGGTGACCAACCCGGCCGCCATGCTCTACCGCATGGCCTTCAACCTGATGCTCGACCGCGCCCGGGGAGAGGCCCGCGCGGCCGCCCGCGACACGGCTTGGCGCCAGGTGGCCCGCACCGAGGTCGGCGGCGTCGAGATCGCCGACGAGCCGCCAGCCGACGAGGCCGCCGCCTCCGCCCAGCGCCTTCGCCAGCTTATCGCCGCCGTGGCCGACCTGCCCCCGCAGGCGGGCCGCGCCTTCCGCCTCCACAAGCTCGAGGGCCTCAGCCACGCGGAGACTGCGCGGGCCATGGGCCTGTCGGTCAAGGCCGTGGAGAAGCATGTCAGCGCCGCCCTGAAGGCCCTCACCGCCAAGCTCGCGCCGAGGTCCGACGCGTGAACAACCGGAAATTGTCCAAACTCTTTAAGCACGCGACAGGGGGGCAGGCCCCCTCGGCGCCGTCTACCTTCATATGGGCGCATTATGCCGCCCGGGTTGGATTCCGCTGATGAGCGAGGCCTGGATCAGGGGAGACGACGCCAGGCGCGCGCAAGCGGCCGACTGGCTCGCGCGCCTGCAGGCCCCGGACTCCACCGAGGCCCAGGCCTGCGATTTCGACGCCTGGCTGTCGGTCCATCCCGGCAACGCCGCGGCCTTTGACGCCACCCTCGCCGTCACGCTGGAACTGCAGGCCTCGGCCGAGGCGATCGCCGAGGGCCTGCGCGACACGCCGGCGCCGCGCCGCCCGGCCCAGCGCGGCTGGCTGGTCGCCGGCGGTCTGGCTGCGGCCGCCGCCATAGCCTTTGCCGTCATGCCCTACGGCGCGATCGCGCCCGCGCCATCCCAGACCTACGCCACCGCCAAGGGCGAGCAGCGCACGGTCAAGCTGGCCGACGGCTCGACCCTCGAACTGAACGCCGGCTCCACCCTCAGCGTCACCCTGGACCGCCATGAACGCCACGTGGCCATGCCGCAGGGCGAGGCGGTGTTCGACGTCGCCGCCGACAAGGCGCGCCCCTTCGTGATCGACGCCGGCGACCGCACGGTCCGCGTGGTCGGCACCCGCTTCAACGTCCGCCATCGCGGATCCGAACTCTCCGTCACGGTCGAACGCGGCGTGGTCGAGGTGCGACCGGGCGGCGACCTCGCCGGGCGGGTCTGGCGCCTGCATCCCGGCCAGCGGCTCGACACCTCCGAAGGCATGACCGCCGTGGCGCTGAGCACCGTCGACCCGCAGCAGGTCGAAAGCTGGCGCGCCGGGCGGCTCATCTACCGCGATCAGCCGCTGGGCGACGTGGTGGCCGACCTGAACCAGCAGTTCGCCAGGCCGATCACGCTCGACGACCCGGCGCTGGCCCAGGTCCGCGTCTCCGGCGTCCTCGTTCTCGACGATCAATCGGCGGTAATTCGTCGCCTCGCTTTGCTCGCCCCCATCAAGGCGCTACCTTCCGAGCAAGGCGTTCTGCTTCGCAGCGATCCGGCGGCGAAGCCATGAGGGGGACAACGGGCCATATCCAGGCCGGCGGCCTTTTTGCGCGCGTCCCTCACGGGGCTGTGCCTCCTCACGCTCGCCGGCCGGGCTGAGGCCGCCGAGGCGCGTCGGCGCTTCGCAATACCCTCGAAGTCCTACGCCGAGGCGCTGATCGACCTCGCCGTCCAGGCCAATGTCTCGTTGCTGGGCGCCTCGGCCTGCGGCGGCGGCGGCGCCACCGCCCTGACCGGCCGCTACAGCCTGAGCGACGCCCTCGCCCGTGTCCTGGCCGGCGCCCCCTGCGCGTGGCGGATCGTCGACGCCCAGACCGTGCGGATCACGCCCATCGTCGCCCCGGCGGGAACCGCCGCCCCGACCGCGCCGGCGGTGGCCGAGCTGCTGGTCACCGCCCGCAAGCGGCCCGAGCGCCTGGACGCCCTTCCGGCCGGCGTCAGCGTGGTCTCGGGCGAGCAGCTCGCCGTCACCAACGCCAACGACGCGCGCGAGACCGCCGGCCAACTCGTCGGCGTGCTCACCACAAACCTCGGCCCGGGCCGCGACAAGCTGCTGATGCGCGGCATCTCCGACGGCGCCTTCACCGGCCGGGCGCGCTCCACGGTCTCGACCTACCTCGACGACGCCCCGACGAACTACAACGCCCCCGATCCGGACCTGCGCCTGGTGGACGTGGAGCAGGTGGAGACCGTGCGCGGGCCGCAAGGCGCGCTCTACGGCTCCGGCGCCCTGGCCGGGGTCTACCGCATCGTCACCAACAAGCCCGACCTCGACCACTATGCCGCCGGCCTGGCCGTCACCGGCGCCTCCACCACCGGCGGCGCGGGGTCCTACGTGGCGGAGGGCTACCTCAACGCCCCCCTGGCCGCGGGCCGCGCGGCCCTGCGGTTGGTGGCCTACTACGACGACCAGGGCGGGTACCTCGACAACGTTTCCCTTCGGCTCTCGAACGTCGATTCCACGGTCCGCACCGGCGGCCGGGCCGCCCTTCGGCTGGAGCTCGGCGATAGCTGGACCGCCGACCTCGCCCTGGTGGCCCAGCGGCTGGAGTCGCGCGACACCCAGTACACGACCATGCCGCCGCACCAGGTCCGCGAGGCCTCCAACAACGACTTCGCCCAGCTCGCGCTCACCCTGCACGGCGACCTGGGCTGGGCCGACCTGGCGACCACGACCTCCTATGTGCGCCATGCCTACGCCAGCCTCTACGACGCCACCGCGCAGGTCACCTTCTTCAGCGACGCCGGCACGCCCCCGGGGACGCTGGGGATCTATTCGGAAAGCGCGCGCATCCAGCGCGCCGTCCAGGATGTTGTGCTCACCTCCACCGGCGCGGGGCCGATCTCCTGGCTGGTCGGGGCCTACGGCTCCACGTCGGTGGAGCGCACGCCCTCGTCCTTGGACATCGTCGGCAACGGGCCGTCCACCGACCTCCTGGACGGCGGTGTCGGAACCGCGAGCGCGCCGCTCGCCCCCACCGACGGCGGAGGCTCGGGGTCTACCTCCCCGCCGCTGACCCGCGTCTACAACGAGAACCGCCGCGACCACACGCGCGAGCTGGCCCTCTACGGCGAAGGGACCTGGCGGTTCGCGCAGGGCTGGACGGCCTCGGCGGGCGTGCGAAGCTTCGACACCTGGCTGAAGGTCGCCGCCGACATCGTCGGCGCGCCGCCCGCCCAGTCGCGAAACGTCGCGGAGTCCCGCAACTTCAGCGGCGCCACCTCCAAGCTCTCCGTCCAGTACCAGTTCGACGACGAGGGCCCCCTCGTCTATGCCCTCTATTCCGAGGGCTTCCGGCCCGGCGGGGTGAACACCACCAATTTCGTGGGCATCAAGCCGTCCCGCACCACCTTCGAGCCCGACCGGCTGCGGAACTTCGAGCTCGGCGCCAAGGGGCATTTCCTCGACCAGCGCCTGATCCTGCGCGCGACGGCCTTCTACGACCAGTGGTCCAACATTCAGTCCGACCAGTATCGGACCTCGGGCCTGGCCTACACCGCCAACGTCGGCGACGCCCGCATCAGGGGCCTGGAGGCGGAAGCCGCCTATGAGTGGGACTTCGGCCTGACGCTGCAGGGCAACATGCTCTATTCCGCGCCGAAGTTCACCCGGGTGAACCCCGACTTCGCCGGGACGCTGGGGTCCGGCCTGCCCGGCGCGCCGCGCTGGTCGGGCGGCCTGCTCGCCCGCTACGAGCGGCCCTTGCGCGGCGACATCCGGCTGCGGCTGGTGGGCCAAGCCAACTACGTCGGCTCGGCGCGCCTGACCTTCGACCCGACGCTGTCGGCGCGCACCGACGCGGTGATCGACTCCGAGCTGATCGCCGAACTGGTGCGCCGCCGGCTGAGCGCCGGGCTCTTCGTCACCAACCCCACCAACGCGTCCGGCAACACCTTCGCCTACGGCAATCCCTTTACCTTCGGCCAGGTCCGCCAGGTCACCCCCCAGCGGCCGCGCACGATCGGCGTGCGCCTCGCCGCGTCATTCTGACCCATCGCCGCGAAAACGAAGGAATCCTGAATGCGGCGAGCGGGGGGCAAGCTCAAGCCGTGGCGTCATATTATTGACGGCGAGTTAAGCGCCGCGGGGCTCTTGGGACGGGGTGTCGCCGGTGAAGCTATCGGCTCTGGTGTGTGCGCATAACGAAGAGGCGCGACTGGCGGACTGCCTGCGGCGTCTCGAATTCTGCGACGAGATCGTGGTGGTGGCCGACCGCTGCACCGACCGCAGCCAGGAGATCGCCCGGCAATTCGGCGCCCGCGTGATCGACGGGATCTTCCCGCTGGAGAGCCAGCGCAAGGCCGCCGGCCTGGCGGCCTGCCTAGGCGAGTGGGTCCTCGAGGTCGAGCCGGACGAGCACGTGGAGGCCGCCCTGGCCTACGAGGTGCGGGCCGCCATCCATGGCCGGCCGGGCGGCGACTGGTTCGACGTGCCGGTCGACAACTACGTGGGCGGGACCCTGGTGCGCCGCGGCTGGGGCGCGGGCCTCGGCGAGGTCATGGCGCCGCGCCTCTATCGCCAGCGGGTCAAGCGCTGGAAGCCGCGCCGGGTCGATCCGGCGGCGATGCTTGAAGGCCAATTCGCCGGCGCGCTGGAGACCCCGTTGCGCCGCCACGCCGACGCCGACGTCGGCCAGATGATCGCCCGCCTCAACCGACAGAGCGCGCTCCGCGCCCAGGACCTCGCCGACGCCGGGGAAACCGGCGGCTTGCTGGGGGACGTGGCCCGCGGCGCGGCGCGCTTCTGGACCAGCTATGTCTGGCGCCGCGGCCTGCGCGAGGGCGAACTGGGCTTCCTGATCGCGCTGATGGCCGGCCTTGACGCCGTGCTGTCCGGCGTCCGAGCCCGCGACCTCGTCAAGGCCCGGGCCGCCATCGCCGCCGAGCCGGCGCTGCAGCCCACCCGCATCGGCCTCGCCGGCCGCCGCTAGAACTCTTCCCACTCAGGTTGAACCAACCTGAGGGGACAAGAAGGGCTTCAGACATAAGCGGCGACCGATCGCCCGAGTTCTTGGCCGCGTGCGGCGACGCCCCGATCAGGTCCCGGCCTTGCCGGCGTCGCGCAGCAGGGTCGAGACCGTGCGCGCCAGGGTTTCCATGTTGAACGGCTTGCGCAGGATCGTCGCCTCGCCGCCAACCGCGGCCTCCACCTGATCGGTGTCGGCGTAGCCGCTGGCGAAGACGATCGGCACGCCCGGACAACGCAGCCGCGCCACCCTGGCCAGCTCGGCGCCGTTCATCGCCGGCATGGCGTAGTCGAACAGCATCAGGTCCGGGCATGCGGTGGCCAGCACCTCCAGCGCCGCGGCTCCGCTGTCGGCCTCCAGCACGCGGTAGCCCAGCAGCTTCAGCGTCTCGCAGGCCAGGGTGCGCACCGCGTCCTCGTCGTCCACCACCAGCACCGTATGGCCGCCTTCCGGGGCCAGGATCGGCAAGGACTCGTCCGGCTCCGCCCCCGCCTCGGCCGTCGCGGTGGAGTGACGCAACAGCAGGCTCACCACCGTGCCGCCGCCCGGCGTGCTGGCGATCCGCGCCACGCCGCCCGCCTGGCGCGCCACCCCATAGACCTGGCTCAGGCCCAGGCCCGTGCCCTTGCCCACGCCCTTGGTGGTGAAGAACGGATCGAAGGCCCGCTCGATCACCTCCGGCGCCATGCCGTCGCCGGTGTCGGCGACGCTAAGGTCCACATAGTCGCCGGGCTCCAGCACCGGGTCGCCCGGGCCGATGGCGCGGATCGTCGTCGAAATGGTCAGACGCCCGCCGTCGGGCATGGCGTCGCGCGCGTTGATCGCCAGGTTCAGCACCGCCAATTCCAGTTGGGTGCGGTCGCTCATCACCGCCGCGCGGGTCTCGTCCAGCGCCACGGCCAGCACGATGTCGGGCCCCAGGGTCCGCACCAGCAGGTCGTGCATCTCGGCGATCAGGTCGGCCACCACGAACGGCCGCAGCTCCAGCTTCTGACTGCGCGAAAAGGCCAGAAGCTGCCGGGTCAGGCTGGCGCCGCGCTCCGCCGCGGCGATCCCGTTCTCCGACCAGGCCGCCACCTTGTCGGTGTCGTCGGGCCGGCGGCGGATCAGCTCGAAGGCGCCGTGCACCACCTGCAACAGGTTGTTGAAGTCGTGCGCGATGCCGCCGGTGAGCTGGCCCAGGGCCTCCATTTTCTGGCTCTGGCGCAGGGCCTCCTCCGCCTCGCCGCGCGCCGCCATCTCCTCCAGCAGCCGTGCATTGGCCGCGCTCAGCAGGCGTGCGCGGTGCTGTAGCTGCGAGGCGGCCGCCGTCACCACGCCCAGCAGCAGGAAGGCCAGGATGGTCATCACGCCGAGGTTCGAATGACGGCCCAGGATCGAGGCCCAGGATTCCGGGCGGGTCTCCAGGTAGACGGCGCCCAGGCGCGCGCCCTGCTCGGCGACCCCGCGGGTGACCGCCACGTGCCGCTCGACGAACCGGGCGCCCGGGGCCGGCGCGCGCGCCGGCGGCGACGGCGCATCCGGGCGGTGAAACACCACCACCGCCTGCCCGCGCGCGTCATAGACCGCGGCCGCGGCCACCGCCCTGTTGACCTGCAGCGCGCCGAGGTACTCGCGCATGGCCGCACGATCGTCGAAGCTCAGGGCCGCGCTGACGCTGGCGGCCAGGATGTCGGCCTGCACCTCCGCGGCGCGGGTGGCGCGGCTGCGGTCGTCGAGTTCGCTGCGCGCGGCCAGCAGGACGCCGATCGCCAGCAGGGCCGCGACCCCGGCCCACGCCACGTTGACCAGCCGCCGGTCGGCCAGGCGGCCATCGGACAGGGAGGGGTCGCGCCGGCTCATCGCTTCACCGTCACGGCCAGCGCCAGGAGCTTGGAGCTGATCGCCACGCCGTTCCGGTCGGCCTGGCCGGCGTCGATGCTGAACCGCACCTTTCCGGCTTCGATCAGCAGGTTGACGATCCCCTTGGCCGGACCGCCGCGGCCCTCGTCGGTCACCGTCAGCACGGGAGCCCCCTCCACCGCCGACAGGGCCTGGGCCTGCGACTGCGCCGCGCCTCCGGCCACATAGGCGATGTGGCAGCCGGAGTTCGCGTCGAGGCGGGCGAGCCGGCGCACTTCCAGGGGATGGCCGCCCACCGCCTGGCCGCTGGTCGCCCGTTCCAGCATCGGGCCGAAGGGATCGGCGCCCTGGACGCAGATCGTCAGCGGCGCGTTGGGCCCTGCGTAGGCGTTCGCCGGCCAGCTCACGAAGGGCGCGAGCTTGTAGAGGTAGGTCGCCTTGACGGCCAGCTCCAGGTTGTCCGCGAACGCCCGCGGCGCGGCGCAGAGCGCACCCGCCAGCACCATCGCCGCGCCCGCCCGGCAGCGGGCCGATCGCGCCCGCCGTTCGCTCATCAAAAGCCCCATCTCAGGCCAAGGTAGATGCTGCGCGGGATGGCCCGCACCGGCGTGGTCGAGGCGTCGTCCAGTTCCAGATGGTGGTCGTTCAGGAGGTTGAACCCGCTCAGCGTCAGGTCAAGGCCGGGCCGCACCTGCAGGGCCAGGGTCACGTCCGCCTCGGTGTAGGCCGGCGCGTAGGTCACGCCGTTGACGCCGCTCACCGTCCCGACCCGGCGCAGCGCCGCCTCAAGGCTCAGCGCCGGGCCGATCTGCATGTCGGAGCGCAGTTGCGCCTGATACTTCGGGTCATAGCCGACGCTCTGAAGCTGGGTGAAGTCGTCGAACCCGGCCTTGGTATGGTAGTCGCGATGCAGGGTGTTGGCGCCCGCCCGCAGCCGCCACCAGTCGGTCAGCGTGAACGTCCCCCAAGCCTCCAGCCCGTAGCTCTGGCCTGCGCCCCCGTTTCGCAGCACGATGGGCAGGATGGTCGCCGGGAACTGGTCCGTCCTCAGGTCGTCGTAGACGTCGTAGAAGGCGGTGACCGAGAGCGAGATCCGCGAGGTCGGCTGCACGCGGTAGCCCGCTTCATAGGCCCACAGGGATTCCGACTGGAAGCGGGGCGACGGCAGCAGGATGCCGGTGGCGGTCAGCTCGCGCTCGATCCGGTTGGGCGTGCGCACCGCGCGCGACGCCGCGGCCCAGACCAGGGCGTTGTCGGCGGGCGTCCAGGCGAGCCGTAGGTTCGGCATCCAGTCGAGCCCCGAATAGCTGTTGTCCTCCAGCTTCAGCCCGGCCGTCAGCTTGAGGTCGGGCCGCAGCGCCACCACGTCCTGCACGAAGATCGCGCCCACGCTGATGGTCGCGCGCGGATCGGCGAAATGGAAGATGTTGGTGGACAGGAAATACTCGCGCCACACCCGGGCCTCGCCGCCGACCACCAGGTCGTGGGCCCCGAGCGTCATCGAGTCCTGGGCCTGGATGTTGTAGGTGTCGCGCCGCTCGTGCGTGTCCACCGCCGAGCGGTCGTCGCGCGCCACATAGGCCTGGACGTCGAGCGTCGAGCCGTTCGCCAGCGTCCGGTTGGCATGCCCGATCACGCTGCCGCCCCATAGCCGGCCGTCGGCCTCGTCCTGGTGGTTGTTGTAGATGTTCGTCGACAGGCTGTAGGTGAGGCCCTTGTCCCCGCCGTCGAGGCGGAAGGCGCCCATCAGCCCGCGGAAGCCGTCCTTGGCCAGGATCCCGGGCGCGCGGTCGAAACCTCCGCGGTCGAACGCCGAGACCGTGCCGTTCGCCAACAGGCCGCCCAGCCTGCCGCCGTAGGTGACTGTGGTGTTGCGGTCGAGGTTGCCGCCGCCGACGTCCAGATTCAGCCCCTCGATGTCGGACTTGGTGATGACGTTGATCACCCCGTTGACCGCGTTGGCGCCCCAAAGCGTGCCGCCCGGGCCGCTGACCACCTCGATCCGCTCGACGGTGTCCATCGCCACGTCGACCTGCTGCCACAGGATCCCGGAGCCGATCGGCTCATAGACGCTGCGCCCGTTGATCAGAACCAGAAGCTTGTTGGAGCTCTCCGCGGAATTCCCGCCGCGTGCGGTGATCGCGTACTGGGCGGCGTTGAGCCGGGCGACTTCAAGGTTGGGCGCGAGCCGCAGCGCCTCCGGCAGGCTGGTCGCACCCGCGCGGCGGATGTCCTCGGCGGTGATCACGAAGACCGAGGCCGGCGCCTCGCTGAGCGGCTCCGCCCGTTTGGACACCGAGATCACGGTCAGGTTGCCCAGGTCCTCCAGCGAAAAGTCCCGGAGCTTCTCCACCGCCTGGTCGCCGGGTCCGGCGGCGATGTCCTCCGCCCACGCCGAGCCGGCCAGACTCGCCGCCACGACGATCCCGAGGATCAGATTTCGTCTGCACGCCGCCAATTCGATCGTCCCCGTCGCGCGGCCCATTTCCCGGCGTCCCGAGACCGCACTGCCCTCAATTGCAACGCTTGTCGACAAGCGCGGTTCCGACCGCATCCCCGGACTTCAAGCCAGGACCGCGTTCATCCCGGTTCTAGGCCAGCGCCTCGTCCGCCTTGTGGGCGCCGGGGCCATGGACGGGGGCGGAGTTCTGCGGCGGTGTCGAGACGCCCAGGCGCTCCAGCAGGTGGTCGCCCACCCGCATGGCGTTGGCCACGGTGGTCAGTGTCGGGTTCACCGAGGCGATCGAGGGGAAGAAGCTGGTGTCGGTCACATAGAGGTTGTCCAGCTCGTGGGCCTTGCACCAGATGTCGAGCACCGAACTCTTCGGGTCGGCCCCGAACCGCACGGTCCCCGCCTGGTGCGCGGTGCCGTAGAGCGGCAGCAGGCTGCCGAACTCGAAATGGTGCTGGCTGACCGGATGGGCGTGATCGACGAAACCGTCCAGCGAGGCGTGCAGCTTCTTCACCAGCCGCTCGTGCCCCTCGAGGTTGTTGTAGGTGTAGTCCAGGCAGATCCGCCCGTCCGACGTCAGATGCACCCGGTTGTCCGGCAGCGGCAGATCCTCGGAAATCACCAGCATCGACAGCATCCGCTCGGCGACGCCCTCGGAGAGGAAGTCGGGCATCAGACCCGGCGGCAGCCAGTCGGAGACCTGCCCCTCGAGGGTCTGGCCGCTCATATATTCCAGGAGCTGGATGTGCCCCATGGGCAGGTTGTAGGAGCCGTCCGGGTCGCCCCAGTAGAAGTCGTTGCACGCCAGGGTCTTGGGGAAGGTGATGTCCACGTGCGCGGCGGTCAGCGAGACCATCGCCGTCAGCGTGTGGAACATGTAGTTGCGCCCCACCTGGTCGGAGCGGTTGGCCAGGCCGTTGGGATGCGCGGCGTTGGCCGAGGCCAGCAGCACCGCCGCCGAATTGGCCGCCCCGGCCGCCAGCACCACGATGTCGCCGCTCCAGCGCTCCTCGCCCTGCTCGGTCTGGCAGACCACCTCGGTCACCGTCTTGCCGGTAGGATCGGTCTCCAGCCGCATCACCTTGCGGCCGGTGAGCAGGGTGATGTTCGGCAGGCCCATGATCGGCTCGATGGCGATGGTCCGCGCGTCCGACTTGGCCTTCACCAGGCAGGGGTAGCCGCCGCAGGTCTTGCAGCGGATGCAGGGCGAGGTCACCGGATGGGCCTGGTCCAGGTTGATCCCCAGCGGCAGGGTGAAGGGCTTCCAGCCCTGCGCCACCCAGTGCCCGCGCAGTTGCGAGATGCCGGGGTCGTCGTGCACCGGCGCATAGGCATACGGCGGCTCGTCGCCCTCCTCCGTGGGATCGTCGCCGCGGGCCCCATGCACCCGCCACAGGGTCTCGGCCTCCAGGTAGTAGGGCTTGAGGTCCGTCAGGCTGATCGGCCAGGCGGGCGAGACCCCGCCGGCGTGCCGCACCTCCTCGAAGTCACGCCCGCGCAGCCGCATCAGGGCCGCGCCGTAGAAGGTGGTGTTGCCGCCGACCCAATAGTGGGTGTTCGGCTGGAAGGGCTTTTCGTGCTTGTCGTACCACTTCTCCTGGGTGCGATAGCGGCGCTCCACGAAGACCGCCTTGGGGCTCCAGTTCTCCGCCTCGCGCGGCAACTGCTCGCCGCGCTCCAGGATCAGGATGGTCTTGCCGCTGGCCGCCAGCCGCTGGGCGATCGTGCCGCCCCCCGCGCCCGAGCCGATGATCACCACGTCGAAATGCGCCATGGGCCTAGCTCTCCAGATGGTACTTGGCCGACGCGCGGCTCAGGATGGCGATCAACAGCGGTTGCGGCGCGTAGCGCAAGACGGCCGCGGCGATCTTGTTATGCAGGCCGGGCACGACCACCACCTGGCCGCGATCGTTGGCGGCCAGTGTCGTCGCCACCACCTGCTCGGCGGTCTGGAAGAACCGCCGGGGAGCCGCGTCCATCACCGCCTTGGTGCCGTTGGCCTCGGCGAACTCGGTGAGGGTGAAGCCCGGGCAGGTGACGGTCACCTTCACCCCGCTGCCCTTCAGCTCCGCGGCCAGCGACTGGCTCCAGCTCACCATCAGGCTCTTGGCGCCCGGATAGAGGCTGTGGCCGGCCACCCCGGGCGCGAACGCCGCCATGGAACCCACGTTGACGATCGACCCGCGCCCGCGCGCCACCATGCCCGGGATCGCTCCGTGCGCCAGGCCGCAGGCGTTGACCACCAGGGTCATCAGGAAATCCCGCTGCCGGCTCCAGGGCACGCCCGTAAAGCTCTGGGCGATGGAGAAGCCGGCGTTGTTGACCAGCGCATCGACCACCCGCCCACGCGCCGCCACCGCGGCCAGCACGCTCGCGCAGGCGTCGAACGCCGCCAGGTCGGCGGGAATTGCGAAGGCCTCGATCGCGTGGGCGGCCGACAGCTCCGCCGCCAGGGCCTCCAGCCGGTCGGCGCGCCGCGCCACCAGCGCCAGGTCGAACCCCCGCGCCGCATAAGCCCGGGCGAACGCCGCCCCGATCCCGGCCGAGGCGCCGGTGACGAGGGCGAGGGGACGCGGCGACTTGGCGGCGGGCGGTCTCATAACTCCCAGTTGCAGCGTTCGCCGTGCGCGCGTCAAACCGAACCTGAGGGGCCCAGTTAACGAGCGCTTATCCCTCGCGGAGCCAAACAAGGTTCGACAAGCTCTGCTACTGGATTGACAACGGTTCTCGTGAGAGGCGAAACCCGCTCTCGCGAAGCTACGGCCAACCGCCGCCCGCGCCGGCAAGACAGGACGCAATGAGCGAACCTTTCGCCAAGAAACTCGAGCTCGTCCTCAAGGTGCTCTCGATGAGCCGCGCCCGGCTGGCTGCGGACCTGGGCGTCGACAAGTCGGTGGTCGGGAGGTGGGTTTCGGGCGCCGTCCAACCCTCTGCTCACAACCTTTCGTTGTTGTCGGCTCTGATCGCCCAGCGGATCGTCGGCTTCAGCACCCTGGACTGGGACCGCACCCTGGCGGCCTTCGCCGAGTTCATCGGCGCCGACCTGGACACGGTCGCGGGCCACGCCCCGCCGCCGGACAGCGCCATGGCCGGCGTGCCGATCGTCGGGATGGACCAGTTCCTCGCCACGACCTCCCTGCGGGGCGCGGCCTACGAGGGCTTCTATCGCACCACCCGGCCCTACATCCTGGCGCCGGGCCGGTTCATCCATGACCACGCCATGGTGCGCATCGACCCCAACGGCCTCATGCGCCTGCGGATCGGCGCCGGCGGCACCATCGCCGACGGCTGGGTCCTGCCGGCCGGCAACCAGCTCTTCGTCGTGACCGTCGACGTGATCAGCGGCGCGGTGCTGTTCGGGATCTTCTACGGCGTCGCCTCGCCGAAGGCCGATGTGGTCGACGGCCTGGTCCTGGCCCCCTCGCTCGACGTCGGGCGCACGCCGGCGGCCTATCCGATGCTGCTGGAGCGCGTGGAGGACCTGAGCGGCGACCTCGCGACCGACGACAGCCGGTTCATCGAGCTCGCCGCCCGCGATCCCGTGGCCCCGGAGGGCTCCATCTCCGAGGCGGTGCGCCAGCACCTGTGCGGCGACTTCGGCCCGGCCGCCGCAGCGCTTGGCGGCGACCTGCTGCTGCGGCTGCCGCTGATCAGGTCGCTGTCCCGCGGACCGGCCTATCGCGAGGCCCCCGCGCCCGCCAAGTGAGGGGCGCGCCGACGACCCTGTTGATCCCGCCTGACTCGATTCAAGTCAGCCGGGACAGCGACTAGGCCTCGGAGACGTTTTCGCCCAACGGCGCGGTCAGGCTGAACACCACGCCCGAGGGCGCATAGAGCAGGCGTACATTGGCCTTCAGCTCCGAGGCCAGGCCGCGCTCGATCAGCCGGCTGCCGAAGCCGGGCATCCCGGGCGCCCCCACGGGCGGGCCGCCCGTCTCGCGCCAGGTCAGCTTGAGCCGCCGCGCGTCGCCCTCGCCTTCCAACACCCAGGTCAGCGAAACCCGGCCCTCCGCCGTCGACAGCGCGCCGTACTTGGCCGCATTGGTCGCCAACTCGTGCAGCCCCAGGGCCATGGCCGTCGCCGTCTGCGGCGCCAGGTGCACCTCCGGCCCGCCGATGGTGAAGCGCTCGCCGTTGCCGTGCGGATGGGCCATCTGCTCGGCCACCGAGGCCAGGCTCGCCCCGGACCAGGTTTCCGCCACCAGCACGTCGTTGGCCCGCGCCAGCGCCACGAGCCGCGCCATGAACCGCTCGCGCGCCTCGGTCGAGACGTCGGGGCCGCGCAGGCTCTGGGCGGCGATCGCCTGGACCGTGGCCAGGCTGTTCTTCACCCTGTGATTGAGCTCGTTGGACAAGAGCCGCTGGCGGGCGTCGGCGCTCTTGCGCTCGGTGATGTCGGTCAGTGTCAGCGCCACCCCGCCGCCGCGCATGGGCACGATCCGCAGCTCCACCACCCGGTCGGGCCGCAGCCGCGAGGTGGTCTCGATGCTCGCCGGGACCCCGTCCTTCATCGCCGCGCGGCAGTAGCCCTCGAAGGGCGTGCCCAGGCCCTGCGGGAAAACCTCCCACAGATCGCGGCCCAGCACCGCCTGGCGGTCGACCCCGAAATAGACTTCCGCCGCGCGGTTGAAGACCACGAAACGCCAGTCCGTATCCAGCGCATAGAAGGCGTCGCTGACGCTTTCCAACACCGCCTCCAGGCGGGCCTCATAGCTGGGTTGGGATGGCGAAGGCATCGACATCGGTACTCGGCACGGGAACTCTGTCACAACCCTAGCAGGCAATGGCGACGCTTGCAGCAAGCGCATTTGCACCCCCGGAGGTCACGCGGGATGGGGGAGCGCCATGTCGCTCACCAGGCGGGTCGCCGAGCGCCGCAGGGCCAGCGCCCGCCGGGCCTTGGTCTCGCCCAGCAGGTCGGGAAGCGACACCCAGCCGAACTCCGGCTGGGCGCTGGTCCAGCGCAGGAACTCGCCCAGGAAGGTCCAGGCGGCGGTGTCGTGCGCGCGGTGGTGGCTCAGCAGGCCGATCGGCGCCTCCCACAGGCCCGCCCGGCGCCGCCGGCGCAGCTCTCCGGCCAGGGCGGCCAGCAGTGCGCTCCGCCCGCGGAAGCGCGGCCCGTCGCGCCAGGGCATCAGGTCCAGGTGGATATCCAGGCGCGGACAGGTCCCGCTCGCCGCCGCCAGCCCCCTGGCCGACCAGCCGGCGTAGCCGTTGGCGCTGAGCGCCCGCTCCAGGCGCGGATGGATGTCGCTCCACGGCGACACGAACACCTTCAGGACCCGCGGCAGGTTCTCGATGCGGCTCCAGCCGGCCGCCAGCGCCGCCTGGACCTGCTTCTGGTCCCAGTCCGGCGCGAACTCGCCCGCCTCGGGATCTTCGCGCCGGGTCTCGGGCGCGCCGCCCCCCTGGGCCAGGTTGACCAACTCCACCCCGTCCAGCCGCGCGGCCAGGCCCGACATCTCGCCCACCGGCGTCACCGCCAGGGTCAGCGGCTTGTGCGTCGCCGCCGAAAGCTGCAGCAAACGGTCCAGCAGCAGCCGGTCGATCGTCGAGGCCGAACCGCTGGCGTCGTCGTCGCGCCACCACAGGCGGGCCGTGCGGCCGGCCGCCCGCCAACGCCGCAGCTCCAGCCAGAGCGGAAGGTTGTTCATTCGGCCGCTCCTCCCCCAGGGCCGCCGGCGGGCCGGGGCCGGCGCGCGACGTCCTGAGCTTGCGGAACGCGCGCCAGGCGACGCCCTTCACTATGAACGCAAGGTGTGGCGGACAGTCTGGCCATTTGCTCCCCCTACGGAGAAACGACGCCCCGAAGGCCGCGCTACCTCAGCAAAACAGCGCTAGCGCGGCGCATTGCCGCAATCTGCTTTATGTAATTTTTATAAGTACTTGCGCGCAGATCCGGGTCTTGCGAACGGGGTCGCGCCCGCCTCGGCTGAGGTGATGGCTCGGTGACAACGTCCCATGCCTAGAGCGGGCTTACGCCCGCCGGGGCCGCGATTCGTGCCGTGGCCAGAGGCTTGATTGCGAGGGCAAACGCCATGGCCGAACTGCGACCCGGCGAGCCTACGCCGTGGTTCATCGCGCCCAGCGCCTCGAACCCGACTTTCAACTTCAGCAGCACCGCCGGCCGCTATCTGCTGCTGGGTTTTCCGCCCTCGGATCCGGAGAAGCGCCAGCAGGTCTTTGGAATCATGCAGGCCAATATCGACCTGCTGACCGACAGCCACATCGCCTGCTTCACCGTCCTGAGGGACCCGGCGCTGTTCGCCAACGCCCGCGACCGCGACGGGCTGCGCTGGTTTTCCGACCCGCAGGGCGCCGTCAGCCGGCTCTATGGCGCGCTCGACGAGGCGGGCGTCGAACATCCGATCTGGGTGCTGATCGACCCGTCCCTGCGGATTCTCTTCGTCGCGCCCATGGACGAGAGCGAGCAGGTCTTCGCCCGCATGCGCGCCCTGCCGCCGCCCGACGAACATGCCGACACGCCGCTGCACGCCCCGGTGCTGATCGTGCCGCGGGTGTTCGATCGGGACCTGTGCCGCCGGCTGATCGCCTATTACGAGGCCGACGGCGGCTCGCCCTCGGGCGTCATGTTCCAGCAGGACGGCGTCACGGTCGGGGTGCTCAACGAATCCAAGAAGCGTCGTGACGCGACCATCGAGGACGCCGCCCTTTGCGAAGAAACCCGCGTGACCCTGGACAGGCGGCTGTCGCCCGAGGTCCTGCGCGCGTTCCGGTTCCGCGCGACCCGCCTCGAGCGCTACATCGTCGCCTGCTACGCGGCGGAGGACGGCGGCTACTTCCTCCCGCACCGCGACAATCTCACCGCCGGCACGGCGCACCGCCAGTTCGCCGTCTCGATCAACCTCAACGCCGAGGACTTCGAGGGCGGCGACCTGCGGTTCCCCGAGTACGGCATGCGCACCTATCGCCCGCCGACCGGCGGGGCGGTGGTGTTTTCCTGCTCTCTGCTGCACGAGGCGACGCCGGTCACCCGCGGCGTCCGCTATGCCTTCCTGCCCTTCCTCTATGACGAGGCGGGCGAGGTTCTTCGGGAGAAGAACCGCCATCTGCTGGCGCCCCTGCCCTCCCCACCGGCCGCCGCGTCGTCGCGTTCCGACAGCCACGCCGCTTTTTTCGTTTCGCAGCGGACGGCCGCGTCCTAGGACGGGCCATGGCCCGTTTTTTCGTCGCGTTCCTGGCCGCCGCCGTGACCCTGCTGTCCGCGGGCGCGGCCGGCGCGCGGCCGCTCACCGTCGGCTTCTACCTGCCGTGGGACGCCGCCTCGACGGCCTCGCTGAGCGCCCACGCCGGCGCGCTCGACGTCATCGCCCCGATGTCCGGCGCGCTCGACACCCCCGCGGGCCACATCCGCTGGCAGCCCGATCCGGCCCGCGCCGCCGCCCTGGCCGGCGCGCGCAACAAGCCCCGCGTCTTCCCCATCGTCTCCAACGCCCACGACGAGGTCTGGGACGCCGCCGCCGCCGACGGCGCGCTGCTCAACCCGCAGGCGGGCGACGCCTTCATCGCGGCCCTGGTCGCGGAGGCGAAGGCCCAGGCCTACGGCGGCTACATCCTCGATTTCGAGAATCTCAGCCCCGCCAGCGCCCCGGCCTACGCCGCCTTCCTCGCCCGCCTGCACGCCGCCCTCAAGCCCATGGGCCGCGAGCTCTGGGTGACCGCCGGCGTGGCCGCCGAGCCGGCCCTGATCCACGGCCTGGCGGCGGCGACCGACACCGTCGTCCTGATGGCCTACGACCAGTGCTGGGCGACCGGCACGCCCGGGCCTATCGCCGGGCTGGACTGGCTGCAGACCAGCCTCGACGCGCGCCTCGCCGCCGCCGACCCCGCCCGCCTGATCGTGGCGCTGGGGGCCTACGGCTACGACTGGCCGGCGGGCGGGACGGCCGCCGTCCTCTCCGCCGCCGACGCCGCCGCGCTCGCCAAGGCCAAGGGCCAGGCGGTGATCCGCGCCGCGCCCGACGGCGATCCGCATTTCGCCTACGCCGCGCCCGGCGGGACCGCCCACAGCGTCTGGTGGCTGGACGCCCCGGCCTTCCGAGCCCAGCGCGCCGCCGTGGACGCCCGTCACGCCCGCGGCGTCGCCATCTGGCGCCTCGGCCTGGAAGACCCGGCGCTGTGGAGCAAGGCCGCCGGCCCTCAGCCGTCCCTGCCGCCCGGCCCCGCTCCGCCCGCCTGCACGGCCCTTCCGAAGCATTGACAGGCCCGGCGCGGGACGCTGCATAGGCCCGCGGATTTTCGGGGGAAGAATATGCGTGCAGCCGTCGTCGCGATCCTGGCGATCCTGGCCCTCGCCGCGCCCGCCGCCCCGGCTCGAGCCCAGTCGCCGGCCTACCGTTTCGCTCACAGCGACGATCCGGTGGCCGACGCCAACGCCCATCTGCTGACCTTGCTGGCCGCCGATCCCCAGGCCCGCGGAGCCCTGGCTGCCGACCCCGACCTGCAGGCGATCCGCGCCCGCCTGGGCGACAGCCGCGCCGCCGCCCGCAAGGCCTGCCGCACCGCCCCGACCTGCCCGGTCGACCAGCTCATGCTCACCGACGCCGAGATCGCCAGGGCCGGCGACGCCCTCGCCCGCCTGGCCCAGCCCGGCCGCCCCCTGAGCCGCCTGGTCCGCGACGGGCTGCGCCCCTCCGGCCGCGCCCAGAAATACGCCGCCCTGGACGACGCCAGCCTGGTCCGCGCCGCCTGGGCCGAAACGGCGGCGGGCGTGAACCGCCTCTACCGGATCTACGCCCTGGGCGAGACGCCGCGCTACGCCGAGATCGACTCCATCTCCTACGCGCCCGGCGACCCGCACTTCCGCCAGATGCTGCGCGAGGCCCTGGAGGTCTCCACCGACCGCGAGGACCATGCGCTTCCCTTCAGCGCCTGGTCGGCGGTGGCCTTCGACCTGCTGACGATCAACCAGCGCGACGAGGCCGCCCGCTACGAGCCGCTGGAAGCCGGCGAGAACGCCGCCGCCTTCGCCCGCGCCCGCCGGACCGACTGGAAGGCCGCGCCCTACACCGCCGTCGTCGTGCCCGGCATGGGGACCGAGGGCGCCGAGACCCGCGTCTCCCCGGTCGGGAGCTTCCGCGACCGGCTGGCGGTGAAGCGCTGGCGCGAGGGCATGGCGCCCTTCCTGATCGTCTCCGGCGGCCATGTGCATCCCAACAAGACCCCCTTCGCCGAAGCCATCGAGATGAAGCACGACCTGATGGCCCGCTACGGCGTCCCGGCCGAGGCCATCGTCATCGACCCCTACGCGCGCCACACCACCACCAACCTCAGGAACGCCGTGCGGCTGCTCTTCCGCATGGGCGCGCCGCTGGGCCGGCCGGTGTTGATCACCACCTCGCAGGACCAGAGCCTTTCTATCGAGCTGCCGTCCTTCGCGACCCGCTGCCAGAGCGAGCTCGGCTACCAGCCGATGACCGCCTATAGGCGCCTCTCCCCCTTTGACCTGGCCGCCACGCCCAACCTCGTCTCCCTGCACGCCGATCCGCAGGATCCGCTCGATCCGTAACCTGCCGCCTCCGTCCGGCGAATGATGGCGTATAAGGTAGCGACCGCGCCGCCTGGGAGCCGACATGAAGACCGCCCTCATCGCCCTCGCCCTGGCCGCCGTCGCCGGCGCGGCCGCCGCCCAGCCCCTCGACCTGCGCCTGCCCGACGCCGCCGCTGCGCCGGCGGCGCCGCTCCCGATCCCCGCCCAGGCTGCCAAGCCCACGCCGGACCTCGCCAACCCGCTGGACCCGCTCGCCCCAACCCAGCTCCAGGCCAAGACCCTCGACAGCGCCGTCTTCGCCAGGACCGCCGTCGAGACCCGGCTCGCCGGCCGCTCCGACCTGACCGGCGGCTTCGGCTTCCTGTGCGGCATCCAGCCTGGTCACAATGAGAGCGGCGGCGCCGCGGCTTACGGCTCCGACCCCCACGGACGCTTCGTCGGCGCCAAGTTCAGCCTCGCCTTCTAGGGCGCCGCTTTACGCGAGCCCCGCGGCCCGCCATTAATTCGCGCCTCAAGTTGGTTTTCGGGGATAGTCTTCATGCATCGTAAGATCTTGGGCGCCGCGCTCGCATTGGGCGTGGCTCATGGCGCGATCGCGCAGACCGCGCCGGCCGGCGAACTCCGCCCCGACCAGGTCCGCTTCCGCGCCCTCTACAAGGAGCTGGTGGAGACCAACACCTCGCTCAGCGTCGGCTCCTGCACCGAGGCCGCCGCCAAGATGGGCGCCCACCTGAAGGCCGCTGGTTTCCCGGACAGCGACATCACCTATTTCTCCGTCCCCGATCACCCCAAGGAAGGCGGCGTCGTCGCCATCCTCCACGGCTCGTCCAAGACCGCCAAGCCCATGCTGCTGCTCGGCCACCTCGACGTGGTCGAGGCCAAGCGCGCCGACTGGACCCGCGATCCCTTCACCTTCATCGAGGAGGACGGCTACTTCTACGGCCGCGGCACGTCGGACATGAAGGTGATCGACGCCACCTGGGTCGACATGCTGGTCCGCTTCAAGGAGAGCAAGTACACGCCCAAGCGCACCATCAAGATGGCGCTGACCTGCGGCGAGGAAACGCTCGCGGCCTTCAACGGCGCCGACTACCTGGCCCGCAACAAGCGCGACCTGATCGACGCCGAGTTCGCCCTCAACGAGGGCGGCGGCGGCCGGGCGGACAAGGACGGCCACGTCCAGTCCCAGGGCGTGCAGGTGGGCGAGAAGGTCGTCCAGCAGTTCCGCATGGAGACCACCAACCCCGGCGGCCACTCCTCCGTGCCGATCAAGGACAACGCGATCTACCAGTTGGCCCAGGGCCTGCTGAAGGTCCGCGACTACGATTTCCCGCTGGAGCTCAACGACGTCACCCGCGCCTTCTTCGCCAAGGCCGGCGCCGGGCGCACCGACGAGACGGGCAAGGCCATGGTCGCCATCGCCAAGGACCCGACCGACAAGGCCGCCGAGGCCCAGCTCAACAAGGACCGCGGCTTCCACTCCATGCTGCGCACCACCTGCGTGGCGACCCTGCTCGACGGGGGCCACGCCGAGAACGCCCTGCCCCAGCGGGCCGGCGCCAACATCAACTGCCGCATGTTCCCCGGCGACACCATGGAAGGCGTCAAGGCCCAGCTCGAGAAGGCTATCGGCGACCCGGGCGTGAAGCTGATCCCGCTGCAGCCGATCCGCGGCAAGTCCATGCCCGCGCCCCTCGATCCGAAGGTCATCGGCCCGATGGAGAAGGTGGCGGCCAAGTACTACCCGGGCGCCCCCGTGATCCCCACCATGTCGACGGGCGCCAGCGACGCGCTCTACCTGATGCCGGTCGGCATCCCGACCTACGGCGTGCCCGGTTTCTACTCCGGCCCCGAAGGCTCCGGCGCCCACGGCCTCAACGAGCACGCCTCGGTGAAGTCGGTCTACCTCGGCCGCGACTACCTCACCGAACTGGTGAAGACCCTCGCCGACGCCGGCTGAGACCCAGAACCCTTGCCGCTCGGGTTGAATCAACGCGAGCGGCAAGAGGGGTTCGCGACGCAGGCGACCCTGCCTGTCTAGAACCGCGTGCGCAGCGTAACCCCATAGGTCCTGGAGTCGCTCGGCGTGCCGACGACCAGGCCGGAGTTCCCGGCCTGGATCGTGACGTTCTGCAGGTAGTTGGCGTTGAACAGGTTGCGGGCCCAGAGCTGCGCCTCCCAGCCCTTCATCGCGCGGAAACCCAGGCTGGCGTTGACCAGGCTATAGCCGTCGATGATCGCGTATTTGGAGTCCGACGGGTCGCCGTAGATCTTGGTCCGGACCGTCAGCTCCGCGTGCAGATAGGCCTCGCCCTGCAGGGATCCGAAGTCGGCCTCGTGCTTGTATTCCCCGCCCGCCGACCAGACCCATTTCGGCAGCCCGGTCAAAGGCATGCCGCTGAGATCGCACACCGAGGTCGAGGTTGCGAGCCGCTCCAGCGGACAGGGCGCGGTCTTGTAGGACGCGTATTTCCCGTCGGTGTAGCTGGCCGACAGGTGGCCCGACAGGTGCTCGTCGACCACCGCCGTCGCGTCGAGCTCGAAGCCCTTGTCGGTGACGCGGTCGATGTTGGCCAGGTAGCCGCGAAGCGCGCCCGGACCGGTGTCCACCACATTGGCCTGGAAGTCGCGGATCGAGGTGTCGAAGACGTCGGCGTTGAGGATCAGGTGGTCGTCCAACAGCCTGGATTTCACCCCGATCTCATAGGTGGTGTTCTTCTCGGGCCGGACGACGGCGGTGTTCAGCGCGGGCTGGTTGGCGGCGTTCAGCGGCAGGCCCGACATGTTGATGCCGCCCGACTTGCCGGTCCGCGCATAGCTCGCATAGGCCATCACCTTGTCGGTCAGGTCGTAGGCGGCGACCAGGCGGCCGGACAGGTTCCCGTCGCTGGTCTTGGCGCTGTAGGCCTGCGGCCGCAGGATCGAGAGCTTGGCGTTGGCCTGGGCCGTGGTCTGCGGCGTTCCCCCGCCGAAGACGATGGAGGAGAAGGTCCCGGTCTTGTCCTCGGCGGTGTAGCGCAGGCCGCCGGTCAGGTTGAACCGGTCGGTGGCGCGCCAGGTGACCTCGCCGAAGGCGGCGTAGCTGTTGCTGGCGAAGCGGGTGTGGCCGTCGGTGGTGTAGCCGTCGAGCAGATTGGCCGGGAACGCCGGCGCCGGCCCCAGCAGCCAATAGGTCGCCAGCGGCCCGTACTGCGTGATCGGCTCACCGGCGATCACCTGCCGGAACCAGTAGAGGCCGGCCACATACTCCAGGGCCTGGCGGCCGTTGGAGGCGATCCGCAGTTCCTGGCTGTATTGGTCCTGGCGGGAGGGAATGTGCTGCAGCGTCTGGATCGACAGGCTGGTGTAGTCGCGGTCGTTGGCCGCGTCCCAGTTCCACCAGCGCCAGGCGCTGACCGAGGTCACGGTCGCCTTGCCGAGGTTCCAGTCGCCGACGCCTGACACGCCGCCCTCGTCGGTCTTCACTTTCAGCGCGGCGTCAATGTCGGTCAGCCGGTCGTAAGGGTTGAGGCTCGGCGGCGCATAGCCGACGCCGGCGGCCAGCGCCGGATACTGGGCCGCGGCGGGCTTCAGGCTGGTCCCCACGCGGACGAACACCTGGGTGCAGCAGCGGTCGTCGATGCGGTTGTCGTCGGCCGACAGGCGCAGGCTGAGGTCCGGGTTGAACTGGAACAGCAACTGCCCGTGGATCGAGGCGTCGTTGACGCTGTTGTCCCGCTGGCCCTTCGTGACGTTCTTCAGCACCCCGTCGCGGTCGGTCGCCACCACCGACAGCCGCCCGGCCACGACGTCGCCCCAGAGCGGCCCGGACACCGAGGCCTTGGCCTGGAAATAGTTGAAGTTGCCGTAGGAGGCTTCCACCTGAGCCTCCGGCGTGAAGCTCGGGGCCTTGGTGGTGATGCTGATGGCGCCGGCGGTCGTGTTCTTCCCGAACACCGTCCCCTGGGGGCCGCGCAGCACCTCGATCCGCTCGACGTCCAGGAAGTCGAACGCCGCCGCGGCCGCCCGCGCGTGGTAGACCTGATCGACGTAGAAGCCGACGCCAGGCTCCAGGCCGTCGTTGGCCTGCGCGATGGCTACCACGCTGCTGCCCAGCCCGCGGATGGTCAGCGCCGTGTTGCGCGGATTGGGCGAACTGTAGTTCACGCTCGGGACCAGTTGGGCGAACTGCGCCACATCGTAGGTCTGCGTCGTCGTCAGCGTCTTTTCGCCGATCACCGACAGCGCGCCGGGCACGGACTGGGAATCCTCCGGCCGCAGCCGCGCCGTGACGATCACCGTCTCGACCGATGCCGCGCCCGCCGCCTCCGCGTCAGCCCAGGCCGCGCCCGCGGCCCCCAGGGCGCTGACGCCGGCGAACAGCGCGCTGAGCGCGCGGCCGCGCCAGACCGATCGGCCGCCAATATCCCGAGCCATCCCACCCCCAAAGCTCCACTATCGGAAGCGTTAGGTAGTTCAACTACCGAACGGTATGGGCTCTGGCAAGCCGCGGCCGTGCGCGGCTAGACGAGATCGGGCGCCGCCTCGTCGGGGGCCGGATCGAACACTTCCAGGGCGGCGGGGCGCAGCAGCGACTCGTCGCCCCGCAGGTGATGCAGCAGGTAATCGACCGCCTGGACCATGTCCGTGGTCCTGTAGGGCTTGGGCAGGGAGCCGATGGCCACCGTCTTCGCCGACCTCGCGCGGCTCACCTGGCCGCTGATGAACAGCGTGGGAATGCCCAGGATCTTGAGTTCTGCGGCGAGCGCGATGCCGTCGTCATGGCCCTGGAGCTGAATGTTCACCAGCGCCAGGTCGGGGGCGTGCGTCCGCGCCGCGCCCAGCGCCTCTTCGTGGCGTCCCGTCAGGTCCAGGACCTGATAGCCGGCGTCTTCCAGCTCGTCGCGCAGCGCCATCGCCGGGAGGATGTCGTCCTCCACGATCAGCAAGGTGTGACCGCGCTTGATCGTCGTCTGCGGGTCCATGACTTCATCTATCCTTTTTACAAGGCGGCTTCAGGCGGCGGGCTGTCCGAGAGCAGCGGCGGCGCCGCCGACCGCGTCGTCGCGGTCCGCGACGAGGGCGATCGCGGTGTGGATGATGGAAACCCGCGTGCCGGGGCGCGCCGGGGCCACGTCGACGGTCGCCTCGAGCTGGGCGGCCAGCGCCTGGACGATGCTGCTGCCCAGCCCCATCCGGATGTGGGCGGGATTGTTCGGCATGCCGACGCCGTCGTCAGCGACCGACAGGGTCCAATTGGCGCCCCGGAACTCGCAATCGACGACGATCTTGCCGCCGCGGTCGTCGGGAAAGGCATGCTTCAGGGCGTTGATCACCAGCTCGGTGACGATCAGGCCCAGGCTGACAGACGTCCGCGGATCGACGACGCCGCCGGCGCCGGTGACGCTCAGCGAAAGCTGGCCGGGGTCGGCGATCATCGAGGCCGCGATGCTGTCGCAGAGGTTGGTGAAATAGGTCAGCAGTTGAACCGGGCCGTTGCCGGTCTCCGCCAGTTGCCGCTCCAGGGCGGCGACGGACATCACCCGGTGGTGAGCGTCCTTCAGGTGGCTGCGCGTTTCGTCCGACCGGGTCCGCTTGGCGTTCTGCAACAGGACGCTGGCGATGATCTGCAGGCTGTTGGCCACCCGGTGGCGGACCTCCTGCAGCAGGACGAGGTTCTGCCGAAGCGCGTCGTCCTTCAGCCTCTCGTCGGCCCGCGTGTCGGTCAGGTCGGTCACCGCCATCAGCAGGCGCAGGTTCTCCATGTCGAGATAGACCAGCCGCTGGGCGTGGACGACCAGGCGCCGGACGTCGCGCCCGGGCCGTTCGAGATCCATCTCGAAGGCTTCGATCTTCGCCGCGCCCGAAGCGGTCGCCTTGAGTAGGGCGCGGAGCTGCGGCCTGTTCCACTCGCCTGCCCCCAGGCTCGACAGCGGCCGGCCCGGCGCCTCGGCCAGGTCGAGGTCGAAGGCGTCGGAGAACGATGCGCTCGCCGCCACGATATTGAGGTCGCCGTCCAGCAGCAGGAGCGGCCCCGGGGACGAAGCCACCACAGCCATGGTCAGGCTGAGCGCGGCCTCTTCCGAATGGGTGGGCGTGTGGGCAGCCATGGCTGGCCCTTCGATGGAACTGGAGGCTCGCGAAGCGAAAGCCGTACCCAGACAGAATGTCGGGAACATAGGCCCGCGACAGAGCGGGCCCGACTTAGGAATGCCCTAGTCGACTTTTGGTTGCATTTCCAGCCATGCCACGTCGGCGTGGCAAGCTCCGCGCTGGCAAGGATTGGCCCGTCGAGGGGCCTGGGCCGCTCAGGCGAAGGCGGCCGCCGAGTGTCGCCGACGCAGCAATGCGCCCACGCCGCCCAGGCCGATGATCATCAGCGCCCAGGTCGCCGGCTCGGGAACCCCGGCCAGCACGAAGGCGTCACGCGCCGCGACCTCATAGGTCTGGCCGGTGGCGCCGTCATAGATATCCGCCGCGAACCACCAGCCCCCGGTGTTGGAAAGGAAGTGGTCGCCCGTGCCGAGCGTCAGGACCTTGCCGGTGTTGCTGAACGTCGCGCCGATGCCGGCGAACGTCAGGCCGCTATTGTCGACCACGCTGAAATTCAGCGGGTCGTCCTGACCGTGGGCCTGACCGTTCCTGTTGTCGCAGCAACCGATCTGGTTGGTGAACGTGCCGAACGGCGTGCCGTCCCACGTCCCGCGCCCGGCGTCGAAGAAGGTGCCCACCGGCGCCAGGATGGTCACCGCGTCGGAGTCCACCGTGTTGAACAGGAACGGATTGTGGGTCCCGCCGCCGTTTGGGCTGCCCGTATTGATGAAAAGGGACAGCCCATCGGTAAGCGTTACGCTCACGTCCACCTCGTTCGCGCCCACTTCGGTCAGCGTCACCTCGCCAAATGCGGGCGGGGCGAATACGTTCGTGCCCTGGTACTGCAGCACGGAAGTATAAACGGCGGCCCGCGCCGCGCCCGCCGAAGCGGCGATGATGGCGGCCAGGGAAAAAGCGACGGCAGCGCTGCCACAGAGCAATTTCTTCATGACCTACACCCCACCCCTGAGGTCCTGCTGACCTCGGGCGAATGCCCGGGGAGCCGGAATCCAGATATCCTGGTTATCTGTTAATCATCGGGGGCGGACGCACAATCCCATTCCCCCGAGGGGGGAAAAGTTCGACTGCAAGGTGTGTGTTCGGCGGGATTCAACCGATCCCCGCGGCAGCGGCGGCTCGCTAGGCGAGGGCCGCCATCCCCGCACGCCGCCGGCGCAGCATCGCGCCCGCGCCGCCGAAGCCCACGATCATCAGGCTCCAGGTCCCCGGCTCGGGCACCGCGTTCTGGATCTGCTCGATCGCGTCGCGCGCGGCGACATTGTAGGTCTTCCCCGTCGCGCCGTCGTAGATGTCGGCCGAGAACCACCACCCGCCCGAGTTCGACGTGAAGTGGTCGCCGGTCCCCGTGGTCAGCAACAGGCCCGTGTTGGAGACCGTCGCCCCGATCCCGGCGAAGGTGATGCCGTGGGGATCGTAGACCGTGAAGATCATCGGATCCTGCTGGCCGTTGACCTGGCCATTGCCGGTGTTCAGGGCGATCTCGTTGGTGAAGGTCCCGAACGGCGTGTTCTCGAACGACCCGCGCCCGGCGTCGTAGAACTTGCCGACCGGGGCGTCGAGCGTGATGGCGTTGGGATCGTCGGTCGCCGCGGCGTGCGGCTTCGTCGCCTGGTCGACATAGAGGGTATTGAACACGAACGGATTGTGCGGACCGCCGGTGTTCACGAACACGGTGTTGGCGTTGGTGAAGTCGACCTCGACCTTCAGGGAATCGGCGTTGAGCTCGGTGATCGTCACGGAGCCGTAGGGCGTCTGCGGCCCGGTGGCGCCGTCCCTGTAGACCAGTTCCGAGACGAAGACCGCCGCGTTCGCCACCGCCGGCGCGGCCATCAGGCCCGACACCGACAAGGCCGTCACCGCGGCGCTCAACAGGTACTTCTTCATTGCACAATCCACTCTGGCCGAAGGGAGCCGGCCGATCTCGAACAGCATGCCACTGCTAAGCTTAAGCTTGCGTATCGGACGCCCAGGGCCGCCACAAGCGAGTTCCCCTTTTGCGCGAACATCTGCGTCCAATAGGCGCGGCCGCAAGCGCGAGCCGGCGCGGCCTCAGCTACGGCGCCGCCGTCTCGTCCTTCGGCTTCTGGAACTTGACCGGCATCGGGTCCTTGCCGCCCTCGGCGACGAAGCGGTCGATGCGCGCGCGCAGCACCGGCAGGGGCACGCTGCCCGTCGACAGCACCGTGTCGTGGAAGGCGCGGATGTCGAACTTCGGCCCCAGCGCCTTCTCCGCCTTGGCCCGCTCGTCGACGATCGCCATCATGCCCAGATAGTAGCTGAGCGCTTGCCCGGGCCAGGAGATGTAGCGGTCGACCTCGATCTCGATGTCGTGGTCGGCCAGGGCGGAATTGTCGTGCAGGAAGGCGATCGCCTGGGCCCGCGTCCAGCCCTCGTGGTGGATGCCGGTGTCGACCACCAACCTCGCCGCCCGCCACATCTGGAAGGTCAGCATCCCGAACCGGTCATAGGGCGTATCGTACATGCCCATCTCCACCCCGAGCCGCTCGCAGTAGAGCGCCCAGCCCTCGCCGTAGGCCGAGATGTAGACGTTGCGCCGGAACGGCGGCAGCCGGTCCTGCTCCTCGGCCAGCCCGCCCTGCAGCGAATGGCCGGGCGCCGACTCGTGCAGGGTCAACGCCGTCAGGTTGTAGAGCGGCCGCGACGGCAGGTCATAGGTGTTCAGGAGGTAGGTCGTCGTCCCGCCCCGGGCGGAGGTGTAGAAGGGCGCGATGTCGGGGGCGACCGGCTCGATCCCGAAGCGGCTGCGCGGCAGCCAGCCGAAATAGGCCGGCAGCTTGCCGTCCACCCGCTTGGCGATCCAGGCCGCCCGGTTCAGCAGCTCCTGTGGGTCCTTCACATAGAACTGCGGGTCGCTGCGCAAGAAGGCCAGGAACGCCGGGAAGTCGCCCTTGAACCCGGTCTCCTTCATCACCCCCAGCATCTGGGCGTGGATCTTGGCGACCTCGGCGAGCCCAAGCTGGTGGATCGCCTCCGGATCCATGTCCAGCGTCGTGAACTCCTTGATCTGGGCGCGGTAGTAGGCCTTGCCGTCCGGCAGGGATTCCGCCGCCAGGGTCTCGGTGGCGTGCGGGATGTAGTCGTTGTCGAGGAACACCAGCAGCCTTGCGTAAGCCGGCATCACCACGCCCTCGACCGTCCGCTTGGCCTCGGCCTTCAGCTGCGCCTGCTCGGCCGCGCTGATCGAGGCCGGCATGTGCTGGAACGGCTTCCAGAACAGGGTGTGCTCCGCATCGCTCGCCTGGGAGACGATCGACACCGACTTGTCGCGCCCCACCAGCGTCGCCCGCGGCGCGGTGAAGCCCCGCGCCAGCCCCGCCTTCATGTTCACCGTCTGGTCGTCGAACCAGCGCGGCAGGTCGCGCATCTGGGCGATCCAGTTGCGGTAATCCTGGGCGGTGTGGAAGGTCCGCGACGCGGTGAACCCCAGGTTCGACCAGAACTGCGAGTCCGAGTTGAACGGCTTTTCGTACTCGCGGAACCGCAACTGGGCGACGCGGGTCCCGATCTGGTCCCGGTAGACCTCGTAGTTCACCGCCTCATCCGCCGAGAGGTCCTTCTCCGCGATCCCGTCGAGCTGATGCAGCACGCCCTGCCAATAGGCCAGCCGCCGGGCCTGGCTGGCGGCGTCCACCTTGCCCAGCCGGTCGGCGATGGCCGCCGCGTCGCCGCGCTCGCCGGGGAACTCGATCTTCCGCCAGGTCCACTCGGCCTTGTAGATCGCCTGGAACTTCGCGTCGGCCGGCCCCGGCGCGGGCTTGGCGGCTTGCGCCCACGCCGCGCCCGCCAGCACCAGTCCCGCCAGGAACACGCCGGCCGCCAGTTTCGTCCGCATCGCCCACACCCCTCGGCCGCACCGCCAAGGAGCAGGCCTACGTCGAATCCGCCGGGAACGGCAACTAGGCCCCCTCTTCGACCACCGGCCGCTTCAGGAGCGCCAGCACCGCGGCTACGACGCAGCCGGCGACGATGCCGGTGGTAAGGTCCTTCAGCAGCGTCAGGCCGAAGGTGGTCAACAGCACCAGGGCGCCGCGCCAATCGCTGAGCAGGCGCCAGAACTCCTCCTTCTCCGCCATGCCCCAGCAGACCGCGACCAGCACCCCGGCCAGAGCCGCCAGCGGCGCGTAGCTGGCCAGTGGCGCAGCCACCAGCATGAAGGCCAGCAGGAAGACTGCGTGCAGCATCCCCGCCACCGGGCTGCGTCCGCCGGCCCGCACATTGGTGGCGGTCCGGGCGATTGTGCCGGTCACCGCGATCCCGCCGAACAGGGCCGAGGCGATATTGGCGATCCCCTGCCCGACCAGCTCCATGTTCGAACGGTGCCGCCGCGCGGTCATAGTGTCGGCGACCTTGGCAGAGAGCAGGCTCTCCACCCCGCCCAGCAGGGTGAAGGACAGCGCCGCAGGCAGCACGGAAAGCAGTTTTGCCAAACTGATCGGCGGCAGGCTGGGCAGCGGAAGGGAATGCGGGATGCCGCCGAAGCGGCTGCCGATCGTCTCCACCGGCAGGTGCAGCACCGCCGCCAGCAACGCTGCGAACGTCAGCGCGATCAGCATGCCCGGCCAGGTGGGCCGGAACCGCCGGATGAGGAAGATCAGCGCCGTGACGCCCGCGCCCAGCGCCAGGGCCGCCGGATTGAGGGTTCCCATCGCCTGGGCCAGCGCGCCCAGCTTGGGGATCAGCGGCCCGGGCTCGGTCCCGCTGAGCTTCAGCCCGCCCAGGTCCTTGAGCTGGCTGGCCAGGATGGTCACGGCGATGCCGCAGGTGAAGCCGACCGTCACCGCGTGCGGGATATGGCGGATCAGCGAGCCGAGCCGCAGCGCGCCGGCCAGGGTCAGCAGGGCGCCCGAGAGCAGCACCGTCAGCAGCAGCCCCTCGATCCCGAACTTCGCCGCGGTCGCCGAGACCAGCACGATGAAGGCGCCGGCCGGCCCGCCGATCTGGTAGCGACTCCCGCTCAGGAGCGAGACCACGAACCCGCCGACGATGGCGGTGAACAGCCCGCGCTCCGGCGACACGCCCGAGCCCACCGCGATGGCCATGGAGAGTGGCAGAGCCACGATGGCGACGGTCAGCCCGGCAACGGCGTCGCGGCGCAGGTCCTCGGCGCCATAGCCCTCGCGCATGACGGTGGCCAGCTTGGGCAGGTAAAGATGGGCCGTGGCCGTTCCGTCCGGCATGTCGCTCTTCCTGCCCGCGCGTCGCAGGCCCCCGCGAGGTTGAAGGACGGCGCGCGGGCCGCCAATTCAGGGCTGCTACTTAGGCCCTAGGCCCTTTCCGTCGGTCTGTCCGGACAGGAATTTCCTGTCGTCGCGACGCGAAATGGGCTTTGGGCTAGGATCTGGACGACCCGCAAGCCTGCCCCGAGGCCCCGATGACCGCCAAGTTGAAGAAGAGCGAGACGCTCGAGATCCGCCTGCCCTATCCGACCAAGCTCGCCTTCATGGCCCGCTGCCGCGACGAGGGCCGCTCCGCCAGCGAGGCGCTGCGCGGCTTCATCGACGGCCAGATCGACCCCGCCAGGGCCGTCCGCCCCGCGCGCCGCGGCGAGCGGCTCATCCTGGGCGCCCTGGTCGCCGCCGCTGTCGGCGCCGTGGCCCTGCCCTCGCTCGCCCATCCGTCCCTGCGCGCCGAGTTCGACCGCCTGACCCAGGGCGCCGACGCCCTCACCCTCGCCGACTTCCAGCGCCTCGACCGGAACCACGACGGCAAGATTACCTTCGCCGAATTCCGCGCCGCGGAGGAGCGGTAGGGTCGAACCGCGAACGTCACGAACGCGCGCTCTTCCGCGACTCCGCGACAGCGGAGGCTCAGTCATTTGAACCACGGATCACACGGATTTCCACGGATCGCGCCGGCGCCATCCGTCCGATCCGTGGCTCCATTGGAAGCGCCCGCTGCGCGGGCCTCGCAGGACCTGACGCGTTCGTGTGGTTCGTGGACAGCCCCTTCATCTCACCCGCTGCAGGAACCGGCTGAAGTCGAGGTCCAGCCAGGTCCAGGGCTTCAGCACCGACGCCCCGCCTCGCCAGGACACC
Source organism: Phenylobacterium sp. (assembly GCF_035569475.1). GTDB lineage: Bacteria > Pseudomonadota > Alphaproteobacteria > Caulobacterales > Caulobacteraceae > Phenylobacterium. Next base: position 37,533 of record NZ_DATMNA010000051.1, read on the forward strand.
ACCACCGCCTGGGCCTTGCCGACCAGGTTCTCGGCCGGGACGAAGCCCACGCCCAGCTCCCTCGGCCAGCGGCTGTCCGAGGAGTTGTCGCGGTTGTCGCCCATGAAGAAATACATGCCGTCCGGCACCAGATAGACGCCGGTGTTGTCGCCCTCGCCCTCGGCCGCGCCGCCGAAGGTCGCGTAGCGCCGCCCGTCCGGCGCGGTCTCGATCACACGCGGCACGACGCGCGCCGGATCGTCGTGGTCCTGGGCCGGGCCGGCGTACTGCCGCGGGATCGGCTTGCCGTTCACATAGACCGCGCCCCGGATCACCTGCACCCGGTCGCCCGGCAGGCCGATCAGCCGCTTGATGTAGGCCTCGTCCGGATCGCGCGGCAGGCGGAACACCACCACGTCGCCCCGCGCCGGATCGCGCCCGAAGATGCGTCCGTGCAAGATCGGCGGGTTGAACGGGAACGAGGCCCGGCTCCAGCCGTAGCTCCACTTGGAGACCACGACGTAGTCGCCGGTCACCAGGCCCGGCTCCATCGAGGACGAGGGGATGGTGTAGGGCTGGAACACCACCACCCGCAGCACCGTGGCGATCGCAAGCGCGATGACCACGGTCTTCACCGTCTCGACGGCTTCGCGCCCGAACCCTCCGCCCGCTACGCGGGACCCGCTCGCCTCTTCGGCCGTCATGCCGCACCGCCCGCCTCGCAACGCCGGCCGATCCTGGCCTGCGCCCCGATCTGGCCGGGGGCAGCGCGGAGGTTCAACGCCCATCTTGTGGGGACAGGGCGTGGGCTTGTCCGGACAACGCTCGACAGGCCCCCGTCTGGCGGCGATCCTGCGGCCGATGACCGATACCCCGACACCCATGCCCTCCGCCGCCATTGAAGGCCCCGCGGCCTGGCGCGCCGCCGACTTCGCCGCCGACCAATGGGTCACCCGCCTCACGGAGGCCGAGGTCGCCGAGGTCGAGCAGGCCGCCCGACGCCTGGCCGCCGGCGGCGCCGAGCTGACCGCCGTCCGCGCCGAGGACTTCCCCCTGCCGATCCTCGGCCCGCGCCTGGCGGCCCTGCTGCGCGGCGAGGTGCTGGAAGGCCGCGGCTTCGCCGTCCTGCGTGGGCTCGACCCGGCCCGCCTGAGCCACCGCGAGAACGCCGCGGCGTTCCTCGGAATCGGCGCCCATCTCGGGGCCTTCCGGCCGCAGAACGCCCAGGGCCATATCCTGGGCCATGTGAAGGACCTCGGCCGCGCCGGCGACGATCCGACCGCGCGCCTCTACCAGACCCACGAGCGGCAGACCTACCATACCGATTCCTGCGACGTGGTCGGGCTGATGTGCCTGCGCCCCGCCAAGGCCGGCGGCCGCTCCAGCCTGGTGAGCTCGGTCACCCTCTACAACGAGATGCGCCGCGCCCGGCCCGACCTGGCGGCCCGGCTGTTCGCACCCATCGAGACCGACCGCCGGGGCGAGGCCGCGCCGGGCGAGGCCCCCTGGTTCACGATTCCGGTCTTCAACTGGTTTGCCGGCCATTTCGCCGGCATGTACCAGCGCCAGTACATCGAAAGCGCCCGCCGTTTCCCGCAGGTTCCGCCGCTCAGCCCGGCCCAGGTCGAGGCCCTCGACCTGCTGGACGCGCTGGCCGAAGACCCGGCCCTGCACATCGAGCTCGACTTCCGCCCCGGCGATATCCAGCTCGTCAACAACCATGTCCTGTTCCACGACCGCACCGCCTTCGAGGACTGGCCGGAGCCCGAACGCCGCCGCCACCTCCTGCGCCTATGGCTGGCCCCGCCGGCCGCCCAGGCCCTGCCCCCGGTCTTCGCCGAGCGCTTCGGCGCGGTGACCCCAGGCGAACGCGGCGGCGTGTCGGCGCCGCCCGACCGCTGGATCGCTCCCCTCGACGCCGAATAGGCCCGAGCTATGCTGGCGCCCAGGAAACAGAGGAAGCCGCCCCGCCCATGACCGCGCTTGTCACCACCCAGGATGCGGGCCACGTCCGCACCATCACGCTGAACCGCGCCGACAAGAAGAACGCGCTCAGCCAGGCCCTGGCCTGGGGGATCGTCGAGGCCGTCGACAAGGCCGCGCTGGACGACAACGTCTGGGTGGTGGCGATCACCGGCAGCGGCGACGCCTTCTGTGCGGGCCTCGACCTGTCGCCGGGCGCCGAACCCTATTCGCCCATGACGCCCCAGACCGCCCAGCTCGACGACATCGGCTGGGTGGGCAACTTCCTGCTTGCGATCCGCAAGCGCTGCGACAAGCCGGTGGTCGGCGGGATCAACGGCGTCGCCGTGGGCGCGGGCCTGGGCCTGGCCATGGCCACCGACGTGCGGCTGATCGCCCGCAGCGCGCGGCTGATGGCCGGCTACACCCGCATCGGCGGCTCGCCCGACGCCGGCCTCACCGTCACCCTGCCGCAGGCCATGGGCTACGAGAAGGCCATGCGCTTCATGATGGAGAACCGCACCTTGGTCGGCGACGAGGCGGTGGCGTGGGGCATGGCCGGCGAGGCCGTCGACGACGCCGGGTTCGCCACCCGCCTGGCCGAGTACTGCCAGTCCCTCTGCGAATGGTCGCCGATCACCCTTCGCCTCCTGAAGCGCGGCATGGTCAGGTCGACCGAAGGCGTGGAGCTGGAATCCCAGTTGCGCTTCGAGGTCGCCAATATCCGCAAGGCCTTCGGCAGCGAGGACGGCCAGGAGGCCCGCCGCGCCTTCCTCGAAAAGCGCAAGCCGGTGTTCCAGGGGCGCTGAGGCCTGTCCTATCTGGAGCCCTTCTTGCCCTCTCAGGTTGATTCAAACTGAGTGGGAAGGGCTCTGGAAAACGATTAGCGCCGGTGGCGGAACATCCGGGCTGACCGGGGATTGAGGGCCTGAACCCCGTTCTCTGGAGAAACCCCCATGGCCACCCCGCAAATGGACGCTATCGCCCTGCTCAAGGCCGATCACCGCAAGGTCGAAGACCTGTTCGCCAAGTTCGAGTCCGCCAAGGGCGACGGCCGCAAACAGGCCCTCGCCGAAGAGATCTGCATGGAGCTCACCGTCCACGCCAAGATCGAGGAGGACATCTTCTATCCGGCCTGCGAGGGCTCGGTGGACGAGGACCTGCTCAAGGAAGCCTATGTCGAGCACGACGGCGCCAAGGTGCTGATCGCCGAGATCGAGGCCGGCGGACCGGACGACAAGTTCTACGACGCCAAGGTCAAGGTGCTGTCCGAGGAGATCGAGCACCACGTCGAGGAGGAGGAAAAGCGCGTCGAGGGCATGTTCGCCCAGGCCCGCAAGGCCGGCCTCGACATGGACGCCCTCGGCGCGAAGATGGCCGCCGAGAAGGCTCAGCTTCTGGCCGCCTACAAGGGCCAGGGCCTGCCCCGACCCGAAGCGACGACCCTGCATGGCACGAGCCTGGCCTGAGGTGGCCCGCGCCCCGCGCAATCCCTGGATCGGCATCGGCTTCGACGCCTGGCGGCTGGGGTTCGAAGCCTCGGCCGTCATCGGCCTTCGGACCGTGCTGATCGCCCAGGGCGGCGCGCGCGCCCAGGCGGAGAGCACCCGGATGGTCAGCGAGAAGATCGCCGCCGGCGCCTCGCTGCAGGTGATGGCGCTGTCCGGGCGCCTGGGCGCGACGCCGGCCAGCGCTTCGGCCCGAACCCTGGCGCACTACCAGCGCAAGGTCAGCGCCAACCGGCGGCGGCTCGCGAAAGCCGCCGTCGGCTGATCGCCGCTTACCGGCCGTGATCCGCGCCAGGCGCCGCCGCCGGAGCCTGGGCCCGACGCTCACGCCCGCCGCGCATCATCTTCTCGGCCGCGGCCAGCTCGTCACGGTCGAGGACCCCGTCGTGGTTCTTGTCGAGGGCGTCCCAATTCTTGGCCAGCATGTCGCCGATCCGGCCTTTCAGCTCGGACTTCTCGAGCTTGCCGTCGGTGTTGGAGTCCAGCATTCCCATCAAGGCGCTGGCCTTCAGGGCGTCGTCGTAGTCGACCGGATGCACTGAGGTTTCGTCCATCCAGCGGTAGCGGATGCGGGTGAAGAACATCTCTTCCCAGGACTGGTCGCCCCACACCACCTGCTTGCTGGGGTCGGGGTTGTGCGGATTGCGCTTGGAATTGTCGTAGACGTAGTGGGCGATCAGCTTCGACCCCGCCGGAACCTTGATCGGCTCGGCGAAGGTATAGTGGCGCTGCCAGTTGAACTCATAGTGCGGCAGGGCCAGCAGGAGCTTCTCCTTGCCGTCCGGATAGCGGATCCACAGGTCCGACGAGGCCCCGCGGTAGTGGGCGTGCGGGAAGGCCGAATAGAGCAGCGCGTCCTTCGGGAATTCCAGGTAGGCCACCTCCTGGTGGTGCCCGTCGTTCGGCGGCAGCACGATCGCGTTGTTCACGATCTGGGAGTTGTGCATCACCAGGCCGGGCTTCTCGCTGTCCTTGTAGAAGTAGAGCGCGATCTGGGTGTGGTCGGTCACTTCCTTGCCGAAGGGCGTGTAGTGGGTCTGGAAGCCGATCGCCCCGCCCGCCGGGATGTAGGTGCCCGCGTTGGCCGGCGCGATCTCGCTCTCGGCGCCGACCGCGTAGCTGCCGACCGAAGCGCCCCACTTGTTCTCGAACGCCTGCTGGCCGGGCTGCGGCGCCTCGTCGATGAAGCCGGTGAGCACATGGTGCACGCCCTGGCGCGCGGTGACCTTGATCGTCGAGGCCTTCAGCCACTTGCCTTCGGTCAGGGGGTTGTTGACGAAGGGGTGCTGGTAGTCGACGACGCCCGAGGCCGGGATGGTGAAGGCCGGCACGTTCAGCACCACGTCCGGCTTGCCCAGCGGCCACTCCGCCGCCACGTGCCTGACGGCGCCCAGCGGGTCCTTGCCCTCGCCGCGCGGCGCGCCCTGCTCGACCCAGTGGACCAGGGTCTTGATCTCTGAGGGCGTGAGACTCTTGTCGTCGGAGAACTTGCCCACGTGCGGATCGGCGCCGTAGGGCGGCATCCGGTTGGTGCGGATCACCTCGCGGATCATCGGCGAGAAGCCCTTGACCATCTCGTAGTTGGTCATCGCGAAGGGGCCGATGCCGCCTTCCTCGTGGCAGGCCACGCACTTGGCTTCCAGGATCGGGGCCACGTCCTTGACGTAGGTGATCGCAGGCTTCGCATCCCGCGCCGGGAAGGCGATCGTCGCGCCCGCGCCGGCCGGGGCGCTGGCCACCGTCACCGGCTGGCCGGCGGTCAGCGCGTCCAGCGCCTTGGCCGCGCCGGCGATCCCGCCGCGATAGGCCACGGTCCAGGTCTTCGGATCGACGATGAACACCTCGGCCGAGCGCGTGACGCCCAGGCCCTCGCCGACGATCTGGTTCGAATCCATCAGCACCGGGGCCGTGAAGCCGGCCTTCGCCGCCTCCGCCACGATCGCGTCGCGGCTCTCGTCCGGCGTGGAGTTCAGCAGCATCACCTCGACGCCCTTGGCGGCGTAGGCGTCCTGCAGGCTCTTCAGCGCCGGCGCCAGGCCGCGCACGGCCGCGTCGCCGTTGGCCTGGCTGACCAGCACCACCGCCTTGGCGTCGGCCATGCGGTAGAGTTCGTGGCCCTCCAGCTTCTGGGCGTCCGCCAGCAGGAAGTTGTCGACCCGCGCCGGGCTCGCCGCCGTGGCCGAGGCCTCGCCGCCGGACATCAAGGCGCTGGGCGCCGAGCCGGTCGTGCAGCCGTAGACCAGCAGCGCGCTCGCGGCGGCTCCGAACACGGCAAGTTTGACGGACGTCATCTGGGTATCCCCGCAATCGCGTGATTTAGGCCTCATACCGAACCGTCGAACCGGGTTCCACAAGCGGCAAATGCGTCGCGGGAGCCGGAGCCCGCCTTGTCCCCTACCGGCCGGGGAACGGGGCTAATCGCCCGAGGTCGAGCCCTCGCCCGTACAATCCGCCGTCCCGCGTTTGCGGATCTGGCGCGCGGTCTCCCCATCCTCGACCAGGGCGTTGCAGACGGTCGTCACCGCGGGCTCGGCCGAGGTCGAGAAGTTCAGCCGGTAAGGTTCGGACGGCAGCCCGCCCAGCCCCAGGAAGCTGCGCGCCGTGGGATCCTGGCTCAGCCACACCCCGTATTGCGCGCCGGGCTCCACGACGCAGACGGTCCTCACGGTCCGCCGGTCGTAGCTCAGGAGCATATGCTGCGGCGTGCCGGGACAGGGATTCTGGAGGGGCGGCGCGACGGTCAGCGCCCCCTCGCAGGCCATCGGCTGATTGAACGTCACCCGTATGACCAGCAGCCCTGGCCGGACCACCGAGCCCTTGCCGGGAAAGGTGCTCACGACCTTCGGGCGCTCGGCCCGTTCACCCATCTTATCGGGCGCCAGGCACTTCATCTTCGCCGTCACGGTGAGCTCCGCCACCGTTTTCGACGCCGTCACGATGAGCTCCGAGACCGTGGCGTCGTTCGCGGCGGGCTTGGCCGGGGCCGCGGCGATGGCGGGCCGGGACGATCCCAGACTGAGCAAGGCCAGGAACAACCACCGCAAGGCGGCGCGGCGTTTTCCTTCCGATCTTATGAACGGCATTCGTGCGGCCCCCTTCGAACACTATCCCCACGAATGGCGGCGACAGAAGCGCGAGGCGCCTAGGGCGTCCCGCGGATCCGCCGTCCGATCAGGACTTCCAGCCCGCCCACCAGCCGCCGCGCCAGCTCGCGGCCGGACCCGGCCTCGTTCGCGTCCTGCGCCATCGACAGGGCCGCCACGCCGCGGCCGAACGCCCAGAGCGCCAGGGCGCTGTCCTCGGTCGCCTGGGTCGGCGCGCCGTCCGCGATTCCCGCCGCGAAGGTCTCGAAGGCCCGCCGCTCGGCCGCCCTCGCCACCTCGAAGCCCGAGAGGATGCGCTCCAGATACATCACCTTGTAGAGCATCGGCCGCTCGCGGATGAAGCGCAGGTAGGCGCCGCCGCACTTGCGGATCGGCTCGCGTCCGCTGCCGTCGTTGCGCGCGGCCACCACCGCGGCCTCGAGCTGACCGAAACCCTCCGCGGCCACCTCGGCCAGCAGCGCGTCCTTGCTCTTGAAATAGTAGTAGAGGCTCGACACGCCCGTGCCGATCGTCTCGGCGATGTCGCGCAGGTTGACGTCGTCCGGCCCGCGCCGCGCGACCATCTCGATGGCCACGTCGAGCACGCGGGTCTTCAGCGTCTGGACCGACAGGGTCCCGCCGATCGCCGCCGGAGCCGTCGTCACCGCTGCCCTCCCGTCGCCGCCCCCGTGGCGTCGAAGCGCTTGAAGAAGCTGTCGGCCTTCCAGACCGGCCGCGCCGGGGCGTCGGCCACGCGGGTCAGCAGCGCCAGCAGATAGGCGTCGAAATCGTCGGCCGACTTCAGGTCCACCGGCTGGGTCAGGTCGTCCTGCGGCGAATGATAGCGGTAGGTGTTCCAGTCCTTGTCCATCTGCGCTTCGGGCGAGCCCGGCACGCCCTCGACCTTCAGCGCAACCGACGGCACCCCGGTCTTGATGAAGCTGTACTGGTCGGAGCGGACGAAGATGTTGCGGTCCGGCGCGGGATCCGGAAGCGTGTCGTACCCCCGCGCGGCCGCCACCTCGCGCGCCGCGTCGCCCAGGGTGCTCTCGCCCTCGCCCAGCACCAGCAGGTGTTTCAGCGGGAACAGCGGCAGAAACTCGTCCATGTTGATGTCGGCCACGATGGCCGCCTTCGGCACGGTCGGGTGCTCGGCGTAGGCCTTGGAGCCCAGGAGCCCCTTCTCCTCGCCGGCGATCGCCACGAAGACGATGGAGCGCTTCAGCCTGTGGCCCTGGGCGTGCAGGGCCTTGGCCGTCTCGATCATCGAGGCCACGCCCGAGGCGTTGTCCATGGCCCCGTGATAGACCTTGTCGCCCTTGATCGGCTCGCCGACGCCTAGGTGGTCGAGGTGCGCCGACACCACCACATACTGCGCCTTCAGCTTGGGATCCGACCCCGGGAGCACGCCCACCACGTTGGGCGAGGCGATCTCGCGGGTCTCGCTCGCCACCTCGGCCTTCACCGATTGGTTGAGCGCAAAGCGGGGCAGCGGCTTGCGTGCATCGGCCAGGGCCAGCAGTTCGGCGAAGCTATGCCCCGACTTGGCGAACAGCACCTCGGCCTTGTCCGGGTTCACCGAGGCCGAGAACATCGGCCTGTGATAGGTCTGCAAGGCCGGCTCCGCGAGCCGCATCCCCGGCTGGCTGGAAAGCGCGATGAGCCGCGGCCAGGGGATGTCCATGGCCTTGGGGTTCTGCAGCCGGATCACGCCCACCGCCCCGGCCGCCTCCAGCGCCTTGGGGAACTCCGTGGACGAGGCGTGCGACTTCAGCGCCGCCGACAGGGTGTCCGGCCCGCCGCCCAGCACCACGACCACCTTGCCCTTGAGGTCCTGGCCGGCGAAGTCGTCATAGCCGGCTTCCGGCAGGTGCAGGCCGTAGCCCAGGAAGACCAGCGGCGCGGACACCGACTTCGGCTGCTCGTCGCGGGCGCCCAGCGTCAGGTCCGGCCCCACCGCCAGCGGCGTTGTCTTGCCGCCGTCGACGAGCGCCACGGACGAGTGCGCCGCGTCCACCTTCTCCTCCAGGTACTTCACCGCCTGGAAATAGGAGCCGGCGTCGCCGCCCGGCTTCAACCCCGCGGCCTTGAACTTGCCCGCCACATAGTGCGCGGCCTTGTAGTAGCCGGGACTGCCGGTCAGCCGCCCCTCATAGGCGGGCGAGGCCAGCACCTTGATGTGCCCCCACCAGGCGCTGGTCGCCTTGGTCGGCGGCGGCGCGGCGGCCAGGGACGAGACCGGAAGCGCCACAATCGCGGCGGCCAGGAGAATCGAGCGCACGGGACATCCTTTGCGGATCGTTCCCGCGACCCTAGCAAGCTTTGGCGTCGTGCCTAGAGCGCGTCAGGGTGAAGTGGAAGCCGGCTCGCCCGTCCGACGCGCTCTAAGCTCTTGAAGAGAGGCGGCAAACGCCGCCCTCAGGTCTTCCAGCCGCAGGACTGGCCCTTGTTCTGCACCGTCAGCCAGGCGTTCAGCGGGGCGAAGTAGTCGGCGATGGCGCTGGCGTCGATGTCCTTCTCGCCGGTGAAGGCCTCGAGCGCCTCCGGCCAGGGCCGCGAGGCGCCCATGGCCAGCATCTTGTTGAATTTCGCGCCCACCGCCTTGTCGCCATAGATCGAGCAGCGGTTCAGCGGTCCCTTCCAGCCGGCCTGGCGGCAGGCCGCCCGGTAGAACTGGTACTCGTAGATCCGCGCCAGGAAGTAGCGGGCGTAGGGCACCGAGGTGGCGATGTGGTTCTTCGCCCCCGGATCGAAGGCGTCGGCGGGCCTCGGCCCCGGCGGGACCATGCCCTGGTACTGCTCCACCAGCGCCCACCAGGCGTCGTTGTAGTGCTCCGGGGTCACCTGGCCGGAGAACACCTCCCAGCGCCACTTGTCGACCAGCAGGCCGAAGGGCAGGAAGGCGATCCCGTCCATGGCTTGCCGGAGCAGATAGGGGATGTCTGCGTCCGGCCCCGGCACGGTCTCGATCAGGCCGAGCTGCTTCAGATAGCCCGGCGTGAGCGCGTTCAAGCCGGCGAAGTCGCCGATCGCCTCGTGGAATCCGTCGTTGGCGCCGTTCTCGAAGAGGAACGGCTGGGTGTTGTAGGCCCGCTGGTAGAGGTTGTGGCCGAGCTCGTGGTGGACGGTGAAGAAGTCGTCGGCGTTCACGTGGACGCAGGCCTTCAGCCGGATGTCGTCCTTGTTGTCCACGTCCCAGGCCGAGGCGTGGCACTGCACCTCCCGGTCCGCCGGGCGCACGATCAGCGAGCGTTCCCAGAAGGTCTTGGGCCACGGCGCGAAGCCCAGCGAGATGTAGAAATTCTCCGCCGTCTTGACCATCTTCGGCGCGTCGTAGCTGTGCGCGACCAGTTGCTTGGTCAGGTCGTAGCCCATGCCCGGGCTGTTGGCGGGCGCCACCACGTCATAGATGTTGCCCCATTGCTGGGCCCATATGTTGCCCAGCAGGTCGGCGCGGATCGGTCCGGTCCTGGGCTGCACCGCGTCGCCGTACTTGGCGTTCAGCCGCGCGCGAACGTAGCAGTGCAGGTTCGTGTAGAACGGCTCGACCTGGCCCCAGAGCTTGTCGCTGAGCGCCGCGAACTGGTCCGGCGGCATGTCGTAGCCCGAGCGCCACAGCGCGCCGGTGTCCTTGAACCCGACGCCGCGCGATCCCTCGTTGGCCAGCGCCGTCAGCTTCACATAGTCGGCCTTCATCGGCGGCGAGACCCGGCGCCATTTCTCCCAGATCTCCCTGGCCTTGGCGGGGTCACGGGTCTTGGCCAACTCATCCTCGAGGTCCTCGAGGTGCAGGGTCTTGCCGTCGATAGTCGCCGTGCCGGTGGAATAGAGCGTCGCCAGGCGCGCCTGGATATCGCCCATCTCCTTGGCCGCACCCGGCCGGTCCGGCGAGGGCAATACCAGGCCGATCTTCAGGAGCAGGAGCTTGCGCCGCGTCACCTCGTCGACCTTCACCTGGTCGAAACGCGCGGCCTGCTTGGCGTAGCGGGTCGCCATCTCGGTCTGCTCGGCCCCGGCCTTGGCGGTCAGGTCGCTGGTGTCGGGGATGATGTAGGTCTCGTAGACCCACTCGGCCTTGTTCGCGTAGACGCTGATCTCGGCCAGGTCCTTCTCCGCCTTGGCCACGAAGGCCTTGGCCTCGGCCGCGCTCGGCGCCGCGCCCTGACCGGACCCATGGGCCGCGGGCTTGCCCACGGCAGACCCGCCGACCAGCGCCAGAGCCGCGACGGACAGAAGCAGAAGACGTTTCATGGCGAGCTCCCCGGGGCCGGACGCCTGCGCGCCGCCCCGGCGCACACTCGATCCGCGCCCGGCCGCGCCGTCAAGCGGAGCGCCGAGCCCGGCAACATGTTATCCAGCCTGCAAAACGATCTGTCGGGGATGTCCAGGTGAAGATCTTGCAGTTGACGATCGCGGCCGCCGTGGCGGCCGGCGCGCTCTCGGGCGCCGCCAGGGCCGAGCCGACGGCGAAGCTCGACTCCGGCGTGGTCCAGGGCGTGGCCGCGGGCGAGGTCGCGGTCTACCGCGGCATCCCCTACGCCGCCGGGCCATCCGGCCCGCTGCGCTGGCGCGCGCCCCAGCCGGTCAGGCCCTGGACCGGCGTCCGCCCGGCGACAGCCAACGGCGCGGCCTGCCCGCAGCCGCACCTCAGCGACGATCCCTGGGCTCAGGTGGGACCGCAGAGCGAGGACTGCCTGTTCCTCAACGTCTTCGCGCCGGCCAAGACGGCAAAGGGTGGCGATGCGGTGATGGTCTTCATCCACGGCGGCTCGTTCATCCGCGGTTCCGGCGGCGTGCCGCTCTACGACGGCTCGGCGCTCGCCCGGCGCGGCGTCGTGGTGGTGACCATCAACTACCGCCTGGGCCGCCTGGGCTGGTTCGCCCACCCGGCGCTGACCGCCGAGAACGCCGACGGCGGGCGCCTCGGCAACTACGGCCTGATGGACCAGATCGCCGCTCTGCAATGGGTGCAGAAGAACATCTCGGCCTTCGGCGGCGACCCGAAGAAGGTGACCGTGTTTGGCGAGAGCGCCGGAGCCGTGGCGGTCCAGATGCTGACCACGACCCAGGCCGCCAAAGGCCTCTTCGTGCGCGCCATCTCAGAGTCCGGCGGCGGCACGGCGACCGCGGCCCCGATCCGCGGGACCCCCTTTTCGGCCGAAGCCCTCGGCGCAAGCTGGGCCAAGGGCCTCGGCCTGGCGGACGCCACGGCCGCCCAGCTCCGCGCGATCCCGGTCGCCGACGCGCTGAAGCCCGGTCCCGCGGGCCCCATGGTGGACGGCGTGATGATGCTCCGCAGCCCAGGCGATACATACCGCAAGGGCCTACAGCTCCGCCTCGGCCTGATGATCGGCGGCAACTCCCACGAGGCCAGCCTGGTCGGCGAGAACGTCGCCGTGGCCAAGGCAGCCCTGGGCGCCGCCTATCCCGAACTCCTGGAGGGCGCCAAGGCGCACCCGACCAGGGCCGGCGCGGAATCCGACCTGATCACCCAGAGCCTGGCCATCCAGCCTTCGCGCTACCTGGCCCAGCGCAACGCCGCCCTCGGACTACCCGCCTACTCCTACTACTTCGACCAGGTGGCCAGCAGCGACCGCGCCAAGGCCAAGGGAACCGACCACGGCGGAGAGCTCGCCTATCTGTTCGGCACGCGGGCCGACAAGGAGGTCTGGGACGACGAGGACGCCCGCGTCTCGCAATTGATGGGCGACTACTGGACCCGCTTCGCCAAGACCGGCGACCCCAACGGCAAGGGCGCCCCCAACTGGGCTGCAGTGACCAGGACCGCCTCGCCCTACATGCGCTTCGACGCCCATCCGCACACCGACCAGCCCACCCCGCTGGAGGACAGGATCGAGGCCGCCGCCGTGGCCGTCGCCGAAAAAGCCTGGGACGCCTCGCGCTAAGGCGGGAACCGGGGACGGGGTCTAACGCGCCGCCTTCTTCTTCGGCTTGCTCTGATTGAACGCGACAGCGGCCCGCACGAGGTCCTGCAGCGCCCGCTCGTTGATCGTGTCGCCCTCGAAGAAATCGATCGCCCGTCTCTGGTTGCCCTCTAGGCCGGCGTTGAACAGCTTGTCGGGATCCGGGAGCCTGGCCCCGTGGTCGAAGGTGAGCTTCACCTTTCCCTTGTGGGCGTTGGCGACCGCGATGATGCCGTCGCGCGACCACACCGGGCTCCCCATCCACTTCCATTCCTCGACGATCTCCGGATCGGCCGCGAGGATGGCCTTGCGGACGCCGGCGAAGGTTTCGCGGCGCCAGTCGGCGATGCCGGCGATCAATTGGTCGATCTGTTCAGACGGCTTCATGGGGTCTCCAAGCCTCGCAATCCGAGCCCGCACATATCCGCGATCGCGATGCAACGGCGTTCGGATCTCCGCCCTACGGCGCGAACAGGTACTCGCAGCTCCGATCGGCCGGTTCGTGACCCTGTAGGCGGTCGTAGAGGCCCAGGTTCTCGGCCACCGCCCGATCGACGTCCTCCGGCAGCAGGAAGCCTGCCTTCACCTGCGCGGCGGCGGCGGCCTTGACCTTGGCCACATAGGCCTCGCGGGTGGGATAGCGCGCCGCCAGGCTGGGACGCGGATCCTTGGCCGCGCGCCGCTCCGCCTCGGTGCGGGCGAAGGGGACGAAGCTGCCGTCGAAGCGCGCGGTCGCCCAGGCGAAGCCGGTTTCCGGGGCGCGCAAATTCCAGCCGGTGTGGGTCCCGAGCGGGACTTCCATCTCGATCATCCGAACCCCGCCGCGGTCGTTGCCGTCGGCGTCCGGCGCGGGCACGCGGCTCACGTAGTCCGGGCCCTTGGCCGGCGGGATGCGGTCGGCGATGCCTTCGCGTTCGAACCGCGGCCCGAAGTCCAACCGCTGTTCGTGCAGGTTGTCGGTGGGCGGCGTCAGGCCGATCCCCTTCGGGAAGGCCGCGCCGTAGGACGCCACGCTGAGCAGACCCCCATCGGCGATGCGAGGATAGGCGCTGGGCGGCGGCTCGGCCCCGCCTGCCGTCCAGCGGTCCAGGGCCAGGATCAGCGCCCGCATCGGCAGGTAGTGGTCCGTCGTCGACACGCAATTCAGGTACGGCGCGCGCACGTGGCTACGGCCGACATAGTGCTGCGAGCCCATGAAGGCGTAGAGCCGCACGCCGGGCGCCGGGGCCACGTCATGCGCCCCATCCGGCGTCGTGCCGATGAGGGAGGCGTCGCGGTTCCAGAACTCCGCCGAGGTGTTGGCGAACATCACCTTGGGTGTCTTCCCGTGCGCGTCCGCCGCGTGATCCAGCAGCGAGGCTGTCCGCCCGCTCACCGGATCCTTCGACGGCGCGGTGGTGAACGGAAAGGCGTCCGACGGATGATCGTGCTCCTGCAGCATCGACGGGTGCCGCGTCGGTTGCACGAAGCGGCTGTTGAACCCGCCCGAGCCGCCGCCGCCCGGCACTTCCAGATAGGCGCCCTGGAACGCCAGGCGCCCCGTCTCGTCCACGTCCAGCCCGTCGTGCAGCATCCGCCCGATCAGCCGGCCGGACTGGCTGATGCCGAAGATCAGCTCCTGCTTCGGCGCGGGCGCGCCCTCGAACGGATGGTCTCGGAACCAGGCCAGCAGGTCGCGGATCCCCGCCAGCCCGGCCGCCGTCACCTTCGGATCCTTCGTCACGTAGGTCAGCTCGTAGAGCACGCCCGGCCTGAACCCGCCGTCCAGCCGCACCCGCCCCGGACCACCCGGCTGCGCCGGCGCCACGAAGCGCCACGACGCCCGCGCCAGCGGAACCCGCGGATCGTTCGGCCGCGCCCGGGCCGTCAGCACCGCCTTCGGGTCGTCCGGCGTCGCCGGCTCGTAGGTCAGGCCCGCCATGCCGGCGTAGGTGGCGACCTCGGCCGGCGCATCGACGGTGAACTCGTTTTCCACCGGCCCGGTGATCGCCGCCCCGCCCGGCCCTTTGGCCACCGGCGGCGCGAAGACCAGCGGCTTGCCGCCCGGCGGCGGCGGCGCCACGTCCCAGGTCCAGGCCGAGAACAGCAGGGTGAAGCCGTGCCGCATCAGGAAGCCGTCGCCGGCGTCCGCCGCCGTGGTCGGGTCGTTCAGCGCCGGGCTGCGCCCGTTCACCTGGCCCAGGATGCCGATATTGCCGCGGTTGTTCACGTCATAGATCAGGGTCGAGTCCCGCGCCTTCACCGGCCGCAGCATCACGAAGGGGCTGTCGAACACCACCCGGCCGCGCGCGTCCCGGGGCGCCAGCTTCAGGTCGACGATCCGGGCGTTGGCCGCCGCGTTCGGATCGAGCGCGAAATGGGCGACCCCGCGGATCTTCTCGTAAGCTCCCGCCGCGCCGAAGCTCATGCCGCCCGCGAAGGGCGTCCGCTCGGTGACCTCCACCCGCTCCACCGCCGCCCGGGCCGCCCCGCCCGCCGCCGCCGCGCAGGCGCATAGCGCGATCCCCGCCGCCCGCATCGTTGCCCGCATCGTCTTGACACTCCTCACCGTTCGCGCGGCATGTGACCCGCTCGTGGGCTCGGGCGCAACGGCCCAGCGGCCGAGCGCGACGGGATCGCGGGCCAGGTTTCAGTTAGCGTAACCGGTTCGCGATCATGCGGGCGCAATTCCAGGGTAAGGATCGTGCATGTTGAAGCGCCTCGCCCCGATCCTGATCGTCCTGATGGCCGCCACCGTGGCGCACGCCCAGATGGGCGGTGGCGGTGGCGGTGGAGGCGGCGGCGGTCACGGCCGGGGTGGCGGCGGAGGCGGCGGTGGTCGCGGCGGCGGCGGCTCCGGCGGCGCCAAGCCGGCGTCCGCGCCCGCGGCGCCGAAGGCCCCGGCCACGCCGGTCAACCAGATCCAGATCGTCGGCGTCGTGAAGGCGATCGACGCCCAGACCGGCCGCGTCACCATCGCCTATGAGGCGGTCGAGCCCCTGAACTGGCCCGCGGGCTCCCAGCCCTTCCCGGTCGCCAAGACCGCGATGCTCGCCACCACCGCCGTCGGCCAGAAGGTCCGCTTCACCGTCGACAGCGGCCAGATCTCCACGCTCAAGCCCTTCGACGCTCCGCCGCAGTAGGCTGGGCGTAGCTCCGGGGCTGGCGTCCGCTCCCCGCGAAGAGCCGGTAGTGGGAGAGTTCAGTCCCTGCCTCATCGCCGCGCATCGACGTCCCCGTAGGGCTTCCCGTCGCGCGACAGCAGGACGGCGATCGGCCGGCTGCCTTGGAACTCGGCCAGGATGGCCATGGCCATCACCGCCAGCGGGGTCGAGAGGAAGGCTCCCACGACGCCCCAGACGAGGCCCCAGAACGCCAGCGACAGCAGGACGACGATGGGGTCGAGGTTCAGGCTCTGCCCCTGCATCCGCGGCTGCACCACGTGGCTCACCGCGAAGTGGATCGCCTCCAGCCCGACCACCAGCCCGATCGCCGGCCAGACGGTGGTGAACTCCACCAGCCCGAAGGCGGCCGGGAACAGCACCCCGATCGCCGCCCCCACGGCCGGGACGTAGTTGGCGAGGAAGATGATCGCACACCAGAAGGGAATGTGGGTCAGGCCGGTCACCAGCATCAGGGCGGCCGAGGCGCCGGTGATCATCACGCCCACCACCGTCTGCACCCAGATGTAGCTTTCGACGCCGCGGCGGATGCGGTCGAAGATCCGGTCGCCCTCGTCGCGCTCCGCTTCGGTCGCGAAGAACGCCTGCGCCTTGGCCGCAAAGCCCTGCCGGGAGGCCAGCAGGAACCCCAGGTAGATCAGCACGAAAACCGCGCCCTCGGCGAAATGGCTGAGGCCGCTGGCGAACACGCCGGCGTATCGCACCGGATTGAGCTCGCGGATCAGGCCGGAAACCGTCGGCGTCGCCGCCATGCCCAGCCGTTCGGCGGCGCCGACCAGGAGGGCGTTGATCCGCGCCGTATAGCCTGCCGATCGCGAGGCGAAATCGGCCGCGTTGTCCACCGTCAGCCAGACCGCCAGGCCCAGGATGACGATGATCGCGGCGATCGCCGACGGCAGGGCCGCGGCGGGCGGAAAGCCCCGGATACGCGCCCTCAGCGCGCGCGCCAGGCTGTCGATCATGATCAGCAGGAAGACCGCCAGGGCGAAGGGCTCCAGGATCCGGCGCAGCAGCCACAGCGCGATCCCCACCAGGATGACCGCCATGACGACATTGCTCGCCTGCAGCGCGCGAAGGGGGATCGCCGGCTTGGCCATCAGCCGCCGCCGGACGGCTGGAGCAGCAGGGCGATCTTCCGCTCCAGCTCGGCCCGCCGATAGGGCTTCGGCAGGAAGGCGTCGCCCCGCCGCCTGCCGCCGCGTCGCCCGATGGCGTCCTCGCTGTGGCCCGAGGTCAGCAGCACGCGGATGTCCGGGATCAAGGCCCTCGCGCGCTCGGCCAGCTCGCGGCCGTTGACGCCGTTCGGCATCACGACGTCGGTCATCACCACGTCGAAACGCGGGCAGTCCGCAATCAGCCGCAGCGCCTCGACGCCGTCAGAGGCGACGGTGACGTGATGGCCCAGCGCGCGGAGCTGGCGCTCCGCCTGGGACCGGACCATGGCGTCGTCTTCAACCAGCAAGACGCGCGCGCCGACCGAGGGCGCCAGCACCTCGTCCAGGCGCTCGGCCCGAGCCACGTCCTGTTGGCTTTCCGGCAGGTAGATGCTGATCCGTGAGCCGGACCCCAGTTCCGAATCGATCTCCAGCCGCCCGCCCGACTGGTTGACGAAGCCGTAGACCATGCTCAGCCCAAGTCCCGAGCCCTCCCCGGCCATCTTGGTCGTGAAGAAGGGCTCGGCGGCGCGCTCCTTGGTCTCGTCGGACATGCCCTGTCCGGTGTCCTCCACCGTCAGCACGGCGTAGGCCTCGCGGGGTTCGTCCGAGGCGCGCGCCGGGTCAGGGTCTCCGGAGCGGCGCGCGGCGTGAATGGTGAGCCTGCCGCCGTTCGACATGGCGTCGCGCGCATTGATGCAGAGGTTCAACAGCGCGGTCGTGAGTTGGGTCGCGTCGGCGAGGCAGCGAAGCTCCCCGGGCGCCTTGTCGAGCACGACCTCGATGTCCGCAGCGAAGGTGCGCCGGACCATCTCCTGGATGTCGTCGAGCAGTTCGTTGCAGTCCACGGACTCGGGCGCCAGGGGCTGGTTCCGCGCGTAGGCCAGCAAGCGGCTGACAAGCTCGGCGCCCCGTTCCGCCGCGCCCAGGGCGAGCCGCCCCATGGCTTGCAGTTCAGGGCTGCCGGCCAGCGCCTCGGAGAGCTCTTCCGTGCTGCCGATGATCACCGTGAGGAGGTTGTTGAAATCGTGGGCGACGCCGCCGGTCAGGCGGCCCACGGCCTCCATCTTCTGCGACTGGCGGCGGCGCTCTTCTGCAGAGATGTGTTCGCGCATGTCGCGCGCGACGGCGAAGATCATCTGATGGGCGTCCGACCAGGTCGCCGACCACATCATCGGGATGGCGCTTCCGTCCTTGCAGAGGCAGCGGTTCATGTGCCCGCCCACCGGCGAGCCGTTCATGACCTGGCCGGTCACCTTCAGCGTCGAGCGGCGGTCGTCAGGATGGACCCTGTCCAGGAAGTCGACCCCCACCAGCTCCTCGGTTTCATAGCCCCAGAGCTGCTCGGCGCGCCGGTTCACCCTCAGGAAGCGGCCCTGAGGGTCGATCGTGCAGATGATGTCGTGCGAATTGTCGAGGATCGCCTCGGTGTCCCTGAGCGCGGCCTCCAACTGGAGCCGGCTCTTTTCCAGCAGTTCGCGCCGCTCGGTGATGTCCTGGCAGGTGCCGACCGCGCGAACCGGGACCCCGGAGGCGTCGGCGAAGACCTGCCACCGCTCCTCCACGTCCTTGACCCGGCCGGAGGGCAGGAGGAGCCGGTGCCGGATGGCGAAATCCGACGGGGCTCGCATGGACTGCGAGAAGGCCTGCGCCACCCGCTCCCGGTCGTCGGGATGCACGAGGCCCAGAAATCCCTCGTGCGTCGGATGGAAGCCCGCGGGGTCGGTTTCGAAGATCCTGTGGGTCTCGGCCGTCCACTGCACCCTCATGGTGGCGAGGTCCGTGTCCCAGCTTCCGATCTTCGCCACGGTCTGGACGGCGGCCAGCCGCGCCTTCTCGTCCTCGAGCTGCGCGGCCAGGCGGTCCCTTTCCGCCTCGCTGGCGATCCTCTCGCTGACGTCGCGCGCCACGGCGAAGACCAGGTCGCCCACCTGCCGGGCGCGCCATTCCAGGTGGCGGTAGGTCCCGTCCCGGTGGCGATAGCGGTTGATGAACCCCGCGACGCCTTCGCCTTTGCGGCGGACCCGCTCCATTTCCGCTTGGGTGCCCGCCACGTCGTCGGGGTGGATCAGCGGCAGAAGGTAAGCGCCTTCCAGCTCCTGCGCCGAATAGCCGAGGGTCCGCTCCCAGGCCTGGTTCACCTTCGCGAAGCGCCCCTCGCGATCGCGAACGCACAGCATGTCGAGCGTGACCTCGAAGAAGGTTTCGAATTGCCAGGCCGCTACCGCGTTTCCGGATTCGGAGGTCATCGTGGGACCATCGTATGGTCTCGCCCGCCGCCGCGAACAAGCCCTGCGCTCGCGTTGGGCGGCGGTCGCCGAGCAGCGGAGCTAGCCGGGCGCCAAATCGCCCGCGAAGCGGATCGCACGACGCACGGAGCTTCCATCGAGCCGGGTGGGCGCATTCTCCGCAAGGATGGCGGTCGCCAGGCTCACGGCGGGTCCCCTCGCTTCGGCGAGTCCGATCCCTCCGCGGGAGGAGGCTCGATTGGCGGCTTGACCCCATACGCTATGGCCGCCAGGTCCAGGACGAACACGGTCAGCCCGGTTTCGTCGGTCACGGTGATCTGGAAGGGGTCGTCCTCCCAGGCCTGGCTCGGCCATTCGTTCACCAGTTGGCCCAGCACCCGGGCGGCTTCGATCCTGGCCGAGGCGTCGTCAGGCAACTCCGTGCCTTCGTCGTCTTTGAACGTGCGGCCATCCCGGCCGTGGAAGAAATAGCGGGGCATGGTCTCTTCCAACCGTCGCGAACGCAGAGGCCCCGTCGGTCGACGGGGTCGCAACCGCTGATAAGGCCTCGCCGCCGCGGATGTTCCGCGGTCGGACGGCGACGGCCCGCGGCGGGGCTAGCTGGGCAGGAAGATGAAGTTGAAGACGTAGTCTTCGCGGCTCGCCGGGCGGCGGTGGTGCGCCTCGGGGTCCAGGTGGGAGAAGGGTGTCAGCGTGCCGCGCACCAGGGCGTAGCAGTTGTATCCATAGCCCATCACCGTCGCGACCATGTCGCCGATCGGCACATGGGTGTGGGCTTCCTCCATCTCGATCAGCAGGTTGGGCCGATCGCGGCGCAGGGTCTCGGCGGCCCCTTCCAGCACCTCTCGCTCGAACCCCTCCACGTCGATCTTCATGAAGCCCACGTCGCCGATGCCCAGGTCGTCGAAGCGCACGGCCCGCACGGGGAGCTTGCGGTGGTCGCCGCTGACCTTGACGGCGCTCAGCGAAGCGCCCTGGT